>NZ_JAETXP010000009.1:0-336999 GCF_019641635.1 Frischella sp. Ac48
TTAGTTTAAATATAGTTATCTAAATCCATTAATCGAAAGCGTAGTTTATCTTTGATGGGCATTCAAGCTTTATGTTTAATATTAGAAATAAATATTATTATTGTTAAACTAATTTATTGTTTATTCATCTAAATTTAATTGGACGGTTTTGGGGGGCTGTGCTCTTTAGGGTAGCGATGATAAAAGCGATACCCACAGCATTGCTTTTTTGTAAGGGGTTATTGTTTCAATGATTAAACTCGGTCCAACCGCTACATGGGCTTAAGCATTAGCAACAAATAAACGCAAATTTAATTGGCAGAATAGAATCAACCTTTCTCATAAAAAAGGTATCAAGTGAAGTGAAAACATTCTGTACGCTTAGCTTTGCTAGTGCTGATTTTAGTGGTTAATATCTTGGTTCGAATTTGGCTTAACGAATAACCCTTTAAAAACTATCTGAAATACCAATTGAGGTATGATCCAAACTAAATTGTTTTTCGCATTTAGAAAAATGTAAAACCTATATTGGCACGCTCAACCTTAGCTATGGTATAAATATCAAAAAATGACATAACTCACTAGCGATAGTGAGTATTTTTATAAAGTAGTTTGACATAATTTCCATCAATAGACCTTATTAAAGGTTATAAAATCATTGTATTTTGTCTGTAATTAATTAAATGTTAATACCAATATTCATGGCTTTTGCTTTGCAATAAATATCATAACCAACATAGACATCTAATATTGCCGTACCCACACTTTTAAAGAGTGTAATTTGCTGATCATTTTGCCGCCCATATTGTCTATTTAATACTAATTCTCCTAGTTCGATAAATTCTTCAGGTTTAACGAGGTTAGCTTGTATTGGGTCAATAATATCACCGGCTTCGCTAAATACACCTTCTTTCGTATCTAGGACTTTTAATGATGCTTGTTTAACAATGTTTTCCGGAATTTCATGCATTTCGGGTGTGTAAGAACCGATTCCATTAATATGTGTACCTGCTTGTACTAATGCACCATTAAAGGTTGCTTGATGTGATGTTGTAACAGTTGTAATAATATCGGCTTTGGCAATGTCTGCATCAAGATTTTGGGAATAATACATATTAGCACCAAAATGGGCAAATCGATGATTCATATCATAGATAAATTGCTGAGCTTTAGCTTTATTTAACCCATAAATTGCCACATTTTTCAATTTTCTTACGGTTAGCATGGCTTCTAACTGTGAGGCAGCTTGCCCACCAGTACCAATTAATACTGCGTTATCGCACTCTTTTTTAGCCAATAATTCGGTCGCGGCACCTTGTACGGCTCCGGTACGTAGTTGTGTTAAATAAGTACCGTCAATCATTGCACAGACTTCACCTGTTTGTGGCTCAAGGATAAAAACTTGTGCGGGAACGGCTGGTTTGCCTAATTGTGGATTAGCTGGGAAAATTGATACGACTTTTAAACCACAAATATCTAAATCTTTGATGTGGGCTGGCATAATCAGTGTTTGCCCATGCTGTGAACGGAAATGGTTACGTAAGGGGACATCACTTTGTCCTTCAGTGTAACTTTTCAAAGCTTGTTTATCCGCTTCGATAGCATCGCGCATAGTATAAATTTGCTGAATATCATTGGCACGGAGTATTAACATAGTTTTTCCTTGCTAAACGTTAGTGGTATCAGATAATAATTAATATGAAGCTATTTTTTATTTATAGGCAAATACTAACTTTAAGGTTTAAAGCTAAATTGCTACCAAAGCATATGCTAGGTTAAATTGAACGTCAAATAATAGTTTTTGCTGAAAAGTAATCTGATAATAAGTCATGATTTATCATTCACTTCACTGAAGAGATAATTTAAATTTTAACCATTTTCATTTATACTAATGCTCTATTTTCAGTTAGCCGATTATAATCTTAATAAAAGAGAATTATTATGGAAATCTTACGTGGCTCACCTGCATTATCGACCTTTCGTATAAATAAATTGCTTACTCTTTGTCATAATCAACACCTCCTTATTGAAAAAATTTATGCTGAATATGTACACTTCGTTGATTTATCTGCGCCATTAGAACGTGATGAAAAGTTGACCTTAAATCAGTTATTAAGCTATGGTCCTCATGCTGAACAACAGGAATTAACTGGACAGATTTTTGTGGTGATCCCAAGAATTGGTACAATTTCACCATGGTCTTCAAAAGCCACCGATATCGCACATAATTGTGGTTTAAAACAGATTAGACGAATTGAACATGGGATTGTTTACTGTATTGAAGGTGAATTGTTAACAGAGTCTCAATTCACTGAGTTCAGTGCATTAATTCATGACCGTATGATGGAAAGTGTATTAACGAATTTAGCGGATGCTGAACAATTATTTTCCTTACAGCAGCCAGCGCCATTAACTACAATTGATATTTTAACGCAAGGTCGCCAAGCATTGGAAGAAGCCAATAAACAATTGGGATTAGCGCTAGCAAGCGATGAAATTGAATACTTATTGGAAAGTTTTAATCAATTACAACGTAATCCGAGTGATATTGAACTGTATATGTTTGCGCAGGCAAATTCTGAGCATTGTCGGCATAAAATTTTTAATGCTGATTGGATAATTGATGGAAAACCGCAAACGAAATCATTATTTAAAATGATTAAAAATTCCTTTGAAAAAACACCAGAGTTTGTCTCTTCAGCATATAAAGATAATGCAGCGGTGATGGATGGCTCAATGGTGGGGCGTTTTTTTGCTGATAGTGATAATAATAGCTATCGATTTCATCAAGAATATGCTGATATTTTGATGAAAGTGGAAACACATAACCATCCGACTGCTATTTCACCTTGGCCGGGTGCGGCAACGGGGAGTGGGGGTGAAATTCGTGATGAAGGTGCAACGGGTCGAGGAGCGAAGCCAAAAGCGGGCCTAGTCGGTTTTTCCGTATCTAATTTACGGATCCCGAATTTTGAGCAACCATGGGAAGAGGACTTTGGTAAGCCTGATCGTATTGTTTCGGCATTAGATATTATGCTTGAAGGTCCTTTAGGTGGTGCAGCATTCAATAATGAATTTGGTCGTCCGGCATTGCTTGGGTATTTCCGCACTTATGAAGAAGAAGTGCAAAGTCATAATGGTAAGGAATTACGCGGTTATCATAAACCAATCATGTTAGCCGGTGGTATAGGTAATATTCGTAAGGAACATATTCAAAAAGGTGAATTTCCACCCGGATCAAAATTAATCGTATTAGGTGGTCCATCGATGAATATTGGTTTAGGGGGGGGAGCTGCCTCATCAATGACTTCCGGTCAATCAGACGAAAATTTAGATTTTGCCTCCGTACAACGTGATAATCCCGAAATGGAACGACGCTGCCAGGAAGTAATTGACCATTGTTGGCAATTGGGCGAAAACAATCCAATTTTATTTATTCATGATGTCGGCGCTGGGGGATTGTCTAATGCTATGCCTGAACTAGTGAGTGATGGCGGTTGTGGCGGACAGTTTGAATTACGCAAAATATTAAACGATGAGCAGGGAATGTCGCCGTTACAAATTTGGTGTAATGAATCTCAAGAGCGTTATGTATTAGCGATTGCACCCGAAAGTTTATCATTATTTGAGGCATTATGCCGGCGAGAACGGGCGCCTTATGCCGTTATTGGTGAAGCGACGGCTAAGCAAGATTTAGTCTTGCATGATGAATATTTTAACAATAATCCCATTGATTTACCGCTAGATGTGCTACTAGGTAAAACGCCTAAAATGTTACGTAATGTCACCTCACAACAGGCTACCGGTGATCATTTGGCGCTAGAAAAAATAGATATTGCTGATGCGATTAAACGAGTCCTTCATCTACCCGCTGTGGCAGAAAAAACCTTTTTAATTACCATTGGTGATCGCTCGGTAACTGGGATGGTAACGCGTGATCAAATGGTTGGACCTTGGCAGATTCCGGTTGCCGATTGTGCTGTTACATCTGCTAGTTTAGATAGTTATTATGGTGAAGCAATGGCGATGGGAGAACGAGCACCGGTAGCCTTACTCGATTTTGCTGCCTCTGCCAGATTGGCAGTTGGTGAGGCATTAACTAATATTGCAGGCAACCAGATTGGTGATATAAAACGGATAAAATTGTCGGCTAATTGGATGGCGGCGGCCGGTCATGCAGGTGAAGACGCAGGGTTATATGCCGCAGTAAAAGCCGTTGGTGAAGAACTTTGCCCTGCTTTGGGGTTAGCCATTCCAGTGGGTAAAGACTCCATGTCAATGAAAACAACATGGCATGAAAATGGTATTCAAAAAGAGATGACAGCACCATTATCTTTAGTGATTTCAGCATTTGCGCGCGTTGAAGATGTGCGAAAAACGGTTACACCGCAATTAACGACATCGGCTAATCGTTTATTGTTTATTGATTTAGGTTGTGGACAGCAAACCTTAGGAGCTACTGCATTAGCACAAGTTTATCGTCATTTAGGTAATCAAGCTGCCGATGTCCGAAATGTGGAAGTATTGGCGAACTTTTATCGAGCAATGCAACAGTTAGTGGAAAAAAGTCAGATTGTTGCTTATCACGATCGTTCTGACGGGGGATTGATTGTCACATTATTAGAAATGGCTTTTGCAGGGCATTGTGGTTTAGCCATAGATATTTCAGCTTTAGGCGATAATCCAATCACCGCATTATTTACTGAAGAGCTTGGTTGTGTTATTCAGGTTGCTGATAACGCTCTGAGGGATGTCAATCATTGTTTAGCTTCTTTTGGGCTGGCTGATTATGTTTATGATCTAGGTCAGGCAACGGTGGGCGATCAGATAACCATTATTCATAATCAGCAATTGATTTACCAACAAAAACGCAGCCTGTTAAGAACTGTATGGGCTGAAACAACGTGGCAAATGCAACGGTTACGAGATAATCCAGAATGTGCTGATGATGAACACTTTGCCAAACAGCGTGAAGAGGATCCAGGATTGAACGTTAAATTGACGTTTGATATTCATGAGGATATTGCTGCACCTTATATTGTAAAAGGTATTAAACCTAAAATTGCGATATTGCGTGAACAAGGTGTGAATTCTCATGTTGAAATGGCTGCTGCATTTTATCGTGCTGGATTTGCTGCGTTTGATGTTCATATGACGGATCTCTTATCAGACAGAACGCAATTAGATGATTTTCAAGCATTAGTTGCCTGTGGTGGTTTCTCTTATGGTGATGTTTTAGGTGCAGGTGGTGGTTGGGCTAAGTCAATTTTATTTAATCCTGCAGTGCGTGATGCCTTTGCGAGATTTTTCCAACGTTCAGATACCTTATCATTAGGAGTATGTAATGGTTGCCAAATGATGTCACACCTCAAAGAGTTAATACCTGGCGCTGAGTTATGGCCACGTTTTGTTCGTAATTTATCTGAACGTTTTGAAGCACGTTTTAGTTTAGTGCAAATTCAAAACAGTCCATCACTCTTTTTTGATGGTATGGCTCAATCGCATATGCCTATCGCGGTATCACATGGTGAGGGACGTGTTGAGGTTAAGGATAATGCACATTTAAATGCATTGGAACAATCACAGTTAGTCGCCGTGCGCTATATTGATCATTTTGCAACTGTTACCGAGGATTATCCAGCTAATCCAAATGGTTCGCCACGCGGTATTACAGCCGTCACTACGCCAGATGGTCGAGCAACGATTATGATGCCACACCCAGAGCGGGTGTTTAGAACGGTGAGCAATTCATGGCATCCTGATAATTGGGGCGAAGATAGTCCGTGGATGCGAATGTTCCGTAATGCGCGTAAACAATTAAATTAAAAATGGTAGTAAAAATAAAAGGGGCATCATTAAGATTAGCCCCTTTTTAATTGTAATCACCATGATTTGATAACAATCACTATTTACTAAAGGTAACTTCATGGCCATAGCTTTGGATAATTTGTTGAATACGATCCATAGTTTCACGTGGTGGTGGTTCGACTCCTTCCAACATATATTTATCGCCTAAGGTAGCCCATTTGTATGCCCCCATTTTGTGATAAGGAAGCATTTCGACTTTTTCAATATTTTGCATACCTTGAATAAATTTACCTAGACGATGGGCTGAATCATCATCATCAGACCAACCCGGTACAACCACATAACGAATCCATGTGCGTTTATTAATTTTTTGCAAATATTTGGCGAATTCTAAAACACGTTTATTCGATACGCCGACTAGTTTTTGATGAATATCATCGTTAAGTTGTTTAAGATCAAGCATAACTAAATCAGTTTGTTCCATTAAAGCATTGGTCGTTGCATCAATATTACGTGCATAACCATTAGTATCTAAACAGGTGCCAATACCTTGCTCATGACAGGCTTTAAACCATTGTGTTACAAACTCGGCTTGCAGCATGGCTTCACCACCTGAAGCAGTAACCCCGCCGCCATTGGGAATGATGAAATGTTTGTAAGTTACAATCTCTTTCATCAGCTCATCAACGGTAACTTCACGACCTGCTTTAAGATCCCAAGTATCGCGGTTATGGCAATACAGACAACGCATTAGGCAGCCTTGAAAAAAAACGATAAAACGAATACCGGGACCATCCACCGTACCAAAGGATTCATAAGAGTGAATCCGACCCTTTATCGCTTGTTTGGTTGTCATAATAATATTTTGTTGCTCCATAAATAATCTCTAATAATTGCTCACATTGTTGTAACTGAGACATTTTAACCTAGATAACTTTCGATATATATCAATTGTAACAATTAAATATGGGTTTTATTTTTCCCATACAATCTATTTTAAATGATCAATGTGGGATTTTTAACGCAGCCAATTGGGTTAAACAATAGATAACGTGAAGGTAAAATACATAATAGAGGAATAAAAAATAGTGCCCAAAAGGACACTATTTTGCTTTTTAATTACTTTATTGCAACGTTTAATAAAATGTTAAGTCAATTTATAGGAAAACCTAAAAAGTAGACTAATTAATATTTTATTCGTTTACATGCTGTGAAAAAGGTTAAATGGAAACACCATAGTTTGCAGCAACGGCAGCTAAACCACCGGCAAATCCCTGACCGACGGCTTTGAATTTCCATTCAGAACCATGGCGATATAGTTCACCGAATATCATAGCGGTTTCTGTTGAAGCATCTTCTGACAGATCGAAACGCGCTATTTCAACACCAGTATCATTATTAAAAATGCGAATAAAGCTATTACTTACCATACCGAAGTTTTGCTTACGCTTTTCAGCATCATAGATAGTTACACTAAATACCAGTTTTTTTACATCAGCTGGCACTTGCGTTAAGTTAATTTTAAGTTGTTCATCATCGCCGTCACCTTCACCAGTTAGGTTATCGCCCTGATGCTCAACTGAGCCGCACGGGCTCGTTTTGTTATTAAAGAAAATAAAATGAGAATCTGACAAGACTTTATCATTCTCGCTAACCATAAATAAGGAAGCGTCTAAATCAAATGCTTGTCCGTCTGTAACTCTTGCATCCCAACCTAAGCCAACCATAGCTACAGTCATAGTAGGTGCTTCTTTAGTTAATGATACATTGCCACCTTTAACTAATGATACTGCCATTTATAATACCTCCAGATTAAGATGCATTAATACCATATTGTTGACATACTGAAGCTAAACCACCGGCATAGCCTTGTCCAACAGCGCGGAATTTCCATTCACCATTATGACGATAAAGTTCACCAAATAACATTGCTGTTTCAGTAGAAGCATCTTCGGTTAAATCGTAACGAGCAACTTCAATTTGAGAATCATCATTAACTAAGCGAATAAATGCCCCTGTAACTTGACCAAAGCTTTGTTTACGAACTGTAGCATCGTGAATGGTTACCACAAACACTAATTTAGCAACATCAGCGGGAATTTTATCCAGTTTGATTTTAATTGATTCATCATCACCTTCACCTTCACCGGTTCTATTATCACCCGTATGTTCGACAGAACCATCAGCTGAACGTAAGTTATTATAAAATATGAAGTCTGAATCACTACGCACTTTGCCATTGTCAGCTAAAAGGAAAACTGAAGCATCAAGGTCATAATCTTGACCATCGGTAGCACGTACATCCCAACCTAATCCAATTAGGACATTCTTCATACCTGGATCAGTTTTACTTAAAGAAACATTACCACCTTTAGAAAGTGAAACACCCATTTTAAACTCCTTGTATTATTAAATTACATTTACTTATTTTCATCTTCTTGTTTAGAAGGGAATAAAAAACTGGCAATAATACCGATAGCTAATACAACTAATATGATAATTAGGCTTGCTGTAGCTGAAATACTATAACCATGATGCCATAAATGCTCTGAGGCATTTAAAAATAATTTAAAAGCAATAAAAAATAATATGACAACAACGGATTTTTCGAGATGCACTAAAAATCGTTTTAATGCTTCTAAAACAAAATATAAACTACGTAAGCCAAGAATGGCGAACATCATTGCGCTATAAATTATCAATGGTTCGCGACTTACCGCAATAACAGCTGGCACTGAATCAAATGCAAACATGACATCGGAAATTTCAATAACTGCTAAACATAAAAATAGAGGCGTGGCATAGATGGCAGATTTTGCTGTGCGATTTACCACAAGATCTTTATTTTCGGGTTTAGTTAATTCTTCATCGACATGTTGCCGATTAATAAAGAAATTGTGACCATATATTTTTGGCCAAACGGGGAAAAATCGTTTAACTAAACGATAAGCCAAATGTTGAGAATAATCTTCGATTTCTTCTTCATTATCATTACTTTTTAGCATCATTACTGCAGTCCACCCGACCACTAGTGCAAACGCTAACTCAACATATGAACCTAAACTAAGTAATCCCGTTCCTATAACTACAAAAATACCTCTAAATATAATGGCGCCTATAATGCCCCAATACAAAATTCGATGCCAGTATTTGCTTGGTATGGAAAACCAAGAGAAAATGGCCATCATCACAAAGAGATTATCAACTGACAACACTTTTTCTAAGGCATAACCGGTTAAAAACAAACTTCCGACCTCAGAACCAAAATCGTAAAAAAGATATGCTGCAAATAGCATGGATACGGCAATCCAAAACACAGACCAAAGTGCAGCACTTTTTAAACTAATTACACTATCTTTACGATGTGAAAAGAGATCAATAAAAAGGGCACCAACCAATAAAACTACAAATACAATGGCGGTTTGAATTGGGAAACCAAGAAATGTTGTTGTCATTTTCATCCTAACTTATTTATAAATTTATTTATTAGCTCTAAAACATCATATAGTTTACTATAATATTGTTTTAGAACGACTTTCTTACTTCTATTTATATTTTAATGATTTATAGGGATTTTAACACAATTAATTACTTAATTTATTTTCTCCCTGCACTCCATCTAAAACCCCAACCATAGGCATAATCTAATTCTCTTTGGCTACGAAAATAGCGATTAATACGTTCGACGTTTATTGCCCCATTATCATTTTTTAATCGTGCTATAGCACATAAGACATTGCTGTTATTGCCATCGGTGAGAAATGTTTCAATGATAGGTTGATCAGGTACATGAATGCGGACGACACCATCGGCTTGGCTCCAATTAGGCAGTCCTTCGTAAATAAAGGTGTAAATTAACACTTCATCAATATTATTCCAATGTGAGCCATTAATGTATATCCATTCACCATCTTGATTTGCACCAGTACGATCATCACCCATAAGTTCAACATAACATGGGGATTGAAATGAGCCAAAACAATTACCAAGCGCTTGAATCACATGAATACTCTGATCTTTTAACCTTACAAAGGCCGCTAAATCTAAGTCAATATTTGGAGATCGATTAAATAACTCTGATAAGAATCCTTTTTTCGTTGGCTGTTCTTGTTTGTTCCAGTTTAAGTTTATGCCAATTTTTCCATAATCATTTCTTTTCGAAAGACTGACGGATGTTCTATCTTTAGATAATGAAATTTTATTTAAATTTACACTACTGCTTGTGGTGGTATTATTTACTGTAGAAGTAGGAACGGGAGGCGTCGGTTCATCGATGACATTGACACCAAAATGTTCGGCTAAAGGTTTTAATCCACCATTGAATCCCTGTGCAATAAATCTAAATTTCCATTCGGTATTACGACGATAAATTTCTCCCATAATCAGCGCTTTTTCTTGTCGGTTGTTGATATCAACTTCACCAAGTGCGATGACTTCATTATTACAATCGAGTTGAATCGATAAATTTTTTAATTGACTAATTGGCGAGTATTGATCACAAGTAATAGTAAAAGCAATTTTTTGTACTTCGGCAGATAACTTTGTCAAGTCAACCCGAAACTCATGATTATTATTATGGGTTTGTTGCCAAATAATAGAAGCATCTTGATTTTTTGGTTGACCGTAAAAGATCATATCTAAATCATCTTTAACTTTATCATTGGCAAATAATCGAAATGCTGAGGCATCAACAGGTAAGCCAGAATTGATTTTAATATTGATTACACCTTGATTAAGGACTATATTAGCACCTAAAGATAGATTAATCATTGTATTACCACCTTTTTAATAATTTCTGAATACATATCTTCAACGGTTTCACCTGTACAAGGATAACCTTGGGCGATAAAATCCCATGAACCACCATTACGTTTTAATGTGGCAATAATAATTCCAGTATGCGGACCTTGCTCCGTTAATTGATAACGTGCTAATTCTTGATTATTTTGATCTAACACCCGACAAAAGGCATTATCGACTTCATTAAAAGTTTGCCCCCAGTAACTATTTACAGTAAATACCAAATATTCAACATTAAAAGGTAATCTCGCTAGTTCGACTAAAATAACTTCATCATCACCTTCACCTTCACCTGTTAAATTATCGCCAGTATGGATGACAGAACCGCATTCTGATTCGAGGTTATCAAACCATACAGAATCGAGCACATTTCCCATAACATCTATCATTACGCAACTAGCGTCTAAATCAATATCGATAACATCATAAGTATCATTGTTATCGTTATTATTTTTTGTGCCAAACAATTTAGTAAAAAAACTTTTGTTTACTGTTGTTATTGGCGTTACCGACTTTAGTGATTTTGCAGGATCCCAGCCAAGACCAAAATGGAGTCTATTTAATGTGGGTGATTGTTTTTTAAGCGAAACAGCTTGATTCTTACTTAGTGATACCATGTAAATTTCCTCTATCCCTAAAGTTTTCTGATTTTAATAGTATTTAAAATGATTATTTGCTGATGATAACATTTGATTAATAAATTCCAAAATATTTTGCTCGTTCTAAAATATCGGCTGCCCAACGGTGTTGGGTCGTCGGTTCACACATTGAGCCATTTACTTTGAAAACACCTTGTGTGGTGGCTAATATTTGTTGTGCTTCTGTGAATTCTTGTTGTGAAACACGATAGGCCTGATCAATGACTGTGAGTTGTGAAGGGTGGATAATGGTTTTTCCAATTAGACCATGGTTAATATCTAAGATCACCTCTTGCCTTAATAAATCATTATCGGAAAAATGTTCACAAACCGGGGCAGTGAGATAAAAATTATTTTGCGCAAAGACTGTCACTAACATTTTGATTAGGTAACCAATTGGTCCATCATAAAGCGTCATATTGCGATGACGGCGTAAACGCAGACCATTCATCAAATCATTTCCACCAATACGTAATACTAGAATTTTATCTCGACAGGGGTGAGCATTTAAAGTATCAGATAATTGCTGCATTTTGATAATATTATAGACATCTTGTGTTTCAAGCGTTGGCATCCAATAGAGTGATGTTGTGCGCAAAGCTTGCCACCAATCATCTAGACAATTTGCATCAAATTTTGGTAATACAAAACCCACCATATAGCTTAGGTTAACATTGGTAATAATCCATTTTGCCATGGCAATATTTCTGGGGCGTACAAAAATAAGCGGTAACTGATTACCAGATGGGTTATTTGTATAAAAACTGGCGACTTGTAACATGGTTTGCTGTAAATTGTGTTTAGCAAACAAAATATCTTCACTTTTAATCGCATCTTCTAGACAAATTATTATTGATTTAAGAGTCGGATATTTATTATTAATAATAATTTTTGTCAGATCGGGATGATTTGCCGGAATATATAAACTGGAACCAATATTCCATGGTGATATCGTCTTATTCATTAAGTAACCTTTTTTATAATAGTGACTGCACGATAATTACCCAATTGACTCTTATCTTCAATAATTTCAATATTTTTATTCTTAGCTAAATAAACTAAGAGTTCAACATCAGGATCATGAATATCTCGAACGAGGACATGATCGGGCACACGTCTAAGTACTGCTCTTGTTGCTTCAGCAATACCAGGTTTAATTCGGTTTAAATTTGAAATATGATATTTATCGGCTAAATGATGAATAACTTGTTGACTTTTTAAGCGTAATTTTTGTTTTTCATCTGGATTAAGGCTTAAAACAGGTAGTTGTTTTAAATCCATCTGGGAACGATGTTGATCAACGATATCGGCTATATATTGGCTGCATTCAAATCGAGTTAAATGATGGCATTCAATACAACCGTGTAAACCTTCATTCAACCAAATAGAACGAGAAATCATGCCCGATACGGGAGCACCCATGATTCCAAATGGGATAAGCCAATCATCATCACTGGCAGATGCCCAGGCATAACCACAGGGATCAGCTAAAACGACCAGTTTTGGACTGCCATGATAACCCGGTCTTTCGGCTAGTGATTGTTGTAATTGTTGGGTAATTGCACCTTTACCGGTCCAGCCATCTACAAAAACAATGCCTGCATGTCCATGTTTTTTTTCAATCCAATCCATTGCGGTGGTATCAATACCACGATCACGAATAATGCTAACACCATAATGATAGCTGGTTTTTCCCAGATCATTTAATGCTCTTTGCAACATGACACCAAGTGGCACACCGGCACGAACTAAGCTAACTAATACGATAGGTGTCGATATGTGTTGTGCTAAGAAAATGGCAAGTTGTAACACTTCTTTGGCTAATCGCGACCCTTCTTTTTGGATCGCTTTTTCAAAGAGATCTAAATGCCAACTGGTTGGTTCAGGTTCATGACTGATCATCTCTGAATAGTGCTTTTTGCCAGATTGGATTAATTTTTCTTTAAGTTCTACCGGTGTCGTTGCCATTTCCACACGTTTAAGTAAGAATTGTACGTCTTGTGTTTTATATGAACCAGAAAAGGGTTTAATATTCTCCATCATCACGCTTTCCCAAAAATTGATTGTTTAATGGTGTCACAAAACTGGCTTTTTTGTGGAATACAAAACCAATTGCATAATTGCATAAAACTAAAATCGCTCAAGCTATCTCCCATACCCAATATTGGGAAAATGCCTCTTTCACGTTTTAATTTATCGAGTAACCAAGCGGTTGCTTTACCTTTTTCTATTGGGGTGGGGATCCACGCAATGTTGTTACCATTGCGATGAATATAAAATCCTTCACTATCCAAAAGGGTTTCTAGCTCATCAGCAAATTGGTAAAGTTCTGCAATGTGATTACTATCACGATGTTTCATTACAAAATAGATAGGTACATCATCATATTCATAATTAATTCTTACCCATGCATTGAGTTTTTGTTGTTGCATCATCTGCTCAATCTGTTGTTGTAAAGTGATTAAACGCTGACGGTAAGGGTGCATGGCGTGGCAAATTTGTTGTTGCCAAGCTGTATCACAATGTCCATTGGGATCTATGATTACCGCGCCATGGGTGGTTATTGCCCAAGAACGAAACGGTAATTTGACCCGTTTTATTTCTTCAGTACCACGTGCTGTAACGGGAATAACATCAGCATATTGTAGTAGCCATTGTACTAATAAAAATTGCTCTTCGGTCATAAAACTGCGAGGCATGAGTGTTCGGTCAAGTGCAGCTATATGTTGAGCTGTAATTTGCCATTCTTGTTGCATTTTGCGCTTAGTTTGAAATAACGTATCATCTAAGTCAGTCAAAACAACTGGTCTGTTTGTTAATGGATTAGGCATAACAAATTACCTCAACATTAGATGAAATCGTTTTTAATTGTTGGATAAATGTGGGATCAATACTATCAACTGACGTTTCAATACATAAGCGGATTTTGTCAAATTGTTGATGAGCAATATTATAAATAAAGTTAGGAATACCTTGTCCATAATTATCCGCAAAGGATAGAGCAGATTTTATTGCCATTCCCTGTGCGATTGGGGAACGGGTGGTGGAAGCAAATAATACTTTCTCACCTTGTTGTTCTAAACGCTCTGCTAATAAAAATGGTTTCCACAGAAATTCCCCCGTGCCAATTACTAAAGTAGTTTTACCAGGATGAGCGGTAACATGGTGACCTAAATTATCTTGACTATGAGTGATACCTAATCGCCCCCAATCTTGTGGACCTACGATAATATTATGCTTTTGACTAGTAACATTAACCGCCGGCATGATAGGTGGTTTGGCATTTAAATTAGGTTGCCATGACCACTGGCCATTTAATAAAGCATAAGTTTGTATTGTAATATTATTATGGCTAAGTTGGTTTTGATTCCAATTGATAAGCGTTAATATAATGATATTTTCAATGTTTTTTAAATAATTGGTATCTAATAAGGCACTGATAAGATTTCTAAATGTGTTACCGGTCGTCATTTCATCATCAATTAATACTAACGTCTTGGCTTGATTCAGACACGATCGCATCGTTGGTTCTGTTGGCAAATAAATAAGATGATCAGTTGCATGGCTATGATTTTCTTTAAATTCACATAACAATTCAGCATCCATCGTATGGCGAGTTGACGTTAATAGAATTGCCTGTTCGAACTTGTTTTTTGCTTCATGGAATACTCCTGCAGCTAATCCAACAGCGGTTTCTGCCATACCGATGAATACTGCGTTACCAGCAATGTCATTCGGTAACATGTGGCTTAATTCGCGATAACTATTACGCATCTTAGCTGGCGAAACAGGAATATGTTTACCTAATATTTTACTGACAAATAAAAAGGCACGTTTAGGATTATTTCTTTCAGCAATATCAAACAGATCTTCTGCTGAAAATTTTCCTTTTTGATAATTGAATGAAAGTGTGCCTCTGATTAACTGTTTTTTATTATAATTCATAATGATATTGTGATTAGATTAGATAAATTTTCTGGATATTCATTTACAGAGGTTGCCGAAATCACCTCAGCGGTTTTGAAATGTTGCTGGCAGTAGGTTTGAATTTGTGCTTGGCTAAGGATATCGAGATGGAATAAGACCATCAAACCAGCTAAATTAACCCCACTATATTGGGTATAGCCTACACCACCAGATGGACGCATATTGATTTCTAATAGTAGTGGATGACCGGATTTGTCCATCCGTGTTTGAACATTGACTAGTCCATCTGCCTGCATGATATTTGCACAGCGACAAGCAAGTTCATAAGCGGGACCACTATTTTTAAGATATTGTTTTGACCCGTGCTTTTCTCTAGCTATGGCACATATTACTTCCCCCCGATTGACTACCATATCGACCGAATGTTCTGGCGAATGTAAATATGGCATTAAAACCATTGGTGGGAATGTATCTGCTGCGGCATAAAGCTGAAGATATACACTTGGTTTTACTACTCGTTGTTCAGGATGAGAAAATATTTTGGCTGCCGATACATTGTCATCAAAACGCCAAAAACCCATGCCATAAATACCGTGTACTGGTTTAATACATAATGAATCATAAGGAGGATTATCAATATGTTGTTGTAACTGTTCTAAATGTTCAATCAATATGGAAGGCACAACCGGTAATTGATGCTGTTGCATAAATAAGGCAAAATCCATTTTATTATTTGAGCATTTTAATAAATCTATATCACTTCCGCCGGTGATTAATTTCACACCCATTGCTTCAATTTGTGTTCGATGTTGTTCGAACCAAATAGCATTTTTCACAATATACATAACATCAATATGATATTGAGCAAGAACGTTGATAATAAAAGGTAACTTTTGGTGTTCTTCAGTTGGTTCAATGAAGGCAAAATCAGCAACAGATAAAATTTCATTGCGATTTTCGCGATGCGAAGCAAAAATTTCTATTGTCAGGTTTTGTTCTTTAATAAATTTCTTTACGGCTAAAATGATGTCTCGTTGAGACGAGAAACCTTCCATAAACCAAATTCTTTTTATTTTATTATCCATATTATCCTAAATGGTGTTGATAGATTTAATTAATATTTATTTTGCATTAATTTCGATAAATTGTTGTTGTTTGTTGGACCACATAAAGCCTTTTTTAGCTAATTTAAGCATCGGAATATCGCCGATGGTATCACCATAGGCATAGCAATTTTCAGTTTGAATTTGGGGATATTGTTTTAAAATTTGATCGACTTTTTCTTCACCATAACAATTCTGGCCTATCATTAATGGCGGTGTACCTAAAAAAGGCGTTGCAATGACATGGGTAAAGTGATTTTGTTTTGCCCATGGTACTAAATAAAGATTAATTGAAGCACTTACCAAAATGCATTCGTCGCCATTTTTAACATGTTTTTCTAATATAGCCATACCTTCAGGACGCATCATCCTCGGTAAAATTGAATCTATGAATTGCGTAACAAACTGCTCCAATTGCGTTGGTGTATATTTTGATAGATAAAGTAATAGGGCTTTATTTTTAACTTGTCCACGTAAATTTCTATTAAAGAAATAACGACAGATTAAAGGTAATATAAAGATCGATTTTAATATAAACCTCGGCCAACCGACAACAAATAAAAGAAAAGGTAATAATGAATCTTTAGTGGTTAAGGTACCGTCAAAATCAAAAAAGACTTTCATTTTTAATGTTAGATTCCTATTAATTTAAAATAAATGTATTCAATCAACTAATTATAATTAATTGTTTAATGATTGAAATTAATTAGTTAATTATATACTTCTAATAATAGATATAAAGATATTTTAATTGTCAATTAATTGGACAACAACTAAACGCCCACCATCTTCGCGTGATAATACAAACTGTGTACCATCTTGAAGCGCTATTTTATCTCCGGTAGCAATTATTGTTTTGTCAGGAAGCGACATTAAATGCTCAATACCTTCATTGACTAACCACCATTGATCTTTGTGCAATATGAAATAGCCGACTCTCTTTTTTAAGTTTTCAGCAAGTCGTTCATTAGGTGCGATCAATCGATTTACATGCCATGGAAATAACGATTGTCCACTCCATACCATTAAACGGTGGTCATCTGGGCGGTAGCTGCCGGTCATTCTGGATGAATAGAGGTTTAAAATAGGTAGTTTACCTTTATAAGGTGTACCACAATAGGGACAAGATGGCGCAGTTTTTCCTGAGAAAACATACCATTGTTGTTCACATTGTTTATTTTGACAGGGTTGAATTAAATCAATGGTTTTAACCAATGCGGTTTCCCATTCATCAGCAGTTGGTCTTTTGGCGGGATCATGAAGACCATCGATGAATGCACGTTCAAATAGTTTGGATAAATATGGACCAGTTATAGTATAAGGAATTTTCGTTGGGTCGCCCCATGGTAATGCCGCTGGGGAGATTTGTTTTATTTTAACAGCATTACTTTTGTCTGTCGGATGTTCAATAAATAAGGCTTTTTCGCCCATTGTCATCGATTCATCTCGCATTTCATCATTAATATCGTGTACCTTGCCACCTCTTAAAGGATGGCGATATAATAAATACATATAAATTAAAACCGCTAAAGCATGACGATCAGTTGTAATACTTGGCAATACCCGCTTAGGATCATCTTTGTTGAGATGGGCTGTTTTGACTACTTCTGGGGCGATAAAATCTGGGGTACCTACAACGTCAGGTGGAAATTTTCCAGGTACAACTAATCCATCGATATCAATGATACAGGCGTGACCTAATTCAGGGTCAATTAATACATTTTTATAACTTAAATCACTATGACATAAACCGGCAGCATGCATTCTTCTTACTGCACGCGATAATTGTAGACATATTTTTAAATAGGTCAGTAAGGTTCCTTTTTCACGTGGATCAAGAAATTTGTTACGATTGCTGGCACTGGCAAACCATTTGCCTTCTTTTTCTCGTCCTTTTATATTCAGGAAATCATTATTTTTCGAACCATATTTGAAAAAGAAATGTTTTTGATAAGTAGGGATAACGAGTCCTAATTGTCCCTGATGTTCAACAATATCAGTTGGCCAACAAAATAGATTGTACCAATAATCACCACCTTGCTGAGTAAAAATATTTTGGAAATAACGTCCAGTAATCATTTCAATCCGTTCACGCGATTGTTGATTTTGTGGTTTTTGATAAAATGCAATGACATAGGATTTATCAGGTGAAAAATAGACGTTTTTCATCGTTCCAGCACCGATAATTTCATCCACATAACTGACTTGTTTACCACTTTTAGTCACACAATTTATAATTTTAGCCATATATCTATTTCTTATATTTAGTACCGATTTATTCTATTAAATTACCATAACACAATTAAAGTTCGATCATCATGGTTGCCAGGAGAAGCAAACGTCATCCAATCTAATAATGCTTTTGATGGATCTGTTGCTGTTTCTAAATATGGGGTCAGCTCATTAGTTAATTGATACCATTTATCTTTATTATTTAGTTGAAAATCTGTTTCAAATTTTGGATCCGAAATACCATCCGTCATTAAGAAAAAATAATCAATATCTTGCCATTTGCCGATCCGAATACGATTGTAAAAATCGAGTTCACGCATAATCGTATTATCGAGGAATCGTGTTTGCCCAGCAAATTCGCCACTATCAGCTACGCTTAATAAGCGAAGGTTATCTTTATAACTAAATGCGGCTATTGCCCCATCACCGACGGAAAATGTTGCAGCAAAAAAGTCATTACCGAGCTTCAACGTTACTGCGGCTAAAACCGTTGTAGAATAGGTTTTAAAGGCATGGTTTGTTTTATCTGCTTCAACTTCAAGCTGTTTTATTGCTAGTACTGCCGCATCACGAAACCAATTTTTAAATTGTAGTCCTACTTGTTGTGTAGCAATATGATCCCATTGTGTAACAAGGTTCACTAATGATTGATTCTCTGTGTCTAAAAGCTGATGTTTAAGGTATTCACCTATGGTAGTAACAGCTAATTTTGACCCCTTTCTGGAGTTACTTGCACTCCCTGCACCATCAGCAACAATGGTAATATTCCATCCATTTGCTAAGTGTTCCACGAAAAAATCATCATCTCGAAATGAGCCAACGTGAGCATGAGAGCGCCCACGACGACTTGCCGCAGCAATTTTAATTTCAGTCGATTCAATATATTGATTGGCAAGGCTAGGTTTAAAATAGGGATCCTTCTCATCGGCCGGGATATCTTTCCATAAACTATTAGGGTCTGGATTAACAATTACCTCAATTTCTGTCGACTCAGTTGCATAGCCCTCGACCCGCCATTTAATTTGTAAAGTATAGGTTCCGGCCCTTTGCGGTGTTCCTGCAATGGTTTTGGTCGTATTATTATAATCAAGATTGAGATCGGTATGATTAAACAATACCTGTTCGATAATTAGATTAATATCTGCGGGAAACGATTTAACTTCAATGGCAGCTGAATAAGATTCAGCAACTTTTAGATTAGGTAGACAAAATTGTGGTGTATAACCCATTAATTGCGTGAATATTGGGAGATTAGATTGATTAATATTTTTTTCACTAATTGTCATGCTGTCTATGGCAGATACTATTGAGCTGTTGGTTTTATACTCGAGCCAATGTGTGATCGGTACTGCAAAAGGTAAACTAACTGAAAAATAATCATTTGATTCGCCATAGCCGTCTATTGTCTGTTCTAATTGCTGATGGATGTTGGTAATCAACTTAATAGTTTTATCAAGACTATTTTTAACTGATTCTTGTTGTATTAACTGTGCGATCTTATCTTGAGAAATCCCTGTAATAATTATAGCGATAATTTGTTGGTAAATCTCATCAGTTTTAGACATTATCCTTTTCCTCTTATCACATCAAAATCCTCGTCCGGGCTATCCATATTAAATTGTAACTGCTGTTCACACCACGGGCATATTGCGTCACCTGTATGGTCGATACATAAAAGATTTCCACAATTACAAACAGCAAAAGCGATATTGTTACCACAATGTGGGCAACCTGGTGCACCAATTAATTGATTTGTATTAACTAATAATGCAGTATTTTTATTATCACTCCAGTCAAAATATTCATTATCAACTGGATAACACCCATCTAACTTATATTTATGCTGGTGATTCAGATCAGTTACATTATTGGCAAGTGTATATTTGATCAAATACGGTTGTCTTACATTTGAGCATTTACCGACCAGAACAACACAATTTTCATCATAATACTGAGATGCTTTCGCATCAGAAAAACTAAGGACATTACTATAACTATTAATTGATGTGATATCTTGATTGATATTTTGGCTATGCGCAGAAACAGAAGAGGTTATCCATTTAATAAATTGTGCAAAATCGTCTTGGCTATTGTCATTAAATAATATTACCGTTTCTGTTAGCTGATGCAATATGCTCATATCAGCAGAATGACCAAGGCTAATCGCAATAAAATTGGCTTTATTAGCATATTGTTCTTGCCAAATTTTTATTTCTTCATGAACTTTATCCGTAGGACGACCATCAGTAATTAAGTAAACGATAGGTTTCCAGTCACCTTTGCTTTCCGATGTAGTTTTCTTAAGTGTTGTCTCCATCTGTTGCCGTAACTCACGTAAGGCTGCTCCTAATGATGTTCCTCCCCCAATAGGTAACATCGGGGGATAAAATGAAATCAAATCAATAAGTGGCACAATGGTTTTGGCTTTTCCGGCAAAAGCAATAACTGAGATATATACTGTTTCAAGCGCATGGGGATCGCGTCTTAAATCAGTCACGATTTTTTGGATCCCCTTTTTGAGTTTCTCCAGATTACCGCCTATCATTGATTCAGAACAATCCAAAAGAAAAAAAACCGGCAATCTTCTCATTTTTGTATACTCTATTATTATAAAACTAATTGTATTTCAGGAGGTGGTGCGGGTAAATTATCGGAATTATTATTTACTCCAGCACTGAGACTTCCAGATGCGACACTGGCGGATACCCATTTAAAAAACCCAGCAAAAGCACTTGAATCTAATGTTTCTAAAGCGACAACATGTGATGTCAGTAATTTTAAATGATCAGTATCGGCCTTTTTACCGATTGCACAGGCAATTATAGAAGCAATAGCAAAATTTTTGATGGATTTACATGCTTCAGTATACGCAAACATATCGGAAGGTTTGCCATCGGTCATTAAAAAAACCATTGGCCGCCAGTCACCTTTTTGCTCACTATTGGATTTTTTTATATCCCGATTCATACTGTGCATTAAGCACTCTAATGCTGCACCTGTGAAGGTCGCCCCAGCGTTAGCAACTGTTATATCTTGAAACTGAAACTGTTCCAGCGCGGTTAAAGGTACCACTTCTCTGGCTTCATTATCATAAGTAATGATTGAAATATAAGCACTTTCTAACGCATAGGGATCTTGTCTTAAAGCATTAAGCATTGATTGTATACCGACATTCACTGCGTAAATTGACTCGCCACGCATTGAACCTGATGTATCAATCACTAAATAAACGGGTAATCTTCTCATTATAAATAACTTTGTATATATGATACGAATGTATCGGAATCACTGGCTTGACCAATCGCTTTAAACTGCCAACCACTTGTTTCACGATTTAATTCTGCAAAAATCATTGAGCGTTTATGATTAAATTCAGAGCTAGTTGAGAGATCAAAACGAACCATTTCTAAACCTTTAGCGTCTACTGCTCGAATAAAGGCATTTTGGACTTCACCAAAATGTTGTTTTCGTTTAGTTGCATCATAAATTTGGACGATAAAGACGATTTTTTGATATGTGACATCAAGATCATTTAACTTCAAAATGATTTGTTCATCATCACCATCGCCTTCACCAGTACGATTATCACCTGTAAGCCAAACGTGTCCAGATTTGTGTCGCAAATTATTGAAAAAAATGATATCACCATTATCAAGGGTTTGTTTACCATTTTGTATACTCCCTAGATTGGCTATTTTACCATTGCTGTTGCATAGAAAGGCGACCACATCAAGATCATATTCCTCATTTCCACCACTAAATAGCGTTTGGATAAATGATTTTTTCTTTTCTGCAACATCCCAACCAAGGCCAATTGTGACGTTAGATAAATCATATTGGCTTTTTGATAAACTTACTCCTTGCCCCTTTTTCAAACTGACTGACATAATTTCCTCTCAATATTTGATTCGTGTTTTTTTAATATTATAAAACTATATTGACTTCAGGTGGTGGAGGAGGTAAGTCATCTAGACCAATTACTTCTTTATGGTTAGATTCTACTTTTTGACTTCCTGTTGAGATACTTGCTGAAACCCATTTAAAAAACGCTTTAATCGAATTTGAATCAGCTGTATCTAGCTGTAATACCACTTCTGTGATTTGTTTTAATACGTTGGTATCAACAGATTGCCCTGCAGCACAGGCGATGACCATCCCTTTTTTTACTTTTTCAAAGTCTTTTAAACCTTGTTGCCAATTGTCTGTTGGCATACCATCAGTCATAATAAATACTAATGGACGCCAATCACCTTTGGTTTCATAAGTTGTTTTAACTATTTCCTGTTCAATACATTTAGCTGTAAGTTCTAACGCTTGACCTAGAGATGTTGTTCCAGCAGCCTTTAACTCTGGTGTTTTGAAATTTAACAAATCAGTCAAAGGGATAATTTGTTTTGCAGAACTATCAAATGTGATAACGGAAATGTAGGCAGTTTCTAACGCATAGGGATCTTGCCTTAGTGTTGTTAGTAGAGTTTGTACTCCATTTTTTACGGCTTCTATTGCTTCCCCGTGCATAGAACCTGATGTATCTAATACGAGATAAACGGGTAATCGTCTCATCTATTTTGTCCTCTTAAAAGGAAATATATATTTATTCTATAATGTTATTATTATGCTGATGCGATGATTCGTTATATCAGTTTCAATTAATGAATAATCTGTTCTCTTTAGAAATACTAACATAGTATATTATTTCGATGATAACTTAACGATAATACAGTTGTCAGTTGAGCTTATTATTTATTATTGAGATTATTAATATCATTATTCGTGGTTTATTTGTAAAACAGATTCAATTAAAAACTTCATTCCGTTTGGCGAAATCTTAACATATTTTTTCATCCTAAATCCAATGTAATTTTATTCTTTTCTAAAGGATGTAAAGTCTTTTTTATGTTGTCATCATATAAATCGTTGATTGACATTATCTATATTACAGTAAGTTTAAATATAGCGTTAAAAATGGTTTTCAACATTTTAGGAATTGATAAAAAATTTATTGCTAACAATTTATTAATTGAAGACGAATTGTGAATTTAATTAGTAAAGTGTTACTTAAAATATTTATTAAAATTAGTAACTTATATTTTTGTAAGAATATGATTTGTTAAAACTCAAAACACCAGTAAGGAATGTTTAAGGAATTACTGAATGTGATAATGAGATCGGATTACTTATAAAAAAGGAGGAATTTTCATTCCTCCTATCTTGTTATTACTCACTTGAGTAGGTGTCTCTCTCAGACTAAGACATATTCTTTACCGAATATAGGCTATACAATATCCTTTCGGACATCGTATAACCCCCCTACTCGGATATTGTGAGGGGTAGCTAATTAAAGTTGTTCACTTTAATAGTTCACCTAATTTTTTGATTAAAAAATCAAATTGTTAGGTGAAGAAGTGCTCCCCTTGTCGCACCTACATTGATTGAGTGAAAGTACGAGTAATAACGTCTTTTTGTTGTTCTTTAGTTAATGAGTTAAAACGTACTGCATATCCAGAAACACGAATAGTTAATTGTGGATATTTTTCAGGATGTTCCATTGCATCTAATAATGTTTCACGGTTTAAAACGTTAACATTTAAATGCTGACCACCTTCAACAGTTGCTTCGTGGTGGAAGTAACCATCCATTAAACCAGCTAAGTTACGTTTACGTGCACTATCATCTTTACCTAACGCATTTGGTACGATAGAGAAAGTATAAGAAATACCGTCTTTAGCATAAGCAAATGGTAGTTTAGCAACAGATGTTAATGAAGCAACCGCACCTTTTTGGTCACGTCCGTGCATTGGGTTAGCACCTGGTCCAAATGGTGCACCAGCACGACGACCGTCTGGAGTATTACCTGTTTTCTTACCATATACAACGTTTGAAGTAATGGTTAAAACAGATTGTGTAGGAATTGCATTACGATAAGTTTTAAGTTTTTGAATTTTCTTCATGAAACGTTCAACTAAATCAACTGCGATATCATCTACACGTGGATCGTTGTTACCGAATTGTGGGTATTCACCTTCGATTTCAAAATCTACAGCTAAACCGTCTTCATCACGAATCGTTTTCACTTTTGCATATTTAATAGCAGATAATGAGTCAGCAGCAACAGATAGACCAGCAATACCACATGCCATTGTACGAATAACGTCACGATCGTGTAGTGCCATTAATGATGCTTCGTAGCTGTATTTGTCATGCATATAGTGAATTGCATTTAGTGCAGTTACGTATTGTTTTGCTAACCAATCCATAAAGTGATCTAAACGAGCAAATACTTTGTCAAAATCAAGGTATTCGTCAGTGATTGGATCTTCTTTTGGTCCAACTTGCATTTTAAGTTTTTCGTCCACACCGCCATTGATTGCGTATAGAAGAGTTTTAGCAAGGTTGGCACGTGCGCCGAAGAATTGCATTTGTTTACCAACAATCATCGGGCTTACACAACATGCGATTGCATAGTCATCGTTATTGAAGTCAGGACGCATTAAATCATCATTTTCATACTGTAATGAAGAGGTATCAATAGATACTTTAGATGCGAACTCTTTGAATCCACTTGGTAACTGTTCTGACCAAAGAATAGTCATGTTAGGCTCAGGTGATGGACCCATTGTATATAGTGTGTTTAAGAAACGGAATGAAGTTTTAGTAACTAAAGTACGTCCGTCAACACCCATACCTGCGATGGATTCAGTTGCCCAAATTGGGTCACCAGAGAATAATTCATCATATTCAGGAGTACGTAAGAAACGAACCATACGTAATTTCATAACGAAATGGTCAACAATTTCTTGAGCGTCTTTTTCAGTAATTAAGCCTGCTTCAAGGTCGCGTTGGAAGTAAATATCAAAGAATGTAGAAGTACGACCAAGAGACATTGCCGCACCGTTTTGAGATTTAACTGCCGCTAAGTAACCGAAGTATGTCCATTGCACCGCTTCTTGAGCTGTTTTAGCTGGTCCAGAGATGTCGTAGCCATATTTAGCTGCCATTTCTTTGATTTGACCAAGCGCACGATGTTGTTCAGCGATTTCTTCACGACGTTGCATAGTCATCGCTAAGTCAACACCATTTTCGAAATCAGCTTGTAATGAGTTGAATTGTGCAAATTTATCTTGCATTAAAAAGTCGATACCGTAAAGCGCAACACGACGGTAGTCACCAATGATACGACCACGACCATAAGCATCAGGAAGACCAGTGATAACACCTGATTTACGACAACGAAGGATATCCGGAGTATAGATGTCAAACACACCTTGGTTGTGGGTTTTACGATAGTCAGTGAAGATTTTTTTGACTAATGGATCAAGCGTTCTGTTGTAAGCTTTACAAGAATTCTCGATCATTTTGATTCCACCAAACGGGATAATGGCACGTTTTAATGGTTTTTCAGTTTGTAAGCCAACGATTTTTTCTAAATCTTTCTCAATATAACCTGCATCATGAGCAGTAATAGTTGAGATCACACTTGTGTCAAAGTCAACAGGAGCATGAGTTGAGTTTTCGATTTTAATGCCTTCCATAACTTTATTCCACAATGTTGTGGTCGCATCAGTTGCGCCAGCTAAGAAAGACTCGTCACCCTCATAAGGTGTATAGTTTTTTTGAATGAAATCGCGGACATTGACATTATTTTGCCAGTCACCCTCTTTAAATCCTTTCCAAGCGTTGGCTTGTACTTCGTTTAAATTACTCATATTTTTCACCTCAGTTTTTCTAAAAGCTTTACCTACTCTCTATTATAAATATGGGTAGATATTGTAAAATCAATGAGACTTACGTAAATAAAGTCCCCAGTAGGATAGCGCGATGGCTAATCCCCCTAAAATATTACCTATTGTAACAGGAATGAGATTATTAATAACAAAATGTTCAATTGTTAGACTGCTAAAAGCATTAGGAGTCAAACCAACTGATGTCCAAAATTCAGGTGTTGCATAATTGTGTATGACAATTCCCATAGGAATCATAAACATATTTGCAATGCTGTGTTCAAAACCACTTGCAACGAACATTGCAACGGGAAGAACCATTATTAACATTTTATCTAACAGTGAACGACCCGCATAACTTAACCAAACTGCTAAACATACCATTAGATTAGCTAAAAAACCTAAACAAACGGCTTCAATAAAAGTATGATGTAATTTATGGTCGGCGGTTTGTAGTACATTCAATCCCCATGCACCATTCACTGCCATATATTGACCGGAAAACCAAATAACGCCAACAAAGAACATGGCACCGATAAAATTACCAAAATAAACCAGCATCCAGTTGCGGAACATTTGGTACCAACTAACTTTATGCGTCATTTTCGGTAAAATTGTTAAAACCGTTGAAGTAAAAAGATCTGCGCCACAACAGACAACTAGCATTAAGCCTAATGAGAAGCACATTCCCCCAACAAACTTAACTAATCCATAAGGTGCATTGCCAGCACCGGTTGTTACTGTAATATAAAAAACAAAAGCTAAAGAGATAAATACACCAGCAGTAATCGCTGAATAGATAGTGGTTAAGGGGTGTTTATTAACTTTATAGTTTCCTATTTCTTCTGCGAGCGCAGTCATCTGTGCGGGAGACAAGGAATCAACAATTTTGTTGTCACTACTCAAAACTAACATCCTCAAAAAAACTATGGTTTTATGAGAGGCATAGTATACTCAAAATTAGAACTAGATCACCTTTTTTTTATGTTAAAAAAGAATAAAATGATAAGTTGTTATTTTATAACAATATTTACAAAAAGTTACTTATTGTTAGGCTAGTTTTGTATGATGGTTAACTTACTATGCTTATTTGGTAAATAAAGTGTAATAATATTATAAAATCTGCTTTACGTTTTGCTTTATATTAATTTAATCGACTATGAATACGATTCTAATCTGTACGATGATTTAAAATGGCGTATAATGAGGGCAATTTTTAACTTTATTTTCTAAATAATAAAAAATAGGTCATTTGAATATGTTAGATCCTAATTTACTACGTAATGAGTTAGAGCAAGTAGCACAAAAATTAGCACGACGTGGGTTTGCTTTAGATGTTGCTTTGATTCGTGAACTTGAAGAAAAACGTAAAGTTTTACAAGTAGAAACTGAAAATTTACAAGCAGAACGTAATGCTCGCTCCAAGTCGATTGGGGCGGCAAAAGCACGTGGTGAAGATATTACCGCTGTACGTGAAGAGGTCAATAAATTAGGTGAAAAATTAGATATTACTAAAAAAGAGTTAGAAAACTTACAAAACGAAATAAAGGATATTTATTCAACCATTCCCAATATTCCTGATGATAATGTTCCTGATGGCAAAGATGAAGCAGATAATGTAGAAGTGACCCGTTGGGGTACTCCACGGCAGTTTGATTTTCCGATTCAAGATCATGTTGCATTAGGCGAAAAATTTGGCGGATTGGATTTTGCAGCTGCTGTTAAATTGACAGGTGCCCGTTTTGTAGTAATGAAAGGTCAAATTGCTCGCTTGCATCGCGCTATTGCGCAGTTTATGCTAGATTTACATACCGAGCAACACGGTTATTCTGAAATTTATGTGCCTTATTTAGTTAATCAGGCCACGCTCTATGGTACTGGACAATTACCGAAATTTGGTAAAGATTTGTTCCATACAAAACCACTTGAAGAAGAGTCTGATTCGAGTAATTATGGCTTAATTCCTACTGCTGAAGTGCCCGTCACTAATTTAGTACGTGATGAAATTTTGGATGAAGACTGTTTACCAATAAGAATGACAGCTCATACGCCATGTTTCCGTTCGGAAGCGGGATCTTACGGTAAAGATACCCGTGGTTTAATTCGTATGCATCAATTTGATAAAGTGGAATTAGTACAAATTGTTAAACCTGAAGAGTCTATGCAGGCATTAGAAGAGCTAACGTTACATGCTGAAAAAGTATTACAATTATTAGAACTACCTTACCGTAAAATTGTATTATGTACAGGTGATATGGGATTTGGTTCGCGTAAAACATATGATTTAGAAGTATGGGTACCTGCGCAAAATACCTACCGTGAGATTTCATCTTGTTCGAATATGTGGGATTTCCAAGCGCGTCGTATGCAAGCTCGTTATCGTAGTAAAGCGGATAATAAAACCCATTTAGTTCATACATTAAATGGTTCTGGATTAGCCGTTGGTCGTACATTAGTAGCGATTATGGAAAATTATCAGCAAGCAGATGGTCGAATTAAAATACCGAATGTGTTGATTCCTTATATGAATGGTGCTGAGTATATCGGTTAACTATCATATTAAATAATGGCAATAGCGTTAATTATAAGATTAGCGCTATTTTTTTGCCTTTTTTCATTACTATTTATATGAATGAAAATGCGTTTAGCTGTAAGATTTGCTATTTATTCATATTTTCTATTAACGCTAATTATAATAATATAATATTCAATGAGTTAAGTTTAAATACTCACAATTTGGCATTTATCACGATTGAGAAATTTATGTATAAAGGAATACTGCTATCATTGACAGCTTCATGTTTGTTTGGGTTGGTCTATTACTATCCTGTCTTATTGCAACCTCTTTCAGTCATCGATATTTTTTGCTGGCGATTATTAATGTCATTTCCTGCAATTTTATTATTAGTCTTGCTTGAACGCCAATGGCATACCATTATCGAGCTTTGGCAGCGTATTCGACAACAACCACTATTTTTACTGGCGCTAATTTTTTCAGCTATGCTTGTGGCAATTCAAATGCTGATTTTTGTCTGGGCGCCATTAGCTGGTCGTGCTTTATCGACTTCCTTGGGGTATTTTATGTTACCTCTAACTATGGTTATCTGTGGTCGAGTTGTTTATAAAGAAAGGTTTAGTTTTTTTCAAAAAATAGCTGTAGCTTTAGCATTTTCGGGAGTTATTTTAGAAGTCTATTTAACAGGTGCTTTTTCCTGGGAAACTGTCATTATTTCGTTAGGTTATCCGATCTATTTTGTTTTTCGACGACATATGAAAATTGATGGTATTGCCGGTACATTTTCTGATTTCTTTTTTATCGCCTTAGCATGCTTAATTTATTTTATATTACAGTATCCTTTAACAAAAGTTGTGAATGATATAAGTCATTTTCCTGTGTTTATTCCGTTTTTAGGCGTGATAACGGCGATTGCTTTTGCGGCTTATTTTTCTGCTTGCCGAATGTTACCGTTGGGCATATTTGGTTTGTTAGGATATGTTGAGCCGATTTTATTAGCGATTGTTTCGATTGTATTTCTGCATGAAAAGATTTCACCTAATCATATGATTTCTTATGGTTTAATATGGGGTGCAGTCTGCATGCTTGTAATAGAAGGTGTCATTTCAACAATACGCAATATCAAACGTAAAAGATTTAACACATAAAACCCTATCTTACCTTGCAATAGTGAAGGAAGATAGGCGAAAGTTATACCGATTGAAAGTGTTATATATGTTGACGGTCAGCCAGTACTGAAGCTAAATCATTTGCCATTTTATGCATTAATGTTTCAGTAGTTGACCAGTTAATACAAGCATCTGTCACTGATATACCATATTTCATTTCATGTTTTGGTAATTCTGAAGATTGATTACCTTCATGCAAATGACTCTCGATCATTACACCAATAATAGATTGATTACCGTTTTTGATTTGTTCAATAATTGAATCAACGACCATAGGCTGGCGACGATAATCTTTATTAGAATTACTGTGGCTACAGTCAATCATTAAATTAGGTGTTAAACCAGAGTTCTTCATTTCTATTTCACATTGATTAACGTGTTGGGCATCGTAATTGGGGGTTTTACCGCCACGTAAAATCACATGTCCATGTGGATTGCCTTGTGTTTGTAGTATACTTACTTGACCAAATTGATTAATACCGACGAAGCGATGTGGCATTGATGCAGATTTCATCGCGTTGATTGCAACATCCAAGCTGCCATCAGTTCCGTTCTTAAAACCAACAGGCATTGAGAGTCCAGAAGCCATTTCACGATGGGTTTGTGATTCGGTGGTTCTGGCACCAATCGCAGCCCAACTGATTAAATCTGCAATGTATTGTGGTGTATTGGGATCAAGCGCTTCAGTAGCAATAGGTAAACCAATTTTAGTTATATCAAGAAGTAATTGACGTGCTTTTTTTAAACCATGATTAATATCAAATGTGCTATCCATATGGGGATCGTTAATCAAACCTTTCCAGCCTACCGTAGTTCGTGGTTTTTCAAAGTAAACGCGCATCACAATATACAATTGTTCGTTAAGTTCATCCGATAATTTTTTCAATTTTTTGGCATATTCAATAGCCGCTTTGGTATCGTGAATCGAGCACGGTCCAACCACAATTAATAAACGTGGATCTTTATGTTCTAAAATATTAACAATATGTTGTCGGGATGTGGCAATTTGATTTTCAAGTAGCTTATTAAGGGGAAGCAGCGTTTTAATTTCATCAGGTGTAATCAAGGGATCTTCCTTTTCAATGCGCACATTATTTAGTGTATCTTTTATCATGTTATTAAACCTCTAAATTCATTATTTGTTATTATTTTTTTACGGTAGTAAAAAAATATTTACAACATTACATTAGACATATAACCACAAAACCCTAATTTAGTAAATAAAATACCAAAAAATATTAAATATTTTTATATGTAACATTATCTTTACGATTTTAAATGAAATTAAGATAAAAGGATGTGTAATAAATGATTTGTCTTCATTGTGAACTGAAGTTGATTAAAAATGTATCTAAAATGTTATAACAAGTTGATTTGGTTAATAGTTTAACGATTTAACTGATAATGACATCATAGTTTAAATATTTTGATGAAAATGTGTGGTGTGAGTATTTACATACTCACTAACAGCATTCAATTGATTGTAGCACCAAATCTTGATTAACATCATCGACCACTTTCACATGACCAATCTTAGTTGGTAAGACTAAACGCAATTTTCCTGATAAGACCTTTTTATCACGTAGCATATGAGGAATATATGCAGTAGGCAGCATTGACTCTGGTTTAACCACAGGTAACTTGGCACGAATTAGTAATTGCTTGATACGAGTAATCTCATCATCACTGAACTGGCCCAGTAATTTTGCTGTGTGTGCTGCCATTAACATACCTACGCTAACAGCTTCACCATGTAACCAATTACCATAACCCAATTCGGCTTCAATCGCGTGACCATAGGTGTGACCTAAATTTAAGATCGCACGGATATCTTGCTCGGTTTCATCAGCAGCAACCACTTTAGCTTTAAGTTCACAACAATGGGCAATGCAATAGCGCATGGCACTGGGTTCTAAAGCCAATAAGTCGTCAATGTGATGTTCTAACCAAACAAAAAAATCATAATCTAAAATAATACCATATTTGATCACCTCAGCAAGACCAGCAGATAATTCCCTAGGTGGTAGCGTTTTTAAACACTTAAGATCCACTATAACCGCTTGTGGTTGATAAAATGCACCAATCATATTTTTACCCAATGGGTGATTGATGGCTGTCTTTCCACCAACTGAAGAATCCACTTGTGATAATAACGTTGTGGGGACTTGAATAAAACGGATGCCACGTTGATAGCAGGCGGCGGCAAAACCGACCACATCGCCGATAACTCCACCGCCGAGGGCAATCAAAACCGATTGGCGAGTATGATTATTGGCAAGTAATTGGCTTAAGATGGTATTCCAGGTTGCCATTGTTTTATATTTTTCACCATCAGGTACAATAACCGAATCAGTTTTAATACCATTTTGTTCCAACATAGTTGTCAGCGTTGGTAAATAAAGAGGGGCAATAGTATCATTGGTAGTGATTAATACTCGGTCACCAGCTTTTAATTGAAAGTGTGGAAAATCTAAAAGCGCATTTTCGCCAATGTTAATGGAATAACTACGTTCATTTAATGAAACTGTCAGTGTTTTTAACATGATATTTCCTGTTATGATTCAAACTAAGGCGATAGCCGATATTTTGACTATGTTAAACATAAAAAACTAGCAGCGCAACTTAGAATCATTTAAACTTAACGCTTATTTTTATTCGCATTATGAGTTATCTATGTCTTTTTCTTTTGTGTTGGCTCAGCAAAATTTTCGGGTTGGTGATATTGAAGGTAATACGACTCGAATTATTGAATTAATCAACCATCATCATCAACATGATTTATTGATCTTTTCTGAGTTAGCAATATGTGGTTATCCGCCAGAAGATCTGATTTACCGTAGCGATTTTAGGCAACGTTGTGAACAAGCTTTGCAAGAAATTAAGGCGGCAACTAAAGAATGTGGAGTAGTTGTTGGTCACCCATATTGGCAAAATACCGATGATAAAAATCCACAAATATATAATTCATTATCATTGATATATCAGGGTAAGATTTTATTGACTTACCATAAACAGTGTCTACCAAATTATGATGTGTTTGACGAAAAACGTTATTTTACTGCTGGCACTGAAAATGGCGTGGTGATGTTTAAAGGTAAAAAGCTCGGTTTATTGATTTGTGAAGATCTTTGGCAAGATTTGCCGGCTGCTCGATTGAAGCAAGAGCAAGTTGATTACATTATCAGTATAAATGCCTCACCGTATGATTATCAAAAACAAGCAATGCGCCAGCATCTTATTGAGAAACATGCTAAACAACATCAAATACCGATTATTTATGTTAACCAAATTGGCGGGCAGGACGAACTGGTTTTTGATGGCGGCTCTTTAGTTTGTAATAAGCAGGGGGTAATAAATTATCAATTTGCTTCGTTTGTGGAACAAGTCGAAGTTATTAATGAAATGATAATGGCTACAGCCAATTCAGTGGTTAAAGTAACTAATCATTTAGCCGATATCTATCAAGCATTAGTTTTAGCAACACGTGATTATGTTACGAAAAATGGTTTTAACGGTGTACTTTTAGGTTTATCTGGTGGTATTGACTCTGCGCTAACTTTAGCTATCGCAGTGGATGCATTAGGTAAGGATAAAGTTCAAGCAGTGATGATGCCATTCCGATATACGGCTGATATCAGTATTGCTGATGCGCAAGAAGAGGCGAATATTTTAGATATCGAATTTAATATTATTTCAATAGAACCTATGTTTGATGCATTTATGGTTCAATTAGCGCCAATGTTTACTGATACTATACGTGATACAACCGAAGAGAATTTACAAGCACGTTGCCGTGGCGTTATTTTAATGGCATTATCAAACAAACGTCGACAGTTGGTATTAACAACAGGTAATAAAAGTGAAATGTCGGTAGGTTATGCTACACTCTATGGCGATATGGCTGGAGGGTTTGATGTTTTAAAAGATGTGCCTAAAACTTTGGTGTTTGCACTATCTAAATATCGCAATACATTATCATACGTGATTCCTGAGCGAGTGATTAGTCGTCCGCCATCAGCAGAATTAGCACCTGATCAAAAGGATGAGGATAATTTACCGCCCTATGAAATTTTAGATGGTATTTTGCAAGGTTATATTGAGCAAGATCAATCAGTCGACCAATTGATTGCTCAAGGATATGATGAATCGACAATCAAACGTGTTATAAAATTAGTAGATATCAATGAATACAAACGTCGTCAGGCTGCTGTTGGACCTAAAATTACTTCTCGTAATTTTGGTAAAGGAAGACGTTATCCTATTACGTCAGGATTTGGAACTAAGAATTGGTAAATTTGAACATCTTAAGGATTAAAGAGAACTGATTATGAAAAAGATAGAGGCAATAGTTAAACCTTTCAAACTTGATGATATTCGTGAAGCCTTAGCAGATCAAGGTATTACAGGTATGACAGTGACTGAAGTTAAAGGGTTTGGGCGGCAAAAAGGGCATACCGAGCTTTATCGTGGAGCTGAATATATGGTCGACTTTTTACCTAAAGTAAAAATTGAGATCGTTGTGACAGATGATATTGTTGAAATGTGTATTGAAACCATTATGAAAACAGCGCAAACAGGTAAAATAGGTGATGGCAAAATTTTTGTTTATGATGTGGAACAAGTAATTCGCATTCGTACCGGTGAAATGGATGATGCAGCTATTTAACGTGGTCTTCTAATTTATTTAAATCAGGGCGGATCGTCGTTAGCAGTTCAGGCGGAAAAAAACCTTGTAATGAGCAGACTAAAAGGTTCATGTTTGGGGTTTTTTCCAACAGAAGTAATTTTTCTGCTGTACCTTGTGCAGGTATTGTCCTCACACCAATATTAGTATTAAGATTGTCATGCCAGGCTTCGATACTGTCATCTGAAAAGTGAATTTTCATATTGGAAGTATACATCGACTCTTCCTCAACTTCGGTCCATAATAAAAAATCTAATTTTGAACGAATATCCTGCAAAGAATTATCAACAGAAAACCCCCAAAAATAGTAATCACCATGTTCACCTAGCGCCAATGAATTATCATAATACCCCGTTAGTTTTAATGATTGATATAATATTGGTTTATCGAATTGAACATAATTATTGGCATTTTTTTTTCTATCGTTTACCGCTATATAAGCTCGATTAGGATTGATTTCTTTGATGGGCATTTGATCATCAAGATTTTGTTTAAATTCAAATAAATTTAAAAAAAATGAATCATCACATTGAATAAATGATTTAATAATAAAATCAATATAGTTTGATTGATCATTTGCATAAACAAAAGTTGAAAAAAAATAAAAACACAGTGCAAAAACTTTTTTCATTATCAAATTATTATCAATTTTTTATAAATCATATGTGAATTGTATTATCTTTAAGTATTAATAACAACCGTATTATTCTTCTAGTGCCGAATTAATTGATAAAATATAATTTTAGGTTATTTAACATTTGTTTTTATTCATTATTAAGTTATGTTAAATTTATGAAATAAATCACTTAATTAAGTAACATAATGTCATTTTTAGTTAACTGTGATTAATAGGAATAATATTGTTATTGAGTTTGCCAACTAGGGCTTGTGTTAAGTTTATTGTTCGGATAAACTGAGTCAGTTTTTAGTGATACAACTGACTATTGGTTAAAAAAACTAAAAAACTAAAAAACTATAAATACTAAAATATAATTAATCAATAATAGGATAATTCAATGAAAGAATATAGAGTCGTCATTTATCAGGAAGATATGCTCTCAACTTTACTTTTCGGTTCCGCCAAAGTAGATCCAATTAAATTTTCTAACTTTCTAAATCAACGGGCTAGGGAAGGATGGCGGGTTGTGACTATGGAAAAAGATCTACGTCGCATGTTACTATTTTGGAAACGTGAGGCATACGTTGTTATTATGGAAAAGGATAATTTATAAATAATCAATTTCAAATACGATTATTTGCTCTAAAATTTCTTAAATATAACATTCATTAAGAGAATAAACTAAAAATTAAATTAAATTCTTTTGTTGAAGTTAGGAAATAAATACTTGAGGGCGTGTGTTATGACTGATTGTGACATCTTCGTTTTGTTGTTAGTAATATTAATTCCTTTTGCGAAGCTGATAATCTATTTATTATTTAAAGATTGTAAGAGTGATAAAGAATTAAAAGAGAAAGGTTACTTAGAATAAGCTAAGTTATGATTTCTTTATCTTGATACATATAAGTAATATTTTATTCTGAATTTAGCAGAATACAGGTTTATAATCCTAAAAATTACAAAATGACTTATACATCTCTTTTATTGGATATGATGAGTTAGTTAGCTGTTAAACCTCTCGTTATTGAGGTTAGTCTTATAAATAAGTTATGACAATATTATTAGGTTAGTCATCAACGATGGCAAGATAAAGCTAAATCAACTCAATATTGAGTTATTAAAACAATTTGGACCTTTTAAAGTATATTAACCATTACATCAATAAAATAACAATATTTCTCTAAATATTTATTTTCATTGTACTGTGCTTTAAAAGGTTTTCATGTTTGTTTTTTCCAACAGCAGTAATTTTTTCCTGTACATTATGCCGGTATTGCCTTCACACTAATCATAGTATTTAAATTGTTATGCCAAGTTTCGATACTGTCATCTGAAAAGTAAATTTTCATATTATAAGCATACATCGACTCTTTCTTAACTTCGGTCCATAATAAAAAATCTAATTTTAAACGAATATTCTGCAAAGCATTATCAATAGAAAACCCCAAAAAATAGTAATCACCATGTTCACCTAGCGCCAATGAATTATCATAATAACCCGTTAGTTTTAATGATTGAGATAATATTGGTTTATCGAATTGAACATAATTATTGGCAATTTTTTCTATCATCTACCGCTCTATAAGCTTAATTAAGATTAATTTCCTTGATGGATATTTGATCTTTAACTTGTTGTTTAAATTAAAATAAAAGAATCTTCACATTAAATAAATGATTTAATAATAAAATCAATATAGTTTGATTGATCATTTGCATAAATAAAAGTTGAAAAAAAGCGCAAAAATTTTTTCGTCATAAAATCATTATTAATTTTTATTAAAGTATTTATGAATTGCATTATCTTTAAGTATTAATAACAACTGTATTATTCTTTTAGTAGCAAATTAATTAATTATAATTTTAGCTTATTCAATATTTGTTTGAATTTATGATTAGTTGTGCAATTTTATATATCATTTGGAATAGAGATCGCAAAAAGCAGTGTTCCTTACAACATTTGTTTTTATTCATTATTAAGTTACGTTAAATTAATGAAACCAATTACTTAATTAAGTAACATAAAGTCATTTTTATTAAATTGTGATTAATAGGAACAAAATATGGGAAATAACTATAAAAAAATAATAATTCATGTATTGACTGAGATTCTTCAATATAATGGTAAACTCATATCAACTAAAGCATTATTTGGTGGTTCCGGTATTTGTTATAATAATATTATATTTGGTTGGTTTTATAACGAGCAATTTTATATCCGTGGTCACGCCAGCTATTTGTCCATGATAACTGAGTTAAAGATGAAACCTCTCATTCTTGAGGTAGGTATTAGAAATAAGTTATTACAGTATTATCAAGTTACCAATGAACTATGGCAAGATGAAGCTAAATTAGCCAATATTATTCATATGGTTATTGAAACCTCCCAACAAGATAAATTATCAAAATGTCAGATTAAAGAAGCAAGAATTAAAGATTTACCCAATATGACATTATCTTTAGAACGTATTTTGTTTAAAGCAGGTGTTATTAATATTGAGTTATTAAAACAATTAGGACCTTTTAAAGTCTATTACCAATTACAACAACAAAATAACAACATCTCTCAAAATATCTTATTTTCTTTGTATTGTGCTTTAAAGGGTGTTCATGTTGCTATTTTGACAGAAGAGAAAAAATCGCAACTCATTAATGAATATAACGCTTTTCTTAGGAACAAAAATCATTATAAATAAAATCAGTAAATGAGAGATAAATCTTTAAATAATATCAACAACTGAAAATAAACTATCCTAATTTTGGTTTTTTAGCGATAGTGCTCTGTTGTTGATTATTTAAACTATCATTCTCCCGGTTTTATTACTATTTATTAGATGTTGTTTTATTAATTAGAAAATTAATTAATATAATAATTAAACCGATTGGAGCAATAATTATGGCTAATCCCCAGCATAAAAGTATCGTAAAAAATTTTATAATCATAAATAATTTTATATTTACCCATATTGCTGTTTTCTCACTGAAAATATAGTTCAAGATAGCTTCATAAGCATAACGTGAAAAAGGATAAAGTAATGTATTGATGCTGAAATTAAGCAATAACGGTACATTAATTTTTATACCAGAAATAGGTGTTAAAGCGAAAATATAAACGGCGATAAATATTACAATTCCAAATAAGAAATGTTGTATATATACACGGATATTTAACCCTAGAATGGTTTTCATTAGTTTTCCTTTCGTAATATTTAAATTTTAATAATATTTATTTATATAAGTTTTACTTATTTGATTTAAAAGTAAAAATTTTTCTAATAATTTTTATTACTATTATAGAAATTGTTACGCATTAATAAAGTATTTTTATTTTATTTTAGTCAAATTCATAGAGTTGCAGTTATAACAGTGCGATAATTGATTTGAAATTTAGCTACTGGAAATTGTTAGCGTAATATTATATAATGCGCCGTCGATTTCAGCCGTCTAATATTCATGTTCCTTGCTTTCATTGGGCTACGGCTGACCCGGACAGAAAGCTGATTAATCCGTAGGGAGCGATAATGCGTCATTACGAAATTGTTTTTATGGTTCACCCAGATCAAAGTGAACAAGTTCCAGGTATGATTGAGCGTTATACTGGTACATTGACTACTGCAGGTGGTACTATTCATCGTTTAGAAGATTGGGGTCGTCGCCAATTGGCTTATCCTATCGAAAAATTGCATAAAGCACATTATGTTCTTATGAATGTAGAAGCTACTCAAGAAGCGGTTGATGAGTTAGAAGATAACTTTCGTTTCAACGATGCAGTAATTCGTAGTTTAATTATGCGTACTAAACACGCTGTGACAGAAACATCACCAATGCTTAAAGCAAAAGATGATCGTAAAAATTCGCAAGAAGAATTTAACGAAACCAATATGGATGATGTAGATTCAGATGATGTTGAAGGTTCAGAAGAGTAATCAATGTCAAATCGTTTGGAGTTGTCCGGCCTTGTTTTAAAGACGCCCATACGAAAATTAAGTCCAAATGGTATCTCGCATTGTCAGTTTTATTTAGAGCATGTATCTGAACAAATTGAAGCCGAATTACCAAGACAATCGTGGTGTGTTATGCCAGTAATTGTTACAGGACAAAATGAATTAACTCACAGTATTAAAAAAGGTAGTAAAGTATTAGTAAGTGGTTTTATTAGTACACATAATAAACGTAGTAATATTCCACAACTTGTTTTACATGCCTGCGAAATTAAATTAATTGTTTAAATTTAGGAGAACCGCCAAATGGCTCGTTATTTCCGTCGTCGTAAATTCTGTCGTTTTACTGCAGAAGACGTGAAAGAGATTGATTATAAAGATATCTCTTTATTAAAAAGTTACATCACTGAAAGTGGTAAAATTGTGCCAAGCCGTATCACCGGCACATGTGCAAAATATCAACGTCAATTAGCTCGTGCAATTAAACGCGCTCGTTATTTGGCTTTATTACCTTACACTGATAATCATCAGTAATTAGCAACAGAGGAAGACAGAATGCAAATTATTCTACTCGATAAAGTTGCTAACTTAGGCAGCTTAGGTGATCAAGTTAATGTTAAAGCAGGTTATGCTCGTAACTTTTTAATTCCACAAGGTAAAGCAGTTCCAGCGACAAAGAAAAATATTGAATTTTTTGAAGCTAAACGTGCTGAATTTGAAGCTAAACTTGCTGATGTTTTAAAAGCAGCAGAAGCGAAAGCTATGCAAATTAATGCATTGGAAAAAGTTACTATCACATCGAAAGCGGGTGATGAAGGTAGATTATTCGGTTCAATTGGTACGCGTGATATCGCCGATGCGGTTAAAGCTCGCGGCGTTAATGTATCAAAAAGTGAAGTGCGTTTACCGAATGGTGTGTTACGTACTGTGGGTGAGCATGAAGTTTCATTCCAATTACACAGTGAAGTATTTGCCAAGATCATTATTGATGTTGTTGCTGAAGCGTAATAAATCATATTAATTATGATATATTGAAACCCGCAGAAATGCGGGTTTTTTATTATTGAGATATATTGAAGGAGAAAGTTATGCAGTTGGATTCAACTAAAGCAAAAGCAAGCTATGCAATTGGTTTACAAATTGGGCAACAATTAAAAGATTCAGGGTTAAAAGACCTCGATCTCAATGCCTTAAAACAAGGTCTTGAAGATGTTTTAACTGAAAGACAACCAGCGCTAGCTTTGGATGTGCTACATGATGCATTACGCCAAATTCATGAGCAAGCGATGGAAGCAAAAAAGAAAGAAGCTGATAAGGCTGCTCAAGCAAGTATTGATTTCTTAAAACAAAACCTCACTAAAGGCGGAGTCAAATCGACTGAATCAGGTTTACAGTATACAATATTGAAGCAAGGGAATGGTAATATTCCATCAGCTACGGATCGTGTTCGTGTTCATTATACCGGTCAATTAATAGATGGTACCGTTTTTGATAGTTCTGTGGAACGAGGTCAACCAGCAGAATTTCCCGTTAGTGGCGTGATTCGTGGTTGGGTCGAAGCTTTACAATTAATGCCTGTTGGTTCTAAATGGCGTTTATATATTCCACAAGAACTGGCGTACGGATCGCAAGGTGCTGGGGCATCTATTCCACCATATAGTGCATTAATTTTTGATGTTGAATTATTAGATATTCTTTAATTGATTTGTTGTAACGTGCGGAATACCGCACGATTATTTTCATTGTGGATTATAAATCATCAATACTTATAGTAATTACTAATATAAAAGAAACGTAACTCAACTTATTTATCGTGTTTCGTTATAATGTTGACAACTAGAGCTAATAAATAAAGAGAATATAAATATGAGTAAAGCTGAAATTCGTATTGCCGTTGCTGGGGCCGGTGGCAAAATGGGGCGCCAGTTAATACAAGCTGTTTCACATATGGATGGTGCCATACTTGGTGCTGCTTTTGAACGCACAGGATCTTCCTTGTTGGGGACAGATGCAGGTGAATTAGCTGGAATTGGTCAGTTAAATGTTAAAGTGACAGATCAGCTAACTAATGCGAAAGATCAGTTTGATGTTTTTATCGATTTTACACGTCCGGAAGGGACATTAGAATATTTAGATTTTTGCGTAGCTAATCAGAAAATGATGGTTATTGGGACTACCGGTTTTGATGAAGCTGGTAAGTTAGCAATCAAAAATGCTGCAAAAAAAATTGGAATTGTATTTGCAGCTAATTTTAGTGTTGGGGTTAATTTAGTGCTTAAATTGCTAGAAAAAGCAGCAAAAATTATGGGTGAATACGCAGATATCGAGATCATTGAAGCGCATCATCGTCATAAAGTCGATGCACCGTCGGGCACTGCCTTAGTAATGGGAGAAGCAATTGCTAAGGCATTAAATATTGATCTTAATCAACACGCTGTCTATTGTCGTGAAGGACATACTGGAGAACGACCAAAAGGATCGATAGGTTTTGCAACTGTTCGGGCTGGTGATATTATTGGTGAACATACTGCAATGTTTGCTGATATCGGGGAAAGAGTTGAGATTACTCATAAAGCATCCAGTCGAATGACGTTTGCTAATGGTGCCGTACGTGCTGCTATCTGGTTAAAATCTCAGCCAAAAGGTTTATACGATATGCGTGATGTGTTGGGTTTGAATAATTTATAATTGAAGATAGATTTTGCTGCAATGATGATACCTTTTTCCGATGAATATTGGATGCAATATGCATTAACCTTGGCCCGCAAAGCAGAAGCCCATGGCGAAGTACCAGTGGGTGCTGTTATTGTGTTAGACAATAACATCATCGGGGAAGGATGGAATCAGCCAATAATAAATCATAATCCCACGGCACATGCCGAAATTGTTGCGATTGAGCAGGCGGCTAGTTATCTTAAAAATTATCGTCTACTTGATACTACGTTATATATCACTTTAGAGCCTTGTGCTATGTGTGCTGGCGCGATTATACATAGTCGTATTCATCGAGTAGTATTTGGCGCCACTGATTTTAAAACCGGTGCTGCCGGCTCATTTATGAATATACTTGACCATCCTGGAATTAATCACCGACCAGAGATTAAATCAGGTATATTAGCTGTTGAATCTGCTCAACTTCTTAGCGATTTTTTTAAACGTCGTCGGTTCGAAATTAAGCAGAAAAAGTTACTCACTCGCGAAATCCAGTGAGATTAAGTCAAATTTTTCATCAATGTGTTTTTGACGAAGTTCACTTTCTAGTAAGTAACCAACTAGGCTCATATAATACTGTTGAATACTATCAACAAAATGTACCGCTTGATAACCACGAGCAAAACCGTATTTCAGATCGGTATAATATTCTTCTTCACTTAATAGCGGTAAGATCTGGCGAACATCTTGCCAACTATCAGGATTTTTATTCAATTTGATAGCTAAACTGCGCGCATCCCATAAATGCCCCATGCCCATATTGTAAGCAGCTAAGGCAAACCAAATGCGTTCTTCATTAGGAATGGTATCTGGGATACGGTTAATAATTTGTTTTATGTAAATGGTGCCACCTTTGATACTTTGTTCGGCATCTAAACGGTTTTTAATACCTAGTGAATCGGCAGTGGGTTTAGTTAGCATCATCATTCCCCTAACTCCAGTGGATGAAGCTGCTTTGGGATTCCAATGTGATTCTTGATAAGATATTGCGGCAATTAATTTCCAATCTAATTCATATGAGGAAGCATATTTTTCAAAAAAAGCTTGATATTTGGGTAAAGTTTGTTTTATTGCTTGTATAAAACGTTGTGTATCAACGTAATCGAATTTATTCATATGATTAAAATAGTGATATTCTAATTTTTGAATAGTTCCGTCTTTATAAGCTTTTTTGATAAAATGATTAAATTTATCGCGTAGCGAATGGTCTTGTGATTTTGGGAAATACCAATTTTGAGACCAATTATCATCTACTGTAAAGGCTACTGTTAATAATGGATAAATACGTTGCATAATAGCAATGGTATTGTGATTGGCTATGGTGTAGTCAATTTTTTTATCAACGACGAGTTTGAGTAGTTCTTCTTGATTAAGAATATCCGATTCATGCCAATTTAATTCACTGTATTGTGTACTTATGTTTCTTAAAATATAGCTTTGCGATGAATATTTTGGAATAGTTAAATTACCTTTGATGTCCACAAAAGAGTATGGTTTAGCGGAACCCTTTAAATATACCAATTGTTGTACGATCGGGTGGAAAGCTTCACTAGCATCAAAATTAGTTAATTCTTCGGGATACCCTTTAATTTGCGCTGCGAGCAAATCAATCTTACCATCACGGCTTTTTTCGATTAGTTCAGGAAGCGTGTTAGCGAAAATAATTTTCAGTTTAACATTCAGGGAATCAGAAAATTTTTTAAGTAGAGCATATTCAAATCCACCGACTACATTAGGATTCCGATAATCGACGTAAAGTGTAGTTAGTGAACGTAGCATTCCTACCCGAAGCTCTTTTTGTTCCGAAATTTTTTGTAGAATGGTACTTTGCGGTTGAATTTCTTTAGCACGGATTTTTTCTTTAAAAAAAAGGGCAAAAACGATAGCTAAAATAATTAAAATAATTGTAACTAGGCTACCACTCCATAGGGCGACTTTTTTAATCAAACAGTAATTATCCGGTTAGTAAAAATCGCCGCATTATAGCATGTTACTTTTTCACCGCAAATTTAATATATAGTCATATCTCAAAGCATAAATAACAAAATTAATTTAATCAATTAGTTATTTTATATAAATCAAATAACAATTTTGTAAAGAAGCAACCTATAAAAATACTAATTAATTATATTTTATAAAGTTATTGATTTAGCTAATCAACCCAATTCTCGCCTAAAATTATTCATAATTGCACATTTTGTGCTTAAAAATTCATACAATTTAATCGATGTTGTATATTGAACAAATTTTGATTTTAGTTTAAATTATGTTTAATATATAAAACAAAGAGGTTAATATGATGAGTTATAATTATTTAAAAACATCAATAAAGCGGAAAAACTTATCTTTACAAACCGTCGCTGAAGCTTGCAATATGACCAAAGGTTATTTAAGCCAGCTGATTAATGATAAAGTTAAAATGCCCAGCGCGCAAAAACTAGAAGCTTTGCATCAATATCTTAACATAGAGTATCCAATAAAAGATAAAAAAGTAGGCGTGATTTTCGGTAAGTTTTATCCATTGCATACAGGTCATATTCACCTTATTCAACGTGCAATAGGTCAAGTTGACGAGCTATATATTGTGCTTTGTTCTGATACTCAACGTGATGAAAAATTATTTAAAAATAGTGCCATGTCACATCAACCAACGCTTAATGATCGTTTACGTTGGTTACTGCAAACATTTAAATATCAAAAAAATATCCATATTGAAATTTTAAAAGAAGATGGTATCCCAAGTTATCCAAATGGTTGGCAAGAATGGAGTAATCGAGTTAAGTTACTATTTAAAGAAAAGGGGATTAATCCTAATTATGTTTATTCAAGTGAACCACAAGATGTCAATATGTATAGTCAGTTACTTAACCTTGAAACTATTTTGATCGATCCTGAACGCAGTTTTATGAAAGTTAGTGGAACTAAAATTCGGCAAGCACCTTTGCAAAATTGGCAATATATTCCTACTGAAGTTCGTCCATTTTTCGTTAGAACGGTTGCAATTTTAGGTGGTGAATCGAGTGGTAAATCGACTTTGATTAATAAGTTAGCGAATGTATTTAATACAACTAGTGCATGGGAATTTGGGCGTGAATATGTATTTTCCCATCTCGGTGGTGATGAAAGGGCTTTGCAGTTTTCTGATTATGACAAAGTTGCTTTAGGTCAAGCACAATATATTGATTTCGCTATTAAATATGCTAATAAAGTAGCATTTATTGATACAGATTTTATAACAACACAGGCTTTTTGTAAAAAATATGAAGGTAAAGAACATCCATTTGTGCAAGCAATGATTAATAATTATCGTTTTGATTTAGTCATTTTACTTGAAAACAATACCCCTTGGGTTGCCGATGGCTTAAGAACATTAGGTAGTGTTTCGCAGCGAAAGGATTTTCAAAAATTACTGATAAGTTTATTAAATAAAAATAAAGTTAAGTATACAACTATTAACTCATCTGACTATGATGAACGTTATTTACAATGTATTGAACTGGTATCTAAGCTCATCGAACATTCATAATAAGGAATACATATGACTCATTTAATTCTACTTATTGGACGTAGTAAAATTTATCCATATATTTGTCTGGTACTCGTGACTTTAGCTTTTTTATCAACTAATCCTCTACAGGATTTTGATCAACGTTACGCTATCTCTTTTGTGGGATCCATGTGTGGTTTATTGTGTGTAATATTATTAGCTAAACGAAAAAATAGCGGTAATGTTTTGGGTATGATGGCGGCATTTGGCGAAAGTACTGCCAATTTTCTCGGTAATAATATAGGAGCAGCGTTACCTTCTATATTTTATTTTTTGTCACATGTCTATGGGTTAGTGAATTGGCGTAAAAATCAAGATACGGATAAAGCCGTAAAAGTTAGACAATTAAAAGAAAATCATTTTTTAACAATTTTATTTTTCTTGATTATAGCTGCTTTTTTAAATGTTTTTTTAACAACTGAATTGGAAGCAAAAAATACTGAATATCAATTAATTGCAAATTGTTTTATATTCGGCTTGGGGCTGATTGCTCAATTGTTATTAATGATGCGTTTTTCATTTAATTGGTATTTATGGATTCTCCTTAATGTTTTGACCATCGGTTTGAATATTTATACTCATAATCCAATTATTGCTACGCAATATTTAATATACTTGTTTAATGCCATTTATGGGGTGATTGAATGGAAAAAGAGCCAAAAATAAGTTAACACTTTTTATTTTTATCGTCCGAATAAACGAATTCTAAGCTAGCAAAAACTCGGTATAATAAAATTTATACCGAGCGCCAGCCAGTAATAATAATTAAACTACCTACTAAAATCATACTTGCGCCAATTAAGTCAAAAGCCGTTAATTTTACATGATCGACTAAGCGTAACCAAACTAACGAAGTTATAATATAAATGCCACCATAGGTGGCATAAATTCGACCGCTTGCTTCTGGATGCAGTGTTAATAACCAAGTAAAAATCATCAGGCTAATGGCTGCTAAAACTAAAATCCAAGCTGATGTTATGTGCTTAATCCAAAGATAGACAAAATAACAACCGGTGATTTCAGCCAATGCAGTTACTAAAAATAATAATATAACTTTAACCATGCAATATCTTCTCATTTATGTATAATTTAGGTGTTCTATCAAAATAAACGTATTATGTTGTTATAAGATATAAAATCACAATTGTTTGTTACTGTGCATTAAATATTAATGGGTTGCTAAAGTTTCTCTTATTAGATGCAACATGTATAGTAATACAGAAATAAATGATCAAAATAAAAATTTAAGGGAATAAACGATGCATTTGTATATTTTTTTTATTATTGGATGTGTGATATCCATTTTTGGTTATCAAGTTATAGTGGCTTATATAATAGGCTTAGCCTTTGTTTTTTCTATCATTGTTGGGATTTTGATCGATAGTTGGAAAAGAAAAAATCAAGTATTGGTTGAAAGTTCTAAAGATCGTCTTATTTTTGATATTAATGGCTTTCCAGTCGAAGAAGATGTAAACAGTTTAATCAATATATTTGCTGACGATGAACAAGTATTGGCATCTAAATTTATAAAATTATTTAAACTAAAACTCTTTTTCTTAACTATGGTAACTGCTTATAGCGTTTATCAACTAATTAATATCTATAGCGCTACTATAGATTATCAACAAGATTATATGCAATGGGGAATACTAATAATAGGTTGTTCATTTACCCTTTATTTAATATATCGTTTAATTAACTGCTTATCCATTTTAAATTCTGTTCATAAATTGCGTTGGCACATTGATTATCATGATTCTGATCATCAACGTTACTACGCGGCCTATTTTTCTTGCGCAAAAGCGTCACAATCTAATTATTTTATACCTCTCTTAGCTTTGGTGTTTAAAATTTAAGTGTTGTAAAGGGTGAGCCATTCACCCTTGTATATTGATTATTACTGATTTACATCGACAATGATGCGACCTCGGATTTGGCCTTGCAATAATTTTTCGCTTGTAGGGATGACTTGTTTTAATGAAATTGTTTTGCCAATGGTGTCCAATAATGGTGCATCTAGGATAGTTGCTAAATGCTGCCAAGCTTCAACACGATCAGCATAAGGGCGCATAACACTATCGATACCGATAAGGCTAATACCGCGTAAAATAAAGGGCGCTACACTACTAGGAAAATCCATACCTTGTGCTAAACCACATGCGGCAACTACACCACCATATTGTGTGCTTGCGCAAACATTAGCTAGCGTTTGACTACCTACACAATCGATGGCAGCTATCCAACGTTCTTTCATTAATGGTTTACCCGGTTCAGACAATTCATGACGATCAATAATTTCGTTAGCACCTAATTGCTTTAGGTAAGCACTTTCATTTAGTCTACCGGTAGCAGCAATTACATGATAGCCCAATTTAGCTAAAATCGCGATCGTAAAACTGCCTACACCACCATTTGCACCCGTGACTAAAATTTTTCCTTTTTTCGGTGAAATGCCATGTTTTTCAAGAGCGATAATTGCTAACATTGCCGTATAACCGGCTGTACCAATTGCCATACATTGCTTACCGGTCAAATTTTGTGGTAATGGAATGAGCCATTGGCCATTCACTTTAGCAAATTGCGCTAGGCCACCCCAATGTTTTTCCCCTACTCCCCAACCATTAAGTAATATTTTATCGCCCTTTTTGTATTGTGATGTTTGGCTGTCGATTACTGTCCCGACGAAATCAATGCCTGGCACCATAGGGAATTGTCGTACAACTGGGCTTTTACCTGAAATGGCTAAGGCGTCTTTATAATTCAATGACGAATAGTCTACCTGAACAGTGACATCACCATCAGGTAATTGGGATGGTTGAAGCTGAGTGAGGTTGGCGCGATAGCCTTTATCATCTTTCTCGATAAGAATTGCATTGAACATGGTGTTTTCCTTTTATAACAAGTCATTAATGGGAATGATCTGTACCTAGATTTGGTTTGTAATCTAAGTTGTTTAGAAAATAGTTGATAAATATTGTCATCGGTTCGGCATTTTTAATTAATTTTGCACGCATGACAGCGCCTTCCCAGCCAATCCAAAAAGAGTAGGCTAAGGTTTGACTATTGAGTGATTGTGCTATATCACCATTTAATTGTGCTTCAGTTAAACAATTAGCTATACAATGTTGCCAATCCAGAAAAATTTCATTTAACCGTTGCCGAAAACTATGGGGTATGGTGCTAATTTCTTGCCCTAAATTGCCCACTAAACAACCACGGTTAAAATGGTATTTTTCCATACCTTGTTTTGCATCAAGATAAAATTGATAAATCCGTTCTAGAGGTGAAATGGTCTGATTATTGAGATATTTATTGAGTTTGTGAGCAAAATAACTTGCGTAATTTTCTAAGATTGCGTGTCCAAAGGCCTCTTTATTTTCAAAATAATAATAAAATGATCCTTTGGGTATACCAACACGTTTTAAAATACTGTCGATATCTGCAGTCATATATCCGCGTTCGGTGATTAATTCAACCCCACTACGAATCAAAGCTTGTTTGGTATCTTGATGATCATGCGTTGATTTAGGAGGTCTTCCTCGCTTAGGTTTTTGTTGTATCACTTTCATCATAAAATTTCTCAAAACATTTTTTAATAATATAGACTGATTGTCTACAAAAATAAAGTCTTCACATTTTTTTTATTTGATGATTAATGATAGTAAGTGGATAAGATGTGATAATAGAGAGGTTCTGTTAATTAAAAAAATCATTGTGTTAAATTAAATAACATCTTATTAAAACTTCCCTAATAAGATATAGGGAAGTTTTATTGATAAAGAGATAGACAATTAAAAATTATTTTTTGAGGGCATTCGCTTGATATAAAGCAAATAAGCTAATGAAGCCAATGGCAATTAAATAATAACTTGGCGCAAGATCACTTTTAGTTAATCTAATTAATATTGTACAAATCATAGGTGCAAAACCGCCAAAAATTGTTACTGAAACATTGTAACTTAACGCCATGCCAGTAGCCCTTGTTTTGACTGGGAAAATGTCTGCCATCATAGAAGGTACGGTTGCAAAATAAATTGATTTTAATAAAGCTAACCAGCTAATTAACAAAATTAACGATGTTGGACTGATAAAATCGACGGTAAGAGCAAAACCGGGATAAACTGTGACGAGTAATAAAACCAAGGATGCAAACATTAATGGAATACGACCGACTTTTTCTGCCAATAAACCAACTAATGGAGTAACAAAAGTTAAAATTATACCCGCTACTAACGTTGCCGTATATGCAGTTGAGCTATCTAAATGAAGGTTTTTCGTCGCATAAGTAGGCACATATTGTAACATATAGTTAATAGCAGTTGAAATCATCATTAAACCAACGGCGATGAAGAACAATGATTTTTGATTGAGAATGATCTCTATTAAAGGGTATTGAGTTTTTTCGGCTTTTTCAAAGGTTGGCGATTCATCAATGTAACGTCGAATATAGAGACCAACCGGACCAATTAATAGTCCAAAAGCAAAAGGAATTCGCCAACCCCATTCACTTATTTCAGATTCAGTTAAAGTGTTAGTTAAAATTAAACCAAATAACGCTGCAAGTAAAGTACTAACACCTTGTGTGGCAAATTGCCAACTGGCAATAAAGGCTTTACGTTCGGGAAAATGTTCAATTAAAAAAGCGGTCGAACTACCAAATTCACCACCAGCAGAAAATCCTTGAATAAGACGCGCAACAATCATCAAAATTGGCGCTGTTAATCCGATAGTTTGATAGGTTGGCATGATAACAATCATTAAACAACCAATCATCATTAAAATCATTGATGCCAGTAATGATGCTTTACGACCATGTTTATCAGCATAATTACCTAAAAACACGGCTCCAATTGGTCTGATAAGAAATGAAATACCAAAAGAAGCAAAAGTCATAATGAGTGATAATGTTTCATCGGTATTAGGAAAGAAAGCCTTAGCAATGTAATTGGCAAAAAAAGCATAGACAGCAATATCAAACCATTCCAAAGCATTACCAATACATGTAGCAAATAATGTTTTATATAGATTAGGTTTTTGGGGTGAATTTTTTTCAGTGTTTATGGACTGCATAAATTGTATTCCTTATTTTTTATTTTTTTCTTGGTGATGCTTATGTTGAAGTAATAATTCATTACCTCGTTCACCAAGATCCCAAAATAGTCGAGCCATTATGTTTAATCCCTCATAGGCTATTGATTTGAGCATATGTTCATTAACAGCATGTTGACCGCACGCCGGATAAGAGTGAGGAATCCAAAGGGTTGGTAAGCCTAAAATATCGGCAAAGATATCATTTGGTAATGATCCACCTAAATTAGGTAATAAAGCCGGTTTTTTATCCGTCGCTTGTTGAATAATACTTAATGCCCAATCAACCAGTGGGTCAGTTGGATCAAAGCGTGTTGCAGCAGTGATACCACACGATTCAACTTCGACATTATTAAAACCATGTAAGTTAAGATGTTTTTTAATATTGTTAATAATATTTTTGGTATCAGTGCCAACCACAAAACGGAGCTGGCAAGTAGCCGATGCATTAGGGGGAATTGCATTCACGGGTTTTGCCGGATTTCCTGCTGTGTAAGCCAATACCTCTAAACTATTCCATGAGAAAAGCCGTTCAGCAGGGGTAAGGCCGGGTTCTCCCCAGTTGATGTCAATATCAGGATCACCTAATTGCCCAGCTGGTTGGATATCACTTAAAATATGGCGGATAGCTGGGCTTAATGCCGGTGGTCTTAAACCATCGACAAGTATTCTGCCTTGTTTATCTACTAAACATGCTATCGCATTTGCTAACTGTGTTGCCGGATTGGACAACAAGCCCCCCCAATTACCCGAATGGTAACCTTGTTCACGACTATTTATCGTAAGTTTGAAATTAATACAACCACGAGATCCTAAGAATAACGTCGGTTGATCAGCAGATAAACGTGGACCATCAGAAGCAATGAAAAGATCGGCTTTTAATTGATCTCGATACTGTTCGGCAATTTTTGCCAAACCGGGTGATGAGATTTCCTCTCCCATTTCAAATAATACTTTGCAGTTAAATCCTAATTTTTTACCCCGAGCAAGATATACTTGCTCTAAAGCTGCAAAGTTAATGGTATGTTGACCTTTATTATCTGCTGTACCGCGACCATACCAGCGATCGCCTTCTTCAATCAATTGCCAGGGTTCTAGTCCTTTACGCCAATGTATTGCATCACCAAATACCACATCGCCATGACCATAACATAAAACAGTTGGTAGTGTAGGACTTTCGATACGCTCGGCAATCAAAAAGGGACAGTTTTCTGTTTCGGGATTATCAATTTGGGTAGTGGTAAAACCCATAGAATTTAATTCAGGTTGAATAACTTGTTGTAAGTATTCAACTAAACTCTGTGGTCTGGGTTGTTGCTGACTTTCAGTTTGATAACCAATCCTATGAGCAAGTCGTTGTTTGAATGTATTGTTATTAAAAATAAGTTGTAAATTTTCTAATAAACAATTGAGTTTAATATTTTGTTCCATCGTGTTTTAACTGCTTATCTTATTTTATGGTGAGTAAAGACTCCTTTTAAAACAAATATACTACAATAAGTAAGGTAAATAAAAAATAAAACCATTCATTGCATAAATTTGTTTTATTATCTTGAGGCAAAAATTAGCGCTAGAAATAATACTTGATTATGTCATTGTGTTGTATATTAAATGGGCAACATTACCATAAATAATAATTTTTGAATAGGCATAAAATGATTATGCTTTACAAAATAATTAGCATAAAATAAACAAAATATCTAGATAAAAATACTAAAAATAGTGGTATTTGGTATCAATCTGAATCCAACATTGGATAGTGATTTTGATTATTAATATCTTACTTTATTTTGCTTTTTAAGATTTAAATAAAGTTAAAGGATATTTTAATGAAAAGTGGGCTGATTTCTCTATTTACTATCATTGTTGTTGAAGTTTGAGTTTCGCTTTTAAGCTATCAGTATACATATTAGATAAACTTTATTATCAACTTTAAGATTTAAATAAGGATATTATTAGGATATTACGATGAAACAGTTAAATAGAAAATGGCTTATTCTTTTCCTTACCGTTGTTGTTGCTGGAACCTTAATTTGGTTTCTAACTAAAGATGACGGCTTTGGACCTAATTTTATTAGTGGCAATGGTAGAATTGAAGGTACTGAAATTAATATTTCTACCAAGCTTGCTGGTCGAATTGAACAAATTAAAGTTCAAGAAGGTGAATTTGTACAAGTAAATCAACCACTGGTTATTATGCAAACCGATACTTTAAATGCGCAATTAAATGAAGCTAAAGCACAGTTATTGCAAGCAATGAGTAATGAAGAAAATGCGAAAGCGCAACTTGGTCTTAGCATAAGTGATAAAGCAGCTGCTGAAGCAATTGTTAATCAACGTGAAAGCGATCTTGATTTAGCTATCAAACATTTAGCACGTACAGAAAAGCTATATAAAACTGGTGCTTTGTCAGTACAACAGTATGATGATGATAATGCGAAAATGGAAAGTGCCAAAGCGGCTTTACAATCTGCAAAATCACAAGTTGATTCAGCGCAAGCTTCTGTTGAATCGGCTCAAGCGAATATCCAAAGTGCTGCTGCAGCAATAAAAGTTGCTGAAGCCAATATTACGCAGATTCAAGCTGATATTGATGATAGTACATTGGTTGCGCCAGTGGGCGGGCGTATTCAATATCGTATTGCGCAACCGGGTGAAGTGTTAAGTGCTGGCGGTAAAGTGCTTAATTTAGTCAATCTTTCTGATATTTATTTAACATTCTTTTTACCAGAAACTGTAGTAGGTAAAGTAGCTATTGGTGATGAAGTCAGAATCGTTTTAGACGTAATTCCGAATAAATCAATCCCCGCATATGTCTCATTTGTTGCAAGTGTCGCACAATTTACGCCAAAAACAGTTGAAACTAAAGATGAACGTCAAAAATTAATGTTCCGCGTTAAAGCACAAATCAAGCCAGAGTTACTTAAATGTTTTATTAATCAGGTCAAAACAGGATTACCGGGTGTTGCGTGGGTAAAATTAGATTCTAATGTTGCATGGCCGCAAGAGTTATCGGATTTAGCTGCATGTCCAAACCAATAATGGAGTGTGGTTATGTCAGAGCCAAAACAAGATTTAGTTAATGCTTTAGCTAAAATAGATAACGATTATGTGGTGAAGGTGGAAAACACCACACTTTGTTACAAAGATGTGCGGGCTTTGGATAATATTAGCTTAAATTTTCCATCACGCTGTATGATTGGTTTAATTGGACCAGATGGGGTGGGAAAATCAAGTTTATTGTCATTAATTGCTGGCGCACATGTTATTCAAGATGGTAGTGTTTATGTGCTTGATGGTAATATGGCTGATAAAGGTCATCGTAAATCGATTTGTACACGCATCGCTTATATGCCACAAGGGTTAGGTAAAAATCTTTATCCAACTTTATCAGTTGAAGAAAACCTCCAATTTTTTGCCCGTTTATTTGGACATGATGCACAAGAACGCCGGCGTCGTATTGATGAACTCACGTTAAGTACGGGACTGTATCCATTTTTATCTCGTCCAGCAGGTCGCTTATCAGGTGGAATGAAGCAAAAAGTGAGTTTATGTTCTGCGTTGATTCATGATCCTGATCTTCTTATTTTAGATGAGCCAACCACTGGCGTGGATCCGCTTTCTCGAGCCCAATTTTGGGAGCTGATTAACAAGATTCGTAAGCAGCGTCCACAAATGAGTGTAATTGTTGCCACTGCCTATATGGATGAAGCACAGAATTTTGATTGGTTAGTTGCCATGTATGCGGGGAAGATTCTTGAAACAGGGACACCTCAGCAATTACTGACACAAACAGGTAAAACCAATCTGGATGACGCATTTATCCAATTAATGCCTGAAAATGCTAAACAAGGTTACCAAGCGGTTGAAATTCCACCATTAGAGGGGGGCGATAAAGCGCAAATAGCAATAGAAGCAAAAGGGTTAACTAAAAAATTTGGTAATTTTATCGCAGTTGATCATGTCAATTTTTCGATTCAACAAGGAGAAATATTTGGTTTTTTAGGATCCAACGGCTGTGGTAAATCAACTACTATGAAAATGTTAACAGGGTTATTACCAATATCAGAAGGAGAAGCTTGGTTATTTGGTAAACCTGTGGATGCGAATGATATTAATGTTAGAAGGCATCTAGGTTATATGTCGCAAGCATTTTCATTATATAGTGAACTTACTGTTGAACAAAACTTAGTATTACATGCACGTTTATATGGAATCAAGGAAGCTAATATCCCGCAACGAGTAAGCGAATTAGTAAAGCGATTTGGTCTTGAAGAACATCGACAAAGCTTACCGGATAGTCTACCGCTGGGGGTGAAACAGCGTTTATCGTTATCTGTAGCTGTGGTTCATAATCCAGAAATTTTGATTTTAGATGAACCGACCTCTGGGGTTGACCCGATTGCACGTGACGATTTTTGGCGCTTAATCATTGAATTGTCGCGTAAAGATAAAGTCACAGTGTTTATAACCACCCATTTTATGAATGAGGCAGCACGCTGTGATCGTATCTCATTGATGCATGCTGGAAAAGTATTAGCGAGTGATACGCCAGCTAATATAATAGCTGCGAAACAAGCACAAACACTCGAACAAGCTTTTATCAGTTATTTGGTTGAGGCTGGTGCTGATGATTCTGCTAAGCAAGTTGAAAGTCAAAGTTCCGGTGATAAGGAGCATATTGAACGTCCTAAAGAGAAAAAAAATGACCAACAAAGTAAAATTCCAGGCTTTAGTTTGACTCGGATGGTCGGATGTTTATGGCGTGAAGCATTAGAATTATCTCGCGATCCATTACGGGCTGTATTAGCGCTACTTGGTTCAGCTATATTGATGTTAGTAATGGGATATGGAATTACTTTAGATGTTGAGGATTTACATTTTGCTGTATTGGATCGAGACCAAAGTGGTCTAAGTCATAATTACACGCTCAATTTATCGGGTTCAAAGCGCTACTTTATTGAGGAAAAACCGTTGATTGATTATAAGGATATGGATCAGCGTATGCGTAGCGGTAAAATTTCTCTCGCAATAGAAATCCCACCTAACTTTGGTCGTGATATACAACGTGGTGATCCAGTAGATATTGCTATTTGGATTGATGGCGCTATGCCACTACGGGCAGATACAATTAAAGGTTATGTGCAGGGTATGCATTTAGCATGGCTTAATGATCAGGCGCGAGAAAAATTAGGTCAACAAATTGCCGGATTAGCAAATGTTGAAACTCGATATCGCTATAATCCTGATGTAAAAAGCCTACCTTCCATGGTGCCTGCGGTTATTCCTATTTTGTTATTAATGATTCCGGCAATGTTAGCGGCTTTATCGGTTGTACGAGAAAAAGAGATGGGTTCAATTATCAATCTTTATGTTACGCCAGTCACACGGGCAGAATTTCTACTCGGTAAGCAAGTTCCCTATATTGTATTATCAATGTCGAGTTTTTTTATTTTGCTATTTATGGCAATTACTATCTTTAATGTTCCAATTAAAGGGGGAATATTTACGCTCTGTATCTCAGCCTTAGCATATTGTATTATTGCAACAGGAATGGGATTGCTTGCTTCGACTGTAACACGTAGCCAAATTGCGGTTATTTTTCTGACCTGTGTCGGTACTATGTTACCTGCAATTCAGTTTTCTGGGTTGCTTAATCCAGTTTCTTCATTAGAAGGCTCCGGGCGCTATATTGGTGAAGTTTATCCAACGGCTCATATGCTGATTATTTCGCGTGGAGTCTTTAATAAAGCGTTGCAATTTGCTGATTTACATACTTCAATATTTTCCTTATTGATCACCATTCCGATTATATTAGGGATGAGTATTCTTTTACTAAAAAAACAGGAAGGATAGCCCTATGCAAAGTGTGATTAATATTTTTCGATTAGGGGTTAAAGAGTTATGGGGATTGTTGCGTGATCCAATCATGTTGATCTTGATAGCTTACTGCTTTACCATTGATATTTATACCGCTGCTACGGCAACCTCTGATTCTTTGAATCGGGCAACCATTGCGGTGGTTGATGAAGATGATTCTCCTCTGTCGCGGCAAATTACTTCCGCTTTTTATCCACCGATGTTTATGCCTCCAGTAAAAGTTTATTCAATGAAGGAAGTTGATGCTGGTATGGATACCGATAGTTATACCTTTTCATTAAATATTCCACCTAATTTCCAACGAGATGTATTGAATAATATGCGTCCTGAAATTCAATTAAATGTTGATGCTACAAGGATGGGGCAAGCTTTTGTGGGTAATGGTTATATAACTCAAATGATTAATGATGAAGTTAATCAATTTGTTAATCGTTATCGCTCAACCGCTTCATCAGCTGTGAATATTCAAGTTAGAGCGATGTTTAATCCTAATTTAACTCGTTCATGGTTTGGTTCGGTAATGGAAATAATCAACATTGTGACAACGTTATCTATTATCTTAACAGGGGCTGCCTTGATGCGTGAACGGGAGCATGGCACCATTGATCATTTATTGTCAATGCCTGTTACTCCCTTTGAAATTATGATATCAAAAATTTGGTCAATGGGATTGGTGGTATTAATATCGACATGGGGTGCGTTAATGCTGGTAGTGCAGTGGTGGCTAGAAGTTCCTATTGCTGGCTCGGTGGTACTATTTTTGATTGGCGCATCATTACATTTATTTGTAACTACGTCATTAGGTATTTTTCTGGCAACGGTTGCTCGTTCAACTGCGCAATTTGCTATGTTGTTGATCTTGATCTTACTACCATTACAGATGTTATCTGGTGGTTCGACACCACGTGAAAGTATGCCTGAATTGGTACAAAATATAATGATGTTCGCCCCGACTACTCATTTTGTCGAATTAGGACAAGCTATTTTATATCGTGGTGCGGGTTTGAATGTCGTTTGGGTTTCTTATGCCTGGTTACTTGGTATTGGCATTGTTTTCTTTACTTTTTCATTAATGCGTTTTAGAAAAGCAATAGCCGGTATGGGGTCGTAATGAAATTTATCATTTAGTTAGTAAATAGATCATTACATTAATAGTGCAAAAACTTTTGATAAATCATCAGGTGTTACCAAAACGTATAAATAGATTAAGTTAATATGAACTAATCCTAAATTTTAATAAGGGTTGTAATCTACCAAAATAATTGATTATAACCCTCTTATTTTCTACCATAATAGTAACACGTTGTAGATTATTAACGTGAAATATTTTATTAATCTGGTTTTTAATCAACTTTGCTATCTGCTCGATATTCTAAAATATCACCCGGTTGGCAATCTAGATATTGGCAAATCGCTTCAAGTGTGGTTAAACGAAATCCTTTTACTTTACCTTGTTTTAGCAAAGATAAGTTTTGCTCAGTGATGCCAATTGCATTAGCCAAATCTTTAGATTTAATTTTACGTTTAGCCAACATAACATCTAAATTAATGATAATTGCCATGATTCATTGATCCTTATATGAACTGTTCGTTTTCTGTGGCTATTTGGGATGCTTTTAGCAGAATTCGCCCTATAATCATGATACAAAGTGCAGGGAAAAAGGTGATGATATCGTCACCAGTTAGACTCACGTTAATGAACTTTTCTTCATTATTTAACGTTAAAATTAATGATAATAATGGCTCAAAAATTACGCCTAATACAACCCAAGCTACTAATGCTTTACCGAAATTGTAACAGTGATTCGATGCATTTACAGTGAAATATTCCGCTTTCGCATAGCAAATAAATTGCAATCGCAGTTGATAAAAACCATACAATAAAATCACTATGGGTAGGGTATCGATGCAAGTTGCCAGTGCTGATTGCCACCATGTTAATGTTTCAGTATTAGTATCAAATCCAACATATGAAGAAAATAAAGAATAATTATCCGAATCTAATCCAATATTTTGTATATTAAAAAAATAAAATAGTAGGGGAGAAAAGCAACCAATAAAGATACAAATGATCGGCACCCACGTAAACCATGCCACATAGTTTGAATAACGCTTTAAATGTTCAATATTTGATGAATTACGCATAAATGCTCCTAAATAGTATGTAAATGAATTAAGGAGATTATATTCTTTGTTTATTATTAATCAATAAAAAATTATCGTAAAACAATAATAATTTATTGTTAATTATGATTAATGCTTGATTTACCTTATTTATTTTACCTAAAGTTACCTTTTCATTGTTTTAAATCATTTTAATGATAAAGGAATTAATATAATTTAAATAATTATGTACTTATGAAATACTAGAAAAGCAAGAAACCTTATATTGATAATTTTTTGTATACTTTTTTAATGTCATTGGTCATGTTTATAGGAACACTATAGTAGGTATTGGGAATCGATATGAAAATAAAAACTTAACAAAAAGGTCCAACATATTATTGTTAGACCTAATTATTTTTATCTTATGGCTAAAATTCTAAATGTTTTTAATTAACTTCAGAAGGTTTTTCTTCAGTGACTTCATCATCTTTCAGTGGCACAATTAAGGTATCAACATGAGTATTATTGATTAATTGGCGCGCAGAAGACATCAGTTTACTCCAAAAATCTTGATGATGACCACAAACCACAAGATCGGCACCATATTCATGAATAGCTTCAATTAATACTTGACCAAATTCACCATTACCTGAGAGTGTATGAGTTATTGGATAACCCGCATTATCGGCTAACTTATTAAGTACAATATGGGCATCTTCAGTAATACGATCTTTCATGTCATTCATATTGATATCCACTAGTCCAGTATAGAGATCGGAATAGTTGATACCGACATGAATCAATGAAATTTGTGCATTATAAGGCCTTGCCATTGAAACAGCTTTTTCAACTAAAATATCGCTTTCAGGTGAAAGATCTACTGCTACTAAAATATGTTTATAAGCCATAACACTTTCCTCTATCTTTTTAACTTGCAGAAAATTTAATTACTCTCCGGTTAGTTGTACTACTAAATTAACATTTGAGCAAGCCAAAAAATTAATGCTGATAGTAATATAGAAATTGGTAAAGTTAAGATCCAAGTTAAAGCAATGCTCTTCATGGTTTTACTTTGTACACCACCACCATCGACGATCATCGTTCCAGCAACAGAAGATGACAATACTTGTGTCGTTGACACCGGCATACCTGTAAAGCTAGCAATACCAATTGAAATAGCGGTAGTAACCTGAGCACAAACACCTTGGGCGTAAGTCATCCCTTTTTTACCAATTTTCTCACCAATTGTGATGGCAACACGACGCCAACCAATCATAGTACCTACAGCTAAAGCAGAAGCTACAGCAATAATAATCCAAATAGGTGCATATTCTACAGTTTTTAATAAATCATTTTTTAATGCGGATAAATAATTCTTATCCTGCTTAGGTAGATTTGCTTGTTTAGCAATATGATTTACTGTGTCAGATAAACAAATTAGAATACGACGAGTTTGCGCACGCTGATCAACGGTTAAAGTTTCATAATCATTTAAATTATTGAATAATGTTTTGGCAATATTCAAAGTTGTAAAAGAGTGTGAATAATCACAATGATATTCAGTAAGGTCAGTATGTTGAATTTCATTGCTTACAATGGGTTGTTTACCGATTACTTCGGATAGAATTTGCTGGTGGGTAGTAAAATATTCTTCAATATTATGGATGGCGCTTCGTGTGTTAGCAATATCATAAGTCGGTGCGTTCATATTAACAATAAAACCTGCTGGCGCGACACCCATTAATACCAACATTAATAATCCTATTCCTTTTTGTCCATCATTGGCACCATGTGAAAAACTGACTCCAGCAGCTGAAATGATTAACATAATCCGGATCCAAAATGGAGGTTTTTTCTTACCGTATAGTTTTTCACGTTGTTCAGGTGTCATAAATATACGTTCTCTTTTCTTACCACTCTTCTTTTGGGTCCACATTTTTCTTAATATATAGATCATTAAACCTGCCATTAATAAGCCTATCAATGGTGAAATGACTAAAGAGAGTAAGATTGAAATCATTTTTGGAATATTTAGTGCTTCGATTACTGATGTATTTGTCAGAAACGCATTTGCCAAAGCGACGCCAATAATTGAACCGATTAAGGTATGAGAACTTGAAGCAGGGATACCCAAATACCAAGTTCCCAGATTCCAAATGATCGCAGCAAAAAGAATAGAAAATACCATTGCTAATCCGTGCGAAGAACTGACATTGAGTAATAAATCAGTCGGTAACAGGTGAACAATAGCATAAGCAACGCTCAAACCACCAAGTAATACACCAAAGAAATTAAAAATACTCGCCATAAGCACTGCTAGTCGTTCTTTTAGTGCTTTGGTATAAATCACCGTTGCAACTGCATTGGCGGTATCGTGGAATCCATTGATTGCTTCATAAAATAAAACAAAAAATAGCGCTATAGCTAATAACATAAGTGTCGAAATATCTAAATCAGAAAATAGATGGAACATATCGGCTCTTCACATAAATAAATAAACGTCGCTATTATCCTAAAGAATATTAAATGAGCAAAGCAATTTTTGAAATTTTATTAATAAATCCTTGAAAGGATTCTAATATAAGCAAAAAGTGTGCGCGAAATAGCACATCAGTTATGGTGTAAAATAAAATATACAAGATATTGATAACAATTATCAGTAACGATTGAAGAGCAGGATAAACAATGGTTGTTTGATTTTTGTTTTAGTCCTGACGTTTAGCATAATGTGCGGCCAATATAGCACAAACCATCAGTTGTATTTGATGAAAAATCATTAATGGTAATACCATCATTCCCGTTACGGCGGCTGGAAAAATAATACTAGCCATAGGAATACCACTGGCTAGACTTTTTTTCGAACCACAAAATACAATCGTAATTTCATCTTGTTTATTAAAGCCGAGTAGTCGTGAACCATAACGTGTAATGACTAATACACTAGTGAGTAATATAAGAGAGAATATAATAATAGTGATGAATGATATGATATCAATTTGTTGCCAAATGCCATTTATTACCGCATTGCTGAAAGCAACATAAACCACTAATAAAATTGATAAACGGTCGGTTTGATTGATGATTTTGCGATATTTATCGATCCACAAACCAATAAGTGGTCTGGATAAATGCCCCAAAATAAAAGGTAGCATTAATTTAAGCATTATAGAAATAACCGCTTCGGAGATGTCCATGGCATTGTCTGATTGAGCATGCATAAAAAGACCAATAAGAATAGGAGTAATAAAAACACCCAGTAAAGTTGATGCCGAAGCACTACAAATAGCAGCAGCAACATTACCGCGTGCTATTGATGTAAAAGCAATAGCAGATTGTACTGTCGCTGGTAAGGTACACAGATATATGAATCCTAAATAAAGATTATGCGTTAATAAAGCAGGGACAAAAATCTGTAATCCCACTCCGAGTAATGGAAAAATAGCAAATGTCGTTATAAAAATCATCAAATGAAGTTTCCAATTTTTAATGCCATCAATAATGGCATTAAAGGATAATTTTGCACCGTGCATGAAAAATAATAACGCGATTGCAAGGCTAGTTAAGGATTCAAAAAAAGTATTAATCCTACCTTCGCAAGGTAAAAATGTTGCGGTAGCTACTACAATAACTAGGGTTAATAAAAAAGGATCGATTTTTAGTAATTTGATGATATTCATGGAGATTCTAGTCTGTTTTATCAATACAAACGAACGATACGTTAGTATATACGAGATAATCGGCAAATTATATAGTAGCGACGGAATGCAAGCTGATAAAACGCAGGTTAATTAAATAAAAAAATTCCGCTACTTAATGATTTCGGCAGCGGAATTTTGGTAAGTGAATAGTTGCGATTAACTATTTATTCATCGAGAAAACTGCGTAAAACGTCAGAACGACTTGGATGACGTAATTTGCGAAGTGCTTTTGCTTCAATTTGACGTATACGTTCACGAGTGACATCAAATTGTTTACCGACTTCCTCCAAGGTATGGTCAGTATTCATATCAATACCAAAACGCATTCTTAACACTTTTGCTTCACGTGGCGTTAGACCGCCTAAAATATCGCGTGTAGCTGCGCGTAGGCTTTCTGATGTTGCCGCATCAAGAGGTTGTTCCATTGCAGTATCTTCAATAAAATCACCAAGATGTGAATCTTCATCATCACCAACCGGCGTCTCCATTGAGATGGGTTCTTTGGCAATTTTTAGTACTTTACGAATTTTGTCTTCAGGCATTTGCATTTTTTCAGACAATTCTTCCGGCGTTGGTTCTCGACCTATCTCTTGTAAGATCTGGCGTGAAATACGATTGAGTTTATTGATTGTCTCAATCATATGAACTGGAATACGAATAGTTCTAGCCTGGTCAGCAATTGAACGGGTAATTGCTTGACGAATCCACCAAGTTGCATAGGTTGAAAATTTGTAACCACGACGATATTCAAATTTATCAACAGCTTTCATTAAACCAATATTACCTTCCTGAATTAAATCAAGGAATTGTAAACCACGATTAGTGTATTTCTTAGCAATCGAGATAACCAAACGTAAATTTGCCTCAACCATCTCTTTTTTGGCACGTCTGGCTTTAGCTTCACCAATTGACATACGACGATTAATATCTTTGATTTGTTCAATCGAAAGATTAGTCTCTGTTTCAATTTGTTGGAGTTGCTCGGTTTGTTGCGCAATGTCTTTATCAAATTCACTTAACTTTTCAGCATTAGCACCCTTTGATTTCATTGCCTTTTCGAACCAATTCATGTTATTTTCGTTACCGGTGAAATAAGTCATAAATTGTTTTTTCGGCATTTTGCATTGTTCAACGCAGATTTTCATAATTACCCGTTCATGAGAACGCACACGTTCCATCATTTCACGCATGCTATTAACCAGAATATCAAATTGCTTGCCAACCAAACGAAATTGTTTAAAGATTTCAGATAGATTTTCAATTTCTTGCCGTGCTTTTTTATTCGATCTGCCGTATTTTTTGATCGCTTCAGATGTTTTCTCATGTTGCACTTTTAAGGCTAAGAATTTTTCTCTGGCTACTTCTGGATCAATCGATGTATCATCATCAGTAGAATCAGTTTCTTCGTCTTCATCATCTTGATCATCGTCAAGATTAAGAGTGCTATTTTCATCCTCTAATTCTTCAGGTAAATCTTCTATGCTTTCTTGAGCATTGGGATCGACAAATCCGGTAATTAAATCGGATAAACGTACCGTACCTTGTTCAACCAGATTATATTGCTCCAAAAGGTAAGTGATTGCTTCTGGATATTCTGATACTGATGTTTGTACTTGGTTAATACCGTCTTCAATACGTTTAGCTATATCAATTTCGCCTTCACGAGTTAGAAGTTCTACGGCACCCATTTCGCGCATATACATGCGCACAGGGTCTGTTGTGCGACCAATTTCTGATTCAACGTTCGATAATACCAAAGCGGTGGCTGCTTCGACTGCTTCTTCATCAGGCACGTTTTCTGATAAAAGCATGTCATCAGAATCAGGAGCTTCCTCCAGAACCTGAATCCCCATATCATTGATCATTTGAATAATATCTTCGATCTGATCGGAATCGATAATTTCTTCAGGCAAATGATCATTCAAATCTGCATAAGTTAAATAGCCTAGCTCTTTACCGCGAATGATCAGATGTTTGAGTTGTGATTGAGAGTTTTGCTCCATATCAAAATATCCACATTTTGTTGTTTAGTGATAGGGTAAAATCATCGTTACCCAGACTAAATACTTTCCAGATTTCGCTGATAGCATTGAATTGAGCACTATAAGTATAGTGAGGGCGAATCATTTATGTTGCCATTAATTTTTTCAATGAAACCAAAGCGATAAACCATAAAAGTATATTGCTTCAAATTATTACTTTAAATTTATGCGCTATAATTAATATAACATTATAGCTGCTCCAATATTGGTAATTAAATTACTGTTTTATATATATTTAGTCTTTTTTTGATAAAACAAGTATTAATGTTGCTAGTTCTTTTTTTTCCGCTTCAGTTAATTTAGATATTCTGTCTTTAGCTATAAGCTCATCTCTTTTTTGGCTCAATATATTATCATACAACTCTTTCAATGTATGAGAAAAAATCTCGCTTATTTCCTCATCAGGATATTTATGTTCCCAAGAGGATAAGATATTTAATTGCTTATAAACTGGCGTATCTGCGTATTTTGCCAAAATTTGCGCAGTTGTTATATGTGCATAATGGTGGCAGAGATCCAATAATTCAAGGAACAAATCAATACCGGCTAATTTTACGCTTCTTAAGGCCTTAACATCAGTAATCAAATTAGCTAATTCAGGATGTTGTATTAATAAGCCGATCAAAATCCGCATCGTTGTTAATTTCATTTGTAACACAGGCACTTTGTTTTTCGTTGCTGGTAATGAGTCGGTTACTTCATGCTGTTGTAATAACTTATCAATTTGGCTAACATCCAGATAGCCAAGATAGTCACCTAATTGTTGTTTAAGATTGAGACTAAAAGATTGCGCTTTTATTTGCGCAATCAATGGCAAAGCGAGAGAACTTAATTTTGCCCGACCTTCAGATGTTTTTAAATCAACTTGTTTAACCAGTTCTTCAAATAAAAAGTTAGATAAAGGCATCCCCTGAGCTAAACGAGTCTCAAAGGCAATTTTACCTTCTTTACGAATTAATGTGTCAGGATCTTCGTTTTCTGGCAAAAAAACAAATTTAATTTGTTTGCTATCAAGCAAGGTAGGTAATAAGACATTTAAAGCTCGCCATGCTGCCCGACGTCCGGCCTCATCGCCATCAAAACAAAAAATCACGTTATCAGTAGCTCTAAACAATAATTTTATATGTTCTTCTGTCGTTGCTGTGCCTAAAGCTGCAACAGCATAGTGAATACCAAATTGCGCTACCGAAACCACATCCATATATCCTTCAACCACCAATAATTGTTCTGGATTACGATTAATTTGCAATGCTTCGTACAAACCATATAGTTGGTAACCTTTATGAAAAATATTGGTTTCTGGAGAGTTAATATATTTAGCTGAATCTGTGCTACTAATCGTTCGGCCTCCAAATGCAATTACGTTACCTTGTCTATCGCGAATTGGAAACATGATACGATTACGGAAGCGATCATATTGTTTGCCATTGTCATTGGTGACTAGCATACCAGCTTGATCATAGAGTTTGCGATCTCTTGCCGTTTGAGCAACGCTAGTGGCTGTTTGGTGCCACTCATCGGGCGCGTAGCCGATTTTATAATGTTCTATGACTTGAGAATCTAACCCACGTTGCATAAGATAATCTCGTGCTTTTTGGGCTGCTGGTATATTCAATTGTGTTTGGTAAAAATTAGCTAATTGGTCCATGAGTTGATAGAGATCACGGCGAGTATTTTGACCACTAATTTGAGTTTTACTTTTATTCTGGTTTGGTGAGGAATCAATATAAGGAACGGTAATACCTTGTAAGCTAGCTAATTCTTCAATGGTTTCTGGAAATGAAAGTCGGTCATATTGCATAATAAAATCAATTGCATAACCACCAGCACCGCAACCAAAACAATAATAAATTTGTTTTTTCTCACTAACAGAAAAAGAAGGCGTCTTTTCATTATGAAATGGGCAATTTCCCCAATAATCTTTTCCTCGTTTTTTGAGTTTGATTCTATTACCTATAACATCAACAATATTGGTGCGTGCAACAAGATCAACAATAAAATCCTGAGGAATATGTTTCATAATATGATTCTATCCGCTAAAGACAACAAACCGCACATATTGTACGGTTCATTATATATTAGATACTATATGAATTATATAGTGTTTTCGATAGACTAACTAATTAGTGTAAACGAATACGACGTGCATTTTCTCTTTCAAGTTTTTTTGCGTGGCGTTTTACAGCAGCAGCTTTAGCGCGTTTACGAATAGTAGTTGGTTTCTCATAAAACTCACGATTACGAACTTCAGCTAGAATTCCTGCTTTTTCGCAAGAACGTTTAAAACGACGTAACGCAACATCAAAAGGTTCATTTTCACGTACTTTAATTACTGGCATGTGCCTCTCACCTCAAAATTAATTGAATTTACCAGCCATGACCATATAAATTGGCTAGTGTTAAAAATTAGTGCTGAATTGTACTGCTAATAGCCACTGTTTGTAAAGCATTTTATCGGATTTAATTTTAAGCAATTTGTAATTTATGTTATTAATAGATGTCATCTATTTATGTATTATTAAAATACAATATTGTCGAATAAAAATTTGATATAGATGTAAACCAAATAAGTTTGTTAATTTAATTGAATTTTAGCATCGGTTATATAGTTATTTGATAAGTTTTAATTATGACTAAATTAATTCGGTTAAACTTATCAACCGATAGACGATCAGTGAAATTTATTTGATTATCATTAGCTAGCGTCAGATAATAGCCAAAATTTAGTTTTAATTACAATTAATCATTATTTTCTATTGATTGTTAGGAGTGTTTGTTATGATACCGCTGATTGCTGGACAATTTCCTCAGCGTCGATTACGCCGTTTGCGTGCTCATGATTTTAGCCGTCGTTTAGTGGCCGAAAATCACTTAACCGTTGATGATCTGATTTATCCGGTTTTTGTTGTAGAAGGTAAAAATATTGTGCAGCCAGTTGCATCTATGCCTGATGTTAATCGTATGAGTATCGACGTGTTATTAAAAGAAGCAGAACACATTGCTAAGTTAGGTATTCCTGTTTTATCACTTTTTCCTGCCGTTGAATTTGAAAAGAAAACATTATTAGCAGAAGAAGCGTTTAATCCAGATGGGTTGGTGCCCCGTACGATTCGCGCTTTAAAAAAAGAATTTCCTGAATTAGGTATTTTAACTGATGTCGCCTTAGATCCTTATACAACACATGGACAGGATGGTATCATTGACGCACAAGGATATGTGCAAAATGACATCACGGTTAAGGCATTAATAAAGCAAGCGATAACTCAAGCTGAAGCTGGCGCTGATATTATTGCACCGAGTGATATGATGGATGGGAGAATTGGAAGTATTCGCTGTGAATTAGAGCAACAAGGTTTTAGCAATACCCAAATTATGGCCTATTCAGCAAAATATGCATCGAGTTTTTATGGACCATTTCGTGATGCGGTTGGCTCTGCTGCTCATATAAAGGGTGGAAATAAGAAAACTTATCAACTTGATCCAGCGAATAGTGATGAAGCATTACATGAAGTTTATCAAGATTTGCAGGAAGGCGCGGATATGGTTATGGTTAAACCGGGTATGCCTTATTTGGATCTGGTACGACGAGTGAAAGAGACTTTTGCCGTGCCTACTTTTGCTTATCAAGTTTCCGGGGAGTATGCTATGTTGCAAGCGGCGATCCAAAATGGATGGTTACAAGATGTAGTTATTATGGAATCATTACTCTGTTTTAAACGTGCTGGAGCCGATGGTATATTAACCTATTTTGCAAAAACAATAGCGCAACGCTTACAGTCATATTAGTTATTTTTTATGTATCCTTTGTTTATTTGCAAAGGATGCATTAATTTAAAACATTAAATTTAGTTTATTAACCAACAATATCCTGCAATTGTGCGTGAATAGTTTTGGCCAAATCATGTGGTGCTATTTCAATTTCTAGCCCACGACGTCCACCTGAAATAAAGATAGTATTAAATTGGTTAGCACTCTGGTCAATTAAAGTGGGTAGCATTTTTTTTTGTCCTATGGGACTAATGCCACCAACTAAATAACCAGTGATTTTTTCTGCTAAATTCGCATCAGCTAAATCGATTTTCTTGCAATTAAAAGCTCTTGCGGCTTTTTTAAGATTTAGATGACAGTCAACCGGGACAATACAAACTGCTAAATCTTTATTACTACTATTTATGCTAACAACGAGAGTTTTAAACACTTGCTTAGCAGTGATACTTAAGTTTGGATCAAGTTTTGCTACTGCTTCTTTGCCAAATTGTATTTCATTTGTATCATGCTGATAATGATGAACATGAAACGGGATATTTAATTTTTTTAATATATTAATGGCGGGTGTCATAAGGTGAAACCTGTTGTGTTAATAGATAAAGACGATATATACAACAAAGAGATGTAAATACTAATAGATTTTCAGCGATAGTGTTGAAGAAAATCACTATCATGCTATTACCCATTAGATTAAAAAAGGTATTTAACGCCATGGTAGCGAGTAACCAAAATAGAAATATCATTAAAATAAGCTGAGTTTGTTGTTTAATAAATAATAATGTATTTTTTAAGGATGCAAGAAATTTTCCTGATGAGCGAGCATCAATAATAACAGCAGTGAACACAACATAAGTGAGCATATAAATTACGATAGCAAGCAAAAATAAAATAGGGGCTAAAGGTTTAATGATTAATAATATTGAAGATAGCAACATGAAATAGGGTATTGCACAAATAATGAATATTGCAATTTGTGGAATTAATCGCAAGCTATTAATAAACAAGCTTGACCCACAAAATTGGTTGACTGATAAAATGCGGATTAATGAGCCAATGCAACTTAGGGTTATTATGTTATTAATAAACAATACTAGGCAAATTTTAAATACGTAGTTTAAAAGGTAGCTAGTAAATTGTTGTTTTTCTATATCGGGAAGCTGTGATATGGTTTGCATAATATTGTCAAGCGAAGCTGCATCTGTTTTCTGTGCATTTATTTGATTAATGATTGCTTCAAATTGATTATTGATTTCAATTGTAGGTAGAAAAAGATAGTTAAATAACTGTGTCAATAGAGATACTGTAACAATAACAAAAATAATAATCATAAAATTATTTTTAAAAAAGTTTTTTGTATCTGTCATAAGTGAAGTAAACGTTGGCAAAATATACCCCTTGATGTTTACAAATTAGATTAATAAGTTTTTAAATGAACAATGGTAAAAGTTTGAATTTTACCATTGTTAGTGTCAAAGTTATTTATGACATTGATTATTAATACTAATCTTAAAATAAAAAATAATAAACTATCGATAGTATAATACTAATCATTATGCATAATCGTGTTGATATTGTGGGTACAATCTAATTATGCTTGTAATAATGAAATATCTGCAATTTTTAAGAATAAACTCTGTAGTTTTGATAATAATGCTAAACGATTTAATTTCACTTGTTCATTATCAGTCATGACCATTACCGAAGTAAAAAAGTTGTCCACAGGTTCTTTCAAAGCAGCGAGTTCAACTAATGCTTCTTGATAGCGACCTTGATTAAAATAAGGCGCTAATTTATCCGTTAAGACGACAACATGTTTAGCTAATTCGCCTTCAGCGCCGGCTTCTAACAATGCTGCATTAATGTGTTCAGGTATGATCACTTGCGCTTTAGATAAAATATTGGAGACACGCTTATTTGCTTCAGCTAAAGATAGCGCAACAGGTAAAGTTCTGAAGTGATTTACTGCTTTTACACGTGCATCAAAATCAGCCGGTTTAGTTGGATTACGGGCTAGTACTGATTGAATAATATCAATCGCAAATCCTTGTTCTTGATACCAAGCACGGAACCGGCCTTGCATAAAGTTAACAATATCATCGACGACATTTTGATTGGTTAATTTATCCCCATAAAGTAAGGTGGCATGACGCGCTAACACCATTAAATCTAGCGGTAGATTTTTTTCAACAATAATACGTAATACGCCGATAGCAGCTCGACGTAAAGCAAAAGGATCTTTATCGCCTTTAGGATGTTGGCCAATGCCAAATATTCCAGCTAAGGTATCCATTTTTTCAGCAATAGATACGGCACTAGCAACTAAAGAGCTTGGCAGTTCATCACCGGCAAAACGTGGTTTGTATTGTTCTTCAATAGCGATGGCAACGTCGCTATGTTCACCATCTTTGACCGCTAAATAACGACCAATGATGCCCTGAGTTTCAGGGAACTCAAAAACGGTATTTGTTACTAAATCACATTTAGCAAGTTTACCAGCACGTTCAGCATGTTTAACATCAGCATGGATTTGGTGAGCAATATAGCCCGCTAACGCTTCAAGGCGTAATGCTTTATCTTTAACTGTACCCAGTTGTTGTTGGAATAAAACCGTTTCTAAACGTTGTAAGCGTTTTTCTAAGGATTGTTTTAAATCGGTTTGATAGAAGAATTCTGCATCCGCTAAACGTGGACGTACCACTTTTTCATTACCGGAGATCACCACTTGTGGATCTTTTGATTCAATATTGGCAACAAAGATAAAATGAGGTAATAACCGATTTTCTTTATCGTATACTGGGAAGTACTTTTGATCACCTTTCATAGTGTAAACTAACGCTTCTGCTGGCACTTCAAGGAACTTTTCCTCAAATTTTGCTGTTAATACTACTGGCCATTCTACCAATGCGGTGACTTCTTCTAGCAGACTATCTGTCAAATCAGCCCGACCGTTTAGTTGAGCAGCGGCTTGCTCTGCTTGTTGCTTAATAATGGCTTTACGCTGCTGATAATCAGCAATGACTTTACCGCGCTCAGCCAAAATTTGTGGGTACTGATCAGCATTATCAATGCTAAATTCAGCTTCTCCCATAAAACGATGACCGCGAATAATGCGATCGGATTGAATATCTAAAATTGATCCCGGTACTAATTCATCACCATATAACATGGTAACGGTATGACTTGGGCGAATAAATTCTACTTGTTTAGCGGCCCAGCGCATTGGCTTAGGAATAGGTAATTTGCTCAGCGCAGCTTTAACTATATCACATAACAGATTAACAACCGGTTGACCAGGTTGATTTAGCGTATAAGCTAACCATTCACCTTTATCAGTTGTTACACGCTCTGCTTGATCAACTGTAATACCACAACCACGCGCCCACCCCTCAGCAGCTTTGGTCGGTTTGCCTTCTGCATCAAATGCAGCACTCACTGCCGGACCACGTTTAAATACTTGGCTATCAGGTTGGGTATCATCCAAATTTAGTACTTTTAACGCTAAGCGACGTGGTGAGGCGTACCAAAGTACTTCACCATGGCTTAAATTCGCATTATCTAATTGCTCAATAAAATTTGCCGCAAAACTTTCGGCTAATGTGCGCAGTGCTTTTGGTGGTAACTCTTCAGTACCAATTTCAACTAAAAATGTTTTTTGCATGATCGTGTCTCCTTACTTTGCAGTGATTGGCGTTGGTTGATTGTCGTTATGACACATCGGGAATCCTAACGCTTCACGCGACGCATAATAAGCTTCGGCGACCATTTTAGTTAACGTTCTGATTCTTAAAATATAACGTTGACGTTCTGTAACAGAAATGGCTTTACGTGCATCAAGTAAATTAAAACAATGTGCAGCTTTTAAAATGCGTTCATAAGCCGGTAATGGCAACGGTTTTTCTAGTTCTAATAAGTAACGTGCTTCTTGTTCATGTTGATCAAAGCAATAAAATAAGAAATCCGTGTTAGCATACTCAAAGTTATAAGTAGATTGTTCAACTTCATTTTGATGGAAAACATCGCCATAAGTTGTTTTACCAAAGGCTCCATCACTCCAAACAAGATCATAAACACTATCAACTCCTTGAATATACATCGCTAAACGTTCAAGTCCGTAGGTGATCTCGCCGGTGACTGGCTTACACTCTAATCCTCCAACTTGCTGGAAATAAGTGAATTGAGTGACTTCCATACCATTTAGCCACACTTCCCAACCTAATCCCCAAGCGCCAAGGGTTGGATTTTCCCAGTTGTCTTCCACAAAGCGAATATCATTAATAGTAGGATCAAGACCAAGTTGTTTGAGAGAACCTAAATAAAGTTCCTGAATGTTTTCTGGTGATGGTTTTAAGATAACCTGAAATTGATAATAATGTTGTAACCGATTTGGATTTTCACCATAACGACCATCGGTCGGGCGACGAGAAGGTTGCACATAAGCAGCATTAATCGGTTCTGGTCCGAGCGCACGAAGGCAAGTCATTGGGTGCGATGTTCCAGCACCTACTTCCATATCTAAAGGTTGAATAATTGTACAACCTTGGTTTGCCCAATAATCCTGTAGCGTTAGGATTAATCCTTGAAAGGTTTTGACATTAAACTTTTGCATGATGTTATCTTTTTGAATTGTATGTGTTCAGAATAAATAATTGGCTATTTTATACTGTTTATTATTCATTGTGGAAGTGTTAATCTTAACAGATTGTAATTAAATTGAAAAAGCGACCTGGTAGGGGAGATATATTTGAACCAGAATCATATTCGTTGTGCTTGGGTAACGAACGATCCAATATATATTCATTATCATGATTATGAATGGGGACAACCCCAATATGATAGTCTGAAGTTATTTGAAAAAATATGTTTAGAAGGGCAACAGGCGGGTTTATCTTGGATTACTGTTCTTAAAAAGCGCGATGAATATCGCCGTTGTTTTTTTAATTTTGATCCGTATAAAATTATCAATATGACTCAAAATGATATTGATAAGTTAATACAAAACCCTGGTCTTATTCGGCATCGTTTGAAACTTAATGCTATTATTAAAAATGCACAAGCTTATCTAGTGATGCAAAATAACGGTGAAGATTTTGGGAAATTTATTTGGTCGTTTGTAGATGGTAAACCTATAATTAATGATTATCAGAATATTCATGAAATTCCAACCCGTACTGTGATTTCACGCCAAATGTCTATCGCATTAAAGAAAAAAGGGTTTGTTTTTGTGGGCGAAACCATTTGTTATGCTTTTATGCAATCAATGGGGTTGGTTAATGATCACTTAGTAGATTGTTATTATCGTTGTTTTAAGTAATGGAATAAAATGAAAATTAATGAATTGGCAAAAGTAGTTGGTTGTTCAACTGAAACAATACGTTTTTATGAAAAAACAGGTTTACTTTTTCGGCCAGAACGAGGCGCAAACAATTACCGTATTTATCATAAGAAGCATCTTGAACGCTTATTATTTATTCGTAATTGTCGGGCGCTTGAAATGAGCCACGATGAAATAAAAACATTAATCACTATTATGGTAAATCCAAATAATCAGGCGGAACATGATAATGCCCATCAGTTATTACAAGCCCATTTACAACATATTGATGAACGGATAGAAGAATTAACCAATTTACGTCAGCAACTAATGAAATTACAAAATCATTGCCATTCTTCCAATCAATCATGTGGTATTTTGCAAGAGCTAACAGAAATGTCAGTGACTGTAAAATCGACTAAAAACCATCTATAATCTCTTTTTTCTATGGATTAAAACTTAATTAAATGTAAAAATAGACTTCGTAGGAATGATCTTTCTTTTTAAAAAGAAAAAAATAATTTAAAAAAACAAAAACAATTTTAAAATGCGAAGTTAATAAGATGAAAAAAAATAATACTAATTATAAAATCATAACAGGCTGTATCACTGATCTGCAAATATTTAATACTGAAGATGAATTTATCGACGCTCACAAACAGTCAGGGTTAACTGAAATTGATTTATCGAATATTGGTGAGTTAAAACGAGTTAGGACGGATGATATAAAATTTAGGCAGAATCTGTCAGAAAACGATGATCCTAAATTGGGATTAGTTCAATTTTTCAGTTGTAAAATAGGAACTAATGTGGTTGAAGGTGTCTTCTCACGTATCATATTTAATGAAGGTGACCATGTCGAGATAGTTGTTGAATCTATGGGGGATGATAGCTATTTTGCATTTGCATTACATCGCACATCAGATCACTACTTATTTCTGCATCCTTATACGGATAAGGGAACCAAAGCGTACCTAAATTTTGAACCTCGCCAAAATAAAATAATTTTTGCGCTTAGTTGTATTGGAATTTTAGGATTATTTATATTATTTTATTTTTTTTATATTTCTGACTTACCATCTTTCAACGTAGAAATGATCTTTATTTTGTGTTGTTTATCAATTTTGCTATGTCCCAGTTATATTGTGCTTTTAAAATATAAAAATTTAGGTTCAAAAATAGCTGATAAAGTATTTAGAACATTAGGTTATCAAAAACCTAGACACATTGACATTCAGTTAGAAGTGAATAAATTTAATGATAAAATGTTAGAATCATTTGCCGCTTTTGGTTACTTCAAAGCGCAAACGGGTGAAAGTGTTTTACAATTTAATGATTTCCTTGAATTTTATGAAGAGTTTGAACGTGAGGATGATACTGAAAATGATATTTATTTTAAAAAATATTTTATTGATACCTTCAAAATAGAAGGACTTAAGTGGTTTTATGTTAAACTAGATCGGTTAACTGTTCCAAAAGAGGTTGAGATTATTAATACTCAAACGGAGCAAATTGATTAAGAACAATAATGATTAAATAATAGGCGGACATTATAAATCGTTTTATTTGTGTTCGTCTAAATCTCGTCATTATTAATGATAATTGGAATAAAATGACAAGATGGAGATAGGAAATTTTGTCTCGATATCAAAACTAAGCTTCAATGCAACCTAAAATTAATTTAACTCCAATATATAAGATTGAGTCATATGATTAAGATGCCAAATAACTCAATCTAAGGTTAATATCATTTATTTACTGACTGGTTGCCAACCTTGTTGGGCTAAGGATACAAAACCAACCACAACACCAAGTAAAGCAACAAATGCTATATAAACACCAGCTCCTATGTAAGCATAATGACCCAATAAATGGTTAGGATTAAGTAGGTACAGCGTTAATGTAGGTGTAATCGCACTAAATAATGCGTAAGCTAAGTTATATGCAAATGATAATCCAGAGTAACGAATTGAAGGGGGGAATGCCCGAGTACCGACAATTGGTAAGGTGGCAATCGCTCCGGTAAATAACCCAAAAATTGCACAATGGATATAAAGTGCGGTTAAACTCATATCAAGACTTAGCGTAGCATAAAAATAGATGCTGGTGATAGCAAGACCTCCCCAGGCGATAATCATATTTCGCTTAGTGCCAATTTTATCTTCTAACCAACCAAAGAATATGCACCCTAGTGTTAGCATTAAAGCAACAACACAACCGGCTACTCGACAGTCAATTGATGGTAAATGGTACATGCCACCAAGAATCTTTCCTGGTGTAATCAATACACCCACCATAACCGTAGTTGAAAGTGACCAGGTTAATATTGCGACTAAAAGGCAGGCAAATTGATGGTTTTTTATAACGGAAATTACCGGGATGTTTTTCTCTAATGCTTTACGTGATGCCAGTTCTTTAAAAATGGGTGTTTCTGATAAAAAACGACGTAAATAAACAGAAATAATGCCAAATATTCCACCAATAATAAACGGAATACGCCATGCATAGTTTAGTATATCCACTTTAGTAAAGAGCATATCAATGATGATTGTAATTAGAAAACCTAATAATATACCGCCGGTAATGCCCGACGTTAGGGTACCAATACCAAAACCATAACGTTGTTTTGGCGTATGTTCGGCAATAAATACCCAAGCCCCAGGCATTTCACCGCCAATTGCTGCACCTTGTAACATACGCATAACCAGTAATAGGATTGGTGCCAACATACCAATACTATTATAGGTAGGTAAAATACCAATAATAAATGTCGGTAACGCCATTAGCGCAACACTTAAAGTAAACATCTGTTTACGACCAACTTTGTCGCCAAAGTGCGCCATTATAATACCACCAATTGGTCTAACTAAATAACCGGCGGCGAAAATACCCCATGCAAAAAGTTCTTTAGTAAATAAACTAAGCGAATCAGGGAAAAAAAGTGGCGCGACGATAAGATCGACATAGAGTGCATAAATGACAAAATCATAAAATTCAAGTGTGCCACCTAATGATGACAAAATAAGTGTTTTAATGTCTTTTGGGTTTAATGGACGAGCTTCAGGTCGTCCTTCGGCAGTGATATCTGAATGACTCATGAAAATACCTTATTAATATTATTAAATTAGTGGGTTAGTTCTACATTGCACTGTGTATTAATCTAAATTCATCAAATCTTTGGTTAAAGTATTAGCATAAATAACGACAGATATAATGTGATAAAATTTCGAAAATTTATCTTAAATAAAACGATAAGATATTCAATTATGCCATAAAAATAAACAGTTGCCAGAAAAATTGATGAATATTGTCGTCAGTTAATGGCATGTAACTGGTTTTAAAAAAAAGGGTATTAATGTTATGATTAGCTTAATTTTTAGATAGGTTAGAAATGTTATAAATGAATTTAGATACAATTATTGCTCAGGCAACAGCACCAGGTCGTGGTGGTGTTGGTATTTTAAGAATATCTGGTCGTCAAGCACAAACCGTCGCGCATGCTGTTTTGGGTAGATTACCCAAACCTCGTTATGCTGAATACTTGTCATTCTATGATGAAAATGGGCAAGTCATCGATCAAGGTATTGCACTTTTTTTTCCTAACCCACATTCTTTTACTGGGGAAGATGTTTTAGAACTGCAAGGACATGGCGGTCCGGTTATTTTAGATTTATTAATCAAACGTATTTTATCTATCCCATCAGTTCGAATTGCCAGACCAGGCGAATTTTCACAGCGCGCATTTTTAAATGATAAACTTGATTTAGCACAAGCTGAAGCGATTGCCGATTTAATTGATGCCAGTTCAGAACAAGCCGCTAAATCTGCTATTTCTTCTTTGCAAGGTGTATTTTCGAATAAAATCAATGAGTTAGTTAACTTGTTGATTAATTTGCGTATTTTTGTTGAAGCTGCAATTGATTTTCCAGAGGAAGAGATAGATTTTTTATCCGATGGTAAAATTGAAGCACAGTTGAAGGATGTTATTGCGCAGTTAGATGCTGTAAGACGTGAAGCCAAACACGGTTCATTATTGCGCGAAGGAATGAAAGTAGTAATTGCTGGTCGACCAAATGCCGGTAAATCCAGTTTGCTTAATGCCTTAGCTGGGCGCAATGCGGCAATTGTTACTGATATTGCCGGTACCACGCGAGATGTTTTACGTGAACATATTCATATTGATGGTATGCCACTACATATTATTGATACAGCCGGGTTACGAGAAGCGAGTGATGAGGTTGAACGTATCGGCATTGAAAGAGCTTGGAATGAGATAAAACATGCTGATCGTGTTTTATTTATGGTTGATGGTACGACGACGGATGAAATTAATCCAGAAAAATTATGGCCAACGTTTATGCAACGTTTACCAAGTCATATTCCGATTACCATCATTCGTAATAAAGCAGATTTAACGGGTGAAACATTGGGCTATAGTGAAGTAGATCAATATGCACTAATACGGCTTTCTGCTCGAACCGGTCAAGGTATTGATTCGTTGAGAGAACATTTAAAACAATCAATGGGCTTTTCAACCACGACTGAAGGCGGTTTTTTAGCCCGAAGACGTCATTTACAAGCGCTGGAAAATGCTGCTAAGCATCTTGACGCTGGTTTAGAACAATTAATAGTATTTCATGCAGGTGAATTATTGGCTGAAGAACTGCGTCTAGCACAAGAATCACTGAGCGAAATTACTGGTACTTTTACTTCAGATGATCTACTCGGTAAGATCTTTGGTTCGTTTTGTATTGGTAAGTGATTATTTTTATTAATAAATTTGTTATTACGGTTATTTTCCTCATATCATGGGGGTTATCTGAATCAGTATTAAATTGAGATAATTTATTGTGTTAATAATCTTTTAATTTTGGGAAACGTTATGTCATCGGGGTTAGCACTGGAGTTAGTGGGTCTTAAAAAAATCTACAAAAATGGGGTTGTAGCATTAAAAGGTATTGATCTACAAGTTAAAGCAGGTGATTTTTATGCATTACTTGGTCCAAATGGTGCAGGTAAATCAACCACCATTGGCATTATTAGTTCGTTAGTCACCAAAACATCAGGTCAGGTAAAAATTTTTGGTTATGATTTAGATCATGATGTTGTTAATGCAAAGCGTCAACTTGGTCTAGTGCCGCAAGAATTTAATTTTAATCCCTTCGAAACGGTGTTTCAGATTGTTGCAAATCAAGGTGGATATTACGGTTTGCCTCGTAAAGTGGCAATACAAAGAGCTGAAAGATATCTGCGTATTCTTGATTTGTGGGAAAAACGTAATAGTCGAGCCAGAGCACTATCTGGTGGAATGAAACGGAGATTAATGATTGCCAGGGCATTAGTTCATGAACCAAAATTATTAATTCTTGATGAGCCAACTGCTGGAGTTGATATTGAACTACGTCGTTCAATGTGGGAATTTTTGCGAAAAATCAATCAACAGGGTATTACTATTATTCTCACGACACATTATTTGGAAGAAGCTGAAATGTTATGTCGTCATATAGGTATCATTCAACACGGCACTTTAATTGCCAATACCTCAATGAAGCAATTACTAGCGAATTCTAAATCTGAAACGTTAATCTTTGAGTATTTACCTATTGAAAAACAACCACAATTACCGGGTTATCAATATAAAATCACTGAACCAGGTTCCCTCGAAGTGGTGATTAGTAAGGAACAAGGGTTGAATCAGTTATTTAGTTTATTGTTGGAACAAAAAATTACAGTGATGAGTATGCACAATAAATCGAATCGTTTAGAAGAATTATTTATTGACTTGGTGAGTCAACCGCAAGGTGGTAATTATGTTTAACTTATACTGGATTGCTTTAAAAAGTATTTGGCGTAAAGAAGTTACACGTTTTTTGCGTATTTGGGTACAAACGTTAATTCCTCCAGTTGTAACGATGTCGCTGTACTTTATTATTTTTGGCAATTTAATTGGCGCTCGAGTCGGGCAGATGGGCGGTTTTAGTTATATGCATTTTATTGTACCGGGATTGATTATGATGTCGGTCATTACTAACTCTTATACTAATGTGTGTTCATCATTTTTTAGCGCTAAATTCCAACATAATATTGAAGAACTATTGGTTGCGCCTGTTCCAACGCATATTATTATTTGGGGATATGTGGGAGGCGGTGTTGCTCGGGGTATATGTACTGGGGCTTTGGTCACAGTTGTATCTATGTTATTTGTAACATATGATGTCCATTCCTGGTTGATTGTGGTGATAACGTTGCTGTTAACCTCTATTTTATTCTCATTAGCTGGATTACTAAATGCTGTGTATGCAAAGTCATTCGATGATATCAGTATCATTCCTACTTTTGTTTTAACACCATTGACCTATTTAGGTGGTGTGTTTTATTCATTAATATTATTACCAGAATTTTGGCAATGGGTATCTAAATTAAATCCGATTGTCTATATGATTAATGGTTTTCGCTACGGATTTTTAGGGATTTCTGATGTGCCATTAATAGTTACCTTTGCTATGTTATTCTTGTTTGTCGTTGTGTTATATGCTATAACTTGGAAAATTATTGAATCTGGACGCGGTTTACGTAACTAGTTTTTATACATTAAAAAGGCTGTTTTAGGAGGCATATCATAATGATGAAAGAAATCAGTAAACAATTATTATTGCAGGAAATTCGTCGTACCGCTCAGTTATTTATTAACGAGTTTGATAATATCCAAGAAAATGACAAAGATCGTTTTTTTGCCGGTGTTGACAAAACACCGGCACAGATGATTGCTTATCAACTAGGTTGGCTTAAATTAGTCAAATCATGGGATGATACGGAAGTAAGAGGTGATGTGCCAATCCTGCCTGCTGCAGGTTATAAATGGAATAGACTTGGAGCGCTTTATCAATCATTCTATGACAATTATCAATCTTATAGCTTAGCAAAACTTATTCAAACATTTGAGCAAGAACTTACTATTTGGTGTCAGTGGGTAGAATCGTTAAGTGATGATGTGTTATTTATTAAAGATAAAAGGAATTGGACTAAACCTTATCCTGAAAATTGGACAGTGGCGCGTTTTATTCAGATTAATTCTATTGCACCATTTAAGTCATTTAGAACCAAAATTAGAAAATGGAAAAAGCTAAATGATGCCACCGTAGCTGATAGCATAGTATGATTAAGATAGTGCCATTGTTTAAGCTTTGAAGGCATGCAATCGATTCATTGCTGCTTCAGTACCTTGTTTGACTAAGATTTCTGTGCATTGTACTGATTCATCAATGGCGCGATCGATAAGATCTTGTTCGGGTTTGGATGGTTTATTTAATACAAAACTCACCACTTTACTTTTATCACCTGGGTGACCAATACCAATTCTGAGACGATAAAAATTAGGATTGTTGCCTAATTTATTGATAATGTCTTTTAAACCATTATGACCACCATGACCACCCCCCAGTTTCAATTTTGCTACACCAGGATTAAGATCAAGTTCATCATGAGCAACCAGAATTTCTTCCGGCTTAATTTGATAAAATGTTGCCATAGCTTGTACAGCTTTACCACTTAAATTCATATAAGTTGTCGGGACAAGAAAACGAATGTCCTGACCTTGAATGTTAACTCTGGCTGTATAACCGAAAAATTTGCTTTCATTTTTGAGGGACTGGTTATAACGTTGTACAAGTTGCTCAATATACCATGCACCTGCATTGTGGCGGGTTGCTGCATATTCAGCACCAGGATTAGCAAGACCTACGATAAGTTTAATGGTAGACATATTCGAATTAAAAGCAGTTTAAAACCAATAAAACATTGGCTTTAAACCTGCGCTAAGCATTAGTAATGGAACATTGCAGAGATAGATTCTTCATTGCTGATTCGTCTTATTGCTTCTGCAAGCATTCCGGATAAGGTTAATTGGCGAACATTCTCAAGCGCCTTAACTTCTGCAGTTAATGGAATCGTATCACATACGACGATCTCATCAATCTTCGAGTTTTTAATATTCTCAACGGCTTTACCAGAGAAGATGGGGTGAGTTGCATAGGCAAATACTCGTTTAGCTCCACGAGCTTTTAAAGCTTCAGCTGCTTTACATAGTGTACCAGCAGTATCAATCATGTCATCAACCAAAATACAATCACGATCTGAAACATCCCCAATAATGTTCATGACTTCAGCTTCATTGGCGCGCTGACGACGTTTATCAATAATGGCCATGTCAGTATCATTAAGTAGTTTTGCAATTGCTCGAGCACGTACTACACCACCAATATCAGGAGAAACCACAATTGGGCGTTCAAATTCTCTTTGTAGCATATCTTCAAGTATTACAGGGCTACCAAATACATTATCAACTGGGACATCAAAGAAACCTTGTATTTGTTCAGCATGTAAATCAACCGTTAAAACTCTATCTACTCCAACGGTAGAAAGAAAATCAGCTACCACTTTGGCTGTAATTGGTACACGCGCCGAACGGACACGACGATCTTGTCGAGCATAACCAAAATAAGGAATAACCGCTGTAATCCGACCTGCTGAAGCACGGCGCATTGCATCGATCATAACCAGTAGTTCCATTAAATTATCATTGGTTGGAGCACATGTAGATTGAATAATAAAAACATCCTCACCTCGAACATTTTCATTAATTTGAACATTCACCTCACCATCACTAAAACGACTTACAATGATATCGCCAAGTGATGTATAAAGACGATTTGCTATATGTTTTGCTAGTTCAGGAGTTGCATTCCCAGCAAAAAGCTTCATGTCAGGCACGAGTAAACCTCAGGATTGTATAATGATTACTTAGTTGTAATCGGTTAAATCGGGAGCTTAATTATATAATTATTTGGGCATGATGCTCAACTAGATTGTCTAAATTTATCGCAATGTTATGATTTATTTAAATAAAATTTAATGATTGTGATCTTTAAGATAAAGGATATTTAAAATTCTCTTAAGCCGATTAACATTTCTCGCTTTTTGCCATAGCCTTTAATCTTCTTAATGGTAAATCCAGCATTGATTAGATTCCGTCTTACCTGACCAGATGCGGTAAATGTGGCGAACGTTCCTCCCAGTTGGGTTAGTGGAAAGAGTTGTTTAAATAGTGATTCTGACCACATAGCGGGATTTTTGTTAGGCGAAAATCCATCGAAAAACCAAGCATCAATCAGTACATTGTGTTTGTTTAAGAAATGTGCATACTGGTCAATATCATCAAATAAAAGATGTAATTTAATAGTATCAAATTGGTGAATAGGTGTGGGCCAAAATTGTTGTAGTTTTCCAGCTAGTATATTAAGAGTGTTATCACAAATAATTTGCTGATGGATTTTACGCATGTCCAAGAGGGATAAAGGATATTTTTCAATGCTATAAAAATGTATCTGTTTTAAAATATGATTTGGATAATGTTGTTTAAATTGTAAAAATTGTTGCCACAATACCAAGAAGTTTAACCCAGAACCAAACCCTGTTTCAGCCACAGTAAAAATAGGTTGATCAAATTCGATGAAGCGTTGCATCAATTGATTGCCTTTGATAAAAACATAGTCAGTTTCTGCAATAGCGTTATCGTTGTTAAAATAGATATCATTAAATTGGATGGACACAGGGGTATTATTTATATTCCAAAAAATATTTTGATTATTCATAACAATTTTTATTCAATTTAGACATGCAAATCTCATAATAAACAATAGGGTAATTGATTTACGTGCATCTATAAGTGTGATGAGTATATAATAATTCACGATAATTCGAGAGGTAAATTATGATTTTTCTGTTGAGGCTTGTTGCAGTTGTTGCTTTAGGGCTGCTAATTTGTATTTTTGGTATTCTATTTTGTTTATTTAACCCACGTAATCCAACTAATGTCGCACGGTTTGCCCATATTTTTGGTGTGGTATTAACGCCATTATTTGGTATTAAAGTAATTACTCGACAATCTAAAGCAGTTAAAAATTTAGGAAGTAGCGTCTATATTGCTAATCATCAAAATAATTTCGATGTTTTAGCAGCAGGGGATGTTGTCCAATATAAAACGGTAACTGTCGGCAAAAAAAGTTTAGCGTGGATTCCTTTCTTCGGACAATTATATTATTTAACCGGGAATATTTTGCTTGATCGTGATAACAAATCCAAAGCACGTGATACATTATCTCAAATTGTCGACATAATGAATAAAAAAGATATTTCAATCTGGATGTTTCCAGAAGGTACACGTAGTCGTGGACGAGGGTTATTGCCTTTTAAGACTGGAGCATTTAGAACAGCGATTGCTGCAAAAGTCCCTATTATCCCGATTTGTATTTCAGATACGACAAAGATTAAATTAAATCGTTGGAATAATGGTTATATCATTGTTGAAATGATGGATCCTATTGAAACGAAAGAGTTGACAAAAGAAGATGTTAAAGGATTAATGGATCATTGTTATCAAATCATGGCGGATAAAATACAGCAATTAAATGATGAAGTTAAGCAATTAAACCAAAAAAAGTTCAAAGATAATATATAAAAGAAAATACTCATGGATACAGATCGTAATTTTGATGATATTACTGATAAATTTGCCCAAAACATTTATGGTACAACTAAAGGCAAAATTCGAGAGATCATTGTTTGGCAAGATATTGAAAAAATATTAGCTCTTTTTCCTAAACAACAAAAACTCACTATTTTAGATGCTGGAGGAGGGCAAGGTCAAATTGCTTGTAAATTAGCTAAATTGGGACATGATGTGACGATTTGTGATATTTCAGCACAAATGCTTGAAGTCGCAAAAAATCATGCTCAAACACAATTTGTTACCCTTAATTATCTTAATAAGGCAATTCAGGATTTACCGGCAGAATTTGCGCAATCTTATGATATTGTGATTTGTCATGCTGTATTAGAATGGGTAAATAACGGTAAAGGTTTAATTTATGCATTAAAACAGCTACTTAAGCCATCGGGATTTTTATCATTAATGTTTTATAATTTACATGGACTGTTATTTAGAACAGTGACATTAGGTAATTTTGGTTACGTGCAAATGGGATTAAATAAGCGCAAAAAGAAAACGCTATCGCCTGATTATCCAAGAAATCCTGATGAGGTTTATCAGTGGTTAAGTGAATTTAGTCTACGAATTCTTGAAAAAACAGGTATTCGGGTTTTTCATGATTATATGCTTGATAAATCGAAACAACAAAATCGCTTTAATGAACTTTTGGAATTAGAAAAAAAATTCTGTCGGCAAGAACCATATTTACAGCTGGCGAGATATATCCATGTTATAGCACAGTAAAGTTAAATAATGTAGAACGTTAAATAACTTAATAGATTATGCAAAATACTCATTAGTCGCTATTATATTAATAATTTTTTTATATAAGGTAATCATTATGATCGTAGTAACGGGCGGAGCAGGTTTTATTGGCAGTAATATTATTAAAGGGTTAAATGCACTTGGTCGAACTGATATTTTAGTCGTTGATGATTTAACTGATGGCACTAAATTTGTCAATTTGGTTGATTTAGATATTGCTGATTATATGGATAAAGATGAATTTATAGGTTTAATTGTAAGTGGTGAAGATTTAAATATTGACGTCGTTTTTCACCAAGGGGCTTGTTCATCAACCACCGAATGGAATGGTAAATTTATGATGGAAAATAATTATAATTATTCCAAAGATTTGCTGCATTACTGTTTGGATAATCGAATTCCATTTTTGTATGCCTCTTCAGCTGCCACTTACGGTGGATGTAATGATAATTTCGTTGAAGATAGACAGTTTGAAAAACCGTTAAATGTTTATGGGTATTCGAAATTTTTGTTTGATCAATATGTTAGAACGATGCTACCAAAGGCAAAATCACAGGTTTGTGGTTTCCGATACTTTAATGTTTATGGACCACGTGAACAACACAAAGGGAATATGGCTAGCGTGGCATTCCATTTAGATAGTCAATTAAAGAAAGGTGAAACACCAAAATTATTTGAAGGTAGTGAAAATTTTAAACGTGACTTTATTTATGTCGAAGATGTGGTCGCCGTTAACCTTTGGTTTTGGCAGCATAATAAATCAGGGATCTTTAACTGTGGTACTGGACATGCAGAATCTTTCCAAGCAGTTGCGGATGCTGTGTTAAATTATCATGAAAGTCAAGTTATTGAATACATCCCTTTTCCTGAGCATTTAAAAGGTCGTTATCAAACTTTTACACAAGCTGATTTAACTAAATTCAGAGCAACCGGTTGCCCAATTGAATTCAAAACAGTGGCAGAAGGTACTGCAGAGTATATGCAATGGTTAAATAATTATATAGATTAATTGAGTCTACAGAGTAAATTGATGAAAACCTTAATTATTGGACCTTCATGGGTGGGTGACATGATGATGTCACAAAGCCTTTATCGTACCTTGAAAGTACGTTGTCCGGAAATCGAAATAGATGTTATGGCACCAGCGTGGTGCCGACCACTATTAAATAAAATGCCAGAAGTTAATCAAACCATTGCCATGCCAATAGGACATGGAGAATTGGCTTTAAAACAGCGTTATCAATTAGGTAAATCTTTGCGAGATCAACATTATGATCAAGCGATTGTATTACCAAATTCGTTAAAATCAGCGTTAATTCCATTTTTTGCCGGAATTGCCAAACGTACGGGGTGGAAAGGGGAAATGCGCTATGGTTTACTTAATGATATACGTTCATTAAATAAACAAGCTTTTCCTTTAATGGTTGAACGTTATATCGCTTTAGCATATCCCAAAAAAGATATAAAACGCGCTTGTGATTTACCACAGCCACTGCTTTATCCAAAATTATCAGTAGAATTGTCAGATATTCTCGTTACACAACAAGCATTTAATATCAGTAATCAAATGCCTTTAATTGGTTTTTGTCCGGGTGCCGAATTTGGTCCAGCAAAGCGTTGGCCTGATTATCATTATGCCGCTTTAGCTGATATGTTAGTTCAACAAGGCGCTAAAATAGTGATTTTTGGTTCTGAAAAAGATAAACAAGTCGGAGATGCTATTATTCGGCAAATGACATATTCTAAATCATGTATTAATTTAGCTGGCTCAACAACGCTTGAGCAAGCAGTTAATCTAATTGCTGGTTGTAAAGCGATAATCACTAATGATTCAGGGTTGATGCATATTGCGGCTGCATTAAATAGACCTCTTGTGGCTCTTTATGGTCCAAGTAGCCCTGATTTTACTCCCCCTTTATCTGATAAAGTGGCGATAATTCGATTAATTACAGGTTATCACAAAATTCGTAGAGGGGATGCGCAAGAAGGATTTCATCAAAGTTTGATTGATATTCAACCACAACAGGTATTTGAGTCATTGATGCAATTATTAGCTAAATTTACTGAATCGTCGACTATACAGGAATCATAAATGGTGAAACGTGTTTTAATCGTTAAAACATCGTCTATGGGTGATGTTTTGCACACTTTGCCTGCTTTGACAGATGCAAGCAATCTTATTCCTGGTATTAGATTTGATTGGGTTGTCGAAGAGAATTTTGCACAAATCCCCAGTTGGCATTTTGCAGTGGATCATGTAATTCCCGTAGCAATTAGAAGATGGCGAAAAGCATGGTTTACTCGAGATATAAGGGCTGAAAGACAACAGTTTTATGAACACCTTAGCCAAAATACCTATGATGTAGTGATTGATGCTCAGGGATTAATAAAAAGTGCTTTTTTAATTACGCGTAAAGCAAACGGGATTAAGCATGGGTTAGATCGAAAAAGTGCACGTGAACCGATAGCAAGTTGGTTTTATGATGTAAAACATGCAGTAGCTAAAAATTTACATGCAGTCGAACGCGTCAGGTTACTTTTTGCACAAAGTTTAGGTTATCAATTGACTAATGATAAAGGAGATTATGCGATTGCTCAGCATTTTCTTAACAATTTACCATTAGATAATCAACAATATTTGGTGTTTTTACACTCTACAACCCGTGATGATAAACATTGGACAGAGGAACAGTGGCGTGATTTAATTAAATTGGTTGCTGCAGATGGTTATAAGATTAAGTTACCATGGGGAAGTGAACCAGAATATCAACGTTCATTACGTCTGGCTGAAGGATTTTCGAATGTTGAAGTACTGCCAAAGCTCACACTAGCTGAAGTTGCCAATGTATTAGCTGGAGCAAAGGTAGTGGTATCAGTTGATACCGGATTAAGTCATTTAACAGCAGCTTTAGATAGACCGAATGTGACGTTATATGGTCCAACGGATCCTAAATTAATTGGTGGATATGGCAAAAATCAATATTGTGTTATTTCAAATGATCAACAAATGAAAACTATTTTAGCTGACAATATTTATAACAGAATTAGAGCATTGATTACTTAATATTGTTAGAAATCTTAAAATTAGATATAAAAAATCCCGATAACCTAAAAAGATTATCGGGTAAGAACTACAGTAGGAATACAACTCGCATATAGATTAGCAAAATCGATTTAGCTAATCAAGTAAAATCGAAAATATTTTTATATTATTTAATAAATTAATTGTAAAATCATCAACGTATTGTTTATCAAAGTTTAAATTACAATCTATTTTAAAAGTGGATTCGCTAGCGAAATTTCCACATTTCTTAATTTTCATGGAATATAAATCTGATTAAATCTTGGTAAAATATATTCATCAATATGTAAAATAAAATTCAGATCAAGTTAACAAATTAGTAGAATAAGATATTAAAGTTTAATTTTTTATAGAAATAATTCAACTTTATTTTTGTTTAATGTTCTTAAATAAATATTAATTCTTTATTTTAATTAAAATATATTCTTCTAAATTTTATAATATTAGTAAATATTAACTGGGCGATTAATATCACGTAACAAAGATAGCTCTTAGTACAAATTTCGGAAAATTATTTCTAGCCTTTTTAGCTAAATGGTATGTGATGTTACTCACTATTTTAGTTAAACAAATAAAGATAATTCTTTTTCCAAAAGTCCCGCTTTATTGAATTGCTTAAAAACTTAAAACAAATAATCTATATGCAGTAAATTTCTCGATATAAGTAATCGAACAGATACTAATAAACTGGAATAGCTATTTAATTGTAATCTTAAATAGGTTTTATTGGATGAATTACTTCTTTTGAAATGAAATTACAAATGTTTTGTTCATGAATCAAGGTTTTCCTGTAATATGACATAGATATGTTTATAGTACTGATAAAAAAGGGATAATAAAGAATTGAAAATGGCTGGGGTACAAGGATTCGAACCTTGGAATGGTGGAATCAGAATCCACTGCCTTACCGCTTGGCTATACCCCAAAATTAGATGGTGCGGGTAGTGAGATTTGAACTCGCACACCTCATCGGAACTAGAACCTGAATCTAGCGCGTCTACCAATTCCGCCATACCCGCTTAATGTTGGCTATTATGATACTTAATTTTTACTTTATCAACCGCTCAATTTATAAATTAATCTCAAGTAAGTATTTTTACTCATTAAACGAGAGAGCTTCATTATTAGATGACATATAAATGAATAAGTCACGAATATATGTGACATAAATGGATGATGAAGCACAAGATATAACCTATCATGTCATATATCTGTTTTTGTGAAAAGATTGCTAATGTAACACTCAAAACGTTGCTCCATACAATTTATTAAAAACCAATGTTCTTTTATCTTAGTACGATATAAGTATGTATACAGCGTGTTGGGTAAAAAGGTGATACTAAAGACTTAAAAATGGCTGGGGTACCAGGATTCGAACCTGGGCATGGCGGGATCAAAACCCGCTGCCTTACCGCTTGGCTATACCCCAATAGGGAAATTGTAATTAAATGTATTATTTAACGAAAAACCATATGAATTTTTATAGACCACTCAATTCATCTTCCAATTATGAACCATATTTGTTTAAGCGTTGATGGAAATAGTAAATATTAGATGCACCCAAGGTGTGGTTTAATTCCAATTATATTTAAATTCTTAATAAGAACGAAGATAACAAATTATCTGTCTTATCAAAGAACTGAAATTCATCAAATGCGCATAAAATTATGGCTGGGGTACCAGGATTCGAACCTGGGCGTGGCGGGATCAAAACCCGCTGCCTTACCGCTTGGCTATACCCCAAAAGGGAAATTATAATTAAATGGTGCGGGTGAAGGGACTTGAACCCCCACGCCTCGCGGCGCCAGAACCTAAATCTGGTGCGTCTACCAATTTCGCCACACCCGCATTTAATCAAAATTTAATGGTGGCTACGACGGGATTCGAACCTGTGACCCCATCATTATGAGTGATGTGCTCTAACCAACTGAGCTACGTAGCCATTTCATTCGCAACGTCGTAAGCAACACTGCGAGGCGCATTATGCTTGTCTTAAACAAAATCGTCAACTATTTTTTTACATATAATGACAATTTTAGGTTTGATTGTTTGAGATATAAACAAATTCTAGTTTTTAAGACTTATTAATGCTTGAATTCGACGGTGGTTTAATTCTATTTGAATACCTTTACCGACAAAACCTTGCGCGATGATTGCTTGTATTGATACTGCTTTAGTGATTTGATAAGCTTTTTCAAGGATATTTTTAGGTTGATAGATTAATTTATCATCATTGTATGTTGCTTTTGCATTTGCATAACAGACAAAAAGTAACTGCTGTAAGTGTTGTGGATTGCGCCAAACGTCAATATGATTTAATAAATCAACAACTTCAGCTGCAGATAGTAGCTCGATATTATCAACTTGTTGATAATATCGATTCGCAATATTGGCTATTTTCTTATATATTGTTGGAATTTTAAACCTGTTATATAGTTGATCTAATGTTGTTAACGCTCTTGACGGAAAATCGGCCTGCTGAATAATTGCGTTAATATGACAACATAGCGCAGCAAAACGGGTTACAGGATCATTTGTCATTTGGCTGGTGTATTTAAGCGTGTTGAATGTTAATTGCCCTAAATTTTGTTGGTGCAATGATTGAGTAAATAATCTCGCAATTTCTGGAAATAGAATATTCAATGCATGGCATTTTTTTAATACAGAAAAGAAAATTTGCGGATTTTTTGTTTTTAAAGCTTTTTCAGTTTCCAACCATACTCGCTCTACGGTTAAGGTTTCAATTTCACCTTGTTCAACAATTGATTGCATAAGTTGCATCGTTTCTGGTGCAATGGTAAAACCTAGATGATGAAACCGAGCAGCAAATCGTGCAACTCTCAACACGCGTAATGGATCTTCAGCAAATGCTGGTGAAATATGACGTAACACGCGCTGATTAATATCGGCTATACCATTAAATGGATCGATGAATTGATTATTTTCATCCATAGCGATAGCATTGATGGTCAGATCGCGTCGTTCTAAATCTTGTTCAAGCGTGATATTTTCATTAAAATCAAAGACAAAACCTTTATAACCTTTACCCGATTTCCTTTCGGTACGGGCGAGGGCATACTCTTCTTGAGTTTCTGGATGTAAAAAAACCGGAAAATCTTTACCAACTTGATTAAAACCTAAGTTTAATAGATCTTGTGCTTTAGCCCCAACGATCACCCAATCTTGATCAATAACTGGTTGATTAAGTATTAAATCTCTTACCGCTCCACCGACAAGATATTTTTTCATTGAAACTCCTTAATTCATCCAGCGATCTCTTTTACGACGTTTAGGTATAAGATAAGGTAATATCAAACCGAGAAATAAACCCGAACCAGCAACTAATCCACCTCGTGTAAACCAGGTTAACATAATATTTTGACTGCTTTCGTCTATTTCTCTATTTAAGTTTTCTAATTTTGTTATGTTTTCTGCTAATTGCGTTTCTAATGAAATTTTTACTTTTTCTAATTCATTAACTCTATTTTGGGCAATAGTAAGCTGTTTACTATAGTCATCAATAACGCTTTGTTTTTCTTGATCTGAGTTGGCTATTTGTTCTTTCAATATTTCAATTTGTTGTTCAAATTGAGGTAATCTTATTTTTGCACTTGGTGTACTAGTTAATAACTCTGATTCAATCCAAGCGATACGATTTTTATCATCTTTTATCTTAGTAAAGGTACCATCTTCACTTGTATCTAATATTGTAACTTTATCACCCGCTTTTAATGAACCTGTCAAACCATATCGAGTTCCTGGACCTCTTCTTACGTAAACCGATATATTATCAGTAATATATTTGTCATCAGCCAAGGCAGAAAAAGAAGGAATTGTAATTGGAATAGTAACTAGTATTGCTAAGGTCAATATTAATTTTTTATTCATGATTTTTTTCTATATTTTATGTTAGTGGCGTTAAAAATTATAACATAAATTTTTTCTATCTGCGCTTTGATATCATTTTACAGAGAAATAACCGGGTAATTATTTACATAATTATATGAATAAAAAAATTTTTTTAGAAAAAATAATCTATAGTTTATTGATATTTTTTGTTAATTAATCATGTATTATGATGAATCGATAAGATATTTTATGCTGATATTGAAATGATAGATTGAAAAATAATCCCGTTTTGGTGGTTTTTATGGTCACAGATATTATTGATGTTGTATTTTCAATAACGTTTTATTTTGTTATCTTAACGTACCGATCGAACAATAAGATAAAGTATGTCTTCTATAGAAAATAAAAATAGGCAAACAGCCTTTAGCCATATCAATGCTCAAGGTGAAGCAAATATGGTGGATGTCACAGAAAAAACAGTTTCAACCCGACAAGCTATTGCACAAGCAATTATTCAAATGCATTCCGATACACTGTCTATGATCATCACGGGTAAACACCATAAAGGTGATGTTTTTGCTGTAGCAAGAATTGCTGGTATCCAAGCTGCTAAGCGAACTTGGGATATTATTCCTCTATGTCATCCCTTGTTACTCAGTAAAATTGATGTTGATATTCAAGTGGATCAAAAAAATTCGCAAGTGATTATTCGCTCTTTGTGCAAATTAAATGGACAGACTGGCGTGGAAATGGAAGCTTTGGTCGCCGCTTCAACCGCAGCTTTGACAATTTATGATATGTGTAAGGCTGTACAAAAGGATATGGTAATATCACAAATTAAATTAATCTCTAAAACCGGAGGAAAATCAGGAGATTTTAATTGTCATGATTAAAATTCTATTCTTTGGTCAAACTCGAGAACTGATTGGAGTACCATCGTGTGAGTTCCAACAATCATCTCTCACCGTTTTAGAACTTCGCGATCTGCTCAGTGCTAGAGGTGATAATTGGTATTATGCATTAACAGAAAAAAGTTGTTTATGTGCAGTGAATCAAATATTAGTTGATGATACGCATTTAATTGGGAATGGTGATGAAGTCGCTTTCTTTCCTCCAGTAACGGGAGGATAGATTTATGAATGAGAACCGAGTGATAATCGATGCGACCCCAATTAAAATAAATAAATATTATGATTGGTTGTCACAATCTCCTATAGATGGTGCGATCGTTACTTTTACTGGTAAAGTAAGATCCGAACAGGAAAAAGTTCAGTCACTATATCTTGAACATTATCATGGTATGACTGAAACCGTAATGGTAAAGATAATGGATGAAGCTCGTCAACGCTGGCAGATTAACCGTGCGATTATTGTGCATCGGATTGGTCATATTTTGGCTAATGAACTGATTGTTTTTGTTGGGGTCAGTAGTTTGCATCGCCATGAGGCCTTTGTGTCAACACAATTTATTATGGATAAGTTAAAAAATGATGTCCCATTATGGAAAAAAGAAAAAACGTTGTATGAAGAATCTTGGGTTGAAGCAAAAAAATCGGATAGAGATAGCTTGAAAAAATGGTATTAACCTATATTTAATATATAATATGACTCATTCATACAGCACTTGCAGTATAAATTTTTTGAAGAGGATGTGAAAATATGAATAATTATTATGGTAATGATTCAATCGTTGAACAGGTAGGTACTCGGGTTCAAACCTATATGAGTCATGTTTATGGTTGGATGACTGTTGGTCTAGTTTTGTCGGGGTTAGTTGCGTGGTATGCATCATCAAGTCAGCAAATGTTCTTTCTGTTATTTAATTTAGACTCAGGTGGCATTTCTTTAAGTGGTTTTTCATGGTTTTTATTGATTGCTGAATTTGGATTAGTATTTGCTTTATCTGGTATGATTAATCGCTTATCTGGAAGTATGGCAACAGGTTTGTTTTGCTTATTTTCTGTTCTGAATGGGTTATCCCTCATGCCTATTTTCATAACGTATACATCATCATCGATTGCGAGTGTTTTCTTTATTACCGCCGGTATGTTTGGCGCATTATCGTTTTATGGTTATAGCACTAAACGTGACCTTTCGGCAATAGGTCGCTTCTTATTTATGGGGCTCGTTGGTATTGTCATTGCATCAATTGCGAATTTCTTTATGAAAAGCGCGCCAATGATGTGGGCAATTACTTATATTTCGGTATTTATTTTCGCGGGATTGACAGCTTACGACACGCAAAAATTAAAAGAGTTTGGTATGAATGTTTCTAGTGAAGATGGCAATGTATTTAGACGTTTTGTGATTTTGGGTTCATTAACATTGTATCTTGATTTCATTAACTTATTTATTATGTTATTAAGAATCTTAGGTGATCGACGATAAACACTTGGTATCATAAAGCTTTAATAATAAAAGGGTCATAATGACCCTTTTTATTTTCGTGAATTTTTATATTGATTCGCGTTTTGCTTAATGAATTAATTGCCTAATGCTTGGTTGGCTTGATTATTTTGAATTAATTCGATTTTATAACCGTCAGGATCTTCTACAAATGCAATTACCGTGGTTCCTCCCTTAACCGGTCCGGCTTCACGCGTTACATTACCACCTGCTAATTTGATGTTTTGACACGTTTGGGCTACATTATTAACCCCTAAAGCAATATGGCCAAATGCATTACCATGATTATATTGCTCTGTTCCCCAATTGTAAGTTAATTCAATTACTGAACTATGAGCTTCATCATCATAGCCAACAAACGCCAATGAATATTGATATTCAGGATTTTCACTCGTTCTTAATAATTTCATACCCAGTATTTGGGTATAAAAATTAATCGAACGCTGCAAATCGCCAACTCGTATCATAGTGTGTAATATACGCATGATTAATCCTTATTTTTTTAGTTTATACGCGGTGCAACACTGATTTGTTTTCCATTAGTCACTATACGAACTTGTTGTCCAACATGGAATTGATTTGCGGTTGCTTTTTGTACTATAAGAATTGTATCTCCGCTGTCACGAAGAATTACCAGTTCTACTGCATTGGTTTGGCTAGCTAAATCTTGAGCTTTATTGCCAAGAAGGGCACCGCCAATTGCTCCACTAGCAATGGCCAACTTATTACCTGTTCCGCTACCGATAGTATTACCGATAAATCCACCAATAATTGCTCCACCAACTGAACCAATAACACTATTTGACGAACCGTTAGAAGCATTAGTTTGGATTTTTACTGGACGGGCTGACACAACTTTCCCATAATCTATTTGCTGCACTTGCTTTGCTTGATCAGCTGTGTAGACATCACCTGAATAAATATCACTATTTTGACAAGCAGTTAACATTAAGGCTAAACAAGTAAATGTCATTAATTTTTTCACAACTCAGTACCTCATCTAATTAAACCCAAAGATATTGTAACACTTTAACTGTAAGTAATTGAAACTATTAATAATATTATTAAAACCTTACAAATAATATTGTTATTTTGAATCAATTAGTAAGCCCTCTATATTGACAGAATAGAACAAGAAAAAATTGCCATTTTGGCTTTTATGTGGTTATTTCAATCTAAATGCCAGCTTAAGGTATCGTTTTAAAGTAAAAAACGGTGATGACGATTAAAAAATTGGAATCATATGGGAATTATATCACTAACATGATGTAAATATAAGCTGTTACTTTAATAATTTCCTATAAAGAATCATGTGATTTTTCATCTTTAGCTAAAAAGATGTTACAATAATACTATTATCAATTAATTAATTTGTGTTTTACCAATATGAGTAAATTAATAAAATATTGTTTTGTTACTTTTATGTTATTTACGTTAATGGGATGCGATAAGCTAAATCACTCACAAAATAATTATTCTTCTGATAAAGTTGAAACAAATGAACTTGATGATTGTGATGAAAATGTTTCAACCAATTCACATTCCGCGCTTCAATCTATTGTCGTTCAAGGGTGTAAAATTTATTAAACTTATTACTATTTATTTATTATTTATAGATAGGAACTTAAAAGGAATATGATATGAAGACCATCGAAATCGATGATGAACTTTATCAATACATCGCTAGCCAAACCTTACACATTGGTGAGAGTGCATCCAGTATATTGCGACGCTTACTGGCTATTAAGTCTAAAGATAATAAGATGAATCTTGCTCATACGGCGCAATCGAAGAATGCTGCAACGTCATTAGTCACTTTATTAAAAAGTGAAAATTTTTTAGCAGAAAAAAAATTAGTTAATCGTTTTTTAATCATTCTTTCTACCTTATATTTATTAGATAAAAGTATGTTTTCTGTTGCTGCAACTTCATTACATGGAAGTAAAAGACGTTATTTAGCTAAAGATGAAGCGACATTATTAAAATCAGGGAAAAATACGAAACCTAAATCCATACCAAATACGCCTTATATGGTAGTAACAAATAGTAATACAGCTAGAAAAATTTTTATTATGGAATCATTAATGAGAAATATGGAAATCTCTGAGGAAATTATAAATCAGGTTAAAACCCAATTTGTGTTGAAGTGATTTTTTCAGGAAAGTATTTACGTTAATTGAATTCAGATCAAACAACAAAAATTTTTGATTGAGTATAATACAAGGTAGATAATGATATGATTCAGGAAAGAGCAGGTCAACTTGCAGATGATAGCGATTTGATTGATATTGATAATTTATTAAGTCATTACTATCAAATTCAGCCGGATATTTATGAACCTAGTCAACGGGTCATTTTTGGCACCTCTGGTCATAGAGGCAGCGCTAACAAAGCAACATTTAATGAAAATCATATTTTAGCCATAGCACAAGCAATCGCCGATTATCGAAAAAAGTATCATATTGATGGTCCTTGCTTTATTGGCAAAGATACTCATGCATTGTCAGATCCTGCATTAAAAACGGTTCTTGAAGTTTTTGCTGCCAATCAAATTGAAAGTGTGGTAGCTAAAGATTGGGGGTATACACCTACACCAGTTATTTCCCATGCCATTATTGTTTATAATCAATCTAGAAAACAACATTTAGCTGATGGTGTCGTCATTACGCCATCACATAATCCACCAGAAGATGGTGGCATTAAATATAATTCAATTAATGGTGGTCCAGCCGATACCACGGCAACGTCTATTATTGAAGCAAGAGCTAATGAGCTATTAAAACATCATTTAGCAGAGGTCAAACGACTTTCTTTAACTAATGCATTAAACTCAGGTTATATTCATTTTAAACAGTATGAAGATGAATATGTTAATGATTTAACCAATATAGTGGATTTTGAAATAATTCGTAATGCCCAATTGCATATTGGTGTTGATCCGTTAGGTGGTGCTGGAATTAGTTATTGGTCAAGGATTGCTGAAAAATATAGATTAAATCTGGATATCGTTAATCAAAAAATCGATCCAAGATTTGGTTTCATGCATTTAGATTATGATGGCATTATTCGTATGGATTGTTCCAGCGCATACGCAATGGCCGGCTTAATCAACTTAAAAGATAAATATGATTTGGCATTTGGCAATGATACCGATTTTGATCGTCATGGTATTGTCACCTCACAAGGTTTGATGAAGCCAAATGCCTATTTGGCAACCTGCGTTAATTATTTATTTAATCATCGACCATTGTGGGCTAACCAAATCGCTATTGGTAAAACATTGGTTACGAGTTCAATGATAGATCGTGTTAGCAAAATTTTACAAAGAAATTTATTAGAGTTTCCAGTTGGTTTCAAATGGTACGCGAACGGATTATTTAATGGTAGTCTTGGATTTGCATGCGAAGAAAGTGCCGGAGCATCATTTTTAAGAAAAAATGGCCAAGTTTGGACTACTGATAAAGATGGCATTATTTTATGTTTGTTAGCTGCTGAAATGACGGCTAAATTGGATAAAAATCCACAAAACCAATATTTTGATCTTGAACAAAAATTGGGGCAATCTTATTATGGACGAATTCAAGCGTCAGCTACCTATGCTGAAAAAGTGAAATTAGCTAAACTTGATGCCAGTCAGTTAACAACAGATACTTTAGCTGGTGAAAAAATTGAACAATGTTTAACCACTGCACTAGCAAATGATGTTTCAATTGGTGGGTTAAAAGTGATAACAGAAAACGGTTGGTTTGCTGCTCGTCCATCAGGTACCGAAGATGCTTATAAAATTTATGCTGAAAGTTTTATTAGCCAACAACATTTGATTGATATTCAACACGAAGCCCAATGTATCGTTTCACAGGTCATCAATTAATTATGCTCAAGTTATATATCATTAGATCAATAAATAAATTGCTCTAATGATATCGTTGTTATTGTGGTCAATTTTTATATTATTGATTATGTAATAGTAGTTTTAGATAGTAGAAACTTATTCAGGTTTCAATTGAAATTGATGATTTGTAATATTTTACCTCTCAAAACAAACTTATCGTTTTTCACGGAAAATCATTTCAATTCACTTATTATTGGATAACAAATGTTGGCTAAATTAAGTCATTCACTGATAGCATTAGGTTGTTTATTTATTAGCGGTGCTAATGCTAATTTGTTGACTAATCAACAAATAAATTTATTGCTCGAAAATGATGATGTTCAAGTTTTTACTCCACACTCAAAAGTAAAAAAAGTAACTTTATCTATCGCAAAAAGTACTGACCATAGTCAGGGTAAAACGATTGCGGAATATACCAAAGATGGTTTATTAATTAATTATTATCAAGTATCTGTAATTAAAGATGAAAAAAATGATCTGAGCCATAATCAAAACACGATGATTACTACGTTGATAAATATTGCAGATGGCCAATGGCAACGTAAACAAACTTTAAATACGTTAGAGATTGATAATAGTGTTTATACCCTAAAAAATGATCATATAAGTATGGTGATGATGTCTGAAGGAATGGCATATGAACAAAATATGGCACAACACGTTTTCCCTTTAAATAAGCATTCTGGTATTTGGGTAAATTTTAGTTATATGATTTTCCCTAAAAATGAGCAATTAAATATTGATTATCAGTTTGATCAAAATAGCCAGCTTAGTCATTATCAATATTTTATAACTGATGAGTATGGTAATCGAACAAAGGTTAAATTAAATTTTCAATATGATCAACAACAACGCTTAATTCAGTGTAATGAAGAAGATGATTATCAGACCATTAATAAACCTGCAGAAAAAATTTTCAGCCATTTTAATTACTATGATTTTGACCGATTAGGCAACTGGCAAACTAAAATTGAAAAAATGCATTCACAGACAGTGATTTATAGTAGAACAATAGAATATTGGTAATCATTAGAAAACAACATTGCATAATACTATTTACTGAGTGTTATAGGTAGCAATAATAGCGCAAATGTCACTATTTGTATTAATTATTTATTCGTTAATAAATGTTTTTACTCTTCTCCCTTGATAACTTTTATGTAACAAAAAGATCATCCATTTAGCTTCCTTAGTAAAACAAATAATAAAAAATCTTTATTTTTCAAAATGTTAAATTGATTAATAGAAGATTCCTAAGCAAAAAATGGTTAAACTGAATAAATAATATTTGTTCACAATAAAGGAGTTTTAAATGAAGAAATTCGTGTTAATCACTTGTTCAGTTTTATTCGTTTTATGTACAACACACAACGCCATGGCAAATAAGGAGACAATTATGAAATCAATGCATAATGAACAGACTAACCCAATGATGTCTGATTATATGGCTGCAATGGATAAAATGCATAAACCAATGATGGATGGTATAAAAAACCATAATCCTGATATTGCATTTATTAAAGGCATGATTCCACATCATCAAGGTGCTATTGATATGGCAAAAATAGAATTGAAGTATGGTAAAGATCCTAAAACTAAAGCGTTAGCAGAAGAAATTATAAAATCGCAAGAAAAAGAAATTGCGTTAATGAAACAATGGCTTGAGACTCATAAAGATAAGTAATATTTAATTGATTTAATGCGTTAGTTTAAAGTCATCAGTATTGATGACTTTTAATTTCGTTTAATTGAAAAACATATATTATTTAATTAGCGATGCTAATGTTTTAATTCCTTGTTCAATTTGTTCTTCTGATACGGTTACAAACGCTAAACGTAAATAGTTTCTTTTTGGATTATTAGCAAAAAAGCTTTCACCAGGAACAAAAGCAACTTGGTGATTGACTGCTAGTGTTAATAATTTAGTGGTATTGATATGCTCTGGTAATTCTACCCAGATAAACATTCCACCTTCTGGTTTATTCCAATGTACCGTTTTAGGCATATATTTTTCAAGTTGCTGTAACATAAATTGGCAACGATGTTGATATAACTTACGAATATTAGGAATATGTTCTAATAGATAGCCATCTTTTATGACTTCATAAGCAATATATTGTGTAAAACTTGGAGTATGCAAATCTGCTGCTTGTTTTAATTGCACAAGTTTACTAATCAATGCAGTGGGGCCAATTATGTAGCCTAACCGCATACCAGGAGCTAAAATTTTCGAAAATGATCCTAAATAAACAGTATTATTTGGTGCGTAACTGATCAAGCTTGGTAAGCGTTGACCTTGATAATCCAATTCGCCATAAGGATCATCTTCGACTAATAATAAAGCATTTTTAATGGCTTTCTCAGCAAGTTTTTGGCGACGAGCTAATGATAAACGACGCCCTGTAGGATTTTGAAAATTAGGAATAGTATATAAAAAGCTTGCTGTTCGTGCATCTTCATCGGTTAGTAAATCAGGATTCAATCCATATCTATCGCTGTCAATCGCAATGTATTGGGGATCGTATTGGGTAAATGTTTGTAGACCACCTAAATAGGTTGGTGTTTCAACTAATATTTTCGTACCATGATCAATTAATGCTTTGCCCAGTAGGTCTAATGCTTGTTGCGATCCGGTAACGATCAATACATTATCAACGGTTAATTGTAGCTTTTCACGATGATTAATAGTATCAATAATCCATGTCCGTAGTGGCTGGTAACCCTCGGTTGGTCCATATTGTAGAGCATGCAATGCATCTTCACTATTGAAAATATTATCAACGGCTTGTTTAATTTTCTTAACAGGAAACGAACTTGGTGAAGGTAGTCCACCAGCAAAAGAGATAACGTCTGGACGTTCAGTGACTTTAAGAATTTCACGAATTGCTGAACTTTTTAATGTGATTGCACGTTTAGAAAATTGCCATATTGTAGGTGACATAAAATACCTAATTTTTATTATGTAAAATAATAAATATAATACTTGTAAATTTGTTTGTCATTATGAAAAACAGAAATTAGAATAGTTAATTAAACAAGATAATTTCATCATAATAATCGGTTTTGTTTCATCGTGCTATTAACCGAGCAAAAAGTGATGTAATTGAGGAAGGTATGTCAGTTGCGACAATTGAAGTCAGTTTAACCGCGTTATTAAATAATGTAGCTTATTTAAGAAAAATTTGCCCTACTAGTCAGATCATGGCAATTGTGAAAGCAAATGCTTATTCGCACGGTAAGGAAAAAGTTGCTATTTTATTAGATAATTATGTTGATTATTTTGGCGTTGCCCGATTAGAGGAAGGGATTGACTTACGGAAAAAAGGAATTCAATCACCGATTGTTTTATTAGAAGGATTTTTTTTGCATGATGATCCGAGCCTATTACAACAATACGGCTTGGAGACAATCATCCATTGTTCGCAACAAATCGATGCATTAGCGCGGTTACCTAAAACTATGTCAATTTCCTGTTGGTTTAAGATTGATACGGGTATGCATCGATTAGGTTTTCGTATTGATCAGGCTGTTGATTACTTTAAACAACTCGCATGTTGCGAAGCAGTAAAAAAACCGATCAATATAATTAGTCATTTTTGTAGTGCTGACAATTTAACAGCTAACGAAACTATGACGCAAATCTCTTTATTTGATCGGTTTATCGATCAGATAGATGATTCATCATTGCTAGGAAAACAGACGATTGCTGCTTCTGGTGGCATTTTAGCATGGTCAGAATCGCACCGAGATGTGATTCGACCGGGTATTGCACTATATGGTGTTTCTCCATTCGACTATAATGAAGATGGTAAAGCGACGGGAATGCAATTAGGTTTGAGGCCTGTGATGACCTTCAAATCAGAAATTATCACAATACGCGAACATAACAAGAATGAGGCTGTAGGATATGGTCAAATCTGGAGAAGTGAACAAGATACATGTCTAGGTGTTGTGGCTATGGGGTATGGTGATGGTTATCCTCGGGATATTTTACCTGGCACACCTGTATGGATAAATGGCCGCTTAGTTCCAATTGTTGGAAGAGTCTCTATGGATATGATCTTAATCGATTTAGGTTTAAATAGCGATGACCAAGCTGGCGATGAAGTGATATTTTGGGGGAATGAAGCGCTACCCGTTGAAAAAATTGCGGCCTATTCAGGGATGAGTGCGTATGAATTACTTACCCGTATTACTGAACGGGCTAAACTTCGTTATGTTGATTAACTTACATTATGACTAAGTATGAAAGCTAAAATAATTACTTGTTGTTTAATAATATTTATTGTTTCTTTGTTAACGGTAGTCGCAACAGGGTGTTGGTATGTTAACCATTTTTTTCAACAACCAATACAATTTAATTCCGATAATAATCTATTTACCTTAAAACGTGGTACATCGATAAATCAATTAGCTAATCAACTTGAGCAACAAGCTTTAATTAAAGATGCTTTCTTACTACCTTATTTACTTAAAGTGAACCCGTCATTAAAGAATATAAAGTCGGGTACTTATCAATTAACTGCATCAATGAGTTTGAAACAATTTCTGCAATTACTTAATAGTGGTAAAGAAGCACAATTTAACGTGAAGTTAATTGAAGGGAAAACGTTTAAAGATTGGTTACTAGTTTTGAAAAATACTAACTATATTGAACATCAGTTGGCTGAGCTTACTCCTTTGGAAATTGCTCAGCAATTAAAGCTAGATACCCCCTTAGAAGGCTGGCTTTTTCCTGATACCTATAGTTACACCATAAATTCTTCAGATATTGATTTAATTAAACGGGCTTATCTCAAAATGCAAATGGTACTAGAGGATATTTGGGAAAACCGTGCCGAAGATTTACCCTATAAAAGCCCATATGAGTTATTAATTATGGCTTCAATTATCGAGAAAGAGACCGGACTTGATAGTGAACGCAGTAAGGTTGCTTCAGTGTTTATTAATCGGTTGAAAAAACGAATGTTATTACAAACTGACCCCACCATTATTTATGGTATGGGAGATAACTACAATGGACAAATCCTTACGAAAGATTTGCGTGATAAAACCAATCCTTATAATACTTACATCATCTCAGGACTACCACCAACACCAATCGCTATGCCGGGGAAAGCATCCTTAGAAGCAGCAGCTCATCCAGACCAAACAGATTATTTGTATTTTGTTGCCGATGGTCTTGGTGGGCATACATTTTCGACTGATTATACCTCTCATAAAAAAGCTGTCGAAAATTACTGGCGATTAATGCGGAGTCGTTAAAGCAGTAATAATTAAATAAATATCTAAATCACTCAATATATACAATCGTAATAGGACAGTTTAAGTATTTGAATTAGCGATATTAACCATTCTTTTATGACATATAAGATGATTTTTTAAAATCAAAACTATTTCCTATTAATCAGATTCACTGTATATAAAAACTAGAAAAACACAATATATAGTGTATAATCCATAAAAAATATCCATATATAGTTTTTAAGAGGTTGGGTGAGTTTATGCCAGTAGTAATTAAACGTGACGGATGCCAGACAGCATTCAATGAAAGTCGCATTCGTGATGCCATTCTTAAAGCCGCTGTTGCCGCCAATGTGAATGATTCCGAATATTGTTCATCAGTTGCTCAAGTTGTCACTAATGAGATGATTGATCGTGAGCATGTTGATATTAACGAGATCCAAGACTTGGTTGAAAATCAACTTATGGCAGGACCTTATAAAAAATTAGCTCGAACTTATATAGAATATCGCCACGACCGTGATCGAATTCGTGAGCAGCGCAGTCGTTTAAATCAAGATATTAAAGGTTTGATTGAACAAAGTAACATGGCGATTTTAAATGAAAATGCCAATAAAGATAGTAAAGTTATTCCAACCCAGCGTGATTTATTAGCAGGAATTGTTGCTCGTCATTATGCCAAACAATATTTACTACCCAAAGATATTTCACGTGCACACGATCGTGGTGAAATTCATTATCATGATCTTGATTATGCGCCATTTTTCCCTATGTTTAACTGTATGTTAATTGATCTTGATGGCATGTTGACCAACGGTTTTAAAATGGGTAATGCGGAAATTGAACCCCCAAGATCAATCGCGACAGCTACTGCAGTCACCGCGCAAATTATTGCGCAAGTTGCTAGCCATATTTATGGTGGCACTACCATCAATCGTATTGATGAAGTGTTAGCAAAATTTGTTAAGATTAGCTTTGAAAAACATAAAAAAATAGCGGAAGAATGGAATATTCCGGATGCAACAGCTTATGCTGAAAGTCGTACGCGCAAAGAATGTTATGATGCATTCCAGTCCTTAGAGTATGAAGTTAATACCCTACATACAGCAAACGGCCAAACGCCTTTTGTTACTTTCGGTTTTGGTTTGGGAACCAGTTGGGAATCAAGACTAATTCAAGAATCTATTTTAAAAGTGAGAATTTGTGGTTTAGGGAAAAATCATAAAACAGCAGTATTTCCAAAATTAGTTTTTGCCATCAAAGATGGCGTTAATCATAAAGCCGGTGACATTAATTATGATATCAAGCAATTAGCTTTGGAATGTGCTTCCAAACGAATGTATCCTGATATTCTTAATTATGATAAGGTGGTTGAAGTAACGGGTTCATTCAAAACGCCAATGGGATGCCGTAGCTTTTTAGGTGTTTATGAAGAAGATGGTAAAGAGGTTCATGACGGTCGTAATAATTTGGGTGTTATTAGCTTAAATCTGCCACGTATCGCCATTGAAGCTAAGCATGATGAAGCACGTTTTTGGCAACTGTTAGATGAGCGTTTATTAGTATGTAAAAAAGCATTGATGACTCGTATTGCCCGTCTTGAAGAGGTTAAAGCCCGGGTAGCGCCGATTCTTTATATGGAAGGAGCATGTGGTGTAAGACTTAAAGAGGATGATTCGGTTGCTGAAATTTTTAAACATGGTCGAGCTTCTATCTCACTTGGTTATATTGGTTTACACGAAACGATTCAAGCGTTATATGGTGATCAAATTCACCCGTTTGATAGTGAGGAATTGCGCCAGAAAGGGATACAGATTGTTAGCAGATTACGTAAAGCGGTTGAAGAATGGAAGCAAGAAACCGGATATGGTTTTAGTCTCTATAGTACACCAAGTGAGAATCTTTGTGATCGATTTTGCCGACTTGATACTGCTGAATTTGGTGTGATACCGGGTGTGACCGACAAAGGTTACTACACCAATAGTTTTCATTTGGATGTACAAAAAAAGGTTAACCCTTACGAAAAAATAGATTTTGAAAAACCTTATCCTGAATTAGCAAGTGGTGGATTTATTTGTTATGGTGAATATCCTAATATGATTCATAACGTAAAAGCCTTGGAAGATGTTTGGGACTATAGTTATACTCGCGTACCTTATTATGGAACTAACACGCCAATTGACGAATGTTATGAATGTGGTTATACCGGTGAATTTTCTTGTACTAGTAAAGGGTTTGTCTGTCCAAGTTGTGGTAATCATGATTCAGCTAAAGTTTCTGTCACGCGACGCGTTTGCGGGTACTTAGGCAGCCCAGATGCCAGACCGTTTAATGAAGGTAAACAAGAAGAAGTTAAACGTCGAGTTAAACACTTGAATAATGGTCAAATTGGTTAGTCTTCTGGTATTGCTGTATTGATTATGAATTATCATCGTTATTATCCTGTTGATGTAGTTAATGGTCCGGGAACTCGTTGTTCACTGTTTGTCGCAGGTTGTATACATCAGTGTCGTGGCTGTTACAATAAAAGTACTTGGTCACTAAATTCTGGTGTGCCTTTTACACAGGATGTGGAAGATAAAATCATAGCCGATCTGCAAGATACCGAGATTAAACGGCAGGGATTGTCACTATCGGGTGGCGATCCATTGCATCCAAAAAATGTCCCAGTTATTCTTAAACTGGTAAAGCGTGTAAAAAACGAATGTCATCAAAAAGATATTTGGCTCTGGACTGGGTATAAAATTGACCAACTAACGCTACAGCAGCGTCAAGTGCTTGATTATATAGATGTATTAGTTGATGGAAAATTTGTACAAGACCTCGCTGATCCCAATTTAATTTGGCGCGGTAGTAGTAATCAAGTGATTCACCATCTCAATCATAAATAAAAATTACCAATTGTGAAAACAAAGTGATATAGCGAATTGAGATAAATGAAAGCTTAACATTCGCTATCGATTATTCTTTTGATAAAATTGATGTTTTTTGCACCTTATGTTGTTTATATTAGATTTTCGTTCATATTTAATAGACTCGAAATTGCTTCACGATAATGAATTTCTAAATTTTCACGACTATTGGAGCTGATCTTTAAATCGGTGATGCGCCCATTATCAATGCCATATACCCAACCATGAATACACACTTTTTGCCCTCGTTGCCATGCTGACTGAATAATCGTTGAGTGACCTAAATTATAAACTTGTTCAATCACATTTAATTCACATAAAATATCCATCCGTTGTTCAGCCGGAAAATCACCAAGTAATGAACTATAGCGAAACCAGATATCGCGAATATGTAATAACCAGTTATTGATAAGACCTAAATCGGGATTCTCAACAGCGGCGCGAATACCTCCACAATCGAGGTGACCGCATACAATAATCTCTTCTACTTTTAGCACATCTATCGCGTATTGCACCACAGAAAGGCAATTTAAATCGGTATGAATTACTAAATTGGCAACATTACGGTGTACAAAAAGCTCACCAGGTTCAAGCTCAGTTAATTTTTCTGCTGGGACGCGACTATCTGAGCAACCAATCCATAAAAATTTAGGTTTTTGGCTATTTGCAAGACGGGAAAAGAAAGTTGGATCTTCTGTGGCCATTCGTTGTGACCAAATATGATTATGCGCGATAAGGTCATTAATATTTTTCATTTTTATTTCTCTTTCTTATATGGGATCAGTAGTTTACTGATTGTCGTATTAAATATCAAATCGTAATCTGATTCCCAAATATAAGCCTAACTATTAATCAAGTAACTTGATGTAAAATTGTTTGACCTTGTAGTAACTTTAAAGATTATAGTGATGTTAAATACAAGATACTGATCGAAATTAATTAAAATTATTAAACATATCACTTATGAGGTAGATTTATGGTTAGTCAGCCTGGACAATCACATAATAATCATGTTGAACTCAATGAAAAACGTGAAAGTAAAGAGCATCGCGAGCATGATCATGCACATTGTTGCGATAGTGTGAAACAGCTACCACAACTCGATACTCATTTAATGATTCCTAATACCACATCAACGCGAGCTGTATATCGAATTCGTAATATGGATTGCCCGACTGAAGAGGCATTAATTCGTAAGAAGCTAGCTAATTTTCCTGAGATAACGCAACTTGATTTTGATTTAATACAGCGGATTTTAACCATACATCATCAACAGGCTTCGCTATCCGACGTTGAAGCAGCATTGGTCGCAATCGATATGTTACCAGAAGCGATTATTCAAACTGATGATCAAAATGTTAAAGAGTTTGCATCAGATATTAACTGGCTTCGGTTAGGCTTAGCTGGTACGATGGCTTTGACCGCTGAAGTTGCCCATTTTGCCAATGCACCAGATTGGATAACACTAATTTTGGCGCTTGTTGCTATCATTATTGGTGGATTTGAAACATATAAAAAAGGTTGGATTGCGCTTAAGAATTTTAATCTTAATATGAATGCATTGATGTCATTTGCTGTGACCGGTGCGTTGCTTATTGGACAATGGCCGGAAGCTGCTATGGTAATGGTATTATTCGCCTTAGCTGAAGCTATCGAACAAAAATCAATGGATCGGGCTCGTAATGCTATACAACAATTATTGTGTATTACTCCTGAACAGGCAACAGTATTGCAAGCTGATGAGCAATGGTTAGCCGTTGATATTAAATCCGTGCCAGTCGGTAGCATCGTTAGAGTAAAACCGGGTGAAAGAATTGCTCTAGATGGTGTGATTGTATCAGGCCAATCTACCATTAATCAGGCCGCCATCACTGGAGAAAGTTTACCGGTTGAAAAAGCGATTGGAGATCAAGTCTATGCCGGTACGATGAATGAATCAGGATCTTTCGAATTTAAAGTAACTGCGATTGCGGCACAGTCTACTATCGCCAGAATTATTAAAGCTGTTGAATCTGCGCAGGGAAGTAAAGCCAATACTCAGCGTTTTGTCGATATTTTTGCTCGAATTTATACTCCGGTGGTATTTGTCATCGCACTAGCTATCGCTATTATTCCTCCGTTAATAATGGGAGCGTTATGGTTCGATTGGATTTATAAAGCACTGGTTTTATTAGTCATTGCTTGTCCTTGTGCTTTAGTCATTTCTACGCCAGTTACAATTGTTAGTGGATTAGCAGCAGCAACACGTTATGGTATCTTAATTAAGGGAGGGATATTTTTAGAACAAGGACGTAAAATATCAATCCTTGCGGTAGATAAAACGGGAACTTTGACCAATGGTAAACCCGTACAAACAGATTTTGTTAAAATAGGAACATTAACTGAACAAACATGTCGTGAAATTGCAGCAAGTTTAGCAAATCATTCTGATCATCCTGTATCTAAGGCAATTACTTATGCAGCAGAACAAGATGGTATTGATTTATATAATGTGACTCATTTTGTGGCTGTATTGGGTCAGGGTATCAAAGGCATAATTGATGATCAGCAATGGTATTTGGGAAATCGTCGTATGGCAATTGAACATGGACTCGATCAACCTGAATTAGCACAACAAATTCAATATTTTGAACAACAAGCTAAAACCGTGGTGTTATTAATGAATGATAATACCGTGCAAGCTTTATTTGCTGTAGCGGATACAATTAAACAAAGTAGCTCTAAAGCAATTAAGCTGATTAAGCAAATGGGCATTAAAACATTAATGTTAACCGGTGATAATACTCTAACTGCAAATATTATTGCCAATGAAATTGGCATTGATGAAGTCAAAAGCCATTTATTACCAGAAGATAAATTAACTATAGTTAATGAACTTTTATCGATGGGGGTGGTTGGTATGGTCGGTGATGGTATTAATGATGCGCCGGCCTTAGCCAAAGCAAATATCGGATTTGCAATGGGATCTATTGGCAGCGATACCGCTATTGAAACGGCTGATGTTGCACTTATGGATGACGACTTATGTAAAATTCCACAATTTATCCAATTATCCAAAGCCACATCCAGGATATTGATTGAAAATATTGTGTTTGCATTAGTGGTAAAAATGCTATTTTTTATTTTAACGTTTATGGGGCTGGCAAATATGTGGATGGCGGTGTTTGCCGATATCGGTACCAGTTTGTTAGTGGTTGCGAATGGATTACGATTATTAAAAAAACGCTTTGATTTATCTAATTAAAAGATATGCAAGCTTATCATAAAATAATTAAAATTATTGCTAATATTACAAGTCATTTAGTTACAATATATTGGTAAATTATTTAGAATTATTTTGAAATAGATATAAAATAGCTTTAAATTTAGTAAACGTATTGTAAGAGGTGAAAGATGAAATTAGTTGTGGATAATATGAGTTGTCATCATTGTGTGAAAGCGATCACCAAAGCAATTAACAATATTGATTCAAAAGCACAAGTGACTGTCGATCTTGCCCAGAAAGAAGTGACAATTGAAGGTGGCACAATTTCGCAGGAAGCCGCAATCAAGGCCATTGATGATGCAGGATATCAGTTTGTTGGAATTCGTTAATATCCGAAAAAATTATGCTGATTAGATTTGATCAGCATAATTGTCAAGTTATAATATTTTGTCACTTATGATTTTGTGCTGGTAGCGCTTTATCACAGATTAATTCTTTCGTACTGCTTAAAAGGCTGTCTTCTTCGAGCGTTTGCCATTCATCTGTTTGCGCAGTATAAATAAGATTACCATTACCAAAATTATTATCGTATATATAGCTTTCTTGTAATAGATATTTCGGTTCTTGGCAATTGACGATATACAAATTCGCTTGGGAATTTATAAATATCTTATCTTCCTCAACATAAATAGGTACTAACTCATTAAACAACATAATAACTTGCCTTAAATTTTTTTCATTACTATAAGGTGATTGACTGTTTTTGACTATATAAATATCTGTAGTATCGTTTTTACCGACAAATATTAATTGATCCAAAGAATAAGGAGGGGCAATGTTGAGCTGAGCATATGATGTAAACGAACATATTAATAGCATAATATTTAATATAATTATTTTCATGTTATTTTAACCAATTTAAATGTAATTTTGGATGAATTTAACTTAATTCACTAACCGGAAGTTCTCCTAGTAAAGTGCAGTAAAGATCAAATCCTCGTGGGGTAGTTTTTTTCAATGAGTAAAAATGTTGCTGCGATATTTGAGGACCGTTTGATATCTGATACCTCATTATGATTAGATAGCCATTTGTTATTTTTTACTATGACAGTGTCACTAGTATAATAATTATTAACTATTTTTTGCCAATTAATCCAGAATAGAGTCTGAGTAATATTGTCAATAAAATGATATGGAATTTCGAATTTCCTCAAAAAGTATTGTTGGTCTTGATCATTTAAATTCAGTTTTCTATAACAAAGTAAATTTAAATCGTTAAACGCGATCGTTTTTGAAAATTCTTGAATACTATAGTTAATTAATGCAAACAAATGAATCATTTCACTAGTAATATTTGTTTGTATAGCATTTGAGTGATTGTGTTCGTAATAGGAATGATAATAATCAGAAATCAAAGTGGAATAAAATTTATCGTCGCATTGTATAAAATACTCTAATAAATTTTTTATATCCCTGCCATTATCAGGTGAATACACTCTGAGATAAAAAGGTAGCAAGAAACTTATCAATATCATGCGTTTTTTTTTCATTTTTTAAGCCATGTTATTGTTATTTATTATAATTATCTTAGTTTATAGCAGGTTGAAAGTTTGAGCAAACTGATTTATATGGTGAGTAGTAAATTTTGTGATTGTTATGAATCTTTGTGATGTGCAAATTGAGTGTAATTTGATATAAGTCAATTTAAATAATAGTTTAACACAAATCAATACATAAAATTATGAACGAATTGCAAATAAAATTTATAAACATTAACTAGTCAAACATCACCATTATCGCATTATAAATATCAAGTAATGATTAATGGTTAAGCTAGCAGTTTATTTTGATATAAATAGATGTGGGAACTCATAAATATTTTTATTATGATGTTTTCCATGTTTAAATAATTATGTCATGGATTAAAAAAGATTATTAATTTTTTATGTTAATAATCTTTTAATTTATCAATTGTCATATGGATGTTTCATTATGATTAATTTTCAGGATAACGTTGTTTGATTGCTGATAAATGTTGCAATGAAATAGCATTAAATGCTTCAATCATCCACTTTGGCCAACCTTGTCCTTCGATATAATGGTATTTGAAATTATGTTCTTGGTGAGCTTTATAATTTCCATGATTGAGATTAGCTAAATCATGGAAAGACATAAAATTATTGATCCAATACCATATATCAACATTCTCTTTTCCAATTCTATCACGGTCTAATATGATATGATCTATTGCTAAACTTGAGTTTGGTTTAAAGACCATTAACACGATACTTTGTCTTCGACCTCTACTTTCGTATCGCATGACCCCTTGTAAAAGCCGCCAATCATATTCTTTAATCCGTTTTTTAAACGGCAGAAGATAATATAACGGGTTACGCAATAATTTGAAATTAAAAAAATAGTTTTCATTGATATAGACTTTTTGCGTTTTACGATTAAAAATAATTGGACATCCGCGTCGACTAAAAATATCCATATATAACCTTGGTAAAAAGGCCAGATAAAGAAAACAAACAAGACCAAAAATCGTCAAAACATCAAAAAAGATTTTTCCTTCTATATCACTCTGAAAAACAACATCTGCCTGAAGGTCAACCTCATACAAAAATTCACAAGCATGTTTTAAAATAAGTAACGCCAATAAACAAATGACAAAGCTGACTATTGATCCAAAAACTTGCCATGTTTTTTTTATTCGGCGAATAGCACAATAATTGTCATTGACATAAATAATATTTTTTTCTGGACTTGATAAAAGATTGGATCCTTTTTGCAAATCCGCATGCCAACAGAACAATTGTGGCTGGTACTTAGATGGCATAATCTCTCCTACTGTAGGATATTATTAATTATTGAATAGTTAGAGAATAATAGTGTTTATTAGTATGATTAAGCCAATTCACCCTGTTCAATCATGATGAATAGTTAACGGAAAAATTAGGCTACATAGATATTATGCTATTATATTTTTTAAGTCAATTTAACTTATTGAGTTAAGATTTGTTGCTATTTTTTATAATATGAATTTATTAATTAATAATAAAAAGATACATCTAAAATGCATGCTTTTACTAAATTATACGACTGAAAAGCAATTATGTTGCAAATAATAACGCTTCATCTATGTTAAAAATGGTGTAGTGGAGTAAGTTTTAGTATGTCTTTGGTTACTATCTTAACTAAATTGGGATTTATTAATTATTGTCACGTCAAAAAATAAGTGGATATATTGATCCTGTGATTAAATATTCATTTTATTCTTTAAAGATTGATTGTTATTTGTTTTGCTATCATTATTAGACATATGTAAACTCTTATCGATTAAAAACGCTAAATCAGTTGGTTTGTAATCATGTAATTTTCGAATTATCAGACTTGTTTATGAATTTTATATTATCATCGATTGGATTTTTGGTATCCATTTGTTTATAAAGAAATTATTATCAATAGGCATTGAATTGGATATAGATAACTGGTTCGATAGTTACAGCAAGTGATTTTATAAGTTAAACATAATAGAATAAAATGATTTAATTCACAGTTAATTTAGGAGTTGAGTATGAAAGATCGTTTAAAATGGATTGATGAATTTGGTTTTATGGGTGAAACCGCAAGCGGTCACGCTTTAGTCATGGATGGTGGCTTAGAACATGGTGGCCGTAATCGTGGTGCACGTCCTATGGAACTTTTACTGCATGGTGCTGCAGGTTGTATGGCATATGATATCATTGCTATTTTAAAAAATGCTAAAGAAGATGTGCGAGATTTATGGATTGATATTGATAAAACTCAAGCTGAATCTTCACCCAAGGTATATACCGCGATTAATTTTCATATAGTTGTAACAGGCGAAAATGTTAAAAACGAATCGGTAGAACGTGCGATCAAACTTGCGTCTGAAAAATATTGCAGTGCTTCTATTATGCTAAGTAAAACAGCTAAAATGAGTTATACCTACGAAATCAGAGAACAAGAATAAATTAATCATGTTAGATTAAATTGTTATATATAAATGATAAATTGATCTTAGATGGTTTATCATTTTTTTTCTAGAATACTCTCTTACTTGTTTATACTCGTTAAGTGAGAATAATATGCAACAATTAACGAAAAGTATGCAGTTGCGGGATTTAGTAATTCTTGGACTATTGTTTATCGGTCCTACCGCACCAGTTGGTTTATTTGGCGTTCTTGATGCGATCAGTGATGGAGCAATTGCTTCAGTCTATATTGTATCGACAGTGGTCATGGCTTTTACTGCTTTATCGTATGCCAGAATGGCTAACCAGTTACCACATTCAGGATCTGTGTATGCATACTGCTCAGCGGGTATTCATCCTCATGCTGGTTTTTTAGTCGGATGGTTATTGTTGCTCGATTACCTTTTTATTCCAGCTGTTGCTTATTTGTTTAGTGGAATTTCACTTAATGCATTGCTTCCAGATATACCCGTTTGGATCTGGACTTGTTTCGCTGTAATTATTACAACGCTATTAAATTTAATCGGCTTTAAAAAATCAGCAATTATCACTCTGATCATATTAGTGATTGAAATTATAGTGTTAGCTGCTGTAATTATGACCGGAATAGCGATTATTTTCATACATGGAATACAACGTGATTGGTTGCATCCATTTATGGGAGGAGAACTATTTAATTGGAATAATTTATTTAGTGCTGTTTCAATCGCGGTACTGTCCTATTTAGGATTTGATGCGATAGCTACCTTCGCAGAAGAAAATGCAGGGCAGCGTAATTTGGTTAGTAAAGCTATTATTAGTTGTTTAATTTTAGCCGGTATTTTATTTGTGGTTCAAACGTATATAGGAGCATTATTAAGTCCTTATTCACCGGAATATTTACGCGCTAATCCAAATGTACAGGGAAAAATATATTATACTATTGTCAATGAGCAGTTAGGATTATGGTTAGGCTGGTCATTGGGTTTAATGAAAGCTATTGGCGCTGCGTTTGCGGCTATGGTAGGACAAGCAGCAGCAAGTCGTTTATTATTTAGTATGGGACGTGATAAACGATTACCAGCTTTATTAGCAAAAGTTGGCAAACAAAGTGGTGTTCCAACGATTGCCATTTTGATCGCAGCGGGTTTTAATTTATGTCTTGCTGCTTTGGCCGCTAACCATGCTAAAGGTTTACCAACATTGGTATCATTTGTTGATATTGGTGCAATTTGTGCATTTATTATGTTACATGTGTCAGTAATGGGCTATTTCAAAATTAAGCAAAAAACCACCGGACTGCGAGCATTGTTATTTGATATTGCACTACCGACAATCGGCATTTTAGTGTTGTTGCCAGTACTATTACACATTGATAATGATGCTAAAATTGTCGGCATTGTCTGGCTGGTGTTAGGTAGCTTGGTATTATTTTTTAATCGTCGTCAGGCTAATCTATCTTGGCTTGAATCAACTAACAATTAGCAATAATTTTTTTGCAGCTTTTCTAAGTAATTAAGTGGTCAATTTGTCATATCAAAGCGCCACTTAAATTCTCGTCAAAATATAGTCTAATTGTTTTCTCTTACAAGCAATCAGCCGTTTAGAATCCTAAATGAGTTATATTCAGCTGAGGTTGTTATAATGATTCACTAAAAAATAGCGATCCTATAATAATCGGTTTATTAATTTAGAAAAAATAATTTTTCAATTTAAGATGTTAATCAGTAATTTTTGATGACATATGTTACTTATTAAATTATACTGTTTAAATATACAGTTTATTTTTAATTGAAAAATATTCATGAAAGATTCGACAATAAAAAAACTTGAAATCCTGGCGGAATCAGCAAAATATGATGTATCTTGTGCATCGAGTGGTACTTCACGTAGCAATATCAAGGGTGGTATTGGAAGTGCACATGGTTGGGGAATTTGTCATAGTTTCACTGGTGATGGGCGCTGTGTTGCATTGTTAAAAATTATGCTGACAAATTTTTGTTTATTTGATTGTGCTTATTGTATTAACCGTAAGAGTAATGATATTCCACGCGCAGCTTTTTCACCCAAAGAATTAACGGAATTAACGATTGAATTTTATCGGCGTAACTATATTGAAGGGTTATTTTTGAGTTCTGGGATTATCAAAAATCCTGATCATACTATGGAAAGAATGTTACGTGTGATTAAGGATTTACGTACTGTTCACCATTTTAATGGTTATATTCATATGAAAACGATACCTGGTGCCAGTCGTGAATTAGTTTATCAAGCCGGATTATATGCTGACCGTTTAAGTGTCAATTTAGAAATCCCGACCGAAGCTAATCTTAAACGTTTAGCACCAGATAAAGATCATCAAAGTATTTATTCACCAATGAGACATATTCAACAACATTTATTGGAAAATAAAGAAGAGCGTAAAAAATATCGTCATGCGCCAAAATTTGCTGCCGCTGGACAAAGCACGCAAATTATAGTTGGTGCTACGGATGAGTCTGATAAGCAGATTTTAGAGCTTAGTTCAAAACTTTATAAACGACCTAGTATGAAGCGCGTCTACTATTCTGGTTTTATACCGGTCAATAGCTATGATAAACGTTTACCCGTTGTACAAGATGTGCCACGTAAGCGAGAAAATCGTCTCTATCAAGCTGATTGGTTATTGCGTTTTTATCAATTTGAAGTCAATGAAATCGTTAATGATGATTATCAGGAGCTTGATTTAGATATGGACCCAAAATTAGCTTGGGCAATTAGGAATCCGCAATTTTTTCCGGTAGATATAAACCGCGCCAGCTATGAGAAGATATTACGGGTTCCAGGAATTGGCCTAAAATCGGCAAAATTAATCGTTACTGCCCGCCAACATGGGCGGTTGAATATTGATGCTTTGAAAAGGATCGGAGTGGTACTAAAACGAGCTCAATTTTTTATTATTTGTGCAGGAATGCGAACATTTAAGATGCAAGAAGCATCAGCTGATTATATTCGATTATCATTACAAGAGCCGATACCATTAATTGAAACGGCTCAACCGCAACAGTTAACGATGCTTTTATAGGAATAGTATGCTGGTTTTTCGTTATGATGAAACTTTTGAAGGGTTATTGACCGCAGTATTTGATGCATTTGCATTGAAAAAATGGCCAGAGCAGGTATTAAGTCGGCATGACGTGGTACCTTTATTTACTAGTGAAGAGTATATCGTTTTCACGGATGATAAAAAAGCTGAACGTGTTAGTACTGCAATGAAAAAACGTCTACCAAATATAGCCTTAAATCAATTAACTTATGTGTGGTTTTCTGAATTACCTGAACGCAGTTCGCTCATTTTCCGCTATTTAATAAAACTCTTTAAAACAAAAAAAGATATTTCAACTAACTTTGCTGATCCAGATGTCTTAGCTGTGAAGCAATTAGCGAAAAAAGTATCAAATGAACGTCATTATTTAATGATGTTTGTCCGTTTTAATGCAATTGAAAATCAAGGTGAAAAAGTTTATTTTGCTACGGTAGAACCTAGGTATAATGTTTTACCATTAGTTGTTGCTTTTTTTAAAGATCGATTTGCTGATCAGAAATGGGCTATTTTTGATACTAAACGCCAGTTCGGTTATTATTTTGACCTTAAGCAGTTAGATCTTGTTACGTTGGATGAGCAAGCTGATTTGTTACTCGACGGTGCCATTAATCAAAATTATCTATCAGCTGAAGAAAGACAGTTTCAGAAATTGTGGTATCATTATTGCCAAGCTTTAACGATTAAGGAACGAATTAATCCTAAACTACAACGGCAATTTATGCCTAAACGCTTTTGGAAACATCTACCCGAAACTTGGCATAAAACATTTGATAACTAATATCAAAAAGTTTTATAGCAATATAACTGACATTTTCTATGTTTATGCATTGATATATTTGGTACGTTCAGGTAACCAACTATTAATGAATTTTAGTGCAATGTCAGGTTGAAATTTTAAAATATATTGCGCTACTTTTTGGATATGGTGAATTAACATTTGGTCGCGTATTAAGTCAACGACTCTAAAATCGGCTAGACCAACTTGTCGGGTACCTAAGATTTCGCCTCCACCACGAATTTCAAGATCTTTTTGTGCAATAACAAAACCATCATTACTGTCACGCATCACGTTCAGCCGTTGTTTAGTTACTTGACTTAGGGGAGCTTGGTACATTAATACACAGTGTGAGGTAGCTTGTCCACGCCCGACTCGACCTCGTAATTGATGTAATTGAGATAATCCGAGCCGTTCAGCATTTTCAATAATCATCAAACTAGCATTAGGTACATCTACACCAACTTCAATAACCGTGGTTGCAATTAATAACTGAATTTCACCCTGTTTAAATGCTTGCATAATCTGTTGTTTTTGCTGTGGTTTCATTTTGCCATGTACTAAGCCGACAGTTATGTTAGGTAATAATTGTTGTAGTTCTCTATAAGTCACTTCAGCTGCTTGGGCAGATAATATTTCTGATTCTTCCACTAAAGTACAAACCCAATAGATTTGCTTACCGGTTAAACAAGCTTGTTCAATGCGTTCAATAACTTGATCACGTCGTGTATTTGGTAATACTACTGTTGTGACAGGCGTACGTCCAGGTGGTAATTCATCAATAATCGATATATCTAAATCTGCATAAATTGTCATAGTAAGGGTACGTGGAATTGGTGTAGCCGTCATAATTAACTGATGTGGATAACGGTTATCTTTAATCCCTTTTTGCCATAAGGTTAAGCGTTGATCAACACCAAAACGGTGTTGTTCATCAATAATTACCAAGCCAAGCTGGGCGAATTTAACTTGCTCAACAAATACCGCATGGGTACCGATTAGGATATTCGTTTCACCTGATTCCAACTTGGCATAACATTCACGTTTTTGTTTAGCAGTTAACTTTCCTGCCAATAGATTGATCGTCAAACCTAATCGCGTAAACCACTGTGTAAAATTGTGATAATGCTGCTCAGCTAGAATCTCTGTAGGGGCCATTAATACGACTTGTTTATCATTTTCGACTGCATTAAGTGCTGCTAATGCAGCAACTAACGTTTTACCACTACCGACATCTCCTTGTACTAAACGCATCATTGGTTTATCTAGTGCCATATCGTGCCATATTTCTTGCACGACACGTGTTTGGGCTCGAGTTGGTGAAAAAGGCAAAGCCTCCAAAAAAGGGGTAATAAAACGATTTTTAACAATCATTGGGATTGCTAAATGGCTCTGATTCCGCGATTTCAATAACTGCATGCTCAATTGATATGCAAGAAGTTCCTCAAAGATCAGCCGTTTTTTGGCAGGATGACTACTGTCTTCGAACGATGCTATATCAATATCCAGAGGGGGTTCATGTAAAATGGTTAATGCTTGCTCTATACTGGGAAAATCCGCGATAAACTGTTTAGGAATAATCTCTTCTGTTGGATTGCGTGTTAGAAGTATTAAACTCAAATGTATAAATTTACGTATAATTGTTTGGGTTAAACCATATGTTGCGCCGTAAATCGGAGTATATTTCTCAGTTTCAAGATTCGTGAATGCTTGGGGGATATCGCGAACTTGTATTTGGGGATGAATCATTTCTGGATAAAGTTTGCCTTTTTTAACTTCACCATATGCTTTTACCCATTTTCCAGTTGCAAGATTTTGTTGCATGTTTGGATAAAAATTCATAAAACGTAATGTAATGATTCCGCTTTCGTCTCGTATCGTGCAAATTAACATTCTTTTTTTAGTAAAAAGGATTTCGGATTTAATGATTTGACCTTGAACAGTGGTATGTTCACCGATGATGATTTGTGCGATAGGACTATAAGTTGAACGATCTTCATAGCGTAGGGGTAAGTGTAGTAACAGATCACGAATGGTGTAAATACCTAGATGATTAAACTTTTTAGCTAATGCATCACCTAATCCAGGTAAATGACTAATCGGTAAGTGTTGCAATAATCGTTTAGAGACCGTCATAATTAATTGATATTACGTACTACACTGACTACATCCTGCTGGAGACCGATTTTTCTAATAATTTCATTTAGCTGCGTAAGATTTTTTACTTCAATATGTAGGATAATCGTATAGATTCGCGAATCTTTCTCTTCAGTATTTAGCCATTTCACGTTGGCTGATTCTGCTTTTATCGTCGAAATGATATATTCTAAGGCATTAGCAGTATTATCAGCGATATCAATTAGTACTTCTGCCACTAATAATTGATTTATTGACGGTGACCATTCTAAGGCAATATATTTATCAGGTTGATTTTGATAACCGGTAATATTTCGACAAGATTCATGATGAACGGTTAGCCCTTTTTCTGGATTAACACGACCAATAATAGGATCACCCGGAATAGGATGGCAACATTTTGCAAAGGTGACTAAGAGTCCTTCAGTTCCGGTAATTGCCAATTTTTTAGGGATTTTACTATCGTCAATAATCTCACTATGGTCAATCCCTTTGGCAACTAATTGACTCATTATATTACCGAGACCGATTTCAGCTAATAGATCATCAAAACTATTGAGCTTAGCAAAACTAACAATCCGATCAATGATTTTGGCTGGCACATTTTCAACACCACCTTTATCTGCCAAAGCATAACCTAAAAGTCGTTTACCTAACATGATAGCATCATCACGTTTTAAGTTTTTAAGAACTTGTTTAATACGTGAACGAGCTTTAGAGCTAACCACAAAATTTAACCATCCAGGATTAGGTCGACTATAAGCGGAAGTAATAATTTCAACCGTTTGACCATTAGATAAAGATTGTGACAATGGATATGGTTTACGATCTACCAATGCACCTACACATTGATTACCAATATCAGTATGTACGGCATAGGCAAGATCAACTGGTGTAGCTCCTTCTGGAAGCTCAACGATTCTTCCTTTTGGCGTGAAAACATAAATCTCTTTAGGAAAGAGTTCTGATTTTACATTTTCAATAAATTCAAAAGAATTTCCTGCACTTTGTTGTAATTCCAATAATGTTTGCAACCAACGTTGTGCTTTAATCTGTGCAGTTGTATGTTTAAATTTATCTTTCTTGTTGTACATCCAATGTGCTGCTACACCCATTTCAGCGATTTGGTTCATATCCTCGGTACGAATTTGAATTTCAACTGGGGTACCGTGGGGACCGATCAATGAAGTGTGGAGTGATTGATATCCATTGGCTTTTGGTATTGCTATATAATCTTTAAAACGATTATGGCGTGGTTTGTATAAGTTATGAATTAGACCGAGTACACGATAACAATTGTTCACATTATTGACAATAATGCGAAAAATATAGATATCCATGATGGTTTGGAAGCGTTGTTCTCGGTGTTGCATTTTCTGATAAATGGCATAAATATTTCTTTCAATGCCTTGTACCGATGCTTTAATTTTCGCTTTCGATAAACGTACTTCAATTTCTGACAGAATTTGTTGGATTAATTCTTTACGAGTTTGTCTAGCTGATATGACAACCTTATTTAAAACTTGCGCTCGATTGGGATACATAGCCGTAAAACTTAAAACTTCTAATTCTGTTTTAATGTGATGAATTCCTAAACGATGAGCTAAAGGTGCGTAGATTTCCAGCGTCTCTTTTGCAATTCGCCTTCGTTTGTCTGGTCTTAGTGAATCAAGCGTTTGCATATTGTGAGTACGGTCAGCAAGCTTAATCAAGATAACCCGTACATCTTCCACCATAGCCAAAACCATTTTACGAAAATTTTCCGCTTGTGCTTCCTGACGATTGCGAAATTTCAATTTATCTAGCTTAGAAACACCTTCTACTAATAAACCGACAGGTGCACCAAATTTTTGAACTACATCTTGATAGGTTACAGGCGTATCCTCAATGGTGTCATGCAATAAAGCGGCAATGATCGCCTCATAGTCTAATCGCATGTTTGCCAGAATACAGGCAACAGCAACTGGATGAATTATATAAGGTTCGCCGCTGGCGCGAAATTGTCCATCATGAGCGCTATATGCAAATACATAAGCTTCCCAGATTCGCTTAATTTGCTTACCGGGAAGATACGTTGTGATCAATTTTTCCAAAGGGGAAAAATATTGCATATCCGCAGACATTGTTTTGATACTTTAATGCTGATTATTCGTAAGAAGATTCATCTTCAAAAAGAATAGTATCATGTAAAATAGAGCGGGTTTCAGTTTCTTTTTCTTGGCGAGCCTGATACTCAGAAGCATCAAGAATATTTTTGTTAATAAAACCTTCTTCAATTTCACGTAATGCAATAACGGTTTCTTTATCGTTTTCTTCAGAAACCAACGCGGCTTTACCTTCAGCCTGTAGTTGATGTGCGCGTCTTGCGGCGATTAAAACCAGATCAAATCGATTACCAATGATATCAACCGCATCTTGAACCGTTACACGTGCCATGTTTACCCCTATATTTTTCCGAAATGTTAAAGATTTTCTTAACCTAATCTTTAATTTTACTGAATTTTAAAATAGATTGCTATGCTTATTTAATTGTTATCATTATTATATTTAACTTTTTAAAGAAAAATTTTCGTAAATTTTATTTAAGTAATTGATTTATAGTGTTTTTGTTGTTTATTTGTTGTTTCGTTGTTTTCAAACTTTCAGCAATGATAATTGACGATAGTTGTTCCAAAGCAGTACTAAAATTTTCGTTAATAATTGTATAGTCATATTCAGCGTAATGTGACATTTCTCTATGTGCCTTTTGCATACGTTTTTCGATCACTTCTAGCGAATCCTGACCACGTTTAAATAACCTTTTTTCTAGTTCGGTTATGGAAGGAGGCAGAATAAAAATACTTTTAGCTTGAGGCATTTTTTCTCGAACTTGTCTAGCTCCTTGCCAATCAATATCCAGAAAAATATTAAATCCTTGCGCTAATTTTTGACTAATAGCGGATTTAGACGTACCGTAGTAATTACCAAATACGGTAGCATGTTCAATAAAAGCATCTTGTTTTATTAATTTCTCAAACTCATCATTTTGAATGAAATAATAGTGTTCCCCATTATTTTCACCAGGTCTTGGTGTACGTGTTGTATGTGAGATAGATACCATTGCTGGATGAGGATTAGATTGCATTAAATAAGCGTTAATTAAACTTGATTTTCCCGCACCACTTGGCGCTGAAATAATAAAAAGTGTTCCTGTAAACATTATATTTTCAATATCAATGAATTTGCATCTATTATTCATAAAAATGAGTAAAAAGAAAATAGAATAATGTAAAAAACAATCAATCGGTTGTGATAATTATTATTATTTTTACAACTACCTTGAGTGCTCACCAATTATTGTGATTGTTCTAAGCTTAAGATTGAATATAAAAACAAATGTAAAGTGATATTTACTGTAAGGTCCAACTGCAAAATCCATTAACTTTATGATATCATTACAAATATTGTTATTCTTCTTATTTTTCAACTATGACCACAATTAAAGATATCGCTAAATTAGCTGGTGTTTCGCATGGTACTGTTTCCAATGTGTTAAATGGGAGGGGAAATGTTAGTGTCAAGAAAATCAAATTAGTTGAAGAAGTCGCACAAAAGTTGGGATACCAATTAAATGTCCAAGCTAAAATATTAAAAGAAGGCTTTGCTAAAACGATATCGATAATTTTACCCAATGTAATAGCACAGCAATTTAGTTATCTTTATAACAAATTATTTATATCTCTAAATGAATTGGGATATGAAACAACTATTTATCTAACCTATAATACCCAAGAACTTGAATTACAATTTATTCAAAAAATTGCCACGAAACGTGATTTAGCCATTATTACGGTTTCGTGCCTTGATAATGCCCAAGTCTATTATCAAAATTTAGCGATTCCTCGCGATAAGATTATCTTTGTTTATAATCGTCCAAAGTTAGCAGAAAAATTCATTTCGCTCGATTTTAAACAAGCGGGAGAATTTATGGCAAAAGCTATTATGGCTAGAAACTATCATAATATTGGTCTATTAGTTGATGCTGAAAATAATACTTATGCTCATGTATTTAAGCAAAGCATGTTAGGCAAATTTAAACAGTCAAAATATCTAATTAATGTACATAATCAATTAAGCTCAAATTGTACAGAGTATAATAAGGCTTTTGATTTTTTCAGGGATCCTGATATAAGATTTGATGCTATTGTTACTAGCGGAATTGAAAAGGCACATTATATTAAAAATGCATGCTATTTTGGTTCTCAGCAACATTGTCCGCCTATTTTTACACTGAGTGATAACTGTTATGCATATCGAGATGATTTTTACCAATATCAAATGCATTATGGGTTATTAAGCCAATCGATTGTCAATGTGATCGAAAATAAAAAATTATCACCTTCAATTGATAATAGTTATCGACTTTTAACCTCATTTAAGAGTATCAATAATATTGAAAAAGATACTATTAACGTATTAGTATTGCCGAGTCCAACTACCGAAATCGTAAAAAAATTATTACCTCATTTATATAAAAAAACCGGTGTTACCGTAAATTTGATTATTAAATCGTTTGATGAGGTACATAAAATTCTGCATAATTTAGATAAATATCCCGAAATTGATGTTGTCCGGGTAGATATTGCTTGTTTTCCATGGTTCGCTCATTCGGCTTTTAAACCGTTAACCAATCTCGATGTTAATCTTGAGCAGTGCTTATCTCAATACTCAACTTATATTGTTGAGCGTTTTAGTTATATCAGCGGTGTCCCCTATGCAATACCCTTTGATCCAAGTATTCAAATGTTATTTTACCGGAAAGATATTTTTAATGATCCATTGGTTAAACGTTATTATTTTGAAAAATATCGGCAACAGTTAATGGTCCCAACAACGTTTAGTCAATTTAATCAGCTGACTGAGTTTTTTAATCAATATTTCAACCCCGAATCACCGATAAAATTTGGTAGTTGTGTAACATTAGGTAATCCAAAAATTTTAGCTTCGGAATTTTTGTTAAGATACTATGCTCATGGCGGTTCATTAGTCCAAAATGATCATATTGAATTAAATAAAATTACTGCATTGATCACCTTACGTGAATTTGAAGAATTTATACACACCGCTAAGAATTTAGATGCTGATTGGTGGCTTGAATCGGTTAAACAATTTGAACGTGGCAATATTGCTATGTTAATTGTCTATATGAATTTATTTTATGGTGTATTTAATCATCGTATTTTACCTCTTACTGGCTATGCAGCCGTACCCGATAATAAACCTTTATTAGGTGGTGGATCTTTATGCATGTCAAAATTTAGTGGAAAAGATAAAGCAGTTTCTGCATTTTTTAATTGGCTTTTCTCGTCAGAAATTAACGAACAGATCGCTTTGCTTAGCGGTTCAAGTTTTACGGATAATATTTCTATGAGTCAACAGGTCATGAATAATTATCCATGGTTAAATATTGCTAAAACAAACTATCTTAATGGAATTCGAGAAAACTCGATTAATAATAAATTTTATTTAGATTTACCTCAAATAGAAAAAATTATTGGTCATCATCTTTTGTTATGGTCAAAACAACAATACAGTATTGAAGAAACAATAAATAATTTGAATATTGAGTTAGCTAAAAAAACCGGAGAATTATTAAACTCGGGGCTAACAGTTTAGATAGATTTCTAAATTAAAAAATAATTATTTGTTATTTTGAATGTTGTGATTGAATTTTATTGGCTAGAATATTTAAGATAAAAAAATTGCTAATAACCCATGAAATTATTAGCAATTTGAGTCACATTCCCTGTAATTAGAAAATTATTATTATTATTTTGATATTATTTTATTATTATTGTTGTTTTATTATTGTTGTATTCCCTCTCCCTTCATCATTATATTAAAGCTTATTGATTTGTTTTTTTCGCTAATACATCTTTGTCATTAAAGAAAATCCAGAAACCTACTGCTACTACTGCGGCAACGACTGCTGGATAGATCCAAAATTCCTGCCATTGAACGGCGGCTTGTGGCATTGTTTCTTCTGTAACAATACGGTTATTAATAAACCCACATACAGAGGCAGCCATAAAAACACCGAATCCATTTGAAACAATAAAGCGTAATCCTTGAGCTTGGGCTTTTATATCTGTGCTAGCTTTTCTATCGATATAGATGTCACCTGCGGTGAAAAAGAAATCCCAGCAAAGACCTTGTAGTAATAGTGCCCCAATAACATAATATAAATAATTTTCCGATACAGCTGCTTCAGAGAGCATTAGACAGCGGATAATCCAACTGATGGCGCCAAATAAAATGACTTTTTTAAACCCAAATTTGCTCAAAATAAATGCTAAGAAGACCATAAAAATAACTTCTGTAGCAGTCGCAATTTGCATCATTGATGCTGGATCAATTTGTAAAACTGGAAAATAGACAGGAAGATAAGCACTATAAGCGGTTTTAGATATCATTAATATAAATGTTGAAAACATAAAAACTGAGAAGTATTTATCTTTAAATAAAGATAATGCATCTAAGCATAGGATTTCTCGCATTGAAATCGTTTTGTTTTTAGCCGCTGGGGGTGTATTAGGTAAAGTAAAACAATAAATGCCATAAATGATTGAGGCACCAGCAGCCAAAATAAAGGTGTTAGTTGTTTTTGTGATATTAAGGACTTTGTCACCCATTAAAAAGCCTACCGTCATAAAACCAATAGTTCCAAACACACGCACAATCGGGAACCATTTTACACCATCAATATGCCTAAAACTTACACTGTTTGCCAGCGCGGTAGTCGGATAGAATAATAGACCGACTAAAAAAATCATAATTAAAAAACCAACTTCATTATGTTCATGAATAAACATAGGAATTGAAAAAAGTATTCCGGCGTTTAATAAATGTAAGATACCCATTACTTTTTGCGAAGCAAAAAATCTATCAGCAATCATTCCTACAAAAAGAGGAGAAATAATAGTAGCTACACCCAACATTGAATAGGTTGAACCCACTATTTCTTTTAAACTGTAAGCGGCAAGGACTGCCCCAATTACCATATTCCATGCACCTTGCACAAAATATTGCAAAAACATCATGACTAATAAGCGGGGTAATTTAAACATTATTTATATTTCCTTTTTAGACCATTTTTATTAAGCCATCATAGGCAACTTCAATTTTATATGGTTTAAATATTTCAACTAATTCATCATGCATAAACCCACAGCTATGAGAATGATGAGATGTTATCAATTGTGTTTGTTCATGGAAAATATTCTCACTAAGCATTCTTTTTTGTGCAGCTAACACAGTTTCAATACTCATATGATTATCTGTTCTATCATTTTGTCGGTAGCCATAGGTGCATTCAAATACAGCTAAATCTGGCTGTATACCACTATCTTTTAACCACTGCCATGTTAGCTCAGGAAAATATCCTGAATCGTGTCCATATAATATGGTTTTTCCACATTTTTCAATTAAATAAATATAACAAAACTCCCACTTAGCATGGTTAGCTAATAAAGGTGTAATTCGGTATCCACTTGATGTTGTTACTGTTTGAAATGGTACGATTAAATTAAATACAAAACGTTCACTACTATATTCAGGTAATACATGTAAGCAACCATTAATCGCAACATCGTTTCCATAAATATATAATGGATGGGTAATGTTAAACCCAAAATTAATCATACGACTATATAAATCACCAACATTAAAATGATCGGGGTGTGTATGCGTAAAGATTAAATCTTTTATTTTTGTTACATCAATGTTTTCGCGCATTACTTGATAACTAAATTCAGGGGCAAAATCAATCTGCATAAGATCATCAATAATAACAGAACTTCGTGTTCTTACATCCTTACCTTTTTGGACACGTGTTTTTTCACATATTTCACATTTACAAAAAGGATTAGGAATACCTTCTGATGCAGCGGTTCCAAGAAATTGGATCTTCATTTTTATCTGAACACCTAAATTTATTCGATTAACTATTTGTTATTCTATACTATTTTTTTTTATATTGGAACGTTTCAATTTAAAAAAAATTAATTTCCTAAATCATAAATTTCGACGATGTTTTTTTAAATTGTATTATTCAAAAAAATTATTGAAATAAAAATGGACATTGTTCTATTACCATGTGATTTGAATAAAATGGCGAAGTTTTTACTTTTTATAATTGGGAAGGATTTTTAGGTAGATGAAACGAAAATATTAAGCTATTAAATATTTTCGTTTTTTAATCGGTACTAATTTAAAATTAGGTTAGACTTCTTTCCATAAAATCATTGCTTCGGATGAAATTTCGCTCGCATCAAAACTATTAATGGGGAGCGTTTCTTCATCAAAGGCAATATCACCACCATCGATAATTTTGTCACCTTTTTTAATTTCTTTGAAATCAAATACTTTAGTGTCACATAAATGAGAAAGGGTAATATTTTGAGTTGCTCTAAACATGGTTTCAATGCGACCAGGGAATTTTTTATCCCATTGCGTTAGCATATCTTTAATCACTTTGCGTTGTAAATTAGGTTGAGAACCACATAAATTGCATGGAATGATTGGGAAGTTTTTTAACTCTGCGTATTTGGCAATATCTTTTTCTTTACAATAAGCCAAAGGACGGATCACAATATGTTCACCAGTGTCATTCATTAGTTTTGGTGGCATTGCTTTCATTTTTCCACCATAAAACATATTAAGAAATAATGTTTCTAAAATATCATCGCGGTGATGACCGAGGGCAATTTTAGTCGCCCCAATTTCGCTTGCAGTACGGTATAAAATACCCCGTCGCAATCGTGAGCAAAGCGAACAAGTGGTTTTACCTTCTGGGATCTTTTCTTTTACAATACCATAAGTATTTTCACTTACAATTTTATATTCGATACCTAAAGAAGAAAGGTATTGTGGTAAAACATGTTCAGGGAAGCCTGGTTGTTTTTGATCAAGATTTACTGCTACTAGCTCAAATTCGATGGGGGCGCTGATCTTAAGGTTGATAAGAATATCAAGCAAGGTATAACTGTCTTTACCTCCTGATAGGCAAACCATGATACGGTCACCATCTTCGATCATATTAAAATCGGTAATTGCTTCACCAACTTGACGTCTTAAGCGTTTATGTAATTTATTTTGATTGTAGGTTTTCATTAAAATAGACTTTATTAATAAATAATGAATTTGGATAAAAAAGATAATTGGTTAATATCTGTACTAAATTTTGCTGACATCCGTTGAAACTCTAATAGTTAATTTTAAAAAGTATCGTTAAAGGAAAACTATGATTTATATCAAGTTAAATTGATTGCTTAGTGATGTAAATAGTTACTCTATCTTAAAGCAAAATTTATTAGGAATATGATCACAAGAGCTAACCTATAATATGATTCAAAAGTAAATTAAACAGTAAAAAGTAATACAACGGATATCTCTTATTAATCAGCTCGACTCATAAAACGACGTTCGACAACATGAATCTTTATTTTTTCACCATTATTGATATATTCAGGAACTTGCACGGTTAGGCCAGTTGTGAGTTTAGCTGGCTTGGTTCGAGCACTAGCTGAAGCACCTTTAATACCGGGATTGGTTTCGATGATTTGTAACTCAACGGTTTGTGGCAATTCTAGAGCAATAATTTGACCATCTACTGTTAATACTTGAATACCTGGAATGCCACCTTCAGGAATAAACAATAATTCATCTTCTATTTGATCTTGTTTAAATGAATAAGGTGTAAAGTCTTCATCATCCATAAAAACATATTCATCACCATCAATATAAGAAAAAGTAACTGGTCGACGACTTAATTCGATTGTGTCTAAAATATCATCACCTTTGAAGCGTTCTTCAACTTTTAAACCTGTTTTTACGTCAGAGAAACGCATTTTATATAGTGTACTCGCGCCACGAGCGCTAGGACTTTGCACTTCAATATCTTTAACTAAAAGTAATTTTCCATTATAGCTGATCGCATCGCCGCGTTTTACTTCATTTGCTTTTGCCATGATTCAGTTTTTCCCGTTTTGTAATAAACTTCTATTAATCTAAAGACGGCTATTTTAGCGCTAACTTGCTATGATAACCAATCATTTTCTTAAATAGGATTGTTAATGAAGCCGCCTCTTTTAATGTCTCACAATCATTGTGGTACTGGTTTGATTGTGCCAGCAATTAACCCTAACAATAGCGAGTAAACAAGTGGGAATGGCGATAATTATTTGGGTTGAGCAGAATTGTTGACGCTAATTTGTTCAATTCTCTGTTATCTATTCTAGCGAATAATCTAATTTAATCGATAAACATGTTTATTCTACTAAGGCGTTGGAAATTATTCTAACTTATAACTATCTAAAAAATAGCCATTCAATTGTTTTTAACGACGGTAAAGAGGCAAAAGTGTTAAAAGTTAAATGGTTATATCAGTTTTTTTATTAATATACCCAGCTTATTTAAGCTAGCTATTATTTTATAAGTTATTCCAGTGCTATAGGAACAATAATGAATTATCCTAATATTATCAAAAAGCTACTATCCAAATTTCGGCTTAATATTTAAGTCAATAAAATTGGTAAAACGAAAGACCATTTTTTACTCAAATTAGGTCATTTAAAGCCAATGCCAAATTTACTGTAATGACAAGCAGGAACTATCAAGCAAATTATCAAATGTTAAGCAAATTACTTGTTAATGAGTATTGGTTCTATTTAATAGAATTAGTTAATTATTAGAATTATTTATCTCGTAATAGTAAATTTTTGCTACACTTTGTTAAATTTTTTTATATTTTATCGGTTATGCAAAATAAACTTAAACGTGATCTTAAAGCTCGTCATTTATCCATGATTGCGATTGGTGGTTCAATCGGAACTGGATTGTTCGTGGCATCAGGTGCGACTATTGCGCAAGCAGGTCCTGCTGGTGCTTTACTTTCTTATGCCATTATCGGATTAATGGTTTATTTTTTAATGACAAGTTTAGGTGAACTGGCCGCTTATTTACCAGTATCAGGAACTTTTGCCACGTATGGCGCTAAATATGTTGATGAATCTTTTGGGTTCGCAATTGGTTGGAATTATTGGTATAACTGGGCGATAACGGTTGCGGTAGATTTGGTCGCTGCCCAATTAGTGATTTCATATTGGTTTGACTTGGGTAGTTATAGTTGGTTATGGAGTTTACTCTTTTTAATGATCATCTTTTTCCTTAATGCTATTTCAGTTAAAGGTTTTGGTGAAGCAGAATTCTGGTTTTCATTGATAAAAGTTGTCACTATTGTGATTTTTATTGCTGTTGGTTTATTAATGATTATTAGCATTTTGAAAGGGAATATGGGTGCTGCGATTGTTTGGCAAAATTGGATAATAGATGATGCGCCATTTGTAGGTGGATTTTCATCGATGATTGGAGTGGCAATGATAGTCGGTTTTTCATTTCAGGGCACTGAATTGATTGGTATTGCTGCCGGTGAATCCAAAGACCCTGAAAAGAATATTCCAAAATCAATGCGGCAAGTTTTTTGGCGTATTTTACTGTTTTATATTCTGTCTATTTTGGTGATCAGTTTTATTATTCCTTATACTGATCCGCGCTTGTTACGTAATGGTGAAACCGATATTAGTGTGAGTCCGTTTACATTAGTATTCCAAAATGCTGGATTGTTGTCTGCTGCCGCATTAATGAATGCGGTAATTTTAACCTCAGTGTTATCGGCAGGTAATTCGGGGTTATATGCATCAACACGTATGCTTTATGCGTTGGCTAAAGAGGGGAAAGCTCCTAAAATTTTTAGTCGCTTATCTAAGGGGGGAGTTCCAAGAGTGGCATTAATTGCAACAACGATTGTAGCAATGTTATGTTTTTTAACCTCTATGTTTAAGGACCAACAAGTCTATTTATGGTTACTAAACTTATCCGGTATGACAGGTTTTATCGCATGGTTAGGTATCGCGATTAGTCATTATCGTTTCCGAAAAGGATATATTAGACAAGGGTATAATATTTATGATTTACCTTATCGTTCAACCCTCTTTCCATTTGGACCAATATTTGCCTTTGTGTTATGTTTATTTATAACGTTAGGGCAAAACTATGAAGCGTTTTTACAAGATAAGATAGATTGGTATGGTGTACTGGCTACTTATATTGGTTTACCGCTATTTTTCCTTATCATGTTTACTTATAAGTATGTGAAAAAGACTAAGTGGGTAAGCTATGAAAAAATGGATTTTTCTCGTATCAAAGAAAATTAAACCCAACCAAATTTAACAATTTTAATTTGTAATTTTAGCCGGTATATTTCCGGCTAAATTTTTTTATTTAGCTCAATATGAGGACAACAGTTCCGTATAAATTTTTACTAACTAATTGTTAAAAAATATTTTTTCATTAACTATTTTGTAATGACATGGCATTTTGAAATAGATGATAAAATTTATTGTATTTAAGCTGCGGATATAAATTAAAATTAAGCGGATGAAAAATTTGCTAATTTTAAGTAATTCTACGGTCTAAGATTTATTAAAATAAAAGCGATAAAAACCCATATCGCGCAAAATGCGCGATACAACAATAGCTACTGTAGTGAGATTATTATTAGGTTTAACGACTACGAAAGATAATGCGAGCTTTTGATAAGTCGTAAGGCGTCATTTCAACAGTAACTTTATCACCTGTTAAAATTCGGATATAGTTTTTACGCATCTTACCAGAAATATGTGCTGTTACTACGTGACCATTTTCTAACTCTACACGAAACATAGTATTAGGCAATGTTTCAAGTATAGTGCCTTGCATTTCAATGTTATCTTCTTTTGCCATTGGTTCCTCGAAATATTAATTTGTACTCAAATTGCTAATGATTAACAAATAACTATCCATTTTAAGGGGTAGTTATTAAATATAATTTAGCCGGCGAAATGATGCCGAAAAAAGTTACAGAAGTAAAGTGATTTCTGTTATTTTTCATTAATTAAGCGCCATATAAATGTTGTGTTTGAATATATTGCCAAACTTTTGGTGGTAATAACGACTGATAATCCTGACGATTTTCAATATGCTGTCTAATTTCCGTTGCGGAGATGGCTTTTAAGGGCGTATTAGCAAAGTATATTGATCCACAAGGGTTTTGTTGAAGATCGGTGATATTCTTTGTGCTATGCTGTAATAGCCATTTTTGTAACTGAAGATTGTCAGTTGTATTGGTAAAACCGGGACGGGGACAGATTAATAAATGACAATAATCTAACAATGATTGCCAATGATACCACTTAGGTAAATTACATAATGAGTCCTGACCAATAATAAATGCTAAGCTCTTATGTTCACCATATTCAGACCGCCAGTTTTGTAAGGTATCAATAGTATATGAGGGTCTATTAGGTTTGGCGTGAGTGATTTCACGAACGTCAATTGAAAAAAGGGGGTAGTCTTCAATTGCTAATTTAATCATTGCGAGGCGTTGAGCAGTTGTTGCTTTGGGTTGTGCTTTATGTGGCGGAATGTAATTGGGTAATAGACTGATGTGAGTTAAGTTAATTTCTTTAGCCAATGCCATGCTCGGTAGTAAATGACCATAATGAATCGGATCAAAGGTACCGCCAAAGAGTGCTGTCAAATGGCCGGACATATTAATCTCCCACTATTTTTAAACATAAGGCTGTTAATAATTCCCAAATTGCCGCTTGATAATCGGATTTTAAAGCGATTTCCAGTTCGGTTAATTGTTTTAAAATTAGGTATAACTGTTCAAGGGAAGTTCTATTTAAATAAGGCGTAATGACATTTCGGCGATTTTGCCAAACTTTATTTATATCATAAGCGGATTTAAGATCATGCTTTGCAGAATATTTTTTTAGATTGATTAGTTGAATTAATTCACGTTGAATCGTTCGAACTAAGATCAGCGGTTCCGTGCCATTCATTTTGAATTGTTGCAAAATATGAATAACACGCTTTGTTTTAGTCATTAGCATGGCATCGATAAGATGATAAGGGGTAAAAATAGCACAATCATCTAAATTATTCTCCAACTGACTAAAGCTGATTTTACCCTTAGGATAAAGTAATTTTAACTGTTCAAGCGTCTGAGTGAGTGCTAATAAATTACCCTCATAGTAATAACATAAAAGTTCAATACCTTGTTTTTCTATTGTTAGATCAAACAATTGTAATTGCTGATTTAGCCAGATGGGTAATTGATTTGCATCAGGTGTATTACAGTTAATAATTAAAAGCTGATCAGACAATGTTTTTAGCCAACTTGCGTTTTCTTGTGCCTTTGTCATTTGTGATAATGTGACTAATAAACTGACATCGGGCGATAACGTTTGGCAAAGTTCATCTAATTTTTTAGCTATGCTAGCATTCAGCAAATTATCACCGAATTGCAATATCAATAGTGTTTGGCTTGAAAATAGACTCATCGCGCGACTATTTTCATAAATACTATCCCAGTTGGTTTGATTATCGATACTGAAAACAGTTTGTTCGGTAAAACCTTGTTGATGCATTTTCTTGATTATTTTGTTTTGAGTGACATCCCGAAGGTAGGGATCATTTCCTATCGTCAGAAAGTAACACCATGCACCATCCTGTTCTAGTTTTGCATCAAGCTGATTAGCAAAAATTTTTATCATGGTGTGTTAAGTTTATTATCAATAGTGTTGATTGATTTTAATTTACTAATTAATTGTTTAGCTACTTGGGTATACATTTCTTTTTCGATTAAATTTTGCTCGGCGCTTTTAGCCAATGCGGTAGCAGGATTGTCAAAAAATGTTCTAAATACTTTTGTCGTAATAGGGTAGATGTCATTACCGGCAATGATAACTTGAGCATTGACTGTTAAAATTAATTGATATTCAGCAGATTTACCATTTTGATAAATCGAAATGGTCTCTTTACTAATATCGTTACTTAAGATACGTAGGGAAGGATGATTTTGATTGGCATTTTCATTAACTAATTTGACTTTGTTCTTAACTAGTAAATCTTTGATAGTACGAGATAATGAACCATACGGATTGTCACTATAAAACGTCATGGTCTGAAATTGTTGTGGAATTTCTGTTTCATGTTGTAAATGAAATCCACAACCGGTTAACCACAACACTGCAAAAAATACTAAACAAAACAATTTTTTCATTTGGACTACCTAATTTTTCAGGGGTAATGATTATTACCCCAAATAGTTATAGCTAAATCAACTGTTGTATCAGGAAGTTATTAACTAACCACAAGGTTAAGTAATTTACCTGGAACATAGATGATTTTACGAATGGTAACACCGTCTAAATGTTTTTGGATATTGACTTCTGTTTTTGCCATATCCGTAACCAATGCTTCACTAGCATCAGCTGGTACTGTTAATTTAGCGCGTACTTTACCATTGATTTGGACAATAATGAGTTTTTCATCTTCAACCATGGCTGACTCATCGGCCAATGGCCATTGAGCATTATCAATAGTAGTTTTATGGCCTAATGCTTGCCACATAACGAAACATGCATGAGGTATCATTGGATAAAGTAAACGCACGATTGCGTTCAATGCTTCATCCATTAACGCTCGGTCTTGTTCAGTTTCTTGTGATGCTTTTTGTAAACGATTCATAAATTCCATCACAGCAGCGATCGCAGTATTAAATGTTTGGCGACGACCAATATCATCGCTCACTTTAGCAATGGTTTTATGTAATTCACGACGCAAGGTTTTTTGATCGCCGGTTAACTGATCAAGAATTAATGGCTTTACCACACCTTGCTGGGTGTGTTCATACACCAAGCGCCATACGCGTTTAATAAAACGATTGGCTCCTTCAACGCCAGATTCTTGCCATTCAAGTGTCATTTCAGCAGGTGAAGCGAACATCATAAATAAGCGTACAGTATCAGCACCATATTTTTCGACCATTTCTTGTGGGTCGATACCATTATTTTTTGATTTCGACATTTTGGTCATGCCAGCATGAATTAGCTCACGTCCGGTCTTATCAAACGCTTTGGCAATTCGCCCCTTTTCATCTCGCTCAACGGTGACTTCGGTTGGGGAAATCCAAATACGTTCACCTATTTCGGTGGTGTAATAGAACGCATCGGCTAATACCATACCTTGGCAAAGTAATCGTTTAGCCGGTTCATCAGAGTTGACCATGCCAAAATCACGCATTAATTTGTGGAAGAAGCGGAAATAAAGTAGATGCATGATAGCATGTTCAATTCCACCAACATATTGATCCACCGGTAACCAATAATTGGCCGCTTTTTCATCTAACATACCACTGTTATAGTGTGGGCAGGTATAACGTGCGTAATACCATGATGATTCCATAAAAGTATCAAAGGTATCGGTTTCGCGTAGTGCTGTTTCGCCATTAACGGTTGTTTTTGCCCAATTCGGATCGGCTTTAATAGGACTAGTTATGCCATCCATTTCAACATTTTCTGGTAAAATGACTGGTAATTGATCTTCCGGGGTCGGGATTGTTGAGCCATCAGCTAATGTGACCATCGGGATTGGCGCACCCCAATAACGCTGACGAGAGACCCCCCAATCGCGTAAACGATAATTGACTTTACGTTCACCAACACCTTTAGCAATTAATTTATCGGCAATGGCATTGAAGGCTTGTTCAAAGTTAAGTCCATCAAATTCCCCAGAATTAAATAAATTACCGTATTCTGTATAAGGTTGTTGACTCACATCTGGTGCATGACCTTGTTGATCTAGGATGACAGCTTTAATTGGTAAATGATATTTACAAGCAAACTCATGATCGCGCGCATCATGCCCCGGTACAGCCATAACTGCACCGGTTCCATATTCCATTAATACAAAGTTGGCGATCCAAACCGGAACTTTTTCATTCGTTAATGGATGGATGGCGTAAAAACCTGTAGCAATACCTTTTTTCTCCATCGTTGCCATATCAGCTTCTGCGGTTTTGGTGTTTTTACACTCAGCAATAAAGGCGGTAATTTCGGCATTATCTTTACTGGCTAATTGCGCTAAAGGATGCTCAGCCGCGACCGAAACAAAACTCACTCCCATAAAGGTATCTGGGCGGGTAGTATAGACTGTTAATTTTTCGTTGTAATTTTCAACGTTAAAGTCAATTTCAACTCCTTCCGAACGGCCAATCCAATTTTTCTGCATGGTTTTAACTTGCTCAGGCCAACTTTCTAAACTATCTAAGTCTTTTAATAGTTCATCGGCATAGGCAGTGATTTTGATAAACCATTGTGGAATCTCTTTACGTTCAACTGGCGTATTACACCGCCAACAACAACCTTCAACCACCTGCTCATTAGCTAATACAGTTTGATCAGTCGGGCACCAGTTGACTGCTGAGGTTTTTTTATACACCAACCCTTTCTCATAAAGTTTTGTAAAAAACCACTGTTCCCATTTATAATATTCTGGTTTGCAGGTGGTCACTTCTCTGTCCCAGTCATAACCAAAACCAAGTAGTTTTAATTGCTTTTTCATATAAGCAATATTTTCATAGGTCCATTTAGCTGGCGCAGTATTATTTTTAACCGCTGCGCCTTCTGCAGGTAAGCCGAAAGCATCCCAACCAATAGGTTGTAATACATTTTTACCCTGCATGCGTTGATAACGTGAAATAGTATCGCCGATGGTATAATTACGAACATGACCTAAATGCAGTCGCCCAGACGGATAAGGTAACATAGATAAGCAATAATATTTTTCTTTGCTTGGATCTTCAGTGACATGAAATGTGTTATTATCTTGCCAGTGTTGTTGCACATGCGCTTCAACTAGTTCTGGGCAATATTGTTCAGTAAAATGATTTTCTTTCATATTATTTGACATAGTCTGCTAAGGTCCTGTTAACGATATTCTTTGTATTTGTCATACAACCGTCTAAAAAAATGATCTGTTAATTGTATTGTTTATTGTCCCAAATTGAAATATCTTATCGAAATTTTGTGTCATTTTTGTTGCTTTTATCGGGGCTTTTATTTATTAAGATAAAATAGTTAATACTCTTTGTAATGAATTAAATTGTTTTTTTAAGTTTTCACAATTATTGGCTAATTTGTTTAGTTATCTTTATAAATAATAATTTGATTAATCAAACTAATCCTAACTGTTCCTTTAATAGTTTTAAATATCGGCGACTAGCAGGTACTGAAATATCATTATTGAGTATAATATCTGTGTGACTGGTATGGGAAAAACGAATTTCTTTTAGTTTTTGTATATTAATTAAATATTGGCGATGACAATAGATTAACTGCGTTTTTTCCTCTAATGTTTTTAAGGTGAGTTCTGTATAATACTCTACATTATCATGGTTAAAAACATAAACACCGCTGGTTCGGCAATTAGCATAATAAATATCATTAGGATCAATTAAATAAATCCGATTATGCCCCATACACGGGATATATTTTAAATATTTATCAGTTTTTAGTTGTTCTAGATTTTGTTTTTCATTAATGATTAATAGTCGTTGAATCGTCTTATTAAGGCGAAGGGGATCGATTGGTTTAAGTAAATAATCAAATGCTTGTTCTTCAAATGCTTTAATAGCATATTCTTCATATGCTGTTAGAAAGACAATATATGGCATGTGTAATGGTGAAATCATACTTAGCATTTCGATACCACTAATTTTAGGCATTTGAATATCTAGAAATACCACATCAGGTGATTGATTATGTATAGCTTTAATAGCTTCAAAAGCATTGCTACATTCGGCAGTAATATTAATTTCTGTAAATTCCTTAAGTAAACAACGTAAATTCTCACGTGCCAGCGGTTCATCATCAACAATTATGATATTTAGCATTTCTATGCTCCTTGTCTAATGGCAATTTTAAGATTGCTTTTGTATAGATATCTGACTCACATTGGATCGTTAAACCATATTGTTTACCATAACGTATTTGTATTCTTTCATGCACTAGGGTCATACCTAGCCCGTTATTACTTTTATGTTCTTTGCGATAATTACCCGCATTATCTTCAACTTCCAGAACTAAGATTTGTTGATATTTGTGAGCACGAATGGTAATAGTACCTAAACCAATCATTTGTGATATTCCATGTTTGATAGCGTTTTCTACAATTGGTTGTAAAGAGAATGCGGGAAGATAGGCTTGTTCTAATAATTTTGGTACATGGATTTGAATATCAAGTTTGTCAATAAACCGCATTTTTTCAATTTCTAGATAAGCTGTTATGTGATCAAGTTCATCTTTTAACGTCACGATTTCTTCTGGGCGTTTTAAATTTTTTCTAAAAAAAGTTGAGAGATGCTGGACTAATTTTGAAGCTTGTTCTTGATCACGGCGAATAACAGCAAGTAATGTATTAAGCGAGTTAAATAAAAAATGCGGATTGACTTGTGCATGAAGCAACTTAATTCGTGTTTGAGAAAGTAATTGTTGATAACTTTCGTTTTGACCAGTGAGAATTTGTGCAGATAATAAACTCGCTATCCCTTCACCTAGAGTCCGATTAATCGAACTAAACAATGTGTTTTTTGCTTCATAGATTTTTATGGTACCAACAACCTCTTTTTTTTCACCTCTTAAAGGAATGACCAGTGCGGATCCTAAGCGACATTGTTTATTAATCGAACATTGATAAAGTTCATGTAAACCATCGAGATATTTCACCTCGTTATCTTCAATCGATTCTAATGTAGCTTTTGAGGTTATTGGGGTACCTGGTAGGTGATGATCACTACCGATACCAATAAATGCTAGTATTTTTTCGCGATCGGTTATTGAAACGGCACCAACGCCAAGTTCTTGATAAATGATATGTGCCACTTTAGTACTGTTTTCTTGATTGAATTTATCACGCAATAGTCCTTCAGTACGTGCAGCAATACTTAAGGCTTTAGCTGAAAAAGTCGAAGTATATTTATCAAAGATAATTTTTCTATCTAATAAAATTTGCATAAACATAGCAGAACCAATGCTGTTAGCAACAATCATGGGGGCGGCAATGCTATGAACCGCATGTGAAACAACGTCATAGGGTTTAGAAAATACCAGAATCATGATCATTTCTAACGACTCAGATAGCATAGCTAAAATTGCGATGATAAAGGGGTTGTATATTAGATCTACCCTTCCTTTTTTTAACAAAATATAGTGAACTATCCCGCTAATAAATCCAGTTAATATTGTAGAAGTCATACAAATTTCGGCGGTAATTCCGCCTAAACTATAACGGTGCAAACCACCTGTAACACCAACTAGTAAACCGACATAAGGACCGCCAAGTATACCACCTAATATCGCACCAATTGCTCGAGTATTGGCAAGTGTATCTTCAATTCGAAAACTGAAATAAGTTCCCATTATGCAAAAAAAAGAAAAAATAACATAGCAGATTAATTTATGGGGCAGACTGACGGTGACTTGCATGATAGGTATAAATATAGGTGTTTTACTGAGTAGATAAGCAATAACTAAATAAACACACATCTGCTGTAACAATTGTAAAATCAGATTAAATTCAATCATAATTCTCTTAGATTAATTAGATTATGAACTAGCGACAGTGATGAACTTCAGCTAAACTATATTATTAAATTATTGTGTTTAAAGATAGTAATATGAATCAAAAATCCTTTATAAATGATAATTCCAATATCATGACATCCGAAATTTTGGCAGATGGTCGGCCACGTCGCCAAATTCGTAGTTTTGTATTAAGACAAGGTCGATTAACTAAAGGGCAAGAACAAGCTTTAGAAAAATTGTGGTCCAGTTGTGGTATTGATTATAATGATCAACATCAAATAGATTTCAATCAATTATATGCTCATCAACAACCAATTGTTTTAGAGATTGGTTTTGGGATGGGTGCTTCATTGATTGAAATGGCTGATAAGAATAAGAACGAGAATTTTTTAGGTATTGAAGTTCATCGTCCAGGTGTTGGGGCGTGCTTAATGGCGATTGAACAACATCAATTAAATAATATTCGGTTAATGTGTCATGATGCGGTAGAAGTACTGGAAAATATGGTTGCCGATGCATCGCTTAGTAAAGTTCAGATTTTTTTCCCTGACCCATGGCATAAAGCAAAACATAATAAACGCAGAATTATTCAACCTGAATTTGTACAGTTGTTGCGCAAAAAATTAAAAATGGATGGGATATTACATTTGGCCACCGATTGGCAACATTATGCGGAGCATATGTTAGAAGTATTAAATTCTGCTTTTGGTTTCCAAAACGTGTCGCTAAATAACGGATATATACCAAGGCCAGATTATCGCCCAATGACAAAGTTTGAAAAGCGTGGTTTAAATTTAGGTCATGGTGTTTGGGATTTACAGTTCAAGCGCATTAAATAATATAATTTATGTCGCATATTTTATTCCGGTTATGTTAAAGTAAGCAAAAAGTTTTATAAAAATTATATTAAGATTAATAAATCATAAAATCTTGAAATAAGAAAAAATCAAAACGATTAAATCTGGTGCTATTGCATTAGATTATCTATTAGTAGGAGAAAATATGTTTTTCTTGAAACGCAGTTTGATCGCATTTTGGTTAATGATTGCATTAATGACTTGTGTGGTAGCCAAATCTCACAAAGTTATATCGGGAGCCGTACATAACGCAGGTGCTGATGCAGTTTTTCCTGTAACGTCCACTATTTTATACACTCAAGATCAAGCAATGTTAATTGACACACAATTAACTAAAAAAGATGCGCAAAAAATGGTTGATGAAATCAAAAAAAGTGGTAAACCGTTGACGCTGATTTATATTAGTCACAGTGATCCTGATTTTTATTTTGGTTTAGAAACCATTCTTAAGGCTTATCCAAGTGCTCAAGTCATTGCTACGCCAGCAACCGTTGAGGTGATCAAAAATACTGGCCGGGAAAAATTAAAATATTGGCAAAAATTTATTGGTGAGCAAGCGCCAAGTCGTATTGTTATACCAACTGCAATAGTTGGTAATTCATTCTATTTTGGTAAAGAAGAATTCCAAATTAAAGGGAAGGATCCGCAACGAACTTATCTTTGGATGCCTCAGCAAAAAATGATCATTGGTGGCTCTTTGTTATCGAATAATATGTTTATTTGGACAGCAGATGCGCCAACTTCAGAACAACGCAAGCAATGGGATAGTATCGTGCTTGATATGAAAAAATTAGCTCCTAGAATCACCATACCAGGACATTTTTTAGGCGCTGATCCTATTGCAAATGAAGCAATCGAATTTACTCATCAATATATTCAAACTTATGATGATGTTTTAAAAAACTATCATTCATTTAATGAAATTATAAAGCAGATGAAAATACATTATCCTAACCTTGGCGGTGATCTAAATTTACAAATAAGCACAAAACTTATTTTAGATAAAACTAAACCTTAATGCATATTAATCATTAAGATGAGCAGCGATCAAAGGCTGGTTATATTTAATGTATAGCCGACAAAAAAAGCCCTATTTTGGTAAGCCATTATTATCAGATTAATTTGATCTGAATTTATGAGTATCTTGGTTTTACACAGAATATACATAGGTTAACAGACGATGGAGCAATATCAGTTAGAGCAAATTATTATTATAAGCCGACACGGAATAAGAACGGCGTTACCCGAAACGTTACGCTTTTTGCAAACCGTCACACCTAAATCATGGCCACAGTGGGATTGTAAGCCTGGTTATCTGACAACACGAGGTGGTACCCTAGAAAGTTTCTTTGGCGCATATTTTAGGAAATGGTTGCTACAACAGAAATTTGATATTTCACCTGATAAAGTTTTTGTCTATGCCAATAGCTTACAGCGTACAGTCGCTACAGCACAGTATTTTACGTTAGGCGCTTTTCCTGGTTGCGATATCACAATTCATCACAAATATCCGATTGAACGTATGGATCCGATATTTAATCCTTGTGTTCGTAATGCATCATCACTATTTAAGCAACAAGTTATCCATGATCTAAAGCATTATACTGGTTCAAGTGACTTGATCGAACAGTTAGATAAAAAGCTAACCCCCGCTTATGAGTTATTAGCGGAAATTTTGGATTATCGTCATTCAAAATGCTACCAAAAATACCAATGTGAATTTACTAAGTTACCTACGACTTTTGATTTAATTATCAATGAAGAACCAAAAATTAGAGGAGCATTGGCGTTTGGAACAGCTGTGGTCGATGCATTAACTCTACAATACTATTCCGGCTTTAAGCATCAAGATAATGCTTGGGGGATGATAAATTCGTTTCAACACCGAGCGATGCTTGCTAATATAAAAAATCAGTATATTAATTTATTATTTAAATCACCAATATTAGCTAATCATATTGCCAAACCACTTATCACGTTTATTAATCAAATGATGCAACAAAAACAACATCCATTAGTACTGCTAGTAGGGCATGATTGTAATATTGCGTCTATTATGGGAGCATTGGAATTCAAAGATTATCAATTACCGGAACAAATCGAAGAGACACCGATTGGTGGTAAATTAGTATTACAGCGTTGGCGTAATCTACAAGATCAGCAATCATACTTTAAAGCCGAATATTTCTATCAAACCATTGAACAATTGCACTTGGCGAGTGAATTGAGTTTAAATCATCCGGCCAGGCATATTACACTTGAACTTAATGGTTTACAAACAAATGGACAGGGTTTATATCCTTGGTCGGAGTTCAAAGAACGTATAATGAAATATTTGACAGGTGTAACATTTGAATTATAGTAAATAGAAAAAATGAAATAATAAAATAATTGCCAATTATATTATTAGAGCATATCAACATCAATCATATTAATACGAAAGAGAGAAATCCAAAATGTCTACATTTTATATTGCCATAAGTGTATTAGTTTTATTAGCCTTAGTTACTGTTTATAAAGGGATCACGATTGTTCCCCAAGGTTTTCAATATACCATTGAACGCTTTGGTAAATATACCCACACATTAGAACCTGGTTTAAATGTTATTATTCCTTTCATGGATGGTGTCGGGCGGAAAATTAATATGATGGAACAGGTATTAGATATTCCATCCCAAGAAGTCATATCTAAAGATAATGCTAATGTGCAAATCGACGCAGTTTGCTTTATTCAGGTTCAGGATGCTGCAAGAGCAGCTTATCAAGTCAATCAACTTGAAAGAGCGGTTATTAATTTGATGATGACCAATATTCGTACAGTATTAGGGGCAATGGAATTGGATGAAATGTTGTCACAACGTGATCATATCAATACGCGTTTATTAGGGATTGTTGATGAAGCAACCAGTCCTTGGGGTGTTAAAATTACCCGTATTGAAATTCGTGATGTCCGTCCACCATCAGAATTGATTGCAGCGATGAATGCCCAAATGAAAGCTGAGCGTAATAAACGAGCTGAAGTCTTAGAAGCAGAGGGGATTCGTCAAGCGGCTATTTTACGTTCTGAAGGTGAAAAGCAATCTGAGATTCTAAAAGCTGAAGGGGAAAGACAAGCTGCCTTTTTACAAGCCGAAGCTCGTGAACGTGCGGCAGAAGCTGAAGCAAAAGCTACTCAAATGGTATCTCAAGCAATTGCAGCAGGTAATATCAATGCGATTAACTACTTTGTTGCACAAAAATATACCGATGCCCTACAAAAAATAGGTTCATCTGAAAACAGTAAAGTGATTATGATGCCGCTTGATGCAGCTAATTTAATGGGAAGCATTGGTGGTATTGCTGAGTTAATAAATAGCACTAAAAAATAATTAATACAACCAAATGAGGATACAGATCATGGCTGAATTTCTAACCGCGTTGTATAGCAATCCATCTTGGGTATTCATTGCTCTGGGGGGAGTATTGTTAATTATTGAATTACTCGGTACCGGTGGTTATTCTTTATGGAGTGGTATTTCTGCTTTTATAGTGGGAAGCCTTGCTTGGATCGTACCGTTTTCTTGGTCAATGTTATGGATTTTATTTGCGATTTTTACGTTGCTAACGGATTATGTGTGGTACTTATGGTTGAAACGTAAAGATAAGTCTAAAAGAGGTGTCTCAAATCAACCTCAACGTAATTTATGGGATGATTTTTGGGATACCTTGGTGGATTTGCTGAGTTAATAAATAGCACTAAAAAATAATTAATACTATCAAATGAGGATACAGATTATGAATGAATTTCTAACCGCGTTGTATAGCAATCCATCTTGGGTATTCATTGCTCTGGGGGGAGTATTGTTAATTATTGAATTACTCGGTACCGGTGGTTATTCTTTATGGAGTGGTATTTCTGCTTTTATAGTGGGGAGCCTTGCTTGGATCGTACCGTTTTCTTGGTCAATGTTATGGATTTTATTTGCGATTTTTACGTTGCTAACGGCTTATGTGTGGTACTTATGGTTGAAACGTAATGGTAAAGATAAGTCTGAAAGAGGAGTCTTAAATCAACCTCAACGTGATTTAATTGGGTTAAAAACAGTTGTAGTTGAAGCAATCATAAATGGACATGGTAGAATAAAAGTCAATGATAGTACATGGATGGCAAAAAGTGAACAAAATTTTAATATCGGAGAATACGTAACAGTTGTAGATTTTGACGGCAATATCTTAAAAGTTGTTAAAACTCAATAGTAAAAAATAATTAACTTGATAGCAAATGTCATAGATGTTTTAAAATTATTTTCAGTTTGAATGTTAAGAATATAAAGAGGAAATGCAATGGATAGTCTTAGAAGTTTTAAACGTAAACTTATGCTAGGGGCCGGTTTGTTTGCGATGGTCGCCACTAGTAATCTTTATGCAGCAGGGACGTTAGTCTATTGCACTGAAGCTTCACCCGAAAATTTTAATCCACAAGTTGTAACCAGTGGTGTTTCAATGGATGCGGGTGCGGTGCCTGTTTTTAATCGTTTGGTCGAATTTAAATTAGGTACTACTGAAATCATGCCATCTATTGCTAAGTCTTGGGATGTTAATGAAGATGGTACTGCTTACACATTCCATTTACGTGATGATATTAAATGGCATAGTAGTAAAAACTTCAAACCAACTCGTAATCTTAATGCTGATGATGTTATTTTTAGTTTTATGCGTCAAAAGGATGCCAATCATCCTTATCATAATATATCAGGCGGTCAATATGAATATTTCACCAGTATGGGAATGGATTCGCTTATCACTAGTATTGAAAAGGTTGATGATTATACGGTGATTTTCCATCTTGCACATCCAGAAGCCCCGTTTTTAGCCGATATGGCAATGTCATTTGCTTCTGTTATGTCAGCAGAATATGCCGATAAAATGATGAAAGCGGGTACGCCAGAAAAATTTGATCTCAATCCAATCGGTACAGGACCATTTACGTTTATACAATACGAAAAAGATTCTCGTATTTTATACAAAGCAAATTCGGATTACTTTGGCGAAAAAGCCAAGCTCGATCGTTTAGTGTTTTCAATTACCCCCGATGCTGCAATGCGTTATGCCAAAGTACAAAAAGGTGAATGTCATGCAATGCCATATCCAAATTTGGCAGATATCGAACGTATGAAGCAAGATAAAAATATCGTTGTTGATGAAATGGCCGGATTAAATATTGGTTTTCTATCTTATAATATGGATAAAGCGCCATTAGGTGAATTAAAAGTTCGGCAGGCACTAAACTTAGCAATCAACAAACAAGCTATTATTGATGCAATATTCCAAGGTGCAGCTGAGCCAGCGAAAAATTTTATTCCACCAACCATGTGGAGTTATAATAATGAAGTTAAAGAAGATCCTTATGATCCAGAGCAAGCAAAACAGCTATTAAAAGAAGCTGGACAAGAAAACGGGTTTACCATTAATTTATGGGCGATGCCAGTACAACGTCCGTATAATCCAAATGCTCGCCGTATGGCCGAGATGATCCAAGCTGATTGGGCCAAAATCGGCGTAACGGCTAATATAATTAGCTACGAATGGGGAGAATACCTTACTCGAGTTCGAAGGGGTGAACATGATGCGGTATTAATGGGTTGGTCCGGTGATAATGGTGATCCAGATAATTTCTTCTCAGTAATGATGAGTTGTGATGCGGTTAAAGCCGGCTCTAACTATTCTCATTGGTGCTATAAACCTTTCGATGATCTATTACAACAAGCGCGTGTTGAATCCAATCATGAAAAGCGTGTTGAACTTTATAAACAAGCACAATTGATTATGCATGAACAAGCTCCAGCCTTCTTGATTGCTCACTCAAGAGTGTATATGCCGGTGCGCAAAGAAGTTAAAGGTTACATTATGGATCCGTTAGCGTTACATAATTTTAACCAAGTTAGCATTGAAAAATAAGTGTGTTCATATAAACCTACATAAAGTTCTGTTTTTATCGGCAGAACTTTATTTTTATCCTTCTTTAATTTATTGATGGCTTTGATTTTAATCAATAAATATTTAGTTATCACCTTTTTAAACAAAATCATTACTTATGATCCAATAGTGTGCCTTATATTAACACAAGATAAGTATAAGCTACGCATATATGAACATAAGACAATTTATGGTTGATTGGTATAGACAAATAATTAGAATTCACTATACTTTAATGCCTTATTTTTATAATAGTACAAACGTAATAAGAATGGTTGAAGTAAATGTTAGCTGCTTGTAAAGCTGTTAACGTTAGGATGATATTCGTAAAACAATCCCGCCCATTATTTAATATAAATATTGAATAAATTACCTTTAATCTTTCGCGTAAATATTATCTTACTATATAAATTTAATAAAAATAATATTCATTCTTAATATAAGCAAAGAGCAATATAATATGTTCCAATTCCTTTTAAAACGATTTGGTGTATTAATACCGACATTTTTAGGTGTTACGATCTTAACCTTCGTTTTTGTGCATTTAATTCCCGGTGATCCTGTCCTAATTATGGCTGGAGAGCGTGGTTTATCGCCGGAAAGGCACGCTGAATTAATGGCACAACTTGGTCTTGATAAGCCCTTATATCAACAATATTTTAATTACTTAATCGGCATTTTTCATGGTGATTTAGGTGTTTCTTTTAAAAGCCAAATTCCGGTTTGGGAAGAATTTGTACCACGTTTCAAAGCAACCTTTGAATTGGGTATGTCTGCTATGGTGTTTGCGGTATTTTTTGGTATTCCTATTGGTGTACTTGCTGCCGTTAAGCGCGGTTCGATATTTGATCATACCGCAATTAGTTTGTCATTAACCGGTTATTCTATGCCAATCTTTTGGTGGGGGATGATGCTAGTTATGTTAGTGTCAGTCCATTTAAATCTAACCCCTGTTTCAGGTCGGGTGAGTGATATGCTATTTTTAGATGATAGTAATCCTTTAACCGGTTTTATGCTGATTGATACCTTATTTTGGGGTGAAGAAGGTGATTTTATTGATGCAGTGCAACACCTAATTTTACCATCCATCGTATTAGGTACCATTCCTTTGGCTGTCATTGTTCGTATGACGCGTTCAGCAATGCTTGAAGTATTAAATGAAGATTATATTCGAACTGCTCGAGCTAAAGGGGTTAGTCGTTGGCGAATTATTATGGTGCATGCATTACGTAATGCGATGATTCCAGTTGTGACAATAATTGGTTTACAAGTCGGATCAATGCTTGCCGGTGCAATATTAACTGAAACTGTTTTTTCATGGCCGGGAATTGGGCGCTGGCTGATCGATTCATTACAGCGTAGAGATTACCCTGTCGTACAGAGTGGGGTATTGATTGTTGCAACGCTAATCATTTTGGTCAATCTGGTGATCGATATGTTATATGGCATTATTAATCCACGAATACGTCATAAAAAATAAGAGTCTTTTGCCCATGAATAGTAAAATTTTATCAGAAAATGTTATTGAGCAAGATATGGAAAATAGTGCACCACTACCAATGACACCATTACAAGAATTTTGGTGTTATTTTAAGAAAAATAAAGGTGCAGTTGTTGGTTTAATCTACATCATTATTGTCGTTTTTTTAGCAATTTTTGCCGATTTTGTGGCTCCGCATTTGCCGGCTGAACAATTCAGAGATTATTTACTTGCCCCACCTGTTTGGATGGAAGGAGGAAGTTGGCAGTTTATTCTTGGTACCGATGATGTTGGTAGAGATATTTTATCGCGTTTAATTTATGGCGCTCGGTTATCATTATTAATTGGTTGCTTGGTTGTTATTTTATCGCTAATTTTAGGTATTACCCTTGGTTTAATCGCCGGTTATGTTGGTGGGATTGTTGACAACCTCATTATGCGGATTGTCGACATCATGTTAGCTTTGCCAAGTTTAATATTGGCATTGGTTATGGTTGCCATACTCGGTCCATCTATTATCAATGCAGCAATAGCTTTGGCATTTATTGCACTACCTCACTATGTTCGTTTAACCCGTGCCGCAATGATAACCGAATTAAATAAGGATTATGTCATTGCATCAAAAGTGGCTGGTGCAGGTGCATTTAGACAAATGTTTATTAATATCTTACCCAATTGCTTGTCCCCTTTAATTGTGCAAGCATCATTAGGTTTTTCCAATGCCATATTAGATATGGCAGCACTTGGTTTTCTAGGTATGGGCGCTCAGCCACCAACACCAGAATGGGGAACGATGCTCTCAGATGTTTTACAATTTGTACAATCTGCATGGTGGGTTGTGACATTCCCAGGACTGGTCATTTTAATGACAGTGCTTGCATTTAATTTAATGGGTGATGGTTTGCGTGATGCACTGGATCCAAAGTTGAAACAGTAAGGGGATGTAATATGGCGTTATTAGAAGTTAAAGAATTAGCTGTTCAATTTGGTGAATTTAAAGCGGTAGATCGTATTAGCTATCAAGTTGAACAAGGTCAGGTAGTCGGGATTGTTGGTGAATCTGGGTCGGGTAAATCGGTTAGTTCATTAGCAATTATGGGACTCATTGATTTCCCAGGTAAGGTAACTGCCAATGCGTTACATTTTGATGGGCATGATCTGAAAACCATTTCTGAAAAAGCACGACGTAGAATAGTCGGTGCTGATGTCGCCATGATTTTTCAGGATCCAATGACCAGTTTAAACCCCTGTTTTACTGTGGGTTATCAAATTATGGAAGCAATTAAAATTCACCATGGTGGCAGTAAAAAGCAACGTCGTGAACGAGCTATTAAATTATTAAACTGTGTTGGTATTCCTGATCCAGCTAATCGGTTAAATGTGTATCCACATCAACTTTCTGGTGGTATGAGTCAACGTGTGATGATAGCGATAGCGATTGCTTGTAATCCAAAATTATTGATAGCCGATGAACCAACTACTGCATTAGATGTGACCATCCAAGGGCAAATTATCGAGCTATTATTAGATCTGCAGAAAAAAGATAATATGGCGTTGGTATTAATCACCCATGATCTTGCGTTAGTTGCTGAAGCTGCCCATAAAATTATAGTCATGTATGCAGGGCAAATCGTCGAAATTGGTGATGCCGAAGTGATTTTTAAATCACCGTTACATCCATATACTCAGGCATTACTTAACTCATTGCCGGAATTTACCCAAGATAAGCAACGTCTTGCGTCTTTATCAGGTGTGGTACCCGGCAAATATGATAGACCACATGGCTGTTTATTAAATCCTCGGTGTCCTTATGCTGATAAGCAGTGTAAAACCGTTGAACCAATATTACATGCGCGAAGTGAAAATCGACAAGTGAAATGTCATTATCCCTTATCGCCAGAGGGGAATCCAAGTTATGAATAACAATACCGATAATCCTGTACTATTAGAAGCTAAAAATCTTAAACAATATTATCCAGTTAAAAGTGGTTTATTAAAAAAGCAGACCAAACAAGTTAAAGCGGTTGATGGGGTATCCTTTAGCCTTGAAAAAGGCAAAACATTAGCGGTTGTTGGTGAGTCTGGTTGTGGTAAATCATCATTAGCCAGAATGTTGACGATGATCGAACGACCGACATCGGGTGAGCTCTTTTTCAAAGGACAAAGCTTATTAGAAGCTGATCCTAAAACCGATAAATTACGTCGTCAAAAGATCCAAATTGTTTTTCAAAATCCCTATGCTTCATTGAATCCACGAAAAAAAATTGGCACAATTTTAGAAGAGCCATTATTAATTAACACCGAATTATCAAAGAGTGATCGCAAAGCCAAAGTTTTGGCGATGATGAGCAAAGTTGGATTAAAAGAAGAATTTTATGATCGTTATCCGCATATGTTTTCCGGTGGACAACGACAACGCATTGCTATTGCTCGAGGTTTAATGCTTGATCCTGAAATAGTCGTCGCTGATGAGCCAGTATCTGCGTTAGATGTTTCGGTTCGCGCTCAAGTGTTAAATTTAATGATGGATTTACAAGATGAGCTTGGTTTATCTTATGTGTTTATTTCACATGATCTTTCCGTCGTTGAGCATATTGCCGATGATGTTATGGTAATGTATCTAGGACGATGTGTTGAACAAGGCAGTAAAAATACCGTCTACGATAACCCGCAACATCCCTATACTCAAGCTTTATTGTCAGCTACGCCGCGTTTAAATCCTGATTTAAGACGAGAACGTATCAAACTGACAGGTGAGTTACCTAGCCCATTAAATCCACCAAAAGGGTGTGCCTTCAATGCGCGCTGCCGATTAGCATTTGAGCAATGTACACAACAACAACCACAATTAATTGATTATGATCAGCATAAAATCTCATGCTTTTTTGTTGAAAATCAAACTTATCAGCCTTAATCAAATGATAAATATTAGATAAAACCGTCTTTTTAAATAGCTGCTGCATATGTAATATGCAGCACGACAATCCATGTTAAATTAATATTATCAAATCCAGTTTTATCCGATTTTCTTTGTGATAAAAGTTTGTCGTATTATCCAGCAATTTTTGAATTACAAATGAATATGACGCTTTAATTTTGGTGATTAATTATCTATTTATGCTATCCGAAATTAACTTTAGTCAATTTAAAATTCTCATTATATAAAGTATGACTGAGTATTTTTTAATACTCAGCTTAAAATAGATAATATTCTTTTGATTTTAAGCAATATATCAAATATATAACAGTCTTTAAGTAAAATTTTGCAATTTGACGGTTTTTACTTATATACTGTTTAGTAGTACGATAAATAATTTAAATTAAATAGCTATTGAGAAAATAAAAATGGTAAAAATTATAAATACAGAAAATGCTCCAGCTGCAATTGGTCCTTATGTTCAAGCGGTTGATTTAGGTCAACTATTATTTGTTTCAGGACAAATTCCTATTGACATAAAAACCGGTAGTATGCCAAGTGATATAAGTGATCAGACTCGCCAAAGTTTAGCCAATATTAAAGCTATTCTACTGGCGGCTGGTTGCGAACCAGCTAATATTATTAAGACGACGGTATTTTTAGCTGATTTAAATGATTTTACCGCCGTAAATGCGGTTTACGAACAATTTTTTAGAGAAAATAATGCATCTTTTCCCGCCCGTTCTTGTGTTGAGGTGGCGCGTATTCCCAGGGATGCTAAAGTTGAAATTGAAGTAATCGCAGTTAAGAACCCATAATGGGCAAATCATAACAGTTAAGCTTTTCGATTATTTTATCTTGTTAGATAACAAATTATATTAATGACTAATTTTTGAATATGTATCAATGATGAGGCGCCATAATGAGTAAATTTCTTTTGAGAGTGGTTCTAATTAGTTTTTCTTTATTCGTTTTCGGTAACGCAGCCGCTGCTTTGACTGAAAATAAAGACTATATTCTTATAAAAAATCAACCAGCTAACCATGAAAATAATCAGGGTAAGATAGAAGTGATAGAATTTTTTTCTTACGGTTGTTCTTATTGTTACAAATTGGAACCGGAAATTGTGTCATGGCTAGCTGAACAACCTAGTAATGTGACCTTCAAACGTGTTGCCATACCGCGAAAAGGGAAATGGTTTGCTTATGCCAAATTTTTCTATGCTTTAGGTATGATTTCACCGACTGAGCAAACACGGATAATGCCTTTAATTTATAAAGCGATTCATGAGCAAAAATTAAATCTTGAAGATGAAAATGAATTATTAGATTGGGCTGAAAGTGAAAATGTAGATCGCCATTTGCTTGAACAATTTTATCAATCTGATGATGTTGAACAGCAAGTCTCTCAAGCGCTCGATTTAGCTAAATCTTATGAGTTGCAATATGTACCGACGATTATTGTGAATAATAAATATCAAATAGTATTAGATAGTACAAATAATTATGCAGGTACAAAAGAGAAACTGAAAGAACTGATTGAGCTTGCCGCAGCTAATGATTAATGATAATAAATTATTGAAATTCAATATGTTAATTATCACGACCGGTTATTACAAAATCATAATAAAAAGAAATGATCTATATTGATTGGTTAAAAACTTAGTGTAATAATCGATACATATTCATTAACTCACTCTAAGAAAAAGAAGGCAGTTATTATGTTTGAGAAAGTCGCTCCCTATGCAGGCGATCCAATTTTATCTTTAGTATATGATTTTATTCAGGATAAAAGGGATGAAAAAGTTAATCTGAGTATCGGTTATTATTATGATGAAAATGGTAAGGTGCCACAATTGTCTTGTGTAAAAACAGCAATTGATGCCTTGTATCAAACGCGTGATAACGCGACGCTATATTTACCAATGAGTGGATTAGCAAGTTATTGTCAGGCAATTCAAAATTTGCTGTTTGGTAGTGATAGCCCGATAGTAAAGTCGGGTCGAGTTGTGACAATTCAAACGCTAGGGGGATCGGGGGCACTAAAAATTGGTGCAGATTTTCTGTGTCGTTACTTTCCAGATTCCCAAGTTTGGGTCAGTGACCCGACTTGGGAAAATCATGTTACCATCTTTAAAGGTGCCGGTTTTACAGTTAATCATTATCCTTATTTTGATAGAGATACAGGTGGGGTAAATTTTGATGCAATGTTAACGACTTTAAGTCAATTACCCGCTAAAAGTATTGTTTTGTTACATCCTTGTTGCCATAATCCAACTGGCGCTGACCTGACAAATTTACAGTGGGACTTAGTGATCGAACAACTCAAACAACGTGATTTAATTCCTTTTATGGATATTGCTTATCAAGGATTTGCCAGGGGAATTGATGAAGATGTTTATGCTATCCAAGCGCTTGCTGCATCAGGAATATCCGGTTTTATCAGTAATTCTTTTTCGAAAACTTTTTCATTATATGGTGAACGGGTAGGAGGGCTGTCAGTAATTTGTGATGATAAAAACATTGCGAAAAATGTTTTTGGTCAATTACAAGCAACGGTACGTTGTAATTATTCCAGCCCAGCCAATACCGGAGCTCAAATTGTTGCTCATGTTTTAAATAACCCTTCGTTAAAAGCATTGTGGATAGAAGAAGTGAATACAATGCGTAATCGCATCAAACAGATGCGTACCACAATGGTTGACACGTTAAAACAGATTATACCTGATCGTAATTTTGATTATTTATTACAACAACAAGGGATGTTTAGTTATACCGGATTAACCAAAGATCAGGTTGAAAAATTGAAAACAGATTATGCTATTTATTTAGTTGGCAGTGGTCGTATGTGTGTTGCCGGACTAAATAATCGTAATGTCGTTAATGTCGCTTCAGCATTTGCTGAAGTTTTTTAAGTCAAGGAGAAATCTAATGCGTAAAATAGTATTGATGTTATCAAGTCTCTTAATCGTTCTTGCTGTTGCTGGTTGTCATACAGTAAAAGGGGTCGGTGAAGATATTCAATCGGGTGGTAAAGCACTGTCAAATGCATCAGGTGAATAGGCTATTTTAATGAAAGGGAGTGTTACTGTGCTAAATTAAAATCAGTTGGCACTTCCTTATTTTATGCATAATGAAAAAGTTGTACGTAATACTATTTTCCCTTTTTGGCTTAGTAGGTTGTCATGCTTTAAATTTTAAAGTTCAGCCTGACAGGCTACCACATTGTCAATACAATACATTAGCAGGTATTGAATTCCAATTTAATCAATTACCCCAAAACAAGCTTACTGAAGGCTTTAATCACATTTATGTTGCACAGAGTCGAGCTAGTGCAACCCTTTCATCAGCATATCAGGGCATGAAAGGTAAGTTAACGGGTGAGATTATTCAACGTGAATATCCTGATTCTCATATTTGGATACACCGATTTAATGCACTTTCTGTTTTGTTTGATGATGATGTAGATAATGATCTTTATTTAACAACGGAACAAAAAGTCCGAAGAGATCGAAATTCAAACTATATTTTTTATAAGGCAATTTTATCTAATTGCCAAATAGTTTATATTTCTGTCAATTCACTATCAAATAATTTTTATGATCCACAGTTAATTAGTGATCAAGGACTCACTGTTATAAATGATTAAGTTAAATTTAAAGAAAATTATTTCTTCTCTAAATTAATAATTACTCTTAAGCGTAATTGAGTTAGATTATTTTTCTACGCATGGTTAACAGGATATTAACTTTACTTTCAATAAATGTGGGGAATCATTCTCTTAAATGTAAAATACTATCAATTGACACGATAGTTAAACTGTATTAGAAATTTGTTATTACATCACATCTTATGAAATAAAGATTGGGTTCCGTAATAATTGCTGTATTATTTGGTATTTATGATTAATAAATTACCGATATAATTTGTTATTAGATACCAAATTATATAGCATTATCAATGCTAATAATTATTTTATAAAGAATAGATTGGATTTGGCTGTTTTTTCATTTATGTATGATTTAAGGACACCTTGTTGCAACAACGCGTTAAGCTTATGCTAAGATAGTTGATACTATCCGTTATACACTGAATTTTATTTATAGGATAAGGATTTTTATGTTTACCAATTTTCAATCTTCGGTAACAGGCAAGGTTACCAAAGCGGTGATACCGGTTGCCGGATTAGGGACTAGAATGTTACCTGCAACAAAAGCAATTCCGAAAGAAATGTTACCGGTTGTGGATAAACCGTTAATTCAATATGTAGTGAATGAGTGTATTGCGGCAGGTATTACAGAAATTATTTTTGTTACACATTCGTCTAAGAACTCTATTGAAAACCATTTTGATACCAGTTTCGAATTAGAAGCAATGCTAGAAGCACGTGTTAAGCGACAATTATTATCGGAAGTACAATCAATTTTACCAAAAAATGTGACGCTTTCCAGTGTGAGGCAAGGGCTTGCCAAAGGGCTAGGGCACGCTATTTTATGTGCTTATCCGTTAGTTGGTAATGAACCTTTTGCGGTGGTATTGCCGGATGTCATCATTGATGAATACACCAGTAATTTAAAGCAGGATAATTTAGCTGCGATGATTGCTAATTATCATCAAACTAAACATAGCCAAATAATGGTAGAGCCGGTACCTCATGAGATGGTATCTTCTTATGGTATCATTGATTGTCATGGTGAAGAACTTTCTGCTGGCAATACCATACAAATGTATGGAGTTGTTGAAAAACCATCGGAGAAAGAAGCGCCTTCTAATCAATCCATTGTCGGACGTTATGTTTTGTCAGAAAAAATTTGGCCATTATTAGCAAAAACTCCCCCAGGTGCCGGCGATGAGATTCAATTAACCGATGCAATAGCTATGTTGCTCGAACAAGATAGTGTTGATGCCTATTGTATTATTGGTCGTAGCCATGATTGCGGTAATAAACTGGGCTATATACAAACCTTTGTAGAATATGCTATGCGTCATCAATCATTAGGTGAAGATGTAACAAATTGGTTGAAAACATTGAAGTTTTGATTTTCATCACTTAAATTGATTTTGACTAAACTGTTTTTTGTTTATTTCTGTTCAGTTTAAGTTCTTATGATAACAGCTTGCTTCATTTCTTTAACACTAATGGAGCAGGTGAAACAGATGAGATTACTGATTACGTAGGTTAAGTATAAAATTTGTTAAAAATAACCAACCAATTTAATCTTGTTTAGCTAAAAAAATCATCATGTTAAATAATGATAGTAAAATGAGACTGATTATTAGTTGGTTGGCGATGACTTAATAATAAATCATTATGTTGTTCTAGCTATTTTCAAGCGGGTTTATTTTATAAAAAAGCGATAGTATTAGTTAATTAAATAACCGACAATTGTCGGTTATTAATCGAATATCGGATTATACAATTAACATTTTAAACGCTCAGGCCAATCATTTTGCGTTAATGACAAAAACTCTTTAACAATTTTCGGTGAACCAGCAACGACATTGCCGGAAACTAAATAATTATTACCGCCATTAAAATCAGTAATAATACCGCCAGCTTCTCTTAAGATAAGTTCACCTGCCGCAATATCCCATGGTTTTAATCCAATTTCGAAATATCCGTCTAACCGCCCACTGGCAATATAGCAAAAATCTAAAGCAGCTGAGCCATTACGCCGAAAATCGCTACATTTGGTAAACATCTTTTCTAAAACATTAAAATAGTATTCACTATATTGTTTCATTTTATGTGGGAAGGCAATGGCAAATACACTACCTTGTATCTCTTTTACACTCAGATTGGTACGAATACGATAACCATTTAGCTGCGCACCCTGACCTCTGGAGGCAGTAAATAACTCATTAAGCATCGGGTTATAAACGACACCAACTTCCGTTCGCCCTTTAATACGAACAGCAATGGAAACTGCACAATGAGGAATGCCTTTAATAAAGTTGGTGGTGCCATCAATTGGATCGATAATCCACTGAATATCAGTATCTTGACCTTTAATCAGCCCACTTTCTTCACTGATGATGGTATGATCTGGGTAAGCTTTTTTAATTGTTTCAATAATTAATGATTCAGCCGCGCGATCAACATTGGTGACAAAATCATTTTCACCTTTCGCATCGACCTTAACAGAAGATGGATTTTCATAAGATTTTATAATTACATTACCCGCTTTACGGGCAGCGCGAATAGCGATATTCAGCATCGGATGCATAACGATATTTCCAATTGGTGTTAAAGAACAAAATATTTTCCCCAAAAAATAATGGGGTAATGAGACGATTTAGCCGTATAGTATAACAGTATTTTAGGCTTTTTCTAGTTTATGTTAAAATACGACATAAATTTTCTTGGATTTTCAGATAATGCTTTCATTGACAAATATAAAAATCGTTTTAATCGAAACTTCACATACTGGTAATATGGGCTCAGCTGCTCGAGCTATGAAAACCATGGGTTTAACGCAATTGTGTTTAGTTAATCCCATCATTAAACCGGATTCGCAATCCATTTCATTAGCCGCCGGTGCGAGTGATATTATTAAAAATGCACAAATTGTTAATTCTATGGAAGAAGCTATTGCTGAATGCGAAATGGTTATTGGGACTAGTGCACGCTCACGTCATTTACAATGGCCTCATCTAGAGTCTTATCAATGTGGTGAGAAAATTGTGGCAGAGCTGCAACAAGGCCATAAAGTTGCATTGGTTTTTGGGCGGGAGCGAGTTGGCTTAACCAATGAAGAATTGCAAAAATGTCATTATCATGTTTCAATTCCGGCTAACCCAGAATATAGTTCATTAAATTTAGCCATGTCAGTGCAGGTATTATGTTACGAGATTCGGCGCACAATTATTCAATTTAATCAGCAACCTCAACAAATAAATGAAGCAAATGATTATCCAAAAGATATGGACATAGAACGTTTTTACCAACATTTGCAACAGACATTAATTAATACTGGTTTTATTAATGTTAATCATCCTGGGCAAATTATGGGGCGTTTACGTCGACTATTTACCCGCGCTCGTATAGAACAGCAAGAGTTAAATATTTTACGTGGTATTTTAACCTCAGTTGATAAACAACAGAAAAATTAATCTAATCAGATTAGATGTAATGTTTTTTATATTTCTGTAAATTTTAGTTCCGATTTTAATCTATTTACAAACTTGTTTGATTATTCAGCAACTGGATTTTATTAAATATTTATGCGGAGAAACAGTCTTCCCATTAACGGATTCTGGTGGCAACAAGTTAGATTGTAATATTCCTCAATAGTGCGTGTAATTATGTCGGTTAATGTTATGATAATCCATAAAATTCATTGAGTTATAGTACAGGAAAATCCTGTAAAGCTATGACGGATAATTAATTAGATATTGATAAATAATTAATCGTTATAGTGCATCAGTGATTATTATTGATTGTGGTTTGTGAAAATAGGTACTATTTGTTAATTAAGATGACTTATGCGCCATGCGGATAATTTATTTCAATGTTTCTCTTTCAATGAACAGGGCCATTATTATTACTAGATAGCTTGTAGATCGTTTGCGAGTTTCTAAAAAACAATTTACATAAATATCCAAAATCGTATTAATCATTATCAAATAAAAAATACAATTAGATTTAAAAAATCACTAAAGTTTAGCGATATTGTTCTTATTACTCAAACATACCAAAGATTATAAAGAGTATTTGTTATTATCCAAAGTACAGTGATTAGCAGCAAAAAAGTTATCATTTATCGGTAATGACTTATTATGAGATAAAATTGTTTTTTTCAACTAAATATACCATCGATTTTTATTGTCTGGGACTTTAATACTAAAAATATTAAGTATAGAGGGTGTTAAGATTTTTAATAAGTAAATAGAAAGTAAGAAAATTTGGTTTTTACCCTGATTTTAATGTTTATTTATAGCTGTCATAAATATTTAAGTAAAAAACGAATTCTATTTAAGAATTTTTGAAAAATACATTAATGAACTAATAAATCAGTTTGTAAGTTATGATACAAACTGATTTAAGCGATTAATATTAAATTGCAACACTAGACGCTTTTTTTACGCCAAGTGGTACCGTTTGCACCGTCTTCGAGCACAATATTCATTGCGTTTAATGCATCTCGAGCTTGATCGGCAAGTGCCCAATCTTTTGCTGCGCGAGCTTCATTACGTTGTTGAATTAATGCCTCAATTTTCGCAATATCCAAATTATCTTGGTTATCACTTTGTAAAAAGTGTAGCGGATCTTGTTCGAGCAGTCCAAGTACCTGTGCTAAATAACGCAATTCAGCCGCTAACTGATTAGCTAATTCAAGCTGAATATCAGCTTTGGTTTTATTGATTTCTCTCGCAAGGTCGAATAATACCGAGAAAGCTTCAGGAGTATTAAAATCATCATTCATAGCGAGGCAAAATCGTTGTAGATAATGGCTATTAGCCGGCACATATACCAATGATTTATCTGTATCACGTAAAGCAGTATATAATCGTTCGAGTGCAATGCGAGCTTGTTTTAGGTTTTCTTCACTATAATTAAGTTGACTACGATAATGTCCCGATAGTAAGAAATAGCGTACTGTTTCAGGATCATAATGTTTTAAAACATCACGAATCGTGAAAAAATTACCTAATGACTTAGACATTTTTTCTTGATCAACCATGACCATACCTGAATGCATCCAATAATTAACGTACTGGCCATGATGTGCACAAGTGGATTGGGCAATTTCATTTTCATGATGTGGAAACATTAGATCAGAACCCCCACCATGAATGTCAAAATGCTCACCTAATTTATCGCAATTCATAGCAGAACATTCAATGTGCCAACCTGGACGACCTTTACCCCAAGGTGAATCCCAGCTAGGTTCATTTGGCTTAGACATTTTCCATAAAACAAAATCCATCGGGTTACGTTTAACATCGACAATATCGACTCGCGCCCCGGCTTGCAATTGTTCTAAATTTTGTCTGGATAGAATACCGTAATTTGGATCACTATCGACAGCAAACATCACATCACCATTATCGGCAACGTATGCATGGTCATTGGCTAATAATTTTTCAACTAGTTTTATAATTTGTGGAATTTGCCGCGTAGCCCGAGGTTCAATATCAGGACGCTGAATATTTAAAGCATCGAAATCAGCATACATTTCTTGTAGCATGCGTTCGGTAAGTTGATCACAGGTTTCGCCATTTTCTAGCGCTCGTTTGATTATTTTATCATCGACATCAGTAATATTGCGCACATAGGTTAAGTCATAACCTAAAAAGCGTAGATAGCGCGTGATAACATCGAATGCAACAAACGTTCTGCCATGACCAATATGACATAAATCATAGATCGTTACCCCACAAACATACATGCCAACTTTTTTTGCATGAATCGGTTGAAATAATTCTTTTTCGCGAGTTAACGTGTTGAAGATTTTTAACATGAAATTTCCAGTTAAATGTTATTAACATGTTCAACAATATAACAAACTTAGTCGTAGGCTCCAATAGAAAGGGTAAAAGAAAATTTTGCCGACTACTGAGAAAATAAAAAATGTATCGGGGAAGGCCCGACAAAAGTCGGGCTAAAAATCAATAAATTTAATTTTTGATAAGGCGATAAATCCAAATCAATAAAATTGCGCCTAATACAGAAATGATTAAACTTGGGAAATTAAAACCTGAAACGCTTCCCCAACCAAGGAAAGTACTGATATAGCCCCCAATTAGTGATCCAGCAATACCTAATAAAATCGTTTTAACCACACCAACGCTTCCAATTGGCATGAAAAATTTTGCTAACCAACCAGCAATAAGACCTAAAATAATCCAGCTTAAAATACCCATGATTCTTTCCTTTATTAATGACATTGATGAAAATCTTAGTTACTACACTGTTTTAAATTTTACTTTAAAACAAGACTGATTTAGGTTTTAACATTATTACTGATTGTTAAATCTTTTTTAGACTCGTTATTGATCAATAAATCAGAAATGCAATGAGCTTGTCAAAATCAATATTTAATAACTTTAAAAAATAATTATATTCATTCTATAAAAATATTTATAAAAATCCAATAGTTATATTTATTTTATCTGATAGGGTGTGACAATTAATTTAGTTAAAAACGCCACTTTATGATTTGAGAGGGTCTTCGAATTGGTGGGCTGTGTTACCCACCGATTAGTCAATTATTCAAATAAAGATTGATGTAGAAGATTTACAATTGAGTCGGCATCATTACTCTTAACTAAAAAGCAGATATTGTGTGTACTGGCACCATAACAGGATAGTCGAATACTAAATTGTTCTAATGGATCAAAAACTTTTTTAGCCATACCTTTAATCGTAGTTAGATTATTTCCAATTATTGCAACTAAGGCTAAATCTTCTTGCACTTCTACATTGCATAATGAGGACAGCTCATCAAGTAATTCTTTAGTGATTAAGCTACAACCATCGGTACTTGTTCCAGTAGTATCAATCGTTAATGCAATACTAACTTCAGAAGTGGTGACTAAATCGACAGAAATATTATGTTTAGCTAAAATAGCAAATACATTAGCCAAAAAACCTTGGGCATGTAGCATATTTAGGCTATGCAGGGTTAAAAGTGTTTGTTTACGACGTAACGCGACAGCTCTAAATAGTGGTAATTCAGATTTAATACTATTGGCGCTATAAACAATCGTTCCTCCTTCATCGGGTGCTTTACTTGAACCAACAAATACAGGTATATTGCTGCGAACTGCTGGCACTAGTGTTGCAGGATGAAGTACTTTAGCACCAAAAGTCGCCATTTCGGCAGCTTCTGCAAAGGTAATTTCATCAATACGTTTAGCATTCGATGCGATACGCGGATCGGTGGTAAAAATTCCTGCTACATCAGTCCAAATATCTATTTGTGTGGCATTTAATGCTTCGCCTAGCAAAGCTGCCGTATAATCACTGCCTCCACGACCTAATGTAGTCGTTTTACCTGAACTTTCGCTGCCAATAAAACCTTGTGTCACGATGATATGTTGTGTGTTTAACGATTTAAGATGAGCACAGCAAAGTTGTTTAATTTCTTCAATCTTTGGCACTGCTTTGCCAAATTTATTATCAGTTCGCATTACTTTACGCACATCAAACCAGATAGCCTGTTTATTTTTTTGTTTTAACACTTCAACAAATAAGCGTGAAGACATTAATTCACCGTAACTGACTAATTCATCGGTAAGAGCGGGAGAAGTGGCCAAACTGGCGGCTTCGGATAAAGAGGCGATGCTATTAATAGCGTGATCTATTTCTTCGCGAAGGTGTGGATTCTCAGGAAGTTGTTCTAAAATATTATATTGAATGTTTTGGATTTTAGCGATGTGCTGCTTACGAACTTCGGGTTCACGTCCTTCAGCTAAGGCTACTAATAAATTGGTTATTCCTGCCGACGCCGATAAAACAACGACTTTAACATTGGGATTATTCAAAACGATATTTGCACTGTTACTCATCGCCTGATAATCGGCAACACTGGTGCCACCAAATTTTGCAATAACACATTGTTGACTTTGATTGCTCATTCTTTCCTCGTTATTATTCTACGGATTGGTGTCTGTTAAGATGATTTATCTAGCATTTTACAGATTTTATCTGATTAAAGTAGTCACGATTAAAAAATATTATGTTGTTATATTTTTAAGAAAATATCATGATATCTCGTTCATTGTAGAAATGATAATCAAAGATTTGTTAATATTATTCTAAAATTGCGAGATAAATGTGATGCTAAATTAAATCATTAGCCATTCTGTAGGACAACTGTCCCACAGATTTTTGGTGTTATTTGATTAATTCATTGTTTGTTTTAATTTTGTATAAACCGATAATAATTGTTGATGAGCAGTAAATTCTGAAAGATTGTTATCAAAGGCAAATAACCCAAAGAAACGTTTTTCAGCAGTGACATATTGCCACATGGTCGTAACCGTTGTTTCACCATACATTTTATTAAATGCTGCTTGGTAATCTGAAAACTGTTGTTTATCGCGCGATAATGCAAAATCGACTAGCGTTTGCAAACAACGATAGGCATGGTTACGTTCCTTACTGAAAATCGAACTATTCATTTCGATAGTCCAATCGATCCAATCTTTTGCTTGTTCTAAATCTTGTCCTGCTAAGGCTAACATGGCTTTTAATTCTCCAACGCGTAGAGTAAACCAAGCATTATTACTACCGGTTGCCAGACCTAGTAACTCACGAATTCGGCCAGAATCATCGAAACTATTATTGTCAAGTTGGTTAATCAGGGCTAAATATTGATCAATGTTTAGTTCACTATTAGGTAATGACAATATGGTATTACGCCAATCTATCGCCATGTTATTGTTAGCAATTAACAAATCTTCAGGGGGGTAAATTTCTGACATACCGACGGCTAAAATACGACAAGCATATACGTCTAAATGTTGATAATCCATAATCAAAACTTCAATATCTTGTTGCTTCATGATGGACATAAGATTATGAAATTCTTGTTCAGTTGAACCTGAAAAATCCCAATCGACAAACGCATAATCAGCTTGTTGACTGAATAAGTCCCATGAAATTAATCCACTTGAGTCAATGAAATGGGTTTCTAAATTGCTAAGATCAGCTACATCATCATTATCAAATGAAGGCGGGGAAAAAACATCTAAGTCTTTTAAGCTCCGACCTTGTAATAACTCAGTAACAGTTCTTTCTAGTGCAACCCCAAAATCAGGATGTGCGCCAAATGAAGCATAACAGGTACCATTGTCTGGATTGAACAAAACTACGCAGATTACTGGAAACTGTCCACCTAATGATGCATCAAAACAGAAAATAGGAAAGCCTTCTTGTTCTAATGATGCTATCGATTTTACGGTATTAGGATAGCGGTTTAAAACGTCATTAGGAATAGTTGGCAAACTTATAGCTTGTGTAATAATAGAGTTTTTAACATAACGTTCAAAAATTTCTGATAATGCTTGAACCCGAGCCTCGTTTTGGCTATTGCCAGCAGACATACCATTTGAAGCATATAAATTAGCAATCAAATTAACGGGGACATACACGGTTTTTTGATTTGATTGTTGTATAAAAGGTAAGGCACATATACCACGTGCATTATTACTGGATTGTAAATCAATCAGATCACGTGCTGATAATTCATGATCAGGATCATAGAATGATAATAATTCTGGTGAAAGTATTCCCTCTGGTAAGCGATTATCATCAGTAATGGCAAACCATTTTTCTGTAGGGTAATGGACGAAGTCACTATTTGCTACTTTTTGTCCTAAATAAAAATCAGAAAAAAAGTAGTTAGTCGACAAGCGTTCAAAATATTCACCTAAAGCTGAGGCTAAGGCTGCTTTTTTGCTAGCACCTTTACCGTTAGCAAAACATAGCGGGCAGTTTTTATTTTGAATATGTACTGACCAGACATTGGGCACAGGATTAAGCCAAGATGTTTCGTTAACTTCTAAATCGAAATTAGCAAGGCGTTGCTGGAAATGGGTAATTGAATCTTCTAAGGCGGCATCTTTACCGGGTATATAAGTTTTCATTAAAAAGTCTCAAAATTTTATTATGTTAATATTATTGCATTCTTAATTATAATACCTTTAATTAATGTAGCAGTTAATTATTGCAGAGAAAATCGATTATCTCTAAAAATTTTTATAGGAAAATTAATAAAAAATTGTTAATCGACAAAGACTTTTAGTCATAGCTTTTTTAATTTATGATACATCGTCGACGACAAAATTCTTTAATTTTAATTAATTGAGTGGCATTAGCATGGAGGATATTTATCGGTTAAACCACAATAATTAACGCTTTGCTTTATCAAATTTTAGTTACGCATTTGCTATGTTAGGGGATATAAGGGGATCCTATCCATTATTTTAAGTTCAGTAAGTATTCGTAACAGATACGAATTGATGTCAGTGTAATTTAATTTGAGTCATAATATTGGAAAATTAGTTTACGTTTTACCAACCACTAAAAATGAAAAAAGCTTATCATCAAATGATTATGCAGATCATTATATTTATAAAATCGATAATGAGTAGCCGCTTTGCTTCTGTTTTATCTGTATAATTTAAAAATATGTTATTAAATATCCTGTTTTAACGAGTAACATATTTTTCAATATTATTCAGCAGTTGGTCAATTCGTTTAATGGCCATCGTGGTTTAACATTTATAGCTAAATCAGTAGCTTGTTGAGCTTTTAAACGCACCATGCCTGCGTAAGCTATCATTGCGCCATTATCGGTACAAAATTCTACCCGTGGATAATGTATTTGCCCATGAATTTTATGTATCATTTCACCTAGCTTTTGGCGTAACACGGTGTTAGCACTAACCCCACCAGCAATAACTAAACGTTTATATCCCGTTTGTTCTAAAGCTCGTTTAGATTTGATTACTAAAGTGTCAACTAATGCGTCTTCAAAAGCTCGAGCAATATCAGCTTTAGTTTGCTCATTTAATGGTAAATGTTGATGAATAGTATTCGCAGCAAAAGTTTTTAGACCAGAAAAGCTAAAGTCGAGTCCTGGTCTATCGGTCATAGGACGTGGGAAACGGAAACGATTTGGGTCCCCGAAACGTGCTAAACGAGATAATTTTGATCCCCCAGGGTAATCTAATCCTAATAATTTAGCCGTTTTGTCAAAAGCTTCGCCGGCGGCATCATCAATCGATTCCCCTAATAATTCGTAGTGTCCAATTTCTGTTACTTTAATGAGTTGAGTATGTCCACCGGATACAAGTAAGGCAACAAACGGAAATTTCGGTGGATTTTCTTCCAACATAGGGGCTAATAGGTGTCCTTCCATATGGTGTACTTCGATAGCTGGTACCTGCCAAGCATAGGCTAAAGAGCGTCCAATAGAGGCTCCGACAAGTAAAGCACCAATTAATCCCGGACCGGCAGTATAAGCAACTGCATCGATGTTCTGTGAGGATAATCCTGCTTCCTGCAATGCTGCCTTGATTAAAGGGACCGTTTTACGGATATGATCACGTGAGGCCAGTTCTGGAACAACTCCACCGTAATCAGCATGCAGATCAATTTGTGAATAAAGTTGATTAGCCAGCAAACCTTGTTGGTCATCATATATTGCAATACCTGTTTCGTCACAGGAGGTTTCAATTGCCAAAATTTTCATTAGTTATACTCATTACTTTTGCATAGGTCTATTCATTCGTTTCAACGTAGTGCATCATTGATCAAGTTTGATGTACTCATTCAAGAATGTCACATGTCTGATTACTAATTGGTCATATTGTCTAGTGGGTGGATTGAAAATTGCCTATTGTTCATTATGACATTTCATCGTCATGTTGGAACGTTGCCATATTGCCTTCGCTCCATAAATCTTCTTCAATGGGATCATCAGCAGCAATACGATGTGATTCATTGGCCCATTCGCCTAAATCAATTAATTGGCAACGTTTGCTACAAAAAGGTCGATAAGAATTCTCGTTACTCCATTCAACCAATTTTTGACAAGTTGGACATTTTACAATGTTTTTTTCTGCTTTCATATTTATTATGCCATTAATAACATTCTAATTATTATAGCATAGTCTTACCTTTACTTTAATTCAACAACACGCTAATTCAAATTCGACCAACATTTCTTGGTCATTATTATTCATAATCGGTTCCAATGGTAAAAAACGAATAGCATACCGGTTATTATTGCCAGAAACTTGTGGATATAGTTTTTTATCTAACGGGACTTTAATTCTCAATAAGCTAATGTCATCCTGACTATTTTGATAAAAATGATTAGTACAAGAGAGCTGTTCAAAGTGACTCGATTGACGAATGAGTTGCATACATAGCGATATCGTTTGAAATAAAGTCGACAAACTTTGTAACCATTGATCGATTTGCTCTTCTCTAATCGTTTGTGGTTGTTGTAACCATAGGTGAAAAAAAGGTAAATCAAAACTACAGCATCCACCAGGGATTGTGATTCGTTTACGAATTGAAGATATGAAACGATCTTCCTTTAAATCCTGACCTAGTTTAGGATTGAAATTCAGTTCGTGTATAAAAGTATTTAATTTAATTAATAGATCATCAAGTAAAGGCTTATCTACACCTGGTACATCAAGCCAAATTGATAATTTCTGTTTCTGTTCTTCAATATTTTTGAGTAAGTCACTCCGAATATCATTGCGCTCGATGATTTCCAAAAGTTCGTCTAATAAATGAAAGAAAAACAAAGCATTGTTGGCTTCAAAATTTTTATTATGTAGCAGTTGCTTAATTAAAAATTCGAGACGTAACCAAATTCGCATTTTTTCATTGAGTGGATGTTCAAAAATCACCATAGTTTTTGCATTATCCATGTGTATATATAATTAATTTCTAAATAATTTTTTGTGATAATTTAAGGTATTGTTTATGTAATTGTGTAACTTGTTGAGAAAGGTCAGCTGTTTGATCATCATTGATAATAATATCATCGGCATAACGACGTCTATCTTCACTAGTTATCTGCGATGATATCATATTTTTTGCTAAGTTTTTATCAATTTTATCGCGTTTTTGTAGTCTTTCTAATTGAACTTGCTGCGATGTTTCAATTATTAATATGCGATCAGCATATTTATGCCATTGATTTTCAATTAATAATGGTACAACCCAAATGACATATGGGGTATGGAATTGCATTATTTGTTGTTGGGTTTCAGATTGAATGATAGGGTGTAAATATTGATTTAACCATGACCTTTGTTCTGGATAATTAAAAATTATGTTACGTAATTTGGCTCGGTTTAATTCTCGAGATGGTAAAACGATATGTTGACCAAAATGGGCTACAATATGTTGATAAGCTGGTGTATCAGGTTTAACAACTTGTCTAGCAATCATATCGGCATCAATAATCGGTACTCCCAATTGCGCGAAAAGATTGGCAATAGTTGTTTTACCACTTGCTATTCCACCGGTTAAAGCAACAATATAAGGCATAATAATTAAATTAAATTCTCGATCATGTTATTAGCTTATCATACCGAGTTATAACTGCAAAGGTTTGTAATATTATTGGTTATAGCTGATTTTTATTCTCAAAAAAGCGTAAATAATCCCATTAAAAGTGAGCTATTTAGATAAAAAACGAAATAGTGATTTCAATAAAATGCTCATTTTATAATGATAAATTCAACAAATTAATAATCCATAACCTGCAATAAGTAAATATGGACCAAATGGAATAGCTGTCATTTGATTAATGGTGTGTTTCTTAAACGATTTTATCCAAGATTTTTTAATAATAAAAAAATGAATCAGACCCAATGAGCTGGCGATAATTAGCAATATTGGTAATTGAGGATATTCAAGCCAAGAGCCTAATGCGACGAGCAATTTAATATCGCCACTACCTAAACCGATACGTTTGGTTAATAAATAATAAAAAAGGGATGGCAACCCCAGTAAAAGTAACCCAAATATACTTCCACATAATGCCTCCATTAAATTTAAACGACCGAGTTCAAAAACCGCACAGATCATTCCTAACAATAAGATTGAATAATTAAAACTATCTGGTAGTAGCAAATAAACGTAATCAATAATGATTAAAATGGTGAAAATAATACTTAATAAAATTAATATTATTGACCACAGGCAAATGCCATAATAACTGACAATTAACATGCAAATAATGGCAAAAAATAGTTCAGCAAGTAAATAATGAATCGCAATTGGTGCAGCGCATGAATGGCATTTACCTTGTTGCATTAACCAAGAGATAACCGGGATAAGTGAGAACCATGTTAATTGGGATTCGCATTTGGGACAATGAGAACGTTGCAATATAATTGCATTAAAAAATTGGTGACTAGTTTGGATTGGGGAATAACGACTTACCACTAAATGGGTAAAACTACCCAAACATAATCCCAACCAGCCAGTTACGATGATAACAATGGTACTCATTAATGGATAATGCTCCCTAATTGAAAAATTGGTAAATACATTGCTATGACTAAGCTACCGATAATTAGTGCCATGATTGAAATCATAACTGGTTCAATTTTGCTTGTTAAGCTGTCAGTTAGTTGATCATTGTGTTGTTGATAATAATTAGCTAGTCGTTCTAACATAATATCAAGAGTACCTGATTGTTCGCCAATCATGATAAGCTGAAAACAGAGTTTTGGAAAAATTATAGATTCATTAATAGCAAAACTGAAGGATTTACCTTGTTCTATGGTCATTTTGATATTATTTAGAACCTCTTGAAATATATGATGGTAAGTCGTTTTTTGGGCTGTCATTATGCCAGTGACTAATGGAATACCGGATTGTTGAGTAACTGTTAAAGTTTCGAAGATCTGCGTTAAGTTGGCTGTTGTCATTAATTGGCCGATAATTGGTAGTTTAAATAATTGTTTTTCAATTATTTTTTGATAACGTTGTTTGAGGTATTTTTGATAAATAATACCAGACAGCAAACCAATGCCAAAAATAGACAGTACGTGATCACGCAAGAAATCAGAAAATACTATAATTGTTAAGGTAAAAGGGGGAAGTTCAGCATCAAAATTTTGATAAATATCTTTAAAATTAGGTAATACAACTAATAACATAATCAGGCTGACAGTTATAGTCATTAATAATAAAAAAATTGGGTAGCGTAACGCTTTTTTTATTCTATTATTAAGCTGTTGACTCTTTTCTAACTGTTCACCCAAGCGCTCAAAACTGTTTTCTAATTGTCCTGTTAGTTCTCCAGTGGCAATAATTTCTTGATAAATTATTGGAAAAATATCCGGATAAAAACGCAGGGTTTGAGTAATTGTTTTACCTTCTATTAGGTGTTGTTTAATTTCATTAAGTAACCATTGCCATTGAAGAATGGGGTGTTCATTTGATATTAATGTTAACGTTTCTATAATTGGTAGCCCGGCTTTTAACATGGTTGCTAACTGTTTGGTTATCACAATCAATTGCTGACAAGAAAAGCTTCTTTTGGTGATATATCCTTTTGCTGTCAACTTAAAAAATATTTTTTGCTGGCCCAACAATAATTGCCGGGCTTGTATGCCTGAGTTTGCTACTATTACGTGCTGCTTGCCGTGAAGGTCGTACCAAAGATAGAGTTTTTTCATAAACATAACCACCGATTAATAATTTTCTCCCAGTGCGCGTTGAACTTCTGCAAATGAAGTAATGCCTTGTTTGACTAGATTTAATGCAGATGTGGATAACGTGATAATTTGCTGTTGCTGCATTAGTTGCTGTATTTGGTCTAACGTGAATTGATTGTGCGCCAGGAGTAAGGAACGAATCGCCGGTGTAATCAATAGAAATTCATAAATACCCGTGCGACCACAATAGCCACCAAGGCAATATTGGCAACCTTTAGCAAGGTAATGAGAATAATGTTTGGGCTGGTCATTTTCTTCAACAATCAAAGTATTTTCGGCTAAAACTTTACAATTAGGGCATAACTTCCTGATTAAGCGTTGTGCTATGATGAGTTTTAAACTCGAAGCGATGAGATATGTTTTAATCCCCATTTGATTAAGCCGGAATAGTGCTTCAGCACTTGAATTAGTGTGGAGTGTTGAAAGTACTAAGTGACCAGTTTGTGAAGCTTGAATTGCGATTTCGGCAGTAATTGTGTCACGTATTTCCCCAATCATAATAATATCTGGATCTTGTCTTAATAACGCTCTTAAGATCGGAGCAAAATCTAATCCTGCCTTTAGATTAATTTGTGTTTGATTAATCCCTTCTAATGGGATTTCGATTGGATCTTCAACACAACAAACATTACGTTGTGAACTGTCAATATAATTCAATCCACTATATAAGGTGACAGTTTTGCCACTACCGGTAGGTCCGGTGACTAAAATTAATCCCTGAGGATTATCAAGTACAGTTTGATAATCTAATTGTTGTTCAGCGGTTAAACCAATCTGGTTAATTAATAAACTATGTTGAGCACTATCCATAATGCGTAATACAATTTTCTCACCATCAATCACCGGTAACGTCGAAATCCGCATATTTAGTTTTCCTAAACATAATAGCCCATCTTGTGGTAAACGTTGTTCGGCGATATTTAGATTAGCCATAATTTTAATGCGTACTGTAATTTGTTTAGCTAATTGAGTCGGTAAGGTATTAAAGAGCTGTAATATTCCATCAATGCGTATTCGAATACGGTAAACATTCTGATAAGGTTCAAGATGAATATCTGAAGCTCTTTTCATTACTGAATCTTGAATAATTTGGTTAGTCAATTCAATGACTTCATATTCGGCATATTGTTTAGAATTGTTCATTATTAAAACCTAAATACGTCGTTACAAGCTTGAGTCAACCCATTATTTAAAGGATTGGTTTGACAGTTCTTTGACCAACTTATATCACCATTTGTCGTATTAATTGTGGGGGTTAATACCACCGTTAGACCCGATAGAGTATTACGTCCTATTATGGTAATGAGACCGGATGCAACTTTTATGGACGCAACATAATTAGTTGTTTTAGTATCGGCAATACCATTACTTCCACTATGACAAGCCGAGAGTTTCCCTTGTTCAAATGCACAGATTTCAACAGCAGATTTATAATGACTCATGGTCTGTAACATATCGGTCATTGCTGCTTTTTGAACATAGCCTTGATAAGTCGGTAAACCGATGGCGGTTAAAATCGCAATTACTGCTATGGCGATCATTAATTCAATTAATGTAAATCCTGATTGGTGAGCAGTTAAGTGTAAAGAGTGTTTGAACATAAATGTCTCGGTAAATTTTCAAATTAATCTGAGTGATAAAACTATATTCTTTTTTGAATTTGATTTGACTTAGGAAACTAAAATATGGTGGGTAAAAAGCAAATCATTAACCAAGATTCCAACACATGATATAATTTTGCGACATGAAGTACAAAATGCTGATACTAAAATAGGATTAAAATGTTTAGCAAAATACAAAATGGTCGTTTAAGCGGAGCCGAATTTATTGCTTCGCCATTTTTTGATGAGCGACCAGTTGGCGAAATGATTACATTATTGGTAATTCATAATATTAGTTTGCCTCCTCAAAAGTATGGTGGGCCATATGTTGAGCAGTTATTTACTGGGCAACTTAGCCCTAATGAGCATGAATATTTTCAATCCATTTATCAATTAAAAGTATCAAGTCATTTATTTATTCGGCGTAATGGCGAAGTTTTGCAATTTGTTTCTTTTGATAAACGAGCTTGGCACGCGGGGGTATCATGTTTTGAAGGCAAAGAAAAGTGTAATGATTATTCAATCGGTATTGAATTAGAAGGAAGTGATTTTGATGCATTTACTGACATTCAATATCAACAATTGACTATGATAACCCAATGTTTAAAAAAGTATTATCCGATTAAAGCCTTAGTTGGACATAGTGATATTGCACCGAATCGTAAAACAGATCCAGGACCTTATTTTGATTGGGAACATTACCATAATTTATTAAAATAATCGTGTAGTTATGATTAATTTAGATAAACGATAACCTTATAGTGTGAACGAACATGGATAATTTTAAACAACAGTTAAATCAGCTACTCAATGACATTGAGTTAGAGATGCAACGCATTGCGTTATGGCAAGCGCTACCTCCCGAGCCAAATGCTTTTTTAAGTGAGCAACCTTTTGCTATTGATACGATGCAATCCAATGAATGGCTTCAATGGGTATTCTTACCCAGAATGCGTGCCATTATCGATGCTAATAGTGATATTCCACGTAATTTTGCTTTACATCCCTATTTTGAAGAAAGTTTGAAAGAAGAGGAGGAGGTATTAAACCTACTCCAGCTAATCAAAACCCTCGATGAGTTAGTTAAAGAATAAAAAACAGCAGGCTATCAATTAAAAAAATAGGCATTAATAGGCCAATTGACCAACGCATATAACCAAAAAAGCTGGGCATATCAAAACCAGATTGTTCGGCAATACTTTTCACCATAAAATTAGGTGCATTACCAATATAGGTAAGCGCTCCCATAAAAACAGATCCCATTGATATTGCTAATAAAGTTGTTGGTAAACTTTGCATAAGAAAATTCGCCGAACCAGAGGCAAGATTAAAAAAGACTAAATAAGTGGGTGCATTATCCAAAAATCCAGATAGCAAGCCACTCAACCAAAAATACATTAGATTTATTGGCTCACCATAATCGTTAGTTACTAACGATATGATATTGGATAAACTGCCTTCTTTGCCCATTTTTAAAATAGCAATCACAGGTGAAATGGTGATAAATATACCTATAAACAATTTGGCCACTTCAATGATGGGTTGCCAATTAAATTGATTTTGCTCGCGAATGGATTTGCTGGTCATGAGTGATAATAAGGTAAGAATGACTAATATCATATCACGAATTATATTGGGTAATGTGAGCGTTGTTCCTAATATGTTGATTGATATATCTGACTGCCATACACTTGTAGCCAATATGGTAACAATGATGGCAAATAAGATAATAAAATTGGTTTTTCCTTTGATGGTTAATGACAACGTTGGCTTACTTAGCAATCGTTGACAGTCTTTTCGGTAATAATAACCATCAATATTATAAAATAAAATAAGTAATAATGCTGTATTGATTAATACTGGTAAACTCATGTGCTTTAATGTCCAAATAAAATCGACACCATTTAGAAAACCGATAAATAACGGAGGATCGCCCAATGGGGTTAATCCTCCTCCAATATTTGCTACCAAAAAAATAAAAAAGATGATGGTATGTACTCGGTATTGACGTTGTTTATTGGCACTTATGATAGGGCGAATCATTAACATTGCCGCGCCAGTAGTTCCCATGACAGATGCTAAAAACGTACCAATGGCGAGTAACAGCATATTATGTTTTGGGCTACCATTAAAATTTCCTTCAATTAAAATTCCCCCAGCTACGGTAAATAATGCGGCTAATAGGATAATAAATGGGATATATTCGATTAGAACAGTATGGCAAATGAGATGAGTTATCGCTAATAGACCAAATTGCCAACCATAAGCTATGATAAATAATAAGCTACAACCGCCAATGATTTTGCCGTAATGTCGATGCCATATAGTGCTAATCAATATAGGTAATAGGGCAATAGCAAATATGATTACGATAAAAGGAATCGTCCAATACAGTGAAAGAGGGGGAATGCTATGATCATTCGCATATGTGAATGGTGAAATAAAACAGAATAAACCAGTGATAATAAGCGATTTTAATGACATTTTTATTCAATATAGTTTCGATTTTGAACCGACTATTCTAACAATCATTTTTGTAAAGAAAAAATAAAACTTTCTCATTTTGTTTTAAAAATGTTCTATGTTAATTGCTTGATATATAGCGTATCTTTTGTTGTATTAGTATTTTAAATCGCGGCTATCTTCTTCTGAAATATTGTTTTATTAATTTACAGGCGATCTTTCAATGAAAAAAGTCTATATAAAACATTGTCATTTCTTTTCAAAAAATAACATTATAAATTTAATGTAGATTATCTTGTTACAGTTTATAAAATAGTTAAATATTGTCGGTAAACAATAGCTTATAAATTGAGTTGTTGAAAATAAAGTTACTAAGTAAACATTTTTATGCTGTTAGATAATATTAAGGCATCTTTTGATGCCTTATAAATATCAATGAGAAATGTTTTATTCAGGAACGTAGTTTTTAATACTTTCGGATGCACGTCGAGATTCTGCTTTATGTTGCAGTTTATTGAGCTGTTTTTCAAGTTTGCTAATTAATTCGTTGACAGCAGTATACATATCATCATGTTTTGCCGAAGCTACAAGTGGAGATCCTTTGGTAGTGATAGTGGCATCAACCATGAAACCATCAGGTTCCTTAGATAATATGAAGTGAGGATTAATCAGTTGCGCTCGCCATTTATTGAGTTTAGACATTTTATCTTCAATATAACTTCTGATCGCTGGTGTAATATCCATTTGTTTACTTGTAATATTTAAAGTCATGATTGACCTCCCTTTTTATTATTTAGGAACAAATAACCCTGATTAGATTTACTTATTACATTGGCAAATAATTGACAAAAGGTCAACTGTTCTTTGCCAAATATTTGAATATGCACCTAACATTAATTTTTATAGTACTAAATTTATACAATAATAAAATTATTTAGTTATCAGAACGAAGCAGTTAGCCTAAATTAATCTTCACCATAACCGGCTGATGAGATAAGTTTACCGTCTAAGTAAGCTTTGCCATCTTGCATATTTAAGCGATTATCACAAAACCATTTGACAACTAATGGATAGATTCGATGTTCCTGAGTTAAAACGCGTTCAGTAACATCTTGTTCTGTATCATTATCAAAAATAGGTACTTTAGCTTGCAAAATTATTGGTCCACCATCTAAGTCTTCGGTAACGAAGTGAACGGTGGTACCATGTTCTTTATCTCCTGCTTCGATGGCTCGGCGGTGGGTGTGTAGTCCAGGATATTTTGGTAATAAAGAAGGATGAATATTTAACATCTTACCAGCATAATGTTGAACAAAATCTGTTGTTAGAATACGCATATAACCAGCGAGAACAATCAAATCGGGCTGATAGCAGTCAATTTGTTGTTGTACTTTATCATCAAATTCTTCACGTGAAATAAATGCCTTATGATTGATGACATGACTAGGAATATTTGCCTGTTTAGCGCGAATTAAGCTATAAACATTGGGTTGATTACTTATTACTGCAACCACTTTACCATTTATTTGATTTGATTGGCACGCATCAATAATCGCTTGGAGATTTGAGCCGTTACCAGACACTAATACCACAATTTTTTTTTTCATTTTTTATCCAAAAATAAAGGGCAGGAATTTGCCCCTTACCCATTTTGTTATTCAATAAGCACGCGTTCTGCAGATTGGGATGCTGTTATGTGACCTAATAACCAGGCGGTTTCGCCACTGTTATTAAGTATTGTCAAGGCTTGTTTTACTGATGATTCGGGTAATACAATGATTAAACCTACGCCACAGTTAAAAGTACGATACATTTCATGTGTATCTACATTACCGGCTTGTTGTAACCATTTAAAAATAGCAGGCCATTGCCAACTCTTAGCATTAATCACTGCTTGGGTATTATTAGGCAGGATGCGTGGGATATTTTCCCAAAATCCACCGCCTGTAATATGTGCAATGGCATGAACGTCAATTTGTGTGAGTAAATTCAGTACAGATTTGACATAGATTTTGGTTGGCGCTAATAGATGATCGGCAAGTGGTTTATTAGTTAGCTGTTCTGTATTGGGATCAACGCCACTCACTTCAAGAATTTTACGCACTAAAGAATAGCCATTGGAATGTGGTCCACTAGATGCTAATGCAATGATAGCATCACCATCTTGAACCTTAGTGCCATCAATGATGTCAGCTTTTTCGACTACACCGACACAAAAACCGGCAATATCATAATCGTTTTTATGATACATACCAGGCATTTCAGCCGTTTCTCCGCCGACTAAGGCACATCCTGCTTGTTGACATCCTTCGGCGATCCCCGTTACCACAGTGGTAGCAACTTCAACATCTAATTTGCCTGTGGCATAATAATCTAAAAAGAATAGCGGTTCAGCGCCCTGAACAATTAAATCATTTACACACATAGCAACCAGATCGATCCCGATAGAATCATGGCGATTTAAGTCCATAGCCAAGCGTAATTTGGTGCCGACACCATCTGTACCAGAAACTAAAATAGGCTGTTTATACTTTTGTGGAATTGCGCACAACGCCCCAAATCCACCTAAACCTCCCATTACTTCTGGGCGAACAGTTTTTTTTACAACGGGTTTAATACGATTAACTAATTCATTGCCGGCATCAATATCAACACCAGCATCTTTATAACTTAGCGGAGTTTTGTGTGACACGGTGAATTTCCTTTCTGGTTAGAGTAAAAAAATTGCCACTATTCTAGCAATGTTATGAATAATAGGCGATAGGTTATTTAGATAATCAGTAAGCGAGCGATTATTGTTAACTATAAAATGTAAACAAGGTGATATCAATAAATTGAAATTTGACCAGCGTAGTCAGTTTTATTGATTGGCTGATTAAAGTCATGGTCGTTTAACTTGCTATTTCACTAAATCAAAGTATAATTAGCAGCCATTCATGAGCAGGTATTTTTATTTGTTGTGAATTTTGTTGGAGTCACTGAATTAGAGATCGGGGCTTCTGTTTTTTTTATTAATCTAATATTGAGGTTTTTTATGTCTCTAACTGCTGCAGATAAAGCAAAAATTGTTGCTGATTTTGGTCGTGGAACTAACGATACTGGTTCTACAGAAGTACAAGTTGCTCTTTTAACCGCTCGTATTAATGACTTACAAGGTCACTTTTCTGAGCATAAAAAAGATCACCATAGTCGTCGTGGTTTATTACGTATGGTGTCTAGCCGTCGTAAATTACTTGACTACTTAAAACGTACTGATGTTGAACGTTATAATCAGTTAATTCAAAAATTAGGTTTACGTCGCTAATTTTAAAAAACGCAAGAAGAAAGCCACTTATGAAAAGTGGCTTTTTTTATCACTGGAAATACGTTTATATATTTCTTAATAGTGCATTCAAATATTAAATATTTTCATAAATTGCTGGACATTTTCAGACAATATATTCAATATTTAATCATCAGAATAAGTCCTTTTCCTTTTGTTGTCTCGATCATATCATTTCTTTTTGTAGATGGAGTAAACATCTATGGCGGTGAGTTAGCTGATAAGCTAATACTCTTAAAATAAGGAGGATCATGATAACAAGCCATCAACATTTTATAGCATAATTTGAACATGATATAACTGTACTGATGGTTATGAGAAGATATACAGAAACAAAATGTTAGTATCAATTTTTTATAAAGCGATCATTTACTCGCTGTCATGTTTAATTTTAGCGTCTTTGTTTACATTTATCAGATAGAATTTGCCACTTTGAGGGAGTAAGATTTATTGGATTGTTGCAAGATTATCACTCTGATATTTACCGCATCATAGCTAATGGCTTTATTGACTCAGTAAATTAATTGATTTGGTTACTGACTTTATTTTTTACAAAATCTAAAAAAATGTTCAGTCTATTGACTGAACATTTTGAATATTTTCTTTTTACAAAGAAGTCAGAAATATCTGTAATTAAAATTTACTTCAACAAAGTTTTAGCTTGTGCTAAAACATTATCAACGGTAAAACCAAATTCCTTGAAGAGTAGATCTGCCGGTGCAGATTCCCCAAATGTGGTCATACCAATCACTTTTCCAGTTAGACCGACATATTTATACCAATAGTCTGCAATGCCCGCTTCTATTGCAATACGCTTGGTGACAGCGCTTGGTAGTACTGTTTCTTTATAAGCAGAATCTTGTTTATCAAATACATCCGTTGCCGGCATAGAAACAACGCGTACGTTTTTACCTTGCTCAGTTAACTGTTCATAAGCTTCAACGGCAAGTTCAACTTCTGAACCCGTTGCGATCAAGATTAGCTCTGGTGTACCGTTACAATCTTTCAGAATATAACCGCCACGATAGACATTTGCGAGTTGTTCTGCGCTACGATCTTGTTGTTTTAGATTTTGACGGGAGAAAATCAATGCGGTTGGTCCATCTTGTCGTTCAATAGCATATTGCCATGCGATAGCTGATTCTACCTGATCACAAGGACGCCATGTACTCATATTTGGTGTTAAACGTAAACTTGCTGTTTGTTCAACAGGTTGGTGGGTTGGCCCATCTTCTCCTAAGCCAATTGAGTCATGGGTGTAAACAAAAATTGAACGGATTTTCATTAATGCCGCCATTCTTAAAGCATTACGTGCGTACTCCATGAACATTAAGAATGTTGCACCATAAGGCACAAATCCACCATGTAAAGCAATACCATTCATGATAGCAGACATACCAAATTCACGTACACCATAGTGAATATAATTACCATTAGGGTGGGCTAAAATTTCTTTAGAACCAGACCACATGGTTAAGTTACTTGGAGCAAGGTCGGCACTACCGCCTAAGAAGTCTGGTAAAATTTTGCCAAATGCTTCAATGGCATTTTGCGAAGCTTTACGAGTAGCAATAGTTGCTGGATTAGCCTGTAAATGTTCGACAAATGCTTTAGCTTCTTGTTGCCAATTCTGTGGTAATTGATTAGCTGTACGACGTTTAAATTCTTTGGCTAGTTCAGGATATACTTTTTCATAAGATGCAAAACGAGCATTCCATTCATCTTCTGACTTTTGACCTTTTGATTTTGCATCCCATGCCGCGTAATATTGTTCAGGGATTTCAAATGGTGCATATTGCCAACCTAGATTTTTACGTGTTGCTTCAATTTCCGCGTCACCCAATGGTGAACCATGGCAATCGTGTCCACCCGCTTTATTTGGAGAACCAAAACCAATCACGGTTTTACACATTAATAATGATGGTTTATCAGTGACTGCTTGTGCTTGTTCAATTGCTAATTTAATTGCATTGGCATCATGGCCGTCAATATCTCGGACGACATGCCAACCATAGGCTTCAAAACGCTTAGCTGTATCATCAGCAAACCAACCTTCGATATGACCATCAATAGAAATACCATTTTCATCATACAATGCGATAAGTTTGCCTAATTTTAAAGTACCAGCCAGTGAACACGCTTCGTGAGAAATACCTTCCATTAAACAACCATCACCGACAAACGTATAGGTAAAGTGGTCTACGATTTCATGCCCTGGTTGATTAAATTGTGCTGCTAAGGTTTTTTCTGCTATCGCCATACCGACCGCATTAGTAATACCTTGTCCCAGTGGACCAGTTGTTGTTTCGACACCAACAGTATAACCATATTCAGGGTGTCCTGGCGTTTTGGAGTGTAATTGGCGGAAGTTTTTAATATCATCAATTGTTAAATCATAACCGCTTAAATGCAATAAGCTATAGATCAACATTGAACCATGCCCATTGGATAAAACAAAACGGTCACGGTCGACCCAATTAGGATTACCAGGATTATGTTTCAGAAAACCTCGCCACAAAACTTCAGCAATATCTGCCATACCCATAGGGGCGCCGGGATGTCCTGATTTGGCTTTTTGTACGCCATCCATACTCAATGCGCGAATAGCATTAGCTAACTCACGATGAGATAACGTGGTTGTATTCATGTTCTATTATCTCCAACAATATCAATTTTATAAGGGATAGAATTATCTATAAATTAATCAATGTCATATGAGATTGATTACAGTAATTTTGCTAGCATATCTTCCAGTTTTCCTTGATCAACGGCAAAAGCACGAATACCTTCAGCCAATTTTTCAACCGCCATTGCATCAAGGTTATGTTGCCATCTAAATTCTGCTTCAGTCATTGCCGCTGGTCGACTAGCTTGTGGTTGATTTGGATTCAATTTACGCTCAACTGGTGCTGTAGAATTTTGCATTTCCGTTAGTAAATTAGGTGCAATCGTTAAACGGTCACAACCAGCTAATGCTAAAATTTGTTCCACTTTACGGAAACTTGCTCCCATCACAATGGTTTTATAATCATGCTGTTTGTAGTAATCGTAAATGTTACGTACTGAAATGACACCGGGATCTTGATCGGCATTGTAGTTGGCAATAGGTTGTTTGGCTTGATACCAATCATAAATACGTCCTACAAATGGCGAGATTAAAAAGACATTTGCTTCAGCACAAGCGCGTGCTTGGGCAAACGAAAATAATAACGTTAGATTACAATTGATCCCTTCTTTTTCAAGCTCTTCAGCTGCACGAATACCTTCCCAGGTAGAGGCTAATTTAATTAAAATTCGCGATTTATCAATGCCTTTTTGTTGATATAGCTGAATTAATTTACGTGCTTTTTCAATACATTTTTGGCGGTCAAAAGAGAGTCTGGCATCGACTTCTGTGGAAATGCGTCCTGGTACATATTTTAATATTTCGACACCAATATTGACGGCGACTTGATCACTGGCATTAATCAATTGCTCTTCTTTTGAACCTCCAAGTTGTTTTGCTGTTTGTATAGCTGATTCAATTAAATGCTTATATTGTGGTAATTGTGCGGCTTTAAGCACTAATGATGGGTTAGTTGTGGCATCTTCCGGGGAAAATTGCTTGATTGAATCGATATCGCCAGTATCGGCTACAACAACAGTAAACTTTTTGAATTCTTCTAATTGACTCATATGCCTGTCCTCAAAATAAATGTATGTTTTAACATTATAAGCGAGCTTATTATAGTGATGTCGTATTTGAATAATACTATAATAATTGTTAATGATGTTTTATTATTAAACCAATATTTATTGATTTTATTTGTAAAATGAAACGATAATATTTTTCGTTAAGGATTAGATTTTTCATTAGATATTGATTTTATTCTACTAATAAAACTGTCATGCCATTATTATTTCATAATTAAAAATTATAGTGTCAGTAAATCAATCTGAACAGTTTTCATCCCTATTCTATGATGTTTTTACTTTTTATTTACTTATTGCTAATAAAAAAGGTAACAAACATTAATTTCAAAAGAAAATGTTATCGTTATATTTATCTTATATAGTCGTATTCTACTCTTAATTTATATTTAATAACGTTGCATCTATCACATAATTGTTAACTTTTTGTGTAATATTGGGTTGAATTACTAAATGTTTTATTTAATAGCTTAATAAATGTCTAAGAAGAGTTTAAAATAAAAAGCCTTGCTATTTAGCTAAATAGCAAGGTGATAAAATCTAAACAAGTTAATTATTTTTTCGCGCGTTCGAATGATTCTAAAATTTCTTTACGAGCGGCATCGGCATTATCCCAACCATCTACTTTAACCCATTTTCCTGATTCAAGATCCTTGTAATGTTCAAAGAAATGTTTAATCTGTGCTTTTAATAATTCAGGTAAATCATTAACATCTTTGATATGATCATATTCTTTAGAAAGTTTAGTATGTGGAACGGCAATTAATTTTGCATCCTGACCGGCTTCATCCGTCATTTTTAATACGCCAACTGGGCGACAACGAATTACTGAACCTGGTTGTAAAGGATATGGTGTCGGTACAAGTACATCAACTGGATCACCATCAAGCGATAAAGTATGGTTAATGTAACCATAGTTACAAGGGTAAAACATAGCCGTAGACATAAAGCGATCAACAAAAACCGCACCACTTTCTTTATCAACTTCATATTTGATTGGATCAGCATTAGCTGAAATTTCAATTACTACATAAATATCATCAGGTAGAGATTTACCTGCAGGTACATTTAAAAGACCCATTTTATTATCCTTAGATTTGCTTGGTAAAAGTTGGCATATTATATACTGATTCTGGTTAAGTTTGTACTTTTTGATTGTTAGTGAAGATGAGTTTAAGGGAATGTTTTTGTCATGAATATTATTGGATTATGTGATCATTACTTGGTTAGCTTTTTTTAAAAAAGATGATGTTTATATGGGCATTAATGGCTGAAGTGTAGTACTTAATATTTTACTAGTAGCCGAGTCAAGAATAGGCAAGCTCTCAATGTTCCTTGTTAGCGGCGGGGGAAATTGGTCTCTAGGTGATTACTTTTCGCTATTGTCTGGTTCAAACGTGCTAACCTTCCGCTGTTGACAATACTTTGTAAGTCGTAGAACCATATCAAAATTTTTATCTTGACGTATTAATATACTTTAATTATATAAAATAATTACTATATATAAAATCAATTAGTTATATAGTGTTAATTAACCTCATATCGACACAGCAGAATGACGTATCCAAAAGGTATTCGTATAAAAAATTACCAATTACATAAGCATCGAAAGCAATATATTGTGCCGTTATAATAAGGACGAAAAAAATAGCAGGTAAAGTTAGAAAGCAATCAGTGCATGTTAGTTAAATTACAAGGTATCCAAAAATTCTATTACTAATGTGTTTATTGAGATAAATTTAAATAATAATATAATCAATAAATTATAACCCTTTCAAAAAAGGGTTTTTAATTCCCAAATTGCAGTTTGCCTCTTTATGCATAAAGTTTATGTTTTGTTCACTGTCGTATAGCAATAACAGTAAAATACATCATAATTTATGATGTGTTTTTTGTTTTTATTTATCTGGTTGAAACATCAGAATCTGAAGTTTTCTTTAAAAACTTGAGCGAAGTAATTGAGGCACTATATTTTAGTGCCTTATTTTGATATAAAAATTAATAAATATACAATTTCCTTAAGTAAATATTACTAATGGTTTGACTAGATTTTATAAGACCATAAAAATACCTTAAGCTAAAATGATCTGAAAAGTTGCTTTATTAATAATCTTATATCACTCGATTTTTTATTGCCGATAAAGCACGACGAATAAATGCGATGCATATCACAATAAAGATCGTTAATCCCAAAAATTGTTCAACCACACTCGTATGATTACCGAAAATAGCCTGCATAAAATGCGTTAAAGCTAATGGTGAACTATCGTTATCACTTGAGCTACTAATAACAATCACAATAGCTAAAATAACGCCAACTAGGGTTTCACCGACAATTAATCCTGAGGCGATGAGCGCACCTTTTTGTTCAACCTTGCGTTCATGTTGTGGATTATGGCTGATTTTGTTGGCTTGACGACGCACAAACCATGAAATTAAGGCGCCTATAAAAATAGGGGTAATAATTAATGGTGGTAAATAAATTCCCATCCCAACGGCAAGTGCTGGTAGGCGAAATTTACTTTTAGTTAATCCAAGGCATAAATCAATAACAATAATCACTGCACCAATTGCAATGCCAATTAAGATCATGGTCCATTCCATTTGATCAGTAAAAATTCCTTTGGCGATGGTAGCAACTAGAGTGGCTTGCGGGGCAGCTAAAATTTGTTTTGGATCCATATTTGCTCGTGGAGTAGCGCCACTGAATCCATAAGCATGGTAGAGAATATCTAACACTGGGGCTATGACAATTGCGCCAATGACGACACCAATTAACAATGCAACTTGTTGGCGCCATGGTGTAGCTTTGACGAGGTATCCAGTTTTTAAATCTTGTAAATTATCATTAGATATGGTGGCAACAGCTAATACTGCACTAGTAGTGAACAGTGCTAAAGCGGTAATAAAGTGTGAACCTTCTACGGTATTTAACATGCCATTGATTTCGCCTAAGCCAAGAAATAATAAAGCTATGACGGTAATCGCAATAATACTAATTCCCGAAATTGGGCTAGCAGAAGAACCAACTAACCCCGCCATATAACCACAAGCTGCGGCAATCAAAAAACCCATAAAAAAAGCAAATAACACTGAGCTGATGACTAATGTCCAGGCAATACCGGCTGATAATCCACTATCAGCAATAAAGGAATAAAAGGTAAAAAACAAAATCACCAACATACTAGCCATAATGATTAAAATCGTTTTTGGCGACAAATCTTGTTCTGTCCGTTCGATTTTTTGATGGTGTTTTTCAGATTTTAGTGAAGTTAACGAACTTTTTAATCCTTGATATACTGGTTTGATTAAGGTTAATAACGTCCAGATCGCAGCAATCGAAATGGTACCAGCACCGATAAATCGCAGATCTTTTGACCATAAACCCATTGCAACATTCATTAATGAGGCATCAGTTGGATAATCTGTTAAGGAACTTAAAATTGGAATGGCAAAACACCATGAAATGATATTACCGATTAAAATAGCAATTCCTGACATAATACCAACTAAATAGCCAGCACTTAATAATGCTAAAGAAAAACCAAGAGGGATTTGAAAAATTGATTTTCCGTAACTAAACCAATAAGCTGTACCATCAGCAATCACTTTAAAACCGTTGGTTAATAAACTAACGCCAGCAGCAATGGTTCCACCAAATATTATATCTTTCAAACCTTCATTATCCGCTTTAGCAACTTGATGATTATCGACATCACTGCCGGCTTTTAAGATTTCTGCGGCAGCCACACCTTCCGGAAAAGGGAGATCACTTTGTACTACCATGACTTGTCGTAACGGGATTGTAAATAAAACGCCAAGCATACCGCCAGAAGCACAAATAGCAAAGGTCAGCCAAAAAGGAAAGCTCTGCCAGTAACCGACCATTAATAATGCCGGTAAAATAAAAATCATGGATGATAGAGTACCTGCCGCAGAAGCTTGCGTTTGTACCATATTATTTTCAAGAATCGAGGAACCAGGGAAAAAGCGTAATACCGCCATTGAAATTACCGCAGCCGGAATAGCAGAAGAGATGGTTAAACCCACCTTCAGCCCCAAATAAATATTTGATGCAGTAAAAATGACTGTAATAAAAGCTCCTAAGATCATGCCTCTTAGGGTAAGTTCTCGTAAATTATGCATAAGTTTATATCAATATCAATAAGTTAAGTTAATTAGTATACTATAATTTTTTCTTCGTGAAAAACAACATGAGTTCGTGTATTTCTGTTGTAAAATTAGATTTAATATAATTATTGATTAATAATCAATATATTACAATTTATTATTGTTACTGTTGAGGGAGTATTATTTTTATATTTAGTGAGAAATTTGTCTTTTAAACATTAATCATGTTACAAAATAATGATATTTGTTGATCGAGAATTCGGTTAATCTCGCATTTTTAGTTACTATCAGTATAATAGCTTTTTAACAGCCATTTTTGAGAGGCTATTGTGCAATCCATTGAAAAATTAATTGCAATAATGAAGCAATTGCGTGACCCTACGACGGGATGTGAATGGGATCGGATTCAGACATTTGATTCGATCAAATCTTGTACTTTGGAGGAAACTTACGAGGTTTTGGATGCGATTGAACATAAAAATTATGCCGAACTTAAAAAAGAGTTAGGGGATTTACTGTTCCAAATAGTCTTTTATTCTGAATTAGCTGATGAACAAAACTTATTTAATTTTAATGATGTATGTCAGGCAATCAGTCACAAATTAATTCAACGTCACCCTCATATTTTTACGGATAATAAACAAAAAATTGCCTGGGAAACATTGAAACAGCAAGAACGTAATCATAAACAACAGTTTTCAATTCTCGATGATATTCCGGCGTCAATGCCAGCATTAATGCGAGCTGAAAAAGTGCAAAAACGCTGTGCTGCGGTGGGTTTCGATTGGGATAACTTAGCACCAGTAATTGAAAAGGTGCAAGAGGAGTTAGATGAAGTTATCACTGAAGTACAACGCACGCCACCAATACAGCAAAATATTGAGGAAGAAGTTGGTGATTTATTATTTGCAACCGTTAATCTAGCTCGTCATTTAGGTTTGCGTTCGGAATTCACATTACAACGAGCAATCGGTAAATTCACGCAGCGCTTTAAACAGGTTGAAGCGCATATACAAAATCGTCATCAATCATTAAGTGATGTTTCACTTGAAGAGATGGAACAGATTTGGCAACAAATTAAGCAACGAGAAAAGCAGAATATAACTTAAGAGGTATTTTATGTCGTTAGAAAATAATGAACTTTATCAGGAAATTCAAGCATGGGCGCAAAATGCCGTATTTAATAGTCCCACCTGGAGTATCAATCAATTAGATTACTCGGAAAAAAGTATCAGTGTCATTGAAGTGATTTTAAGTGAATTAGCAGAAAAAAATTTAATATTATCTGAAGAACAGGTCACAATGATTACGCAAGAGTATGGCTGCTATTTATTGTTAACGGCGCATAAATTATACGGTGGAGAATTTTTTTGGAATAGCGATAATAATCAGCCAATGTTAATTGTTGGTGAACCTGAAGCGACGATTGTATTATTGACATGGCAAAAGGTTCGTGGTCGATTATTGGGAGATAAAGCTGATCATATTGCTTATTTTATGGAACAGTTTGGTAAAGAAGCAACACATCCTGAGGCAGGTAAGCAATTAATCTTTATGTAATGGCTGAAAATTCATTATGCAGTATTACGTTACGCAGTATTTGATTAAATACATTATTGTTTCGTTTTAATTACATGTAGTTATACACTTAAATACATATTAAAAGGTATTTGTACAATTTCCATTAAGTTAGCTATGATATAGGCTTATATTATATTGAAAATAAGGCAACTTTAATGTATTTATCTGAAGTTTATATAAATGGTTTTAAAGGTATAAAACAGTTGACCTTAGCGTTGAATAAAGATGCGAATGTCATGATTGGTGAAAATCAATGGGGGCGTTCAAGTTTAATTAGTGCTTTAATGTTATTATCATTGGATAATTTATTTTATCAGTTTACCGAAAGTGATTTTTTCGATGATGAGCATTATCAGCCAAATACTGCAACTGTACGTTTTATTTTTACCGAATTGGCTGATCATGAATTAGATACGCCAGCTTATCAATCATTAAATGCTATTGCCTATCAAACAATGGATAAGCATAAATCTATTACTTATCTTATTGAAGCAACTAAGGTAGAAAATGCCATTGTTACCAAACATGAATTATTAGATCAAAATGGTAAGGTAATGACTCATGTTAATCAGCAAGATTTGATTACACAATTAATTAATCTTCATCCAGTGATGCGATTAAAAAATCCAGTTGATGATAGCTGTTTACCTGTTACCAATCAGCCACTTTCTGATTATTATGCTAAGCAATTAGCAATGCAATTATCAGAGCGTGCTCAGCAGTTTTCTGCTGATGATTTAACCAAAAGTTTAGCAGCAGCAAAAGCATTGTTTGAATATTATTTAGCTTATGATCCTTCACGCTTACGCTACAAGAAGCAATTTTGCCAATCACCAGCTAGTAATCAAGCTTGGGATTCTTTAGCTCGGCTAAATAATATACTTGATGATCTCGATGATCATTATACCCGAACAATGTTACTCGGCATTTTTGGATCTTTATTTCTGGCGCAAGAAGGGAAGCAATTAAACCAACAAGCTACACCAATAATGATCCTTGAGGAACCAGAAAGTCAATTACACCCGATTATTTTATCGGTTGGATTTCGGTTACTAAAAAATTTTCCCGCGCAAAAGTTTATTACCACTAATTCAAGTGATTTAGTGTCATTATTTTCATTAAACCATATTTATCATCTTATCCGTAAACCATCAGGTATTATTGCTATGCATACTGGTGAACACGGATTAAGTCGTGATGACAATCGTAAAATTTTATTTCATATTCTATATCGTCGGGCATCAGCAGTGTTTGCGCGTTGTTGGTTACTTGTAGAAGGTGAAACGGAAGTTTGGCTATTAAGAGAACTTGCCGAACTCAGTGGTTATCATCTCAACACTGAAGGTATACAATTGATTGAGTTTGCTCAATGTGGACTAAAACCGTTAATCCGTTATGCGAATAAAATGGGTATTCATTGGTATGTGATCACTGATGGTGATGCGGCAGGCAAAAAATATGCCGATACGGTGCGCACACTATGCCCAGAAGGAAGTGATATTCATCAGTTTTTGACAATATTGCCAGCACGGGATATCGAAAATTTTCTATTTGAACATGGATTTAGTCATGTTTACAAACAGATTGGTTTTAACACTACTGAGCATATTGATATGCCAGTTAATCGTATTGTTCATAAAGCAATACGCAAAAGTTCTAAACCGGATTTAGCGATTGCAATATGCGATGATGTCAGAAAGCGAGGCATGCAAACAATTCCTCATTTACTCACCCATACCTTTGCTAAAGTTATCCGTTCGGCTAAACAATTTTATTAACACGAGCACTTAAAAATAAAATTATTTGATTGTGGCTATAGATCGGTTCTGTTATACTACGCTCCCGTCTTGTTGATAATAATGTCTTGGTTAATTTCGTATGTATATCGTTTAATAAACCGGCACTATTAATTCTTGTTATTAAAAATAAAGGTACTATTTTTTATGGTCACAAATTATATCTTTGTTACGGGCGGTGTAGTTTCTTCCCTTGGTAAAGGCATTGCGGCAGCATCTCTAGCTGCTATTCTTGAAGCGCGTGGTTTAAAAGTGACCATGCTTAAACTTGATCCCTATATTAACGTTGATCCTGGTACAATGAGCCCAATTCAACATGGGGAAGTTTTTGTTACAGACGATGGCGCGGAAACGGATTTAGATTTGGGTCATTACGAACGTTTTATTCGTACTAAAATGACTCGTAAAAATAATTTCACAACAGGTCGTATCTATTCTGATGTATTGCGTAAAGAACGTCGTGGTGATTATTTGGGTGCGACAATTCAGGTGATTCCTCATATTACTAATGCAATAAAAGAAAAAGTTATCGAAGGGGCAAACGGATTTGATGTTGCGATTGTAGAAATCGGCGGGACAGTCGGTGATATTGAATCATTACCTTTCTTGGAAGCGATCCGTCAACTTGCAGTTGATGTAGGGCGTGAACATACTTTATTTATGCACTTAACATTAGTACCTTATTTACCTTCATCAGGTGAAGTAAAAACGAAACCGACGCAACATTCAGTTAAAGAGTTGTTATCTATTGGTATTCAACCCGATATCTTAATTTGCCGTTCTGATAGAGCAGTACCAGCAAATGAAAGAGCGAAAATTGCGCTATTTTGTAATGTGCCGGAAAAAGCCGTTATTTCATTAAAAGATGTTGATTCTATTTATAAAATTCCAGCATTGTTAAAATCCCAAGGGTTAGATAGTTACGTTTGTAATCGATTTCATTTAGATTGTGCGCAAGCCGATTTATCGGAATGGGATCAAGTAATTTTCGAAGAAGCCAATCCTGTTGGTGAAGTTACCATCGGGATGGTGGGAAAATATACTGAGTTACCTGATGCCTATAAATCGGTTAATGAAGCATTAAAACATGGTGGTTTAAAAAATCGCATTTCTGTCCATATTCGTTATATCGATTCTGAAGATTTAGAATCAAAAGGGGTCGACATGCTTAAAGATCTGGATGGTATTCTCATTCCAGGTGGTTTTGGCTATCGTGGTGTGGAAGGTAAAATCCTTGCTGCACGATATGCTCGTGAAAATAAAGTTCCTTATTTAGGCATATGCTTAGGTTTGCAAGTTGCTTTAATCGAATTTGCACGTAATGTTGCTGGTATTAAAGATGCGAATTCGACCGAATTTGTAAAAGACTGTGAAAACCCAGTGGTAGCGCTGATTACTGAATGGAGTGATGAATCCGGCGAAGTGGTGCAACGTAGTGAAAACAGTGATCTTGGTGGCACTATGAGGTTAGGCGCACAAATTTGCCACTTAGAACCTAATTCTTTAATTCACAAAATGTACAATAAAGATTCGATTATAGAACGTCATCGTCATCGTTATGAAGTGAACAATAGTTTATTACCTGAAATTGTTAAAGCAGGTTTAAAAGTTACAGGTTTATCTACTGATAGAAAATTAGTTGAAATTATTGAAAATCCAGATCATCCATGGTTTGTGGCCTGTCAGTTCCACCCGGAATTTACATCTACACCAAGAGATGGCCATCCACTATTTAGTAGTTTCATTCGTGCTGCAAAGGATTATCAACAGCATTAAAGTTTGAGTTAAAATTTTATTATTAATTATGTCATAAGAGGAAAAAAAAATGGCAAAGATCGTTAAAGTTCATGCTCGTGAAGTGATTGATTCGCGTGGGAATCCAACTGTAGAAGCTGAGGTTCACTTAGAAGGTGGATTTGTAGGACTAGCTATTGTTCCATCAGGTGCTTCAACAGGTTCTCGTGAAGCATTAGAACTGCGTGATGGCGATAAATCTCGCTTTTTAGGGAAAGGGGTATTAAAAGCAGTAGCTAACGTTAATGGTCCGATTGCGAGTGCATTAATCGGTAAAGATGCATTAGATCAAGCCGCTGTTGACCAAATCATGCTAGATTTAGACGGTACTGATTTTAAATCTAACTTAGGTGCTAATGCTATTTTATCTGTATCTTTAGCTAATGCTAAAGCTGCTGCAGCAGCTAAAGGTGTACCACTATTTGCACATATCGCTGATTTAAATGGTACTCCAGGTCAATATTCTATGCCACTTCCAATGATGAATATCATCAATGGTGGTGAACATGCTGATAACAATATTGATCTACAAGAGTTTATGATTCAGCCAGTTGGTGCTAAAACAGTACGTGAAGCAATTCGTATCGGTTCTGAAGTTTTCCATAATCTAGCAAAAGTATTACATGCTAAAGGTATGAATACCGCAGTAGGTGATGAAGGTGGTTTTGCTCCTAACTTAGCATCTAATGCTGATGCATTAGCTTGCATTAAAGAAGCGGTAGAAAAAGCAGGTTATGTATTAGGTAAAGATATCACATTAGCGATGGACTGTGCTGCTTCTGAATTCTATAATAAAGAAACCGGTAAATATGTATTAAAAGGTGAAGGAAATAAAGAGTTTACTGCTCAAGAATTCACCCATTATTTAGAAAGTTTAACTGAACAATATCCTATCGTATCAATTGAAGATGGTTTAGATGAAAGCGATTGGGAAGGTTGGGCATATCAAACTAAAGCATTAGGTCACAAAATTCAATTAGTTGGTGATGATCTATTTGTTACAAATACTAAAATTTTTAAACAAGGTATTGAAAAGGGTATCGCTAACTCTATCTTAGTTAAAGTTAACCAAATTGGTACCTTAACTGAATCTATCGCTGCAGTGAAAATGGCGAAAGATGCTGGTTACACTGCGGTAATTTCACATCGTAGTGGTGAATCAGAAGATTCAACCATTGCTGATTTAGCAGTTGGTTTAGCAGCAGGTCAAATCAAAACTGGTTCTATGAGCCGTTCTGACCGTATTGCTAAATATAACCAATTAATCCGTATTGAAGAAGCACTTGGTGAAAAAGCACCATTCAACGGTTTAAAAGAAGTTAAAGGTCAAGGTAAGTAATTATACTTAGTCCTGATTTTAATAAAACCCACTGAAATTTCAGTGGGTTTTTATTTTAGATTGTGATTATTCTTAATATTTATAATTGCCAACGTAACCAAGTAAATAAAATATTACCCGTATTGTGTTTAATTCCAGGTACATAAGTACTTTGTATAGATAATCGATCATATTCTATTGAAGCTAATGGTAGTGGGGCAGGAAAAGGGATCCAGTTATAATCCCGTCGTGCTGTAATACCAATGGTATAGCCAATTCCAAAGCGTAATTTTTGGTTTTCGGTTGGGCGCCAATAGGTTTGATAGCCATAGCCAGCGAATGGTTCAATGACATTATGTGAATCTTGAAATTCCATGATATAAAGTGCATGCCAGTCACCATTTTTATCAAATCGATAAACACCAGCACCAATCCCCCAAGGTCGTTCATTATAACTATCGATTTTATCTTTATCATAAGTGGCACGATTATGCCAAGTATTGGCTGGAATATAGAGTTCATATTGATCACTCTTCCACGTGTCGGTTAATGTTTGCTTGATATTTAGCCATAAATCTGAAATATGGCTAGCATAGGTTGAAAAGGAACAAAATGTTAAAAGAAGTAATACGTAAACGTTTAACATAATAAAATCTTCAATAAAATTAATATCTTATTATTTATTTTAGGATGATTTTGTTGTTTATAAAAGTTAAATCTTAGCATTACTGTTAATTTTATTAATTAAATCAATAGGTTATTTTTAATTTCTTATGGTTGATTATTTTATAATTGATGCTTATATCAAAAAATAATATTGTATTAAATTATGATCACAGTATAGTTAAGCGATTATAATTTTTATAAGCATTTTTTGATTTACGTCATCCGCTTTGGTTAGACGGGCAGTTTAAATAGGTTTTAAATGAATTATTCTACCAAACAGGTTGCATTACTAGCTAATGAGCTAAACCTTAGCAATTTTCAACATTATCCTAGCCAATTAGCTTTACAGGCCTTATTAAAGGAAGTCTGTTTATCACCCAAACCGGGATTAGTAGACATGATGAATAATGGTTCGCATCGCGACATGAACTTCAATACCTTTATTGCTAGTATTAAAGCAATATCTCAATGGTTTGATGATTTTTACCTTTATGGTTACCGATTAAAGCCACAACATCAATCTAATTTTCTGGCGGGGATTCGACCAATAGGGTTAGCTTGCGAGCAGGCTATGTATCAAGCGACTAACGGTGTCAATACCCATAAAGGTGGGATCTTTGCCTTTGGATTATTACTTGGGGTCATCGGTTATTTACAACAGCAACAAAAACATTTAAATGTCGAGGTCATTTGCAATACTTTGGCCACTTTTTGTCATGGTATTGTTGATAATGAGTTAGCGCGATCTAATTCAGCTCAAACCATGGGAGAACAACTTTTTATTCGACATCGTTTATCGGGAGCTCGTGGTGAAGCAGAATCTGGTTATGCCACAGTAAGACAAATATCATTACCTATTTATCATCAGATGCAACTAGCTGGTTTCGATGAGGAAACCAGCCTATTACAAGCAATGTTACATTTGTTAGCCTTTAACCAAGACACTAATTTAGTATCAAGAGGCGGGCTTGAAGGACTTCATTTTGTGCAAAATACTGCACAAAAGTTAGTTAAACTAGGCGGAATAACTCATCAAAATGGCGATAATCATTTAATTGAATTTGATCAACAGTTAATTGCACGCAATTTAAGCCCTGGAGGCTCGGCAGATCTAATTGCCATAACTTGGTTTCTTGCCCAATACCAATATTAATCAGAAACCACTTTTACTTATTAAGTTGCTTATATAATCTTTCTGGACGACCAATTTTGCCGTGATTTATCTCGACAATTAACAATTTTGTTTGTACACAGTATTCTAAATATCTACGGGCAGTGGTTTTACTAATTCCCGTTTTTCTAACCACATCCTCAACTGTTTGTGGTTCATCGCTTTGAGTAAATACATCTTTGACTTTTTGTAAGGTAATTTCTTCAATACCTTTAGAATGACGATTCATATCGACAAAGTCTTTAGTTTGTAAATTGAATAATTCATCAATTCGACGCTGGTTAAGGTGTTGTTGAATGCTTTGTCGGTATAAAAACAATTGAAAACGTTCAAGCGAATGCTTTAATCGTTGATACGATACCGGTTTAATGAGATAGTCAAAAGCCCCGTAGCGTATCGCCTTGCTACAGGTTTCAATGTCACTCGCCGCAGTGATAAAAATGACATAGCAATTTAGTTGATTATTAATAATATATTCAAATAATTCGATACCTTGACCATCTGGTAAAAAATTATCCAGTATAACCAGATTAGGTTTCAGTTTTTCAACCATCATTTTTGCATCCGTTAAGTTAGATGCAATGGCTAATGCTTTAACTTTCGGATCGCGTTGAATAAATTCAGCCGTTAATTCAGCTAATATTGGCTCATCTTCTACGATAAGTGCTTGTATAATATTATCATTTGCTTTATTCATGTTGTACTCTCAATATTTTGGTATAAAAACAGAGAAAATGGTGCCATATGGTTCATTATTATCATAAGTAATATACCCATTTGCTTTTTGGGTGAAAGTTGCTACAAGATGTAGCCCAATACCATGTTCTTTGGGGTTTTGTGAGGTAACTCCAGGTTGAAACATCGAATCACGAAGTTTGTCATCAATGCCACATCCTTGATCACTGACTTCTAATACGATTTCATCGGTTGCATCACTTAAATATAACAGCACTGATTTATCACCTTGTTGATTTTTTAGGCAAGCATTAAAAGCGTTATCTAATAAGTTCCCTAAAATCGACATAAATTCTATTTCAGAGATTGTTGATGGTAACCTAGATAATTGACATGCAGGATCAAAGATTAGTTTTAATCCTAATTCATGGGATTTAGAAAATTTTCCGATTAATAAACCGCAGATGGCTGGAATTTTGAAATGTTGAGTAATAAAATCTAAACATTTTTGATTATCTATCGAGTGTATCGTAATAAAATCTTGCGCTTCTTGGTAGCGTTTCATGTAAATTAAACCAGACAACGTTGCCATCCAGTTCAAATGTTCATGACGTAAAGCGCGTAAATTATCTACATATTGAGTAATTTGGGTTAATTGCGAACTTAATAAATTCACTTCATCGAATTTACGAAATGTAATCACCCACCCTTGAATTTTATCATCAACAATGACTCTCACGCGATTAGCGATCACTAAACAATCATTAAAATGGCAGATATGATCATGCAAATCTTCCATCTGATTATTACTATTATAAATAAAATCAGTTGCTTTTATAATATCAGATATATTATGATTAACTAACTCTTTGTTATTATTAGTTATATTTAACATTTTACGGGCTGACTGATTGATATTTGTGATGTTATAATGGGTATCAATTGCAATGATGCCTTCAAAAATCGCTTCCATAATCGATTTTTGGCTCTTTACTAATAAGGCTATACTTTTAGGTTCAAGATTAAACATTTGTTTTTTAATTAACTTAGTGAAACATAATGAGAAAATAAATAAAGCTAAAAATAATAACCCGCAAAAGATAATAAAAGGAATTAACCTTTCTCTATGTAATTGAGAAATGTTATCAACTAAGTACCCAACGGAAACAATACCAATGACTTGATTATCATCATTGATTATTGGAGCTTTCCCTCGCAATGACGCCCCTAGTGAACCTTCTCGAATGGTGATAATACTATTGCCACTCAATACTTCTTGATTATCTCCTCCTAACATCGGTACATATAATGGACTATTGGCTGTATGAAAAAGACGATGAGCTTGATTATCGCCAATTACAATAAAACTCGCATCACTCTGTTTATAGATATCAGTGACCAATTGAGCAATCTTATCAGTATCTTTATTTTGAACATATTGGATAAGGCTTGGAATAACCGCTAATTCTTTAGCTTGAACTTGCGCTTTTTGACCTAAATTACGATAAAGATCAGTTTCTGTTAAGCTCCAGATATAACTTTGTAAAAGTGTTAATGAAATGATCATTAATAGTAATAAAGATAAAAAAAGCTTTGTGGTGAATGAAAAACATTTCATTTTCATCGTACAATAAAAACAATTGATTATGGAATAAACATGCAGAAAGTCTAACATAGGATTGAAATTTATAAATCATTTAAGACCATAAAAACCACAAATTTTCTTTGATATAAGTCACAGAATTTGTTAATTTTTTTTGCCACTATACGCGCCAATTAATCCTTAATCTTAAATCTTGGAGAATTTGACGTATGATTGATAGTGGTTTGAAAAACAACACTAGTGAAAAGCAAAATTTTTGGCCATATGGCTGGTGGAAATTAATGGACAATTACAAAATTGGTGTAATACCACTGCCATTATTTATCATTGCAGGGCTAATGATTTTTGCTGAAGTATTAGTAACAGGGAAATTACCGAGTGAAATTGTTGTTATGGTTGTAACCTGTGCTTTTTTTGGTTTTTTATGTGGTGAAATCGGTAAACGTTTACCAATCGTTGGGAAAATGGGGGCAGCAGCAATTTGTGCAACCTTTATTCCTTCTGCATTAGTTTATTATGGTATCCTTCCTCAACCTATCGTTGAAGCAACAACTAAGTTCTATAAAGATACCCATATTCTTTATTTATATATCTGTTGTATTATCGTGGGAAGTATTATGAACATGGATAAGCGCACGCTTATTCAAGGTTTTTTAAGAATCTTTGCTCCGATGCTTTGTGGTGAGATTGTTGGTATGGTTGTCGGTGTAACAGTCGGCTATATTCTTGGTTTAACACCTTTTGAAACATTCTTCTTCTTAGTATTACCTATTATGGCAGGTGGTGTTGGTGAAGGAGCTATTCCACTTTCTATTGGTTACGCTTCAATTTTAGGTATGGAGCAAGGTGATGCACTTGGTCGGGTTCTACCTATCGTTATGTTAGGTGGTTTAACTGGAATTATTTGTGGTGGTGTACTTAACCGTATTGGTAAAGTGTATCCGCATTTAACTGGTAATGGTCGTTTACTACCGGCTGCAAAAGACGACGAAATGATGAACCAAAAAGGGGCTAAAACAGAAATGGCAATGGATGTTACCACTTTTGCCTCAGGAGTATTATTAGCGGCTATTCTTTATATGGTTGGTATGATTGGTCATAAATTAGTTGGTCTTCCTGCACCAGTGGGGATGTTATTTGCAGCTGTATTTGTTAAATTAATATCAGGTGTTTCACCAAAAGTATTGAGTGGTTCACAAGTTGTTTATAAGTTTTTCCAGACATCTGTGACGTATCCTATTCTATTTGCAGTAGGTGTGGCAATTACGCCATGGGAAAGAATTGTTGATGCTTTCACAATTACTAATTTAATTGTTATTGTTTGTACAGTAGTGAGCTTAGTTTCCACAGGTTTCTTTGTTTCCAAATTACTTGGTATGTACCCAGTAGATGCAGCAGTCATTTCATGTTGTCAAAGTGGTCAAGGTGGTACCGGTGATGTGGCAATTTTAACTGCAGCTGAACGTATGGAATTAATGCCATTTGCTCAAATTGCAACTCGTATCGGTGGTGCAATCAATGTTTCTGTGTCATTACTTATTCTCGGCAATTTCTTAGTATAGATTTTACAATTCAAAATGCAACCTTAGTTTATACTAAGGTTGTCTATTTTGAATTAGTTATATTTAGTATAAATAGCTTTTAAGGAGTTTTCATGAAGCTTGTTAGTTATCTTGTCTCAGGGAGAGCAAGTTTTGGTCTTCTCACTAATAATGGTATTGTTGATTTAAAACAAAGATTCGGTGATAAATATGTCGACCTAAAATCATTAATTAGTGATAGTGAAGGTTTAGCGCTTGCTAAAAACTATATAAATGAAGCGAGTGATATCAATGAGCAAGATATTACTTATTTACCTGTCATTCCAAATCCAAATAAGATTTTATGCGTTGGTATGAATTATGCCGAAAAACGTGCTGAATTTAATGAAACAAGTTCGGCTCCAACGTTGTTTGTTCGTTTTCCGGATTCACAAACTGGTCATAAAACCGATATTATTAAACCGGCCATTACTGAAGAACTCGATTACGAAGGTGAATTAGCGATTGTCATTGGTAAAACCGCTTTTCGTATTCAACCAGAAGAAGCTTTATCATATGTAGCGGGTTATAGTTGTTACATGGATGGTTCAATTCGCGATTGGCAGTATTCTTGGTTTACTGCTGGTAAAAACTGGCCAAGTACCGGTGCATTTGGTCCATGTTTAACTACTACTGATGAAATTCCTGATCCTAAAGTATTAACCTTAGCGACCTATTTAAATGGTCAAGAAATGCAACGTGATTCAGTCAAGAACTTAGTTCATACCGTACCAGAATTGATTTCATATATCAGTACTTTCACCCGTTTATCACCGGGCGATGTAATTCTTACTGGGTCACCAGGTGGTGTAGGTAAAAAACGTAACCCACCTGTATTTATGAAAGATGGCGATAAAATTGAAGTTGAAATTACGGGGATTGGTCGTTTGACTAATTATGTGGTAGCAGAAAAGTAGGTGGTATTATGTATAGTTTAGTCGATTTTTCAGTTGTTGATATCTCTAAATCATTATCTGAGCGTGAACAAATCATACAATTGTTAACATTATCGGATCTAAACTTAGACCCTCAAGTTAACATTTTTATTGTCGCTAACATGGACGGTAAAATGGTGGCTTGTGCAGGTATTGATAATAATATCATTAAATGTGTTGCAATTGACCCAAATTATCGTGGTAATCAACTTAATCTAACATTGTTAGATCATGTGATTAAATATGCCAATGAACAGGGTCATTTTCATCTGTTTTTATATACTAAACCTGAAAATATTGACTTTTTTAAAGGATGTGGATTTTATCCTATCGTTGAAATTAATAATCTGGTTGTGTTAATGGAAAACACTCCAGTTGGGATTAAGCAGTACTGCAAACAGCTAAGCGAACAACGCCAAAACGGTGCTAAAATTGGTAGTGTGGTAATGAATGCTAATCCGTTTACTAAAGGCCACCAACATCTTTTAGAATATGCAGCCAGCCAATGTGACTGGTTACATGTTTTTGTGGTTAATGAGAATGTGTCATTATTTCCGTTTGATGTACGTCTACAATTAGTAAAAGAAGGTGCTAAGCATTTAAAAAATATTACAGTGCATGCAAGTTCTTCATATATCATATCAAGAGCGACATTTCCCACTTATTTTTTGAAAGATAATATTAAAATTGATTACGCCTACATGGGGATCGATTTATTAATTTTCCGTAATTATATTGCACCAGCGCTGAATATCACCTACCGTTTTGTTGGTACCGAACCCTATAGCCAAGTGACAAATGCTTATAATACTTCTATGCGCTATTGGTTACAGGATAAAGACGTCAGTTCATATCCGGTCATTACATTAATTGAAATTCAGCGCATCCTTGAAGGAGAAGATATTATATCGGCTTCTTTAGTTAGAAAACTGCTCGCCGCTGAGCAATATGAGCAGGTTAAGCGATTAGTTCCGGATACAACTTGGAATTATCTAGAGGCAAATTTAGATTCAGTCAAAAAATTAATTCGTTCAAAAGGTAACTAAATGAAAATTAAAAAAGATGCGATGGCTGGCACTCTCGAATCAAGTGATTTGTTAGTGAAAGTTAGTCCTAATACAGGAATCGAAATTGTTATTAATAGCGATGTTAATAAACAATTCGGCGATCAAATACGTACTGTAGTTGATCAAACTTTAAATGATCTCAACGTCACTGATGGTTTAATTATTATTGATGATAAAGGGGCACTTGATTGCGCTATTAAAGCAAGAGTTCAGTGTGCCGTATTGCGTGGTGCAGAAGAAGAAAATTTAGATTGGAGTAAGTTACTATGAAAAAAATACGTCGCAGTATGTTATTTCTGCCGGGTGCCAATGCCGCAATGTTATCAACTTCTTTTGTTTACAAACCTGATTCAATCATGTTTGACCTTGAAGATGCCGTTTCAATCAAAGAAAAAGATTCTGCTCGCTTGTTAGTTGCTCAAACACTACTATTACCGGTTTATCGAGAACATGGTATAGAAACAGTCGTTCGTATCAATGCCCTTAACACGCCATTTGGTTTAAAAGACCTTGAAGCTGTAGTTAGAGCTGGTGTAGATGTAGTTCGTTTACCAATGACAAATAGCGCAGAAGATATCCATGAGTTAGAAGCACATGTTGAACGAATTGAAAAAGAGTGTGGTCGTGAAGTAGGTAGTACTAAATTAATGGCGGCTATCGAATCAGCTCTAGGTGTGGTCAATGCTGTTTCCATTGCTAAAGCTTCACCACGTTTAATTGGTATAGCGTTAGCGGCGTTCGACTATTTAGTTGATATGCAAACTGAGCGTGGGGACGGTACGGAATTATTTTATGCACGCTGTGCTGTTTTACATGCAGCACGAGTGGCCGGTATTGATGCATTTGACGTCGTTTACTCAAATGTTAATGATGATGAAGGCTTCTTAAAAGAAGTTAGCTTAATCAAAAAATTAGGTTATAACGGTAAATCACTGATTAATCCAAGACAAATTGAGTTACTACATAATGCTTATGCGCCAACAGCGGCAGAAGTTGAAAATGCACAAAAAGTGGTTGAAGCAGCAGAAGAAGGAGAGAGAAAAGGCCTAGGCGTTATTTCTCTAAATGGCAAAATGATTGATGCGCCGATTATTGCTCGTGCCAGAAAGGTTATTGAATTAGCTAAATATTCTGGTGTACGTAAAGAATTTTGATAGGATTGAAAAATGACGACTTCTCTAAACAAAAAAATTGATGATTTGCTAAGACAGCATCCAGATCTCAAAAATATTACGCCATTTGTTGACGCTAATGCAACAACACCTTATTTAAAAGATGAATCTAAATATACTCGTAAATTATGTGATTCTATTGAGCAAGCGATAAAAAAATGTGAATTACGCGATGGTATGACGATCTCTTTCCATCACGCATTCCGTGAAGGGGATAAGGTTATTAATAAAGTTGTGGAAACTATCAGCAACTTAGGTATTAAAAATTTAACCTTAGCATCTAGTTCATTATTAAGTTGTAACTCTGCCTTGATTCCTCATATTGAAGCAGGGGTTATCACAAAAATTTATACGTCTGGTTTACGAGGCAAATTAGCTGATGCGATTTCTCACGGTTTAATGGAAAATCCAGTACATATCCATTCTCATGGTGGACGAGTAAAACTTATTCAAAGTGGGGAAATTAATATTGATATCGCATTTTTAGCGGTTTCAACTGCCGATGAACAAGGTAATGCAAATGGTGTATCTGGTAAATCACAATGTGGTGCTTTGGGTTATGCTATGGTTGATGCGCAGTTTGCGAAAAAAGTAGTTTTGTTGACTGAAGATATCGTTGGTTATCCAAATCATCCAGCAAGTATTCGCCAAGATCAAGTCGATTATATTGTCAAAGTGGATGAAGTTGGAGACCCAACTAAAATCAGTGTTGGTGCAGCACGTATCACGAGTAATCCGCGCGAATTGATGATCGCACGTTATGCTGCCGATGTTATCGAATATTCTGGTTATTTCAAAGATGGTTTTTCAATTCAGACCGGTTCCGGTGCGTCTTCAACAGCGGCAACCCGATTCTTAGAAAATCGTATGCGAGCTAAAAATATCACTGCATCATTTGCATTAGGCGGTATTACAGCAAGTATTGTGGATTTACATGAAAAAGGGTTAGTTAAACGTTTATTAGATACGCAAAGCTTTGACGGCACAGCAGGACAATCTTTAGGTAAAAACCGAGATCATATCGAAGTCTCAACCAATGTCTATGCAAATCCTGCATCGAAAGGGGCGAGTGTGGATGAGTTGGATATTGTTATCCTTAGTGCATTAGAAATCGATCTTGATTACAATGTTAACGTATTAACAGGTTCTGACGGTGTTATGCGCGGTGCATCTGGTGGTCACTGTGATACTGCAGCTGGCGCAAACTTAACGATAATTGTTGCTCCATTGATTCGTAGCCGTATACCAACTGTGATTAAGAAAGTAACGACACTTGTCACACCAGGTGAAAGCGTTGATGTGCTGGTTACCGATCATGGTATTGCTGTTAACCCTAACCGTCCAGAAATTGCTGAACGTTTAAAAGCAGCAAATTTACCAATTATGACCATTGAAGAGCTTTATCAACGCGCAGTTTCTTTAACTGGTGAGCCTAAACCAATCGAATTTGAAGATAAAATCGTTGGGGTTGTCCACTTCCGAGATGGATCGGTTATTGATGTAGTTCGTCAAGTTAAAGATTAATTTTTTCAACAGGATAACATCGAATTTTTATATGTGGTATAGTATATATTCGGTGTTATTTTTTATTTGAGAAAAAAAATATGTTGATTAATTTTCATGATGGATTACCTGTTAGTTTAGAGCAGGTTTTGCTAGCCAAAGAACAACGTGTTCAAAATCAGCAAACAGTTATCGCGCAATACCAAGCGCCAATCATTTCATTAACATTAGTCATTCCCGGACCTGTCAAAAAAAGTCCAGCGGCCAAATTTCTTTTTGATCAAGCATTAAATGCCATTCATCAAACATTATTAGCTAATGATTTACCGATAGTTTATGAGCAACATGAAGAAGCCATTACGGGTTTTGAGGCCATTATTGCCGTCACTTGTATTGCAACTAAATTAAAACAATTGTGTATCGAAATCGAACACAATCATCCGTTAGGTCGTTTGTGGGATATCGATATTATTGATCCAGTCACCCAAATGAGTATTCCGCGCACTGGTTTTGAACTAAAACCAAGGAAATGTCTAATTTGTGGCGATAATGCCAAAGCATGTGGACGAGGTAGACGCCACTCAGTTGTAGAAATTTTCGAAGAAATGAAAAAAATCATCAACAACTATAATGCAAAGCAAATATAACAGAATAATCTCATAAGATTATTGTTGCTACTTTATGGTTTAATCTATGACAAAGTGCAATATTCTCTGTATTTCATTTTAATATTTAACATTTAGCCAGTTAAATGGTGGTATTTTTATTGTTTGATAATAACTTATTGAATAATCTAAATATAATGTTAAAAATAATAATTTGTTGAACAATACTTGAAAATAATTTAACAGCACATATTTTAACATCAAGCAAGGGTTTAAATATTATTCACTATATTTAAACCAAAATATTGCAAGGGAGATAAATAATATGAGGTTAGATAAACTTACTAACAAGTTTCAACAAGCTTTAGCTGATGCACAATCATTAGCATTAGGTAAAGACAATCAATATATAGAACCTATTCATGTCCTTTCGGCGATGCTTAATCAAGATGGTAGCAGTGTAAAGCCTTTATTAGCGGCGGCAGGTGCTAATGTTACATCTTTACAACAAGAGTTAGCTCAAGCGATAGACCGATTACCACAAGTTCAAGGGGTAGGTGGTGAAATCATACCATCACAAGATTTTGTGCGCGTGTTAAATCTTTGTGACAAATTAGCGCAAAAAAGTGGTGATAGTTATATCTCGTCAGAACTCTTTATCCTGGCAGTTTTGGAAGACAAGGGGAGTCTTGGTGATATTCTTAAAAAATCAGGTGTCACTAAAGAAAGATTTAATCAGGCAGTAAGCCAAGTGAGAGGAAGTGATAACGTGAATGATCCAAATGCGGAAGAACAACGAGGCGCATTAAAAAAATACACTATCGATTTAACCGAACGTGCCGAACAAGGCAAACTCGATCCGGTTATTGGTCGGGATGAAGAGATTCGCCGTACTATTCAAGTATTACAACGTCGTACCAAAAATAACCCAGTGTTAATTGGTGAACCTGGTGTTGGTAAAACAGCGATTGTTGAAGGACTGGCGCAACGAATTGTCAATCGCGAAGTGCCAGAAGGATTACGTAATAAACGTGTTTTATCACTAGATATGGGCGCTTTAATTGCCGGGGCAAAATATCGAGGTGAATTTGAAGAACGCTTAAAAGCGGTGTTGAAAGATTTAGCCAAAGAAGAAGGACGAATCATACTATTTATTGACGAAATCCATACCATGGTCGGTGCCGGTAAAAGTGATGGTGCCATGGATGCTGGCAACATGTTAAAACCTGCTTTAGCTCGTGGTGAATTACATTGTGTTGGTGCGACTACCTTAGATGAATACCGTCAATATATTGAAAAAGATCCAGCATTAGAACGTCGTTTTCAAAAAGTGTATGTAGCGGAGCCTACCGTTGAAGATACTATTGCGATTTTGCGTGGTTTAAAAGAACGTTATGAGCTGCATCATCATGTGCAGATCACCGATCCGGCAATTGTCGCAGCGGCAACATTATCGCATCGTTATATTTCGGATCGTATGTTACCGGATAAAGCAATCGATTTAATCGATGAAGCGGCTTCAAGTATCCGTATGCAAATGGATTCGAAACCGGAGTCGTTAGATCGACTTGAACGACGTATTATTCAGCTTAAACTTGAGCAACAAGCGCTTAAGAAAGAGTCTGATGATGCTAGTAAAAAACGACTTGAGATGCTAAATGATGAACTTGCTGAGAAAGAAAAAGAGTATGCGTCGCTTGAGGAAGAGTGGAAGTCAGAGAAGGCTGCAGTTTCGGGCACTCAGACTATTAAAGCCGAATTGGAAAAAGCTCGTACTGAAATAGAACAGGCACGCCGAGCTGGTGATTTGAACAAAATGTCCGAATTACAATATGGCAAAATTCCAGAACTTGAGAAAAAATTAGCTTCGGCAACACAGCTCGAAGGTAAAACTATGAAGTTATTGCGTAACAAAGTGACCGATAACGAAATTGCCGAAGTGTTATCTAAAGCAACCGGTATTCCGGTTTCCAGAATGTTGGAAAGCGAAAAAGATAAATTGCTGCACATGGAAGATGCGTTACATAAACGTGTGATTGGTCAAGAAGAAGCAGTAGTAGCAGTAGCTAATGCGATTCGTCGTAGTCGTGCCGGACTTTCTGATCCGAACAAACCAATAGGATCTTTCTTATTCTTAGGTCCAACAGGTGTTGGTAAAACTGAGCTTTGTAAAGCACTGGCAAACTTTATGTTTGATAGTGAAGATGCCATGGTGCGAATTGATATGTCTGAGTTTATGGAAAAACATTCAGTCGCTCGATTAATTGGTGCGCCTCCGGGCTATGTTGGTTATGAAGAGGGTGGCTATTTAACCGAAGCGGTAAGACGCCGACCTTATTCCGTCATTTTACTTGATGAAGTGGAAAAAGCGCATCCGGATGTCTTTAATATTTTATTACAAGTATTAGATGACGGTCGCTTAACCGATGGGCAGGGTCGCACGGTTGATTTTCGTAATACCGTTATTATCATGACCTCTAACTTAGGTTCTGATTTAATTCAAGGTCAGGTTGAATTAAGCTATGATGAAATGAAAGCGTTAGTTATGACCGTTGTCACTAAACACTTTAGACCGGAATTTATCAATCGTATTGACGAAACTGTGGTCTTCCACCCACTTGGTCAAGAAAACATTAAAGCGATTGCTAAAATTCAATTGGCACATGTTGAAAAACGCTTAGAGGAACGAGGCTATCAATTGGAAATCTCTGATGCTGCATTAGAACAGCTTGCTAAAGTTGGCTTTGATCCAATTTATGGTGCAAGACCGTTAAAACGTGCAATTCAACAAGAGATTGAAAATCCGTTAGCTCAACAAATTTTAGCCGGGAAATTAGTACCGGGTAAAACTATTCATCTGGATTTAGTCGGTGATAACATTGAAGCTAAGCAGTAATTTGTGTGTTGAATAATGAAAATAAAAACCGGAAAACATCATGTTTTCCGGTTTTTTTATTGGTAATGATTACCCGACAAAAAATCTTAACCAGCCAACTTATAGAGGACTGACTTTAGTAAATTTAAAGATAAATTCAGGCTCTTTGACTTTACTGTCTAAAGTTAAACTTGATTCATAAATACAGATATTTCTATCTTTAAAGAAATTACCGGAAAATTTAACTTTTTGACCTTTCTTTAAGTTGGCAACAGCATCAAACAGTGGTGTAGCGGGTTGAATTAATGTTTTATGGTCACTATCCGAAAGCCAATTATTCCAGGTTTTTAGATAAACATTTTTAGCTATTTCAATCTTCAAAATGCCCAGACCGTCTGAACTAGAACCAATTTCGCTTACCTTTCCAATCCAATCTTCGACCGCTAATGGTCCCATATTGGCACAAATGGTTTTGCTTCTTTCCCTTAATGCACTACCTATTTGCATATCATTATCAGCTTTTTTGGCTTTATCAATAGCAAGTAACGATGCATTGATTAAAACGGTTTGATTAGCGGGGTATTGAATTTCCGGCTCAGACTCCTTTTTGCTCTCACTGTTATTACCGGCAAAAATGGCTAAGGCTAATAAAACTACTAAAACTACTGCGGCAATAACTATTTTTTGGGTCAAAGATATCTTCTTTTTAGTTGCGTCATTCATAAACATTCCTTTTTAGTTTCATAAACTATAAAACAAAAGCTGATACAGTTTAGATGAATGAAATTTTTTCTACAATAAATTTTAGTAATCATGGTTAAGCATTTCATTTGTTTCACCATGCTCGATGTTGATGCTTTGTTATTGTTGGCGGTCAAACTTAGCTAGTTTGTTAACTTGTCGTGTAACTGAAATGCGAAATCAATGCTAAGTTTTTAGGTGATAAAACCATAATCTAAAGAGCGTGTTGAAATTACTGCGTCAATAAAGGTTACAATCATTAACCAAAATAGATCAAGCATCAATCTTGCCAAATATTGCATAAAGTTGCATAATCAATCACGGTAATGATCTATCTCGTAAAATAAGTGAAAGGAAAAATGTATGATTAAGTTAATTATCAGTGATTTAGATGGTACTTTTTTAAATAATCAAGGTGATTATGATCGCCAGCTATTTACTAAAGTGTATCAACAAATAGCAAAACAGGATATCCATTTTGTCGCTTGTACCGGTAAGCAGTGTGAACGGGTAGAAGAGCTGTTTGGTGATTATCGTGATAAAATTTGGATTGTTGGTGATAGTGCGACGGCAATTAAATTTAATGGTGAGTTTATCTACCGCTCATTTTTAGCCAATCAATTAGGCCAACAAATTATTTCCACCCTCGAACAAGTTAATAAAAATCATGTCATTATTGCCTGTACTGCAAATGGTGCGGTCATTAAAGCCAATTTGCCGGAGCGGTTAAAACAAAAAGTACGACAATCTTATGCGGCAATGATTGAAGTTGATGATTTTAAAACTATTACTGATGATTTTATTAAAATTACCGTTTACGATGAAAACCAACAATGCCCGCAAACTCGTACCCATTTAACCCCTTATGACAACCAAGCCTACATTGTGGTATCTGAAGCAGCATGGATTGATATTACAGAACATAACGTGCATAAAGGTAATACCATTAAAAAATTACAACAACTATTAAATGTTGATTATGGACAAACCATGGCATTTGGTGACGGTTATAACGATATTGAATTGCTCCAGCAGGCTCAATACAGCTTCGCTATGCGTAATGCTTTTGATGAAACCAAAGCGGTTGCTAGATTTATTACCGGTTATAATGATGAAAGTGCAGTATTAAAAACCATTCAACTTATGTTGGATTTGCAGGCTCAGCCAAAAGCAGAATCTTAAGCTAAAAACGCAAGAACTTAAACCAGCTCAATTTGTAAATTGACTTGTTCAAAGCCTTCAATTTTTGATTCACGGCTGGCAATAACAATATCAATATCTTCACAAGTTGCCACTTTATAGCGTGCAACTTGCAACATTTTATCGGCAATTACCGCAGCGATTACCTCGTTACTTTGCGCAATCAGCTCTTTTTTAAAGCAAGCATCTTCATAATAAACCGCACTTAGCCCGGCTTGCGGATCGAGTCCACAAACGCCAATAAAAGTTTGATCAAAAATCATATTACGAATTTGATTAACGGTATCGGCACCCATGGTACTACCGGTTTGTGGATTAACTTTGCCACCGACTAAAATCAGTTCACCTTTGTTACGGCTACTTAACACGGTGGCAATTTGCGGGGAATTGGTGATAATGGTTAAATCCATATCTTGAGGAATGTAACTTGCCATAGCAAGATAAGTCGAGCCGGCATCGATAAAAATACAGGAATGGTTTTTAATCAACATAGCGCATCGTTTTGCGACTTTGGACTTTTCATCGACACTTTGTGTTATTCTGGTTTCGAAGCTTGCTGACTGTTTTAACTGACTGATCGCACCACCATACACACGCTTACAGATTCCGTTGCGAGCAAGTTTTTGCAAATCTCGCCGGATAGTGTGCTCTGACACACCAAGTTGCGTAATTAAATCAGCACTCACCACCCGACCTTTTTCAGCTAATAACTGCTGAATGTATGCTTGTCGTTGTTCCGGAAAGGCATTAAAGTCAACCATTTATTTTTCCTTAACATTTATGATAATACTAATATCTGAAGAAATTTCCACTATGTTGTTACTATGACAAATGATTTTAATTAGCTGAATCATCATCAACGATTTCATTCTAAATCCTTTATATTGTTCTCTGATTAACACGATGAAATCAGAAATCTCCACATAATGTATTATATGTTTTATGCAAATTATTCAATAATGATTTTTACTTATCTAATAAAATATTAATATTTTTTATATAAAAGAAAAAAGACTAGCTATAGCGTTCGCCATCTTGGGTATCGATAAAAATAATTATCATGAATAATATTAATTTTGAGATTATGTTATTTCTGGCAATAGCAGTTTTTATTATGGTTGGTTAGTATTATATGCATTTTCGTAATGATATTTTTATAGCAAATCCAAATAATTTTTATATTTCATTTATTGGTATTTTTAGGTTGTTATTTAAAAAAAACAACAATTTGCTTAGCGCATATTTGCTGTTAATAAACAAGTTAATAGTTTCAACTAACATCATAAATTGAATTGAATGTTTACTGTAACAAAAAAATCTTGTTCAATTTCTATAAGTTATTCAGTAATGTGATAACCGATGCTAATAAAAATTTGTTTTAAAGATATTGAAGGTCACTTAACTAAATTAGATTTTTACCTAATGTAAAAGTTAATATCATCGTTATAAAATAGAAAATTTCCATAATTTCTTAATAACTTTTACTTGAATATAATTATAAATCAATTTTAATCATGAACATGAAGAGCCATAAATGTTAGGATTCGCATTCGAATCACACGACTTGGTTTGACTATCGCTAAGTGGTGATCATTCTATTTCGCTAACGAAATAAGGTAGATCCCATGTACCACCGGCAAAACCACGACAAGATCCAGTAGTAAGATCTGATGAAAGCAAAAATTGCTGTCCATTCCATGTCCAATCTGTGCGACTCCAGCAATCCCCGACTCCTCGTGATTTATGTATTTCTGAGATTTCACCATCACTATAGTCGGTACCATTCCGCGTAACAAATTTAATCTCATTCTTATTGGCGGGCGTACCTTTTGGGATAACCCAATACGCTTCACCAAAATTGTAAGCTCCAAACCAACAAGAGGCAGCAAGTAAATCATTATCTTTGTTTAATGCAAATAGCTGGAATGAAGGTATGTCGCTATCTTCAGCAGATTTGGATAAATCAAAATCACAATCCGCTTCATTTTTATAATGTGTTTCAAAATCGGGGAAACGCCTTATCACTTCATCGAGCGTCAGTTTTTGACTTTGTTCAGGGCTGATCACCGCAGCTCTTTTAATTATAGGGGCAGGAATAGATGGATAAACTTGGGACTCGTCTCTATTGCCCGTTTTTATAATTGCACCTATCGTACCAATGCGACCTTGCACTTCATCCATCTTTAACATAACGGCGTTAAATCCCGCATTCGATAATCGCCATGTTTTATTATTTTGCTGAAAACTTACCGTTTTATCATTGCTTTTTAAGGCTGAAATAATTGATGAAATTTGCTTTGGTCGTAATTCATAGGGGTCGTCATCCATTTTTACGATACCTATTGCTTGATTATTGACTGCAACAGTTATAGGGGTATCACTTAGCTGCTCGATTTCGTCATCATTTGTTCTGACGTAGCCACTCATTGATTGATTAGCACCCGCTTTACGTACTAATAAGATTGAAATACTTGAATTATCTCCACTGGCTGGGTCTTGATAATCAAAGCCAACAGCACGACAAGTCAATGTGTTATCGCACACAATATGCCAATCTTTATGTTCAAAAAAGTTAACTTGATTTGCCTGAGCATTAACCAAATTGATGAATAAAAACAATGATAAATAACTATAAAAACGCAGCACATCAGTTTCCTATAAAATTCATCTTTCAGCTATCATAACAGATAAAAATTAAGGTTTATAATTATATTTGGTATAAATTGAAGCTAAATCAAATTTTATCATTAACATACCCTTATTAGCTTGTATTTGATAAATATCATTGCTAGTGAATCACCTCTTCTATTGAATGATCTTAGAAATAGAGGTTACTACCATCATCCTGATCATATAGTTTGATTTGACAGAGAATAGCCAATTTTCATGCTAAACAAACATAACAAATACAGCACCAAGCAATTTTTTTAAAGTGCAATCTCCGATTATCAACGCTAAAAAACACTCGTCTTTTACCCACAACAATGTTAATTTGTTATCAGAATTAGAATAAGGATTATGAGTTATTTTTATGGAAATGATCCATGCTACCGATCTCAAAACCATCTTACATTCAAAACGTGCCAACATTTATTACCTAGAGCATTGCCGTGTATTGGTTAATGGTGGGCGCGTTGAGTATGTTACCGATCAGGGGCAACAATCGCTTTATTGGAATATTCCCATTGCTAATACTACTTGTATTTTGTTAGGAACCGGTACCTCTTTGACGCAAGCGGCAGTAAGAGAGCTTTCCCGCGCTGGCGTGATGATTGGGTTTTGCGGTGGTGGTGGAACGCCACTTTTTTCCTCTACCGAAGCTGAATTTGCGTGTCAGTTTTTCTCTCCTCAAAGTGAATATCGTGCAACGGAATACTTACAACGTTGGTGTCAATTTTGGTTTGACGATGAACGTAGATTGCAAGCGGCTAAAATGTTACAACAAAGTCGCCTGGAAATCATTCGCGAGTGTTGGTCAAATTTTGATTGGGCGATTGATCAAAGTCAATTAGACAGTATTATAAATGATGCAATAACGCAATTTGATAATATAAATAACAGTCAAGCATTGCTCGCAGCAGAAGGGCGTTTAAGTAAAACATTGTATGGTATGGCGAATCAATTAACGTTAAGCGATAATAAATTTAAACGTGAACAAGGTACCCGTGGTAAAAGCTATGATCCGGCTAACCAATTTTTAGATCATGGCAACTACTTAGCTTATGGGCTTGGCGCAACCGCTTGTTGGGTGTTAGGATTACCGCATGGATTGGCGATTTTGCATGGTAAAACTCGGCGTGGTGGCTTGGTGTTTGATGCCGCTGATATTATTAAAGATGGCATAGTCTTACCGCAAGCTTTTTTGTCTGCAAAGCAAGGCGACAGTGAAAAAGCGTTTCGGCAAGCATGCATTTCACAATTTGCTCAGCTAGGCGCGTTAGATCGAATAATTGATACATTAAAACAGATAGCAGAAAAAGCATGAATATTTTATTAGTAAGCCAATGTAAAAAACGGGCATTAACCGAAACCAGACGAATTATTGATCAGTTTGCTGAGCGTTGTGGTGAACGGACATGGCAAACAGCAATGACCGAAGATGGATTACAAACCTTATATAAATTGTTGCGCAAAACGGCTCGCAAAAATACAGCCGTTGCTTGTTATTGGACTCATGGTAAAAATTTGACCGATCTTTTATGGATTGTTGGCGATCGTAGTCAATTTAATCAGCAAGGTCGAGTACCGACTAATCGCACCAAACGCAATATATTACAAGGTGGTAATGAAAGTAGTTGGCATTATGCAACAACGATTCAATTAATCACAACGATTGCCGGTTTATTACATGATCTTGGTAAAGCGACTATTGGTTTTCAATCTAAATTACGCGCAACAGAGAAAGTGGCTGGCGATCCATACCGTCATGAATGGATTTCGTTACAATTATTTTTATTAATGATTCAAGACTGCTCAACAGATCAAGCTGTTTTTGAACGTTTGGCAAATTTTTCTCAATATCAGCAGCAATACCCTAATTGGTATCAAAAACTTAACAAAACTGAAAAAACCGATCTGATGCAGTGGCCTTTATTAACACAGTGGATAGCTTGGTTGATTGTATCGCATCACCGAATGCCATTTTTAATTGATTCATTAAATGGTGATAAAAATAAGAAACAAACCAGAGATTTATATATTTCAGGTTTAAAAACAACCAGTTTTTATAAAACCCTTACCGCTGTTGAAAAATGGGTAAAAAATAGTTTTAGCCAACATCCTTCGCCTAATCAGTTTTGGCAACTTAAAAGCGATATAACGTTAAGTCAAGCATGGTTAAAAAAACTCAGCCGTTATGCTAATAAGGCGCTAACTCATCCACCTTTAATGCAATTAACGAATATTGATGCCTTTTTATTGCATATGTCGCGTTTAAGCCTAATGGTGGCAGATCACAATTATTCAAGTTTATCTTTATCGAATGAAGAAGCAGATGAAAATCATGAAATTCTGATTGCTAACACTAATTATCTTAAAAAGGCGAAACAGTGTTTAGATGATCACCTTATTGGTGTTGCCAATCTTTCTGCGCGTTTTGCGCGTTTACTACCGAAAATGGTTGATGAATTGCCAGCCATTAATCAACATAAACCTTTTACCAAACGGACGACTATCGATCGATTTCAATGGCAAAATCATGCTTATGATATCGCTAAGCATTATCAATCATTAAGCGATGAACAAGGCTTTTTTGGTGTAAATATGGCATCCACTGGTTGCGGTAAAACGCTTGCCAATGGTCGAATTATGTATGCACTGGCGAATCCTAAACGTGGCGTTAGATTTACCATTGCCTTAGGTTTACGTGTTTTAACCTTGCAAACCGGTAAAGCGCTGCGTGAAAAACTACAGCTTAGCGATGAACATTTAGCGATCTTAGTTGGCGGGCGAGCAACGCAAACGTTATTTGAGTTAGAGAATGAAGAAAAGTTACAAAAATCAAATTTAGAACAGCAGAGTATCTCAAAAGATAATTTAGAGCAAGAGGGTAGCGAATCGATAGAATCATTGGTCGATGACTATGTTGATGTGGCAGAAAGTGGTATTGCGGATAGTGAATTAGGCACAATTATTGAAAATAGCAAAGCTCGTCAACTAATTTATGCGCCGATTGTTACATGTACTATTGATCATATTATTCAAGCCAGCGAATGCATACGAGGTGGCAAATATATTGCGCCGACCTTAAGGTTACTTACCTCAGATTTGATTTTAGATGAGCCTGATGATTTTGACCAAAATGACTTGCCAGCTTTGGCGCGGCTCGTTCATTTAGCCGGACTTTATGGGAGTAAAGTGTTATTGTCATCGGCAACTTTAACGCCTGATTTAATTGCGGGTTTATTTGCGGCTTATCAAGCGGGACGAAAAATATGGAATCAAAACCATCAACGTAATAATGATTCGATCGTCTGTGGTTGGTTTGATGAGTATCAGCAATCAATTACGCAAATTTCAAATAATGCGGCATTTAGCCAACAACATCAGCTATTTGTTACTGAGCGCATTAATGAACTCGCTAAGGGCGAAGTGCGTCGTCAAGGACATATTTTAGAATTATTGGATTACCAGTATAAGAAACCAGAAAATGAAAAATTAAATTATGACTTACTAGCTAGTCAATTATTGAAACAAGCTTATCAATTTCATAAAAATTTTCATCAGACAAATATAAATTTCCAGAAAAAAATTAGTATAGGTTTAATACGCTTTGCTCATACTGAAGATTTAATTGCCTTAACTAAACAGATTTATCAGCAAACTAAAATTCCTAAAAATACAGTATTTCATATTGTCGATTATCATGCTAGACAGTTATTATTATTGCGTAACCAATTAGAGCAAAAGTTAGATAGAATTTTAAATCGTACTGATCCAAAAGCAATTTTTAAGCAACCAGAAATTATTGATGCGATCAAAGATAGTGAGCAAAAAAATCATATTTTTATTGTGATAGGTACGCCAGTAACCGAAGTCGGGCGAGACCATGATTACGATTGGGCCATTATTGAACCGTCATCAATGCGTTCAATTATACAGTTAGTTGGTCGAGTATGGCGCCATCGCCCCAATAAAGTTGCTAAAAGCCCTAATGTTGCTATTTTAGGCAGTAATATTGAATCAATTAAGCAGGGTGTGAACTATGGTGTCGGTTCAGCGTGTTTTTGTAAGCCTGGTTTTGAACAAAAACCTTTTTTACTTACGACACATCAAACCAATAAATTAATACCGCAACAACAATTAGCAAATATTGATGCTACACCACGCATAACTAATTCAACACAAGATGAGTTTACCCTTGCCGAATTGGAGCATAAAGTGATGGCACATCTATTTGCACTTAATGCACGAAATAGTAATTATGTTACGAGTTATTGGCAACCCGATTTAGCGCATCATCATTGTTCGCATTTACAATTAATTTCACCTTTTAGAATGCAAAATCATCAAGAAGATGAATTTATTTGTCAGCTTGATGAAAATGGTGATTATTCGTTCAGTTATGCCAATATTGCTTGGCAAATACCCAATGAACTTTGCCAAGATACGCAAAACAATCTAATTTCATATGATGACAGTTGGACATTCGATCATCCGTATATTCAACCTTGGTTAACTAATACGGTTCAACAAGCGCTAGAAAAATTGGCAGACCATTTTCCCAATAAAAATCAATATCGATTAGCTAATGAATTTTGCAGCGTTACCTTAAACAGTCAATATCGTTGGTATTTTCACCCATATTTTGGGTTTTATCAGATTAAAAATAGTGGTTAGTAAAATTTATATCCAAAAATAAGTGTTGTACGCAAAATATCTAAACAAACTGGTTATAGCTAGATATAAATAGATAATTAAACTATACTTGCATTGACTACCGAATAGGTAGCTTAGAAATATGATTGTTTGTTCAAATTTATTAGAAGTAAGATAGTTTACCGCCGTGTAGGCGGTTTTTATTTCTTTATTTATTTTCCCTATGAATGTGTATTCAGATTTATTTTTTTCTATTTTTTTTGATAAAAAATGATGACAAACTTGTAATTTTTATTTTTTTGGTTAAAATATAAAAAAACCCCAAATGCGCCAACATCTGAGGTTTGAATTTTAACCCCAATACCAAAAAGGAGTATAAAATTATGAATAATGATAAATTATATATAATGAAAAATCAATTTCCGACTGATAAGTTAGTGTTAAATAAATTGCAAAATTTTGCAATTAGCACTTTGGCTGCTAATGATGAGTCTGTAATTTTTTTGCCGGAATCGGTTGAATACTTTTCAATTACAGAACTAATGAAAATATTAAATATTTCGACAACCAAAGAAATCGAATATTTAATTAAGAAATTAGAACTTGATCAACCTAAGTACCGATATCTTAATGCTACTAATAAGTGGCTGTATAGCAATAAAGCACTTAATTTATTAGCGTTATATATAAGATTTAAAGCATCATAATTATAATTATTAAGGTCCATGATTTTTATGGACTTTTTTCGTTTAATAAAAGGAAATTAAGGAGGGCCAATGGAAGATATTTCTTGGCAAGATATAAGAAAGGTTATTGTCGACTTTCTTCAGCAGCGGCTTAATAATAATGCTAATTATAAAAGTGAAGTGACAAAACTGGATAAAGCTAAGCAAGCAAATGATGTATCGGCAATTAATGAATCTCAACAAAAAATTAATGATTTAGTTAAACGATTTGATTTTGAAACTTGGATGGAAGATGCCGCAACCAGAAGAATTTCATGGATTACTATTGGTAGTCATATTTCAAGGGGTATTCATCCATCCAGCCCAGCAGATGATGTTAATTATTTTGCACAAAATCAACCGGTTACGTTAAATTATGTGTCGTCAGCGACACCATCAACTTTAAGTATTAATTGTTCTGGAAATGCTGCAGCACTTGATATCTTTTCTTTACTTAATCAGTTTGTAAAAGATGATGTCACATTATTGCAATTAATTATACAAAATCATCCTGCTGTTTTGCCGGCGTTATCGGATGATGAGCAAAAGGCAGCGGTTTATTTAGCTAATTTAAAAAAAGCGATTTTTAATAATTTTGATAATCCAAAAGCATCTGAACTTAATAAACAATTATATTGGCCAAATAGTCAAGATACTTATCTTTCAGGGGTTGATAATCATTACCGTCTGTTAATTCCGTTGTATCCATCATCATTATGTCACTTGGTTTATCAAAAAGTACAAACAAGATTTTCTGACGAGAATAAAAAGGCTCGAGAACAAAGAAGAATCAAAGGAATTGAACATCAATCTTATTTTTCGTTTCATCACTTAGCCGTGGTTAAGTTGGGGGGCAGCAATCCACAAGGTGTTAGTCAATTAACCTGTAATCAAGGTGGACGTAATTTTTTATTACCGTCAATGCCGCCTAAATTTGAAAAATCCTCTTTTTTAACAATTAATAAGGTGCAAGAAACCATTTTCACAAATTCAATGCAATATTTTTGTCGCTTTGGCTTTAGATTGTTGTTTGATATGGTTCAAGCGCCCAAAAACAATGTTGAAGAGCGTGATAATCGCAAAGATGCTTTTGCCGTTATTTTATCGTTATTACTTAAATATGCCAGACACATTCAAAAAACCATGCCGGCGGGCTGGAGTCGTGATTACTCGCTCAAATTTAATCAAAAATTATGGTTAGATCCAAAGCGGTCTAATTTAGACGGTGAGCAAGATTTTAAACAAAAGTATGATAAAGGTGAATGGATAGTTGAACTAGAAAAAGACTTTGCTTTTTGGATCCAAAATGCTTTAGTAAAAAAATTTGAAAATATTCAACAGCAATTTAGTGATCCGGAATTTATGGAGTGGCGTAAAGAATTAAGCGCCGCTGTCAAAGCAAGTCAGCGTAAAAAGGAGGGGATCTTTTAATGGAAACATTAAATTACTATCTGTTTTTTGATCATGTCAAAATTCATAATGCTAATGCGATATCCAGCCCATTAACCTACGGATTTCCCGCTATTTCGGGTTTTGTTGGTGCTATTCATGCATTAAACCGTAAAATTGAATCGACTGATCCTATTTATTTAGATGGAGTATTGATTGCTTGCCATGAGTGTGATGTACAAGTTTATCGACCTAATGATTATAGTGATTATACTTTTCGATTAACCCGCAATCCAGTGGCTAAAAATGGTGATACCCGCGCAATTATCGAAGAGGGACGAGTGCATCTTGATGTTTCATTGCTGATTGAAGTAAAAATAGAAAATTTTGAAGCACTTTATGATGACGATCAAAAGAATGAATTTATTAATCAGATGAAACAAAAACTGTACCAACAGCGCATTGCTGGCGGTCATGTGTTAGAAATTGGTGATGCAAAATTAATTCCCTCTGATGCATCAGACGAAACATTAGCAAATTTGTTATTACCTGCTTTTGTATTAGTTGAAGCACAGCAAGATCTGCAAGAGATCACAGCTGAGTTACAACAACAAGATCCTAATGCAACCGCGCTTGATGCTTTAATCGAAACAGCGATGTTGCATCATCATCCACAAGAGAAAGAACACTGGCAAACCACATCAGTCAAACAGGGGCGAGGTTGGTTAGTCCCGATACCATTAGGGTATCAAGCAATATCACCGTTATTTGCTGCTGGTAAGTTGCAAGAAGCTCGGAGTAATGACCATCAATCACAATTTGTTGAATGTATTTATGGACTGGGTAAATGGGTATTTCCATTACGCTTAAAGGAAAACTTATCACAAGCGTTTTGGCGCTATCAATGCAGTACATTGCAATCAAATGGTGCAGAGATTTACATCATTAATCAAAAAAATAATTAAATAATTTTAAAGTTATACAATAAGGAATTTATTATGAGTAAAAGTAAAATCACTACCGCATCCGTTTTAGCTTTTGAACGTAGTTTTGATATTTCTGATGCTGTTTTTTCACAGCCAAGTTCTGCGAATCCTAAAATATTATCTCCAATTCGATTAACCGAAAAATCAGTACGCGGAACCATTTCGAATCGCCTTAAAAATGCCATTGCTAGCGATCCCGCTAAATTAGATGCCGAAATTCAAAAACCTAATTTACAGACCGTCGATGTTGCGGCCTTAGATGCCGATAAAGATACTTTAATTGTGACATGGAGCTGTAAAGTGTTACCTTTTACCGGTAAACCATCAGTATGTAATGATGTTGAATATCAAGAACAGTTAACAACGACAACTCAAGAATATATTAAAGATGTTGGCTTAAAAGCGTTAGCAAAACGATATGCCATTAATATTTTAAATGGTCGTTGGTTGTGGCGAAACCGTATGGCAGCCGAGCAAATTAATATTATCGTGAGTTATCAAGCGCACAATGATAAAGATGAGGCTAAGATAATTGACGTTGCTAACGTTGATGCCAAAAATTATCAGCTTAACAGTTTTGATTATGATAATAAATCTGTTCAAGCATTGACGGATCTTATTGAAGCAGGATTAGCCAATAAAAAATTTGTGATCTTTGATGTTACCGCAACACTAAAAATGGGCTTAGGACAAGAAGTTTACCCATCACAAGAATTAATTTTAGATACCGGTAAAGAAAAAAGCAAAGTGCTTTATGGCAAAAATGGTCAAGCAGCGATGCATTCTCAAAAAGTCAGTAATGCAATTCGTACTATCGATACCTGGTATGATGAAAAAGCGGAATTTCCAATTGCGATTGAACCTTATGGTTCGGTAACCACTATGGGGCATGCTTTCCGCCAACCTAAACAAAAAATAGATTTTTATACTTTGTTTGATAACTGGGTTTTAAAAGGTGAGCAGCCAAGTTTGGAACAACAACATTATGTGATTGCCGTATTAATTCGTGGTGGTGTCTTTGGGGCGAGTGGTAAGGAGTAAGCAATATGCATACACACTATTTTGAACTGCGCGCCATACCACAAATTGAAATAACTGAAGTGCAGGTAATTAATCAAGTGATGCAAAAATTGCATCACGTCTTGGTTAATTTTCAAGGAAATATAGGTATTAGTTTTCCCTGTTATAACGTGCGCCGTACACTGGGCGGAATTATTCGCATTTTTGGTACTGAAACCCAGTTACAGGAATTTAAAAGTGCGTTACAGCAACAGGCTGCCATTGCTGACTATGTATTGATTCTGCCAATCACAGCCATACCAGCTGAAGTTAAGGGCTATTTACGTTTTATTCGGGTTAATCCGAAAGGACAAAGTGCATTAAGACGTGCTGAAAAACGCTTAACCGCTCAGGGTAAATGGTCTAGCGATGTACAACAAAAAATGATAGAAAAATGGGGAAGCATTAATTTAACCTATCCTCATCTACATATAGATAGTCAAAGCACAGGTCAGCGATTTATTATGTGGTTAAAGCAAGAAAGCGTTACCGAGCCTGTAAAAGGTACATTTAATAGCTATGGACTCAGTAAAATAGCAACAGTCCCTTATTTTTAAATTACCAGACCCTTTTTTTGAGGTTGTTTTTAACCTATTGATATTTATTAAAATATCTAATATAGCGCAAAAAAGGGTCAAAATAAAAAAAAGTACTATAAGCTCTTTCACAATAAGGAAAACTAGCAAAAAAATTCTAGCTCAATACCGTATAGGTAGTTTAGAAATGCGATCTCATTACCAAAATCATCTACTTGCCGCTCAATACCGTATAGGTAGTTTAGAAAAGAGCTTGCATAAATGCGTATTCAAACCCTACGCTCAATACCGTATAGGTAGTTTAGAAACTAAAAAAATAAACACAGTGATGAGAATTGCTTAATACTGTATAAATAGTTAAATAAAATCATATTATCCTGCGTAAAACACATTTTAGTTTTACTGTTTCATTTAGATTTAAAAGATCATTACTACAACAGAATTTAATGATATATTAAATCATACTAAGCAATGTTTTATTAGCTGTATCATTATGATTAATTTGAAAAAATAAGTAATTCGTTAAATTTATAATGTTAAGATTTAGTTGATGATTATTTTTAACTTTTAGCCGTATATGATAAAATTAATAAAAATTGGTTCGCCAATGGTCGTTTGTCATTAAACTATTAGGTACATTTTGAAAACATCAGATACTCCAGTTCAGCCATCAATGAAAAGAAATTTAACGTTTAAACTATTTGCTATCGACGTGTTATTATTTTTCACGATTCTTGGTGCGATTTATTTAATGTTGTCATTAATTTCGTTTTCGTCTGCTGATCCTGGCTGGTCTCAAACGGCTTGGTATGAGCCTATTCATAATTTAGGCGGCGAAGTCGGTGCTTATTTATCCGATGTTTTGCTACAATTTTTGGGATTTGTATCTTATACAATTCCGTTATTAATCATCATATTTGTATTACAAATCAGAAAAAATCTCTATACACATTTTGAACAACACATAAACTATTTTAGTCTATCCTTTAGAATAATTGGTGTACTAGCCTTTCTTTTTTGTGCTGCTGGTTATCTATCTTTGAATATACAGGATTTAGATCAATTGCAATCAGGTGGTATTATTGGCGATATTGTAGCCGAAGAGATGTTATCATTAACTGATCATTTTTCTGCTACGTTGATATTACTCACCATTAGTTTTGCAAGCATTACTTTATTAACGGGGCTTTCTTGGTTATCTATTGCCGATATAATTGGGGTTTTAATTGTGTATTTGACTACCCCCCTATTTGTGCTCATTTTGCAGAAGTTTAAACCATCTAAAGCGAAAAACTCAGTCACGACAAATTATCATAACCAATCAGATTTTGCGATTGAATTAGATGACAATACGAGATGTGAAAGAAAATCAATTATTGACGATGAACCAATACCTTTTGCAGCCGATGCGCAGAAAAATGAATTTAATTCAATGGATATGGATTACGATGATTTAGTTACTCATAGTGAAGAATTGACGAATTTTATTAACAAAAATGAACTTGAGGCGATGATAGCACAGCAAACAACGATTCCATCTTTAAATCATGATGAACGTTATATGGCTTTAATTGATGAGAATAATCCACCGCCCCATTTTTCTCTTTCAGAAGATCATAATCATTCGAGTGAATTTTCAATTAATCCCGATTATTATTCACCACTTGTTACAATTGATTCCGCTGAAAATACGAATACTCAGCCCATATCTTCAGCAACTAAGTCAACATTACCGATTGATCTTGAGCATTTTGTTATGCCTAAAGAGCCTTCTAATGAAGCTTATTCAATCAAACCTCATGCTGAATCAAAAGAAATCGTTATTGATATGCCAACTGAAGAACACGAAAGAATAGCGACGAATCCGAGCAAAACGAATCTACACGATAGTTTAATTCATCCTTTATTACAGAAAGATACTAAACCATTAGTGAAACCAACAACGCCGTTACCTTCACTTGATTTATTAACAGCACCACCGGTTAAGCAAATCGAAGTTGATCATAATGCGTTAAAAATGACAGCAGCATTATTGGAAAAAAGTTTGGCTGATTTTAGAGTTAAAGCTCGGGTTGTCGGTTATTTACCCGGTCCGGTGATCACTCGTTTTGAGATTGAATTAGCGCCGGGGGTTAAGGCTGCACGGATTTCAACGCTTGATCGTGATTTAGCTCGTTCGCTATCAATGCCGTCAGTACGTGTAGTTGAGGTAATCCCTGGTAAACCTTATGTCGGTATTGAATTACCTAACAAACATCGTCAGACGGTATATTTTAGAGAAGTGTTGGATAGTCCACAGTTCAAAGATGCGCAATCACCATTAACAGTTGTATTAGGTAAAGATATTGCAGGTCAATCAGTCGTGGCAGATTTAACTAAAATGCCACATCTATTAGTAGCTGGAACGACCGGTTCAGGTAAGTCGGTTGGTGTTAATGCCATGATTCTTAGTATTTTATATAAATCGCAACCTGCAGATGCAAAATTTATTATGATTGACCCGAAAATGTTAGAACTTTCCGTCTATCAAGGTATACCTCATCTGTTAACTGACGTCGTTACTGATATGAAAGATGCAGCTAATGCACTTAACTGGTGTGTTAATGAGATGGAAAAACGTTATCGGCTCATGTCAGCTTTAGGCGTGCGTAATATTACCGGCTATAACGATAAAATTAAGCAAGCTAAAGAAATGGGTAGACCAATTCCTGATCCACTGTGGAAACCAACCGATAGTATGGATATCGAGATGCCAACACTAGAAAAATTACCTTATATTGTTGTTATGGTCGATGAATTTGCTGATTTAATTATGGCGGTCGGAAAAAAAGTAGAAGAGTTAATTGCCCGTTTAGCACAAAAAGCACGAGCAGCAGGTATTCATCTGGTGTTAGCGACACAGCGCCCATCAGTAGATGTTATTACAGGATTGATTAAGGCGAATATTCCAACACGTATCGCCTTTACTGTATCAAGTAAGATTGATTCACGTACGATCCTTGATCAAATGGGGGCTGAATCCTTATTAGGGATGGGGGATATGCTTTATCTCGCGCCAAACAGTTCAATTCCCATTCGGGTGCATGGCGCATTTGTTCGTGATGAAGAAGTACATAGTGTGGTACAAGACTGGAAAGCGCGTGGTATTCCGGCAAAATATATTGAAAATATTACTGCCGGAGGCGATGATGGTGACGGTAATAGTTTTGATAATAATGATGAGGAGCTTGATCCGTTATTTGATCAAGTGGTTGATTTTGTGGTTGAGAAACGTCGCGCTTCAATATCAAGTGTTCAGCGTCAATTTCGGATTGGTTATAACCGGGCAGCCAGAATCGTAGAACAAATGGAAGTACAAGGTATAGTCAGTGCGCCTAGTCACAATGGTAATCGGGAAGTATTGGCGCAACCAACGAATTTTGATTGAATGATTATCGGGTAAATGTGAGTAAAAATAGATATCATCAATTAATTTTAGCAATATTGGTTTGTTAAAGTATTCTTTTATTTTAGCTGTATTTTACTTTTAATTTTAACATTTTGATTTATGATACTAGCTATATTTATAAATTAGGTAGCGAATATGAAAAGAATTTTGGTTTTATTATGTGTATTTATCTCATGCTCGGTGTGGGCTGATGCTAAAGATCTTTTAAAAGAGCGATTAGCTAAGGTTGACAGTTTTTACGCTCAATTCAAACAAACAGTTACCACAGCGGATCAACAATTAATACAAGAAGGTCAAGGCGAATTATGGGTTAAACGCCCAAATTTGTTTAATTGGCAGATTAATGAACCCGATGAAACGTCAATTATTTCTGACGGTTTAGATTTTTGGATGTATACTCCAGCCGTTGAACAATTAACGATCATGTCATTTAAGCAAGCCACAGACAATCGTCTACTTATGTTGATCACTGATTCAAATAGCCCGGTTTGGCAAGATTATCGTGTAGAACGTAAACAGAACCAATTCACCTTGCTACCTACGGACAATAGTCAAAAATCTTATATGATTAGTGTATTACCGACAGGAATGATAGCTGATTTTGCTATTATTGAAGAAGATGGTCAAAAAAGTGTATATGAATTATCACATCAAACTTTAGGTCCGATTGATAATCAACGTTTTAGATTTATTGCGCCGCCAGGTACTACAATTGATGATCAACGTAATAATTAGGGCATTTATGGTAACTAAGTTAACCAAAATCATTGCTGGCTAAAGGTTATAATTTATATGACAAGTTTTTCACTTGATTTTGCCGATGATTCATATAAACCTTTAGCAGCGCGAATGCGTCCGCGTAATTTGTCGGAATACATCGGTCAATCGCACCTAATGGCAACAGGTAAACCCCTACCAAAAGCGATTGCCGCAGGGCATCTGCACTCAATGATTTTATGGGGACCACCAGGAACAGGTAAAACTACGTTAGCAGAAATTATTGCTCATCATGCTAATGCTAAAGTTGAACGGCTTTCTGCCGTGACATCAGGTATTAAAGATATTCGAGAAGCAGTCGAGCGGGCTAAAAATAATCAACAAATGGGCTTTCGAACCATTTTATTTGTTGATGAAGTACATCGTTTTAATAAAAGTCAACAAGATGCATTTTTACCCTTTGTTGAAGATGGTACGGTAACTTTTGTTGGTGCGACCACTGAAAACCCTTCCTTTGAATTGAATTCCGCGTTGCTGTCTCGAGCTCGTGTCTATCTACTCAAATCGTTGACAATTGATGAAATTGAGAAAATTTTGCAACAAGCCATGACGGATAAAGAGCGAGGTTATGGAGGGCAAGATTTTATTCTACCTTATGAGACCCGACGGCAAATCGCTGAGTTTGTCGGTGGTGACGCCAGACGCGCATTAAATACGTTAGAAATTTTGGTCGATATGTCAGGTGATAAAAAAACTTTAACACCGGAATTATTAAAAGAGGTTGTTGGTGAGCGCAGTGCTCGATTTGATAATCAGGGTGATCGTTATTATGACCTTATTTCAGCTGTTCATAAGTCGATTCGTGGATCGGCTGCTGATGCTGCTTTGTATTGGTATGCTAGGATCATTAGTGCCGGCGGCGATCCGTTATATGTTGCCCGTCGGTTATTGGCAATCGCTTCTGAAGATATTGGAAATGCTGACCCTAGAGCTATGCAAGTGGCTTTGGCTGCATGGGACTGTTTTACCCGAGTTGGCCCAGCAGAAGGCGAACGGGCGATTGCACAAGCCATTGTTTATTTGGCTTGCGCACCTAAAAGTAATGCAGTTTATTTAGCATTTAATCAAGCAATGAAAGATGCACAAAGTTTACCTGATTACGATGTACCGGAACATCTGCGCAATGCGCCGACTAAATTAATGAAAAAGTTGGGGTATGGTGAAGAGTATCGCTATGCCCATGATGAGGTTAATGCCTATGCTGCTGGTGAAAATTATTTCCCACCAGAAATGGCTGATCATCTTTATTATCAACCAACCGACCGTGGTGCAGAACGGCAGTATCGAGAAAAATTATCATGGTTGGCTGATTTAGATGCTAAGAGTACTCGGAAACGTTATAAGAAGTAAAGGGCTATATTAATTAGTTGTTCTAGGCATTAATCATGGAAAGGCAGTAGTTACGAATTCAAGGTCGGCAAGCCTCGGAATAATCCTTGCTTACCCCACAACAAAATGGTCACTGAGTTTATATGACGACCTTCTTTGAAATAATTGAGATTGTAGCGAATATTAATAATAACGATATATTTTAATTGAACATTTAACTAACGTCCGAGTTAGGGGATTTTGTGTCAAATCCACCCGACAACCGCGCCAGAAGTCTTGGTTGCTGGGTGATTCCGCTCGTTTTGCGATTTTCACTGATGAATCACCATTTATTGTCTATCCTATACGCTCAAGGTTTATTCAACTTCCATGCCTGAATATTTTATAAAAATTGCTTTACTCAGCAGTCGATAAGCGGGAAAGCTAAACAGCATTACGTCAATAACGGATTAATAATTAAAAAAACGCCACAAAGCTATCCCAACCTCAGCCCTGCACTGCAGCCAGAGGGTTTTCGTTTAAAAACCTTCAGGTCGCTTGAGCATCAGTAGCTATATATTACACTGGTGCTTGAAACACCAAATGAATAGCATGATAAGTAAGAAAGTAATCTGTATATAATTCTAACAATAGCAGTAAATTAAAAAGATAAGAAACGGGTTTTTTAAACTATGGTGCGGTTTTGATATTACAAAATACAGAATCCGATCTCTTCTCTTATTAAAATAAAACATTTAAATACGCTATTGCCAGACCCTTTTTTTTAGCTAAATTTAAAAATAAATATAATCAATAAGTTAAAACGTCTCTAAAAAAAAGGGTTTTTGATTCCTAAATTTAAGTTTGCCCTTTTGCTAATAAGGTTTATAGTATGCTACGTTCTAGTTCACTGCCGTATAGGCAGTTTAGAAATCTTGATATTATCGACCATCAGAATTATTACTGTTCACTGCCGTATAGGCAGTTTAGAAATATTGCACTAGTTTTATTGATTGTAAATAAGTGTTCACTGCCGTATAGGCAGTTTAGAAATTGTTGAAACTTCAATCAACAAACGATCGGGAGTTCACTGCCGTATAGGCAGTTTAGAAAAATGACGCCCGCACAGCTGCAAGAGTGGCAGGGTTCACTGCCGTATAGGCAGTTTAGAAATGTGGAGTTATTTAATTCACCAAAATATTTTTGTTCACTGCCGTATAGGCAGTTTAGAAAGCGCCATTTAAAGCGGCTTGGAAATTAGTAAAGTTCACTGCCGTATAGGCAGTTTAGAAAACCTCCAGATGAGTTCGATGAAGAACCGGACTGTTCACTGCCGTATAGGCAGTTTAGAAAATGCTCCTTGTAGGTCGTTAGGCTTCATACCTGTTCACTGCCGTATAGGCAGTTTAGAAATGCAACAGCCAAGCCAAAGCAACCACAAATGTGTTCACTGCCTTATAGGCAGCTATAAAAACCCAATATATATTGGTGTTTGTGTTGCTAATCAATTACAACTGCTTAACATTCTTAATATCACTCTAACAATGGTTATCCTTTACTTTATTGGGATAATCGTTGCACTTCCGTGAAAAAAGAGTATAATTCTGGGGCTTTTATTTCTGTTTTGTTAGTAATTTCATTGGCAAACGGCGATAAATTAAGCAAGAAACAATTTAATTTTAAGAGGAAGTTATGGTAACTATTCGTTTAGCTCGTGGCGGTTCTAAGAAACGTCCATTTTATCAAGTCGTTGTGACTGATAGCCGTAACCCACGTGATGGTCGTTTTATTGAGCGCGTAGGTTTCTTCAATCCAGTTGCTCAAGGTAACGCAGAAAAAGTACGTTTAGATCTTGATCGCGTAAATCACTGGGTAGGTTTAGGTGCTACTATGTCTGATCGTGTTCGTTCACTTGTCAAACAAGCGCAAAAAGCGGCTTAATCATTTGTGAATAGCTGTTTAGGTAATCCGTAGATGAATACTGAAAATTTAATCATTGTTGGCAAACTTGGTTCAAGTTATGGCATTCGTGGTTGGCTAAGAGTATTTTCATTTACTGAAGAGCCAGATAGTCTTTTTGATTATAAACCATGGTATATTCAACGTGCCGGTAAGTGGCAAGAAGTGGAAGTTGAAAGCTTCAAACCACATAATCAGGATACCATTGTCAAGCTGAAAGGTATTGACGACCGTGATGACGCTAACCTGTTAACAAATTTTGAAATTTATGTTAACGCGCAAGATCTCCCAAGTTTAGATGAGGGTGATTTTTATTGGAAAGATCTTATCGGTTGTAAAGTGGTGACCATTAATGGTTATGATTTAGGTCAGGTAAGTGATCTAATGGAAACAGGTTCAAATGATGTATTAGTGGTTAAAGCAAATTTAAAAGATGCGTTTGGTGCAAAAGAACGGTTGATCCCGTTTGTTGAAGAGCAATTTATTAAACAAGTTGATTTATCAACTAAACAGATCACAGTAGATTGGGATCCTGCTTTTTAATTTTTTAGTTACAGGTTAGCTGTAATATAAAAATTAAGCATTATGATGGAATTGGGGAGCACAATATGAAAATTGGTATTATTAGCCTGTTTCCTGAAATGTTCCAAGCAATTACAGAATATGGTGTTACGAGCAGAGCTGTCAAAAACAATCTATTAGAAGTTAAATATTGGAATCCGCGTGATTTTGCTTATGATAAGCATAAAACGGTTGATGATCGACCGTACGGAGGTGGTCCAGGCATGTTAATGATGGTACAACCGTTACGTGATGCGATTCGTGCTGCAAAAGCTCAGTTGGGTGAAGATAGCAAAGTTATTTATCTGTCTCCACAAGGGCGTAAACTCGAACAAAATGGAGTTTATGAGTTATCTAAACAAACTAAGATGATTCTTATTTGTGGTCGATACGAAGGCATAGATGAACGGATAATCCAATCTGAGATTGATGAAGAATGGTCAATCGGGGATTATGTGTTAAGTGGTGGCGAGTTGCCAGCAATGGTCATGATTGATTCGATCGCTAGGTTTATTCCTGGGGTATTAAATCATGAATCCTCAGCAGAGGAAGATTCATTTGCTAACGGTTTACTTGATTGTCCACACTATACCCGTCCGGAAGTGTTAGATGGTATGGCGGTGCCTGACGTATTAATGTCTGGTCACCATGAAGAAATTCGTCGTTGGCGATTAAAGCAATCACTAGGGCGAACTTGGCTTAGAAGAGAAGATCTTCTATTAAATCTAGCTCTGACTGATGAAGAGCAATGTTTATTAGCTGAATTCAAAACTGAATTTAATCATAAACAGTGCGACTAAAATTTCAGTGAACCTAGGGAAGAGAATTGATATGAAAAATGCAATTATTCAGCAATTAGAACAAGAACAAATGAAAAAGGACATTCCTGCTTTTCGTCCAGGTGATACTGTTGAAGTAAAAGTATGGGTTGTCGAAGGTAACAAAAAACGTTTACAGGCTTACGAAGGGGTTGTTATTGCTATTCGTAACCGTGGATTACACTCTGCATTTACTGTACGTAAAATTTCGAACAACGAAGGCGTAGAACGTGTATTCCAAACTCATTCACCAATTGTTGACTCAATTACAGTGAAACGTCGTGGTCAAGTGCGTCAAGCTAAACTTTACTACTTACGTGAACTTCGTGGTAAAGCAGCACGTATCAAAGAACGTCTTGCTTAATTACTTCGGTAAGTTGATAATGTTTAATCAGCCACATTTGTGGCTGGTTGTAGCATGATTTCCATCCTCTTTTTTAGCTTTTTGATCACTTAATCCGCCAATCGCATTCCACAACAAAGCTGTTATTTTAAAATATTCAATGTTGCTCAGTCGCTTCTTAATAGATTTAATTGATATAAAAACTTAATCTATTTGGAATCTTAGACAAAAGATCGTTCTGTCACGGCGCCGTACAAAGTTGTTACAAAAACCAAACATTAAACCCATAGTAAAAATTTCTAATTGGATAATAATAATCATCACTATTAAATGCATCTGATATAAAAATTTATGGAGTTTGTCATGAGTAAAACAAGCGAACAAACAAATAACCAATTACCAAGTGATGAACAATTATTAGCTGATGAAGCAAAATATTGTTCTTATGGTGATACCGTCCATTATGCCACCCCTGCTAAAATCTTCACTGGTTGCGATGGTAGCTATATGTATGATCGTCACGGTACCGCATATCTTGATTTACAAATGTGGTATTCTGCATGTAATTTTGGTTATGCTAATAAACGTTTAGATGATGTATTAAAAAAACAAGTTGATACATTACCACAATGTGCTAGTCAGTACCTTCATCCAACAAAAATTGAATTAGCAAAAACGATCGCGCAAGACATGGAACGTAAATTTGGTGAAAAAGGTCGCGTTCATTTTAATGTTGGTGGTTCACAATGTATTGAAGATTCATTAAAACTGGTACGTAATGCAAGTAACGGTAAAAGCTTAATGTTTGCTTTCGAAGGGGGTTACCATGGTCGTACATTAGGTGCGTCATCTATTACCTCTAGCTACCGTTATCGTCGTCGTTATGGTCACTTTGGTGAACGTGCAATGTTTATTCCTTTCCCTTATCCGTTCCGCCGTCCAAAAGGTATGACAGCCGAAGAGTATGGTGAACACTGTGTTGCACAATTTGCCCGTTTATTTGAAACTGAATATAACGGTGTATGGGATCCGAAAGCTAACCAATCTGAATATGCGGCATTCTATGTTGAACCATTACAAGGTACAGGTGGTTATGTTGTTCCACCACGTAACTTCTTCAAAGGTTTGAAGAAAGTTTTAGATCAATACGGTATCTTAATGGTTGTTGATGAAATTCAAATGGGCTTCTACCGTACAGGTAAACTTTGGTCGATTGAACACTTTGGTGTGACCCCAGATGTACTAGTGTTTGCTAAAGCATTAACAAATGGTCTTAACCCACTAGGTGGTATGTGGGCACGTGAGGAATTAATTAATCCACAGGTATTCCCAGTGGGTTCAACACACTCAACTTTTGCATCTAATCCACTTGGAACTGCATTAGGTCTTGAAGTTCTGAAAATGACACAAGAAACTGACTATGAAAGTATGGTCATGGAAAAAGGTGCGTACTTCTTAGAAGGCTTACGTGAGTTAGAGAAAAAACATAAAGAGATCGGTGAAGTCGATGGTTTAGGTTTAGCTCTGCGCGCTGAAATTTGTACCGAAGATGGTTTCACACCAAATAAACCATTGTTAGATAAAATGTTTGATATTGGGTTATTAGGTGATTTGGATTATAAAGGTCAAAAAATGGGTCTTATTCTTGATGTGGGAGGGTATTACAAAAACGTGATTACGTTTGCACCATCACTTCATATCAGTAAAGCTGAAATTGACCAAGGGATTGAGTTGTTAGATCAACTTATCACGCGCGCTAAAAAAGCGTAATTAGTTATTTCTTGAGTTGGGCGCAGTTTGCGCCCATTGACAGTAACGTAATATGAAATATCTTAATCAATTAGAACCAAACAGTTTAATTGCCCATTTTTTACAATATCCACCTCGTGATTTTAAGGCTTGGTTAACCGGTGAACAAGTACCAGTTTTTGAGGCAAATTTTGATTTGCTTACCACCGCCGAAGAGGATTTTAAAACGAAAGTTAATAAAATTCCATTCAAAAGATGGTGGCATAAACTGATTACCCCCAAAACATTATTCGTTGGTACAACGGTATCGGAATATGCACTGTTTAATGATCAAGTAACGGCTTCGCTATTTGCTCAATCTTTAAAGCAACAGTATGCTAAACATTACCCTCTGGTAATCGTCAAAGATATTCCTGATCTTTCGCCATTACAATCCGATGCGGCTAATCTATATAATCAACAGGTGATTACGGCATTAAAGCAGCACGATTTTATCGAAGTTGAAGGACAAGCATTAGCTTGGGTGCCGATTGATTTTACCGATATTGATGATTATATGTCGCGTCTTTCTTATCAGCGGCGTAAAAATTTCCGCCGGAAATTAAAAGCCAGACAACATTTAACCATTGATATCTTACATTGTGGTGACGATTGTTTTTTTGATGAACAGGTATTAAAACAATATTATCAACTGTATTTAAATGTCTTTGCCCAGAGTGAAATTCATTTTGATCAGCTAACGGCTGCATTTTTTAAGGCAATGTTACAAGATAACAGCGCTAACAGCCTAATTGTGACTTATTCTCACAATGGTCAATTAATTGGTTATAATATCTGTTTTATTGAAAATGGTGCATTGGTTGACAAATATATTGGTTTTGACTATCCAGCTGCGAGAAAATTTAACTTATATTATATTAGCTGGTTTTACAATTTAGAATATGCTTTACAGCATGGTTTGAAACGTTATATTGCAGGTTGGACAGACCCAAAAGTCAAAAAAGAACTAGGGGCGAAATTTACATTCACCAAACAACTTGTTTATATTCGTAATCCGTTATTTAGAGCAATTTTAAAACGTTTATCTTCTCATTTTGAGGGCGATCGACATAATCTTACAAATTAATAATAAAAAATAATCATATTGTAAGATTGAATTTGAATGGAGTTTACAGTATGCGTCACCCTGTTATTTTAAATTTTGATGATAGTATTGGTGAAATTGAGCAAAGTATAAAAATAGATTTAACCGAATGGCAAGAATCAATCCGTTTTGGTTGCTCTTTTGCAAAATACAAAAAACTAGCCGCTAATATCTATGCCCAATTACCGGCGCAGATTGGCACTGTATTGATGGGCAGTGGTGATTATCATCATATTAGTTTGATGCTAATTGAACGGTTAAAACAGCAATTAAAACCGAAACAACAGATTCAAGTGGTTATTTTTGATAACCATCCTGATAATATGCGATACCCATTTGGAATCCATTGTGGTTCATGGGTTAGTCATGCAGCTAAGCTGCCTTTTATTAGCCATGTTCATGTAATAGGTATTACTTCCCCCGATATTGGGATATTCCATGCTTGGGAAAACCGTTTAACTCCCTTACTTAAAAATAAACTTACGTATTGGTGCATGGATGTGAATGTTAATTGGGCAAAAAAATTAGGTATGAAAAATGCCTTTTTGAAATTTAATAGTCCTAATGAACTGATTACGGCTTTTATTGCTGAACAATATCATGATACATCACCGGTTTATTTATCGATCGATAAAGATGTGTTAAGTGAAGAGGTGGTAAAAACTAATTGGGACCAAGGAAAGCTAAAACCTTATCACCTGTATGATGTTATTGCTGCTTTAAACGACCGTATAATTGGTAGTGATATATGTGGAGAAATTTCTACATTTAAATATGCTAGTCGTTTTAAACAGTTTCTTAGTCAATTAGATCAACAACCGATGATTTCAGAATCGGATCTAAAAGCATATCAATCACAACAACAGGCATTAAATCTGGAGTTGCTGTCTTGCATATCACAACCAAACCGATAATATGCATAAGGTTTATCAGGTTGTGATGATTTAATGAGCAGATTGTCGGTTTAATACCTTCCGTTGTTTAATGTATTTTATAATATATGCTGAATTTTCTGGTTAGATTTGAAGTGGTTGAAATAACATGTTGCGACTTGTCTAAAATAATATAGTAATAAGCACGATTTATTGATCAACTGAACACGAAAAAAATTAATTTATACCTTACCTGACAAAAGACCGAGATGATAGTGATTTGCTGATAGCTAAGCTAAATAAGCTCACTGGATTAACAATTTAATATATCCACATGTTTCAGTCATAAGTTAACTGATGATGAAATCAGTATTATCCAGTTAGGCTGACTATTAGCTCTGGATTTTTAGTCTGATTTCATTATTAATTAACGTGTTTTTTGATCACCCGTAAAATTTGCTGAAATTGCAATTCGGTTAGCCATAAACTATTGGTTATGGTTAACATGGTTTGGGCAAAATTGGCTGCATTAGGCATAGAATGTGGTGGGATTATAGCATTCAAATATGTATAATTTGGTAAATCATAAATAAACAATCGACTTACCCCGAATGGGGATGCCCAGAGCTCATTTAATATATTGTCACGCTGTTGTTGAGTTGGCAGTTTTAACATAATAAACGGCCAAACAGCGGTGATGGTATCGCTGTTACTGCTTACGATATGCAGATTAGGTAAGTCCTGTAATTGTTTGATGCGTGTTAGTGCCTGTTGGCGAGTTTGTTGTAAAAACTCAGGTAAACGATCCACAGCATGAGTTGCCACATTTTGCCTAAAACGACTAACATGATGTAGTGGAATTGAAAAATCAAAATCATCACCAACAGCTTCTATTAATTGACCACGGTTTACTAATCGTCGTCTTACTTGACCGTAAACAAAATGTAAACCGAAGGGATTATAAAGTGCGGTATAGCCGAGTAGTTCAATAATTCTTTTTGCTTCAAAAAAAGGTCGTTGAGGGATTATTTGTTGTGCGGTCTCTTGTAATTGTATAGCCAAGTTTTGATTTGATGCGCCTAATAAACCGCCCTCAAATAGCGTTAAGCCTTTACCTGCCGCTAAACTATAAAATACAATGTCGCCAGATTGACCAACATCGGCTCCTAAGGCCTGTGCAGCGTCTTCAATCACTGTAATGCCATAGGGTGTAGCTAATGCTTTAACTCGTTTAACATCGGCAACTTGCCCACCTAAATGGGTTGGGAGGATTGCTAATACCTGTTCATCTACTATTTGTGCTAAGTGTTCGAAATCAAAATCAAACGTATTATAGCCTAAATCACAGAGTTTTATTTTTAAACCGCAGTGATGAATAGCCAGAGCGACTAACGGGCAAGTATAAGCAGGGATAATCACATAAGGTTTATGAGGATAGCGTTGTTTCAGCGTGGTTAAAGCAATCACCAAAGCTGCGGTACCCGAACATGTTAATTGCATCGGTGGTAAATGCAACATTTGACTGATTTTAGCTGTTAATGTTGATTGCGTGGGTAACCAATCATGCCAACGAACCGGTAAACCAGCAGTAGGGGGATTCTCATACAACAATACGTTAACCTCGTTTATTAAATACTATTGATTATGCTTGATCATTAGGTTGTAGCTTGTGTTCAGCAAGTGCTAAAAAGATAATGCCGATAATAATACATGCTGCACCCACTAATCTTAACCATTGCACTTCTTCATTAAATAACCAGATTGAAGCGAACATAACGGTTACCACTTCAAGATGAGATGCGGCAAATGCAGGACCAATCGGTGCTTTTTTTAACAGCAACATCCAAGTAAAAAAAGCACCGATATAACCTAATACAGCGGTATAAACCCAAGGATTGGTAAAAACACGTATAATCCAGTCAATACTCATTTCTAACGGTTTAGCATGTTCGGCAGTAAATTTAAAACTACATTGTCCTAATGTATCAAACAATAATAGAAAGAAAAAACCAATTAAATAAAATTTACGCATTACGAAACCCCCACTAGAATGACACCTATTGTAATAAAAAACATGCCGAGCACACGATGTAACGTGAGCATTTCTTTAAACAAAATACGTCCAACTATCATGACTGCTATGATATTAATTGAACCTAACAGAATTCCCTGTGATAAAGGAACTAACGTTAGAAATGCTAACCATAATAAAAATTCAGCAATATAAGAACCGATCCCTATCCATAACCAATAGTTACGAAATAGATCAACCCAATAATACCAACCATTACGGTTTTGCGGTGCGGTAGCAGAAAATTTGAATGCAATTTGCCCTAAGGTATCCAAGGTAATATTAGCTACCCATAAACATAAAACTATAATCAAAGGGTTGATCACAATGAATTACTCCTGTTACTTTTATTGTCATTTAGGGGATGCTGCATATTGTTGCACTATTTTGTCAAAGAATGCCACTGCAGTATTAATAACATCGCGACGTTGACGATCAATCGTAATCATATGATAACTTTCTTTTAGGCTAACAAACTTGGTTGGTGCATTAACCGTTTTTTCAATCATACGAGCATTAGTATTGATATTGGCAATGTCATCATGCTCGGCGTGCATAATTAAACAAGGTGAAGTGACTTGTGGCAGTTGCCGTTTAACCGTTTTAGCTAACAATTGCATTTCTGCTAATGCTGGGAAAGGGTTACCCGCTAATCCAGCTGCTGCGCTGTCACCACTGAACATGCTGTCAACAATGGTTGCGCGAATGCGTTCATCTTTTAGCCCATAAGGTGGTTGTTCGATAAATGAACGTTTTTGAAATAAATGCAGTTTTTTCAATAGTGGTAGAATCGGGAAGAAGGTTTTCGAAAACCATGGCATACTCCAACCATCATAGTAAAATGTAGCACCAAATACACCCACGCCTTTAATTTGAGCAGGATGATCAGCGGCTAATTTGAGAGACAATAGTGCTCCCATCGATAATCCACCGACAAATAAGCAACCACTCAGTTTGCTAGCTAAAAATTGCAAGGCATCTTCAACACTTTGATACCAATCTTGCCAAGTTGTACGGCATAAGTCAGCCTCGTCACCACAGTGACCGGCTAATTGCATGCAAAATACACTATAACCTGCTTTATTGAGTCCTTTAGCCAAAATCCGCATTTCTGTTGGGGTACCGGTTAAACCATGGATCAGTAATACACCATTTTCGTTACCTGGTAGAAAGAAAGAGTTATCAGTAATCATAAAGCAATTAGTCCGTTAATGTTATAGCGATTTTGGAAAAAGAATGAGTTTGAGTAAAACGAGGTAAAAGTCTAAGCACGTCATTAAAGTCCTGCATAGGATGATAAGCTATATGGTTTTCCTGACAATAGTTGATCAATTTACTTTTTGCAAATACCACATCGACTTTATTCGAAACACAAAAATCTGAAGCGCCGTCTCCCACATAAATGATTGAATTAGTTAGCGGTTGATGTTGTTTGACTAAAGCACATTTACAATTACCGCTCCCTTTAACACATGCATTATTGGCATATGGAAACGCTAACCGCCAACCATGATCAAAATCATGTAATAAATGATTGGCATAGATGGGTAAATCGTTTATACCATATTTTTTCAGAATATATTCAATGGCATAGTCCAGTCCATCACTAACGACTTTAACCGCAATCTGGTGCTGTTTGGCAAAGTTTAATACATCAATAAAATAGGGATCGATTTGGATACTATCCAACACTTCGTTGATTTCAGGTAGTGTTGCTTTCATTAAAGCAATTTGTTTGCCCATACACTCTTTTGAACTGATTTTGTCAGCTAACCAAAGTTCCTCAAGTTCTTGACAACCCGCCATGCCAAATTGTTCAAGTAAGGTGTCAGTAACATCTTTGTCGCTAATAGTTCCGTCAAAATCTGATAATATGATTGGTTGCGAGTTAGATCCTGCGCCATACAAAAGCCCTGAATGCAATGGTTCAGAAAAATGGTGTGCGTTTTTGGTAATTGTTAAGAATGTATTCATTGTTGTACCACAATTCATTGTAAATAACTGATATCGTAATAACTCATTAAGTCGTTGTAGAAGTGAAGATAAGGTGAGTTGGAAAACCATTTCACATCACGCTGTGAATTCTAAACGAATAGCGCATATTAATATGTTGTTTTTTTGTATTGTTTTTGTAACAACGTTTAAAAACGCACTAAAATCCCAATAATGGCTTAGAAAAATAGGTTGAGTCCGTTATAATAGATTTTATTTTTAAGTAAATCAAATAAATATGAGGTACTATGAACGGTAATATCTTGATTATTGAAGATGACGAACGCCTCGCTAATCTCATTGTTACTTATCTATCCAAGCACCAATATCAAGTAACTTGGTATGCCCGAGGGGATAGTGCTGAAGCAGAAATTGCTCGTTTAAATCCAGATATTGTTATCTTAGATGTGATGTTACCAGGGAAATCAGGATTTGATATTTGCCGGGATATCCAGTCATGGTATGAAGGATATGTACTTATAATGACAGCCAGTGAAGATAATCTTGATGAGATCATTGGTTTGGAACTCGGTGCTGATGACTATTTAGCCAAACCGGTGGAACCTCGTTTGTTATTGGCACGTGTTCGGGCTTTATTGCGTCGTCGACAAGCAGATAGTGGTGCCATGCATAAATCGCCGTCGGAAACCGTAGCGCCTAAGAATATTCTACGATATGGTCAATTACTAATTAATTTGGATCGTCATTTTGTTAGTTTAAATCAAAAAGAGATTAATCTGACGACGGCTGAATTTGAATTATTATGTTTATTAGTGCGTAATGCAGGAACGATCTTATCACGTGATGATATTTATAGTCAGGTGCGTGGTATTGAATTTGACGGACTCGATCGTTCGATGGATGCCCGTATATCTCGTTTACGACGTAAATTATCAAATGATGATGAAAGTAATAGTCAACAATTTATTAAAACTATTCGAGGCAAAGGTTACTTATTTAGTTATGAGGGAGAGACAGTTGTTTAAATCACTCCAAAATAAAGAAAGTATTTATCCATTTTTTTTTAAACGTTCGTTAGTTTATTTAATTATTTTATTGTTCATTCAATCTTTTATTGCTTATGGATCGATTTTGTTGTTTGATATGCTACCCGAATCGTTAACCGGTGTGCCAAAAGAGCACGTTATTCAACGACAATTTCAAACCGGTTCAGCTAACTTAATTCGTTTGCAAATTAAAGAACATCCTGAACGTTCCGCGCAGCAAACACTTAAACAATTACAGCCTTTATTTAATTATCAGTTGATGCTGATACCAAGCACTACCCAATTAAGTGATACGGTAAAAGAATCTTTACAGCATCACGGTATTGGTTTTGATGATGATGACAATTATATTTATGCTACTTTGGATGAGCATCAATTGTTGAAATTTGGACCGATGGCGTCAACGGATATTTTAGATGCGAATGTCATGTCTTTTTGGTTATATTTGATTTTATGGTCAATATTGAGTTCAGTGGTATTTTTTATTATTTTTTATTTTGCATTTGCTCATTATTGGCGTGATACCGTGAATATTCGCCATACTGCTGAAGCCTTAACAGAAGGCAATTTAAAAGCACGGGTAAGACCGGCACAAACATGGTTATTTAAACCTTTATCAATAGTTCTTAATCGTATGGCGGCACAAATTGAACAATTGGTTAATACTAATAAAACCATGAGTCATGCGATGGCTCATGAATTGCGTACGCCTTTAAGTCGAATTCGTTTTGAATTAAGTATGATGGAAGATGCACAACATATTGAAGAAGTTGTACCTTATGTTGATGGAATTAAGCAGGATGTTGAAGAACTTGAGGATTTAATCAACATTAGTCTTAACTTTTTTAAGCTACAACAAAATAAAATTATTCCTAATGTTATAAATGTGAATTTATCCACTTGGATCAGTAAATTATGTGATTCGTTAATCATGTTAAAACCGGAAAATTTTACTTTTACTTATCAATGTGAGGCTATTGAATATCCTATTGATACTCGCTTAACCGATATTATTGTAAAAAATTTGGTTATGAATGCGTTTAAATATGCTAACAGTAAAGCAGAATTAGCCATTTACCATAAAGATAATAAACTTTACATTGAAGTAGATGATGATGGAGCGGGGATTAGTCCAACTGAGCGACATAAAGTATTTATTCCCTTTTCGCGCTTAGATACTAGTCGAACTCGTTCTACTGGCGGTTATGGTTTAGGTTTAGCTTATGTAAAATTAATTGCTGAAGCTCACAATGGCAGTGTATTTATTACCACCAGTGAATTAGGTGGGGCAAAATTTGTGGTGATTTTAAACCATGAACTAGAAGAATAAGGGGTATATTTTTCATTTTGGCAAAATATCTTAATTTAAACGCGTCACGTAAAATGGCATCATATTTTTACGTGACATTGCTTATGTGGTTACTTTTTCTTAGAGCGATAACTAGTGACTAGTTCGCTGGCACAAGCAAACGCACTACTCCATGCCCATTGAAAATTATAGCCACCCAACCAACCGGTTACATCGACGACTTCGCCAATAAAATAGAGATTAGGTTCATTTTTGACCGCCATGGTTTTTGAAGACAAATAATTGGTATCGACTCCCCCTAATGTGACCTCAGCGGTACGATATCCTTCGGTACCATTTGGGGTAATTTGCCAATCCGTTAATGCGGTTATCAGGCTTTGTTGTTGTTTGATATTGAGTTGTTTTAATGGTAAATCAACAATCATTTGCAATTGGATTAAACAATCAATTAAACGCTTAGGTAAGAGTTTGGCTAATACCGTTTTTAATTGTTGATTGGCTGCTTGGTCACGTTGTTCGATAAAAAACGTTGGTAAATCAATATTTGGAAGTAAATTGATATGTATCGGTTCACCCATTTGCCAGTAGTTAGATAATTGTAATATCGCTGGGCCTGAGATACCTCGATGTGTAAACAGTATATTACCTTTAAAACATTGCTGCTTTACCGCAACTTCTGCTTCAATGGCAATTCCTGTTAGCTTAGCTAAGTGATCTCGTAATGTTGGTTGTAAGGTAAAAGGGACCAGTCCTGCTCGCACAGGAACAATCGGTACAGAAAATGATTCAGCAATTTTATAACCGATAGGCGTCGTTCCTAATTTAGGCATTGACAAACCACCGGTTGCGATTATGAGTTTGTCGGTATATATCATGCCTTTAGTGGTTGTTAGCTTAAACCCTGATGAGGTGGCAAAAACATCTAATAATTCGGTTTGCATACTAAAGTTAACCTGCCCAGATTGACATTCAGCTAATAACATGGCGACGATACTTTGGGCACCCTCATTACAAAATAGTTGACCTAGTTCTTTTTCATGATAAGCGATATCATGGCGCTGAACTAATTCGATAAAATCCCATTGGCTAAAACGTTTTAATGCCGATTTACAAAAATGCGGATTTTGAGATAAATAATGTTGTGAGTCAATGTTAAGATTAGTGAAATTACAATAGCCTCCACCCGACATTAAAATTTTTCGCCCAGGTTTTTTACCATTATCGATCACAGTAACATCAAAGCCTTGTTGTCCAAGTAAACTGGCACAGAATAAACCGGAAGCACCGGCACCAATAATGGTAATTTTAGGTAAGTGAGTATTTGACATAAGAAAATTCTTTAAATAGGGAAAGCGCGATAATGCATTTTGGGGTGTTTGATGTAATGCTGTGCTTTAATCATTTCAAGTTCCAAGCTATTGTGTTGTTTAGTTATATCTAACACATCATTGGCAATATTGGCAGCTAATTCAAACGCCTCAAGTTCTGATTTGCCATTAACCAAATGGGCAGTAAAAGTGGCGCAGATTAAATCACCTACTCCTAATGGTCGCCAAGTGAAATCATACAACGGTCGGGTAAGGTGATACATTTTTTGCTCAGTGGCTAAAATCATTTCAAATTCTTTGCTATTTTTTCCAGCATATTGTAAATTTTTCACAATAATTTTCGCTCGATTTTGCGCTTTTAATTGCTCAATTGCGTTAATGACATCGGTAAAGTTGTGCAGTGTCTGTTGCGCTAAAATCTGTAATTCAAGTAAATTAGGGGTAATATAATCAGCTAGTTTAATGGCGTGATTGCTGAAAAAATCGATGATATTTTGGGGTAAAGAACTGCCTTTACTAATATCCCCCCCCATAACTGGATCACACACATATATTGCCTGTGGGTTATATTGTTTGATTTTTTTGACAGCGTGGTAAATTTCTTTACCTTGTTCGGCACAGCCAATGTAGCCAGAAATGATCGCATCAATCGAGCCCAAGATTCCAATACTCTCTAGACTATTTATGATGCGTGAGATCTGTTTGTCACCTAATACAATACCGTCATAATGTTGATAAACGGTATTGCTTGATAGTTGAACCGTATGGATTGGCATAACCTCTATACCAAGTAGTTGCATTGGGAAAGTGGCAACTTTATTACCTGCATAACCGTAAACTACATTAGATTGAATAGATAAAATTCGTTTCATGATTAAGCTTTGTTACTCTTCAAAATGATTAACACGATTTAATAAATAAATACAGATGATCGAAACAATGCCTAAAGTGCAGTAAAAAAGCGCTAAAGGATACCACACAGTTTGATAGGTATATATCAAATAGCCACCAATCATTGGTATTAAGCTACCAAAAATTGCAGCACAACCTTGATAACTAATCGAAAGAGCAGTGTACCTAATTCTTACTGGGAATACATGACTTAAATAGCCGGCAATGACACCATAAAAGCCACTATAACAGATGACCAAAATAGAAATACCAATAATAAAACTGTTTTGAGTACCATTATTAATAATTGGGAATAGTACAAACATCGACAACATAGCCAATATAGCTGACAGAATTAAAAAATGGGCTGCTTTCATAAGTTCTGAAAAATAAGCCATAAAAGGTTGGGTAATAAAATGTACAATGGCGACCCAAAATAAGGCATCTAAAATAACGTGCTTTTCAACGTGCAGTACCAATGTGGTATAACCAATCATCAAGGTGTTGGAAAAAATACCACTAAACGATAAGATATTTGCACCGATCGCTAAAATTAATAACGGTAAAGCTTGCTTTATTACTTGAATCAATGGCGCAGATTCTCGCAGTTTAACGGCTGACAGTTGTTTTTCTGATTCAATAAAAACCGGTGATTCAGTTAAAGTTATGCGAGCAATAAAACCGATGATTAATAACACAAAACTGATTAAAAATGGGATGCGCCAATATTGTGCATCAAACAGTAAATCTTGTGGTAATCGCATAATGTAAGAAAAGACTAATAATGCTAGTACATTGCCCGCTGGACTACCCCATTGCGCAAAGGAGGAAAAGAAATTTTTAAATCCCTTTGGTGCATGTTCTGTAGCCATTAATACTGCACCTCCCCATTCACCGCCAACCGCAATACCCTGTAATATGCGTAGCAGCACTAATAAAATGGGTGCAACAATACCTGCAGTTGCAAAAGTAGGTAATAAACCAACAGAGGTGGTGGCGATCCCCATTAACATTAAGGTTATAATCAACGATTTTTTGCGCCCCAAGCGGTCTCCTATGTGGCCAAAAATAATCGCACCTAACGGGCGGGCTAAAAAACCAATGGCAAAGGTAGCAAACGATCCTAAAATACCAATAAATTCATTATCGGCTGGGAAGAATAATTGGCTAAAGATTAGCACTGAAGCAAGGGCATAAATATAAAAATCGTACCATTCGATGGTGGTGCCGATAAAAGCAGCAAAAGCGACTTTTTTTGCGGAAGAGTGAGCCATAAATTCCTCGATATAATTTGTGGATTGTATCTATCACTATTACAATGATAATTAAGGGAATTATCAATTATTTATGCTTATCCAGTAAGATAAGATAGAGTGTATTGTATAACATGATAATGCGAATAATTGATTTCGGCGAGAGCTTTATTACAAAATAGCAACATCTTCTATAAATTAGTAATGATTACGCCATTTTTTATTTAGCAATGTTATCAAAAGAATGTAACTAACTATTTAGCATGACTTTGAACACAAAATTTGGCGTTATCTTTATGATAAATGATCGTGGAAAAATCAAATGGTTCACCTGCACTGGTGTAAAAAATCTCATGCATGAATAGAGCTGTTGAGTCAACAGGTAATTTAAGATAGCTGGCGGTTGATTCATCGATGGTTAATAATTCGATATATTTATCAGAAAAACCAATATTAATTTGCCCAGTTTGGGTGATATACTCAAATATGGATCCTTTAGCAATTTCTTTATTTAAATAAGGAATTAATTTTTTGCGGTAATAAGAATGTTCTAATCCATAGATCTTACCGTCTGCATAACGTAAACGTTTGATGTAGTAAATTTCCTCGTCGCTATTGCAGTTTAAATTGGCTTGGATTTCTGTATTTGGACGAATAACATCGAATGCCAATACTTGAGTAAAACCTGGTAAATCACCTAAGTCATCGGTAAAACCATGGCTGGTCGCTAGATTCAGATAACCTGACTTTTTACGCTGACGAACAAAGATGCCGCTCCCTTGAACTTGGTAAATCACACCTTGTCGCTCTAAACGTGCAAGCGCTTTAACAATCGTAGTACGACTGACTTGATATTGGTTAATTAACTCTTCGATATTAGCTAACTGACTACCCTTAGGTAATTGTTGCTGATAAATTGAATCATAGATTTTTTGCGCAATATTCTGATATTTTAGCATGGATATTCTCGCTAACTGCGATTAATTATCGTAACAATACCACATTTTAATGGGCTCTTTAATAGATTAAAATTTTATTGCTTAAAAAGGATGATCGTGATCACAAACAATAAAATTGTGAATTCACAATTATTTTGTTTACGTTTAATATTTAGCCTTTCAGATTGAAAGGGCTAAAATATGACAGGAAAAATCAGAGATTATACCAAGCTTGCTGCTGATTTACTGCAGGAGTTAGGTGGTGAACAAAACATTGTTAAGGTTGCACGTTGTGCAACACGCTTGCGGCTAGTTGTTAAAGAAAGTCCAGCCGGTGCGAAAGAAAAGATAAGTCAATTACCTGGGGTAATAACAGTCGTTGAAAAGGGTGGTCAAATTCAGATTGTCATAGGAACCAATGTGGGTAAAGTTTATGATGCTTTCCTGAAACTGGTCAATCCACAAAATATCGCCACTACAGAAGATAATAATAATATTATAAATAAAATTATTGCCACTATGTCAGCGGTATTTGCTCCCTTCGTTTATATTCTTGCTGCTGCGGGTATTTTACAAGGTTGTTTGATTGTCATTAATCTATTTTGGCCAGAATTCGAAAAAACTGGTGTTTGTCAGGTATTCAGTTTCATTTCTTGGGCTCCTTTCATTTTCTTACCTATTTTTATTGCGATTACCGCGTCTCAACATTTTCGTTGCAATATTTATATCGCCGTTGCCTGTTGTGCTGCATTGGTATCACCGCAGTTGGGTCAAATGGTAGAACAAATCAAAGAAGGAAAATTAATTGTTGACTTCTTTGGTTTTCATTTATCGGAAACGACTTATACTTCATCTGTGTTACCACCGCTATTTTTAGTTTGGTTGTTATCTTATCTCGAACATGGGTTAGATAAGTTTTTGAATAATGTAATAAAACCGATATTCATGCCATTCATCTGTTTAGTGGTAATGGTACCTTTAACCTTATTATTGGTTGGTCCATTAACTGCTAATGCGGCACACTATATTGCTGATGGTTATAATTGGTTAGTCAATTTATCGCCGTCTGTGGCGGGTGGTGTGATCGGTGGAGCATGGCAAGGATTAGTGATCTTTGGGGTTCACTGGGGAATAATTCCGGTTATTTTAACTAATTTTAAACTTTATGGGCATGATTCATTCCAAGTCTATCAAATGATTGCGGTGATTGGTCAGGTCGGTGCTGCTATCGGCTTTTATATCAAAACTAAAAATCAAGAGATGAAAGGTGTTTCTCTTTCAGCATTTATTACCGGTATTTTTGGTATTACAGAACCAGCAATTTATGGTGTTAACTTACGATTCAAAAAACCATTTATTTTTGGTTCTTTAAGCGCGGCTTCAGGCTGTGTTATTGCAGGCTTATTCAATCCTTACTATTTCGCCTATGCCGGATTACCAGGTATATTAACCATTGTTAATGCCATCAGTTCAGAAATGCCATATTCATTTAAGGGTGCCGTTATTGGTAGTGCTATTGCATTTATTGGTCCGATTATTTTGATTCAACTATTTGGTACCGGTGAACCTAAAACTGAAACATCTTTGGAAGATGATACGCCAAATCTAAAACTTGATAGTGTCAAGCTGGCAAGTCCAATGACCGGTAAAGTCATTCCATTAGAACAAGTACCAGACCAAGTATTTTCAAGTAAAGCGATGGGAGATGGTATTGCCATTGACCCGACTGATAATCATGTTTATGCACCTTGTGATGGGGAAATTAAAGCGTTATTCGAATCTTCTAAACATGCGTTAGGACTCTTGTCAGATGATGGTATTGAGCTATTAATTCATGTTGGTATTGATACTGTTAATCTTACTGACAATCAGTTTAGTTACCATGTTACGATGGGGCAAAAAGTTAAGCAGGGCGATTTGTTAATCAGTTTTGATCCTGAAGCGGTCAAACAAGCTGGCTATCCATTAATTACACCAATTATTATCACTAATTCGGCTGAATATCAGCAGATTATTCCAACAACGAAAACTGATATTACGCCACAAGATATACTATTTACTGTTAAGCAATAATGAGGGTAAGACACATGACAACAAAAACATTTTTATGGGGTGGTGCATTAGCCGCCCATCAATTCGAAGGTGGTTGGAACGAAGGTGGCAAAGGCCCTAGTGTCGTCGATGTAATGACAGCCGGTGCACATGGTGTGGCTCGTCAAATCACTCAAGATATTGAACCCAATAAGTTTTATCCTAATCATACTGCAATCGATTTTTATCATCATTACAAAGCAGATATTAAATTATTTGCTGAATTGGGGCTAAAATGCTTACGTACTTCAATCGCTTGGACGCGCATCTATCCTAAAGGGGATGAATTAGAACCAAATGAAGCGGGATTACAGTTTTATGATGATGTATTCGATGAATTGATTGCTAATGGTATTGAGCCAGTTATTACGTTATCGCACTTTGAAATTCCGCTACATTTAGCCCGTGAATATGGTGGTTTCCGTAATCGTAAAGTGGTCGATTTCTTCGAGCGTTTCGCGACGACTTGTTTTGAACGTTATAAAAATAAAGTCAAATATTGGATGACGTTTAATGAAATCAACAATCAAATGGATACAAATAACCCAATTTTCTTTTGGACCAATTCAGGTGTACAAGTTCAACCGGGCGAAAATCCAAAAGAAGTACTTTATCAGGTAGCGCATTATGAGTTACTGGCGAGTGCGAAAGCGGTAATTGCTGGTAAAAAAATCAATCCAGATTTCCAAATCGGTTGTATGGTATCGCATGTGCCGATTTATCCTTATTCATGTAACCCTGAAGATATGATGGCGTCAGAAATTGCTATGCATCAACGGTTCTTCTTCCCGGATGTTCATGTTCGTGGCTATTACCCAAGTTATGCGTTAAAAGAGTTTGAACGTGAAGGATATAAGTTAGATATTACATCAGAAGATTTATCTATCTTAAAACAAGGTACAGTTGATTACATTGGTTTTAGCTACTATATGTCAACCGTGGTCAAAGCAGAAACCAATGTTAATCATGAACTAGGCAATATTGTTAATGGCGCATTACCAAATGCAGTTGATAACCCATATATCAAGAGTAGTGATTGGGGGTGGCCTATTGATCCAGAAGGATTACGTTATACATTAAATCGTTTATATGAACGTTATCAAATTCCATTGTTCATTGTTGAAAATGGTTTTGGTGCAATCGATCAACTTGAACATGATAACCAAATACATGATCAACCACGTATTGAATATTTAGCCGCTCATATTAAAGCTATGCTAAAAGCAATCGATTATGATGGTGTTGATGTAATGGGATACACTGCTTGGGGTATTATCGATGTTGTTTCATTTACGACTGGCGAAATGAAAAAACGTTATGGCGTGATTTACGTTGACCGTGATAATGAAGGCAACGGAACAATGCAACGTTATAAGAAAGATTCTTTTAAATGGTATCAAAAGGTTATTGAAACCAATGGTCAATGTTTAAAAAAATAGAATTGTACTTCCATTATTTTTTACCTCACTTTTTGAGCACTGAAGCATATTTAGTGCTCTTTTTTTATTGCTTGGTTTATAGCGGGCTGTTTATTGACAACAAAAGTCGTGGTTTGAAGATTAAAGTTTAACGTGCAATATGTAACACTTTATTAAAGCCTGATCTGGCAAATCTTTGCTGCCCATCATTGGCGTTGTGAGCTAAGTTGCCAATCGATGATTTATTTTTTTTCAAATAACCATGATTGTTTCGAACTTTGAAAATACTATTATTTATATTCAATATCTTGCTAACGTCCAAGTCGAGGGATTTTATGGAAAAATTGCTCTAATAATTTTTTTACCTGCAGAAAGTATCGGTCACTACCTGACTTTCTTTGTTCATCTATTTTTTACTGACAAAACGCCAAATATCGTTATCCTATAAGCCACGATTTATCGGCACTATGCCTAATATTCTCTGCAAATGGATTCCTTCAGCAATAATTAAGCAAGAAAATAAATACCATTATTTAAATAACTCTTATAATCACAAAGAAAATGAAGGTGTTTTCATAATAAAATCAGTTGGTTACAATATTTCCATGAAACTAAAACATATATTGAAACAATCATATATACCATTGTTGTCATTGTTTTTTAGCTTTGCGCAGCGGAAGGTGAGAGCCCGAGGATTTTTGTTTAAATACATCGGATCACTTGAGCTTTGAATGTTTGATACTTGGTTAGTTGTCATAAAGACTAATCAGATAGTACGATAATTTAGATCGTAATTTGCTTAAAAAAGCCAAAAAATAACGACTATGTTGGCATCAATGGGGAAAATATCCTATTTAAACTCTTAACTATCCCTGAGCTGTGTGCTAGCAATCTCTACGGCTTCCACCACATGCATCATAGACAATTTAATATTATATAAAATAACATCTAAATTCACCGCTAAATAAAAATTCACAATTAATGCATAAAAATTCATTTTAATATTGAATTGCTGAATAAAATCGATTATTCTATTGTTCAATAAAAGCTAAGAATAATAAGGATAATGATGTTAAAGGCATTAATTGTAGGTGCGAGTGGGTATGCTGGAGCACAACTGGCATATTATTTAAATAAACATCCTCAGGTAGAAATTGTTGGTTTGACAGTTTCCGAAAATAGCTTAGATGCTGGTAAACTTATTTCTGACTATGATTTACATCCACAGCTTAAAGGGGTGGTAGATCTGCCTTTATGGGCTATTGCTGATTATTCTTCACTAATTGATAATGTTGATATTGTTTTCTTAGCTACTGAACATGCCGTTAGTCATGATATCGCCCCGTATTTTTTGGAGCATGGATGTGTGGTTTTTGATTTATCGGGTGCTTTTCGTGTGAATTCTGAGCAGTTTTATACCCAATATTATGGTTTCACCCATCAACATCAACAGTGGTTAGAGCGTGCTGTGTATGGTTTAGCAGAGTGGAATGCTCACAAAATCAAAGATGCGCAATTAATTGCGGTTCCCGGTTGTTATCCTACAGCAGCACAATTGCCATTAAAACCTATTATTGAGGATGGATTATTAGATTCTACCCAATGGCCAGTAATCAACGCCGTTAGTGGGGTTAGTGGTGCAGGGCGTAAGGCATCATTAAAAAATCACTTTTGTGAAGTGAGTCTTCATGCATATGGGTTATTCACTCATCGCCATCAACCTGAAATAGCGACACATTTAGCGCAACAAGTTATTTTTATTCCTCATTTAGGTAATTTTAAACGAGGTATTCACGCGACCATTACTGGTCGAGTAAAAGAGGGCGTTATGGCGGAAGATGTCTTAAACGCTTTGAATAAATATTATTCCCAGAAACCTTTGATTCGCATTTATCAGAAGGATTGGCCAGCATTAAAATCGGTAGTAGGTTTACCTTATTGTGATATTGGTTTTGTACTTAATGATCGTCATTTAATTATGATTTCAGTTGAAGATAATCTTTTAAAAGGTGCAGCCGCTCAAGCGGTACAATGTATGAATATTCGTTTTGGCTTTGATGAAACGATGTCGCTAATTTAACAGAAGGTATGTGATGATGAATCCATTAGTCATTAAAGTCGGTGGGATTATACTCGATAATAAACAGGCAGTTGCTAATTTATTTGCTGTCATTAGCCAGTTTAAAGCTCAACAGCAACGCTCTTTGATTATTGTTCATGGTGGTGGTTGTTTAGTCGATGATTTAATGAATCGCTTAGCTTTGCCTGTTGTGCGTCGTAATGGTTTACGGGTAACACCAGATGATCAAATTGATATTATTGTTGGAACATTAGCGGGTAGTGCGAATAAAGTACTATTAGCTGAGGCGTATAAACATCATTTATTGGCGATAGGTTTGTCTTTAGCTGATGGCAATAGTGTTAATGTCACCCAATTATCACCTGAATTAGGTTGCGTCGGCGTGCCGACAACTGGCGATCCAACATTACTCAATCTATTGCTCACTCAACATTATCTACCGATTATTAGTTCAATTGGTATCACGCCGGAAGGGGATTTAATGAATGTTAATGCTGATCATGCTGCGGTGGCGATAGCAAAAAATCTTAATGCCGATTTGGTGTTACTATCAGATGTATCAGGCGTATTAGATCAGAATAAACAGTGCATTCCTATGTTAACTATGGAGCACGCAGAGCAGTTAATTGCTCAAGGAGTGATTCAAGATGGTATGGTTGTCAAAGTGAGATCAGCTTTTGATGCTGCTAAGATGTTAGCAAAACCGGTTCATATTGCCAGTTGGCAAGAGAATGAAAATTTAATTGATTTATTTAATGGTAAAGTAGTTGGAACGACATTGCTAGCTCAATGATCTACAAAAACTTTTTGATAAAATTTATGTTGAATATTTATCCGTTAAAATAATTTAATTACGAAAAAAATTATTAAATGGTTAAGCTAGTGGTTTACTTTGACTCCTGCGGTTAATTGGTAGAATTTGGGAAATTTATTACGGTGTAATCATCAATAAGTTGCTTGATATTACATCAAAATCAATAACAGTTTAACGCGGTTTTACATAAGACAATAAGATCGCCATGTGCATATAAATTCATAAAGGGTATAACATGAAACAAAGTGGAATAAAAAAAGTTGTTTTAGCTTATTCAGGTGGTTTAGATACATCAGCAATCATTCCTTGGCTAAAAGAAAACTACGCAGGTTGTGAGGTATATGCTTTTGTTGCAAACGTAGGTCAGGACCCTAAAGAACTTATTGATGTTGAGAAAAAAGCTAAAGCATCTGGTGCGGTGGCTTGTCGGGTGGTAGATTTACGAGAAGAGTTTGTCAAAGATTATGTTTATCCAGTTCTTAAAACCGGTGCACTTTATGAAGGAACCTATTATTTAGGTACCTCAATGGCTCGTCCGATTATTGCTAAAGCTCAAGTTGAGTATGCTTTAGAAGTTGGTGCTGACGCCTTATGTCATGGGGCAACAGGTAAAGGTAATGATCAGGTGCGTTTTGAAACCACTTATACGGCTTTAGCGCCACAATTAAAAGTGATTGCACCTTGGCGTGAATGGAATTTACGTTCTCGTGAAGCGTTGATTGATTATTTAAAACAACGCAATATTCCTACTACAGCAACGATCGAAAAAATTTATAGTCGTGATGAAAATGCATGGCATATTTCTACTGAAGGTGGTGTTTTAGAAAGTACCTGGAATCAAGCGAATGCCGATTGTTGGGCTTGGACAGTTGCCCCGGAAGATGCGCCTGATCAAGCAGAACTTGTCACCATAGGAATTGAACAGGGTGAGGTTGTTTCTGTTAATGGTCAAAAATTAACACCATATCATTGTGTTGCTGAACTTAATAAAATTGGTGCTAAACATGGTGTTGGGCGAGTCGATATTATCGAAAACCGTTTAGTTGGCATTAAATCACGTGGTTGCTATGAAACACCTGGTGGCACAATTATGATGACAGCATTACGAGGACTAGAACAATTAGTATTAGATCGCGATAGTTTTAAATGGCGTGAGCAACTTGGCTTAGAAATGGCTTATGTGGTATATGATGGTCGTTGGTTTGCGCCTTATCGTCGTTCATTACAAGCAGCAGCTGAAGTATTGGCTGAAGATATGACCGGTGAAGTGATTGTAAAACTCTATAAAGGAAATGCAACTGCAATTCAGAAGAAATCACCAAATAGTTTATATAATGAAGAGTTTGCTACGTTCGGTGAAGATGAAGTTTATGATCACAGTCATGCCGGTGGATTCATTCGCTTATTTTCCCTTTCTTCGCGTATTCGCGCCTTGAACGAGAAGAAAAAATAACAATTTAAGATTATTAATCAATAATCTTACTATGAAGTATTATTCAATTTCAAAAGGCGATGTTTAACATCGCCTTTAATGTTAATGAGTCATTTAAAATAATTTTTATGATTTTGTTACATTATATGATTAATGTGATATAGACAGAGATGACAGGTCAAACAGCAAACAATTGTTTGAATAATTAATAATAATCAGCCAGTCGGCTTAAATGAGGTAAATATGGCATTGTGGGGTGGGCGTTTTAGTCAGGCTGCAGATAATCGTTTTAAACACTTTAATGATTCATTATGTGTTGATTATCGTTTAGCTAAACACGATATTATCGGCTCAATTGCTTGGTCAAAAGCATTATTAACAGTTAATGTGCTAACTGTAGTTGAACAGCAAAAAATTGAGAATGGATTACAAGAATTATTGAGTACGGTTGAAGCTGATCCAGAGCAAATTCTTAATAGTGATGCAGAAGATATACATAGTTGGGTAGAACAGCATTTGATCGAAAAAGTGGGTGATTTAGGTAAAAAATTGCATACGGGTCGTAGCCGTAATGATCAAATTGCTACTGATTTAAAGCTTTGGTGCGTTGATGAAGTTCATTTATTAATAAACAATATTAACCAATTACGTCAACAATTGATTACTACAGCAGAAAAATATCAAACCGCGGTAATGCCTGGTTATACGCATTTACAACGTGCCCAACCAATTACGTTTGCTCACTGGTGTATGGCTTATTTTGAGATGTTAACACGAGATATAAGTCGTTTAAATGATACGTTAAAACGTATGGATAATAGTCCATTAGGCTCTGGAGCATTAGCCGGTACCGCTTATCCTATCGATCGGGATTTGTTAGCTAATAACTTAGGATTTGCTGTTGCAACGAATAACAGTTTGGATTCAGTTTCTGATCGTGATCACGTTATGGAATTATTAACCAATGCTACAATAGGAATGAATCATTTATCTCGGTTTGCCGAAGATCTGATTATTTTCAATAGTGGTGAAGCAAATTTTGTCGAATTATCAGATCGTGTTACATCGGGTTCTTCATTAATGCCACAAAAGAAAAATCCTGATGCATTGGAATTGATTCGTGGCAAATCTGGGCGAGTATTTGGTGCTTTAACTGGTGTGATGATGACATTTAAAGGGCTTCCTTTAGCATATAATAAAGATATGCAGGAAGATAAAGCACAATTATTTGACGCGCTAGATACTTGGCAAGAATGTTTAAGTATGGCTAAATTAGTTTTAGAAGATATCAAAATCAATGATAAAACTTGTTTAGCTGCTGCGAAACAGGGTTATGCTAATGCCACCGAACTTGCCGATTATTTGGTTGCCAAAGGAGTGCCATTTAGAGAGGCACACCATATTGTGGGAGAAGCTGTCGTTGGTGCAATTGCCAAGCAGAAAGCACTTGAGGAGTTGACTTTAACAGAGTTGCAACAATATAGTTCGGTAATTGCTGAAGATGTATATCAAATTTTATCAATCGAGTCATGTCTAGAAAAACGCTGTGCAAAAGGTGGTGTTTCGCCAGCTCAAGTTGCTTTGGCGATTAAAAGGGCAAAAAATAGCTTTATGGATTGAATGGATTAATAATAGAGAATAATATAAATTCAATAAAATCAATAAGTAATGCTTAATTTTTTATGCGAAATCAGTTAATATTATAACAATTATAATGATGAAGTTATAAAAAAACGCTATACTTTATAACTTGTTTTTTCTATTTATTTTACCAACCTATCATTGGGAGTATTCATGAATATTCGTGATTTAGAATATTTTGTGGCATTAGCTGAGTTTCGCCATTTCCGTAAAGCCGCGGACGCATGTAACGTAAGCCAACCGACTTTAAGTGGTCAAATTAGAAAACTCGAAGATGAGCTTGGTGTGATGTTGCTTGAGCGAACAAGTCGAAAAGTATTGTTTACACAAACGGGGTTAATGTTAGTCGATCAAGCGCGAGAAGTGTTACGGAATGTCCAAATATTTAAGGAAATGGCAAGTAAACAGGGAGAAGAAATGTCAGGACCAATGCATATAGGCTTAATTCCGACATTGGCTCCTTATCTACTACCCCATATCATTACTTTATTACATGATTCATATCCATCTTTAGAGTTATATCTTCATGAAGCACAAACCCATGTACTGGTTTCTCAGCTTGAACAAGGTAAGCTCGATTGTGCAATTTTAGCACAAGTAAAAGAGACATCCCCTTTTATTGAATTACCATTATTTGATGAACCGATGTTGTTAGCCGTACCTTCTGATAATCCATTGACTAAACAAAAAGAAATTAAACTATCATCGCTACGTGGTGAAAAATTCTTAATGTTAGAAGATGGTCACTGTCTACGTGAACATACGATGGGATATTGTTTTCAAGCTGGAATTGATGAAGACAAACGTTTTAAAGCAACAAGCTTAGAAACATTACGTAGTATGATTTCAGCTGGACGCGGAATCACGTTATTCCCAGAATTAGCGGCGCCAAATGAAAGGGTTCGCGATAATATTTGTTACATTCCATGTATTGATCCTGTTCCTTCTCGTGCAATTGAATTGATTTATCGACCAGGTTCTCCATTACGTAGTCGTTATGAACAAATTGCTAAAAAGATTCGTACACATATGCCAGAAGTATTGAAGGCTAAAGAAGAATTGTTGAATCTTAGTGTTTAAGTCCACAATTTTATGAAAAATAATAAAAATATTGCTTGTTCAGGAGTGCGAGCACAGCAAAAAGAACGTACTCGTCGCTCTTTAATTGATGCAGCATTTAATCAATTAAATGCTGAGCAAGGTTTTGCGAGTCTGAGTTTGCGTGAAGTAGCAAGAGAAGCAGGTATTGCCCCAACCTCTTTCTACCGCCATTTCCGCGATATGGATGAATTAGGTTTAGCGATGGTTGATGAAAGTGGTGTTACGCTACGTCAGCTAATGCGTCAGGCTCGTAAACGTATCGAAAAAGGGGGGAGCGTGCTACAAACCTCGGTCACTACGTTCATCGAATTTATTGATGATAATCCAAAAGTATTTTTATTGTTATTGCGTGAGCGAGCAGGTACTTCAGCCGCTTTCCGCTCGGCGATAGCACGAGAAATTCAACATTTCATCATAGAGTTAACCGATTATTTAAATAACGCCAATACGATGCCTCATCGCTTTAATGAAGCACAAGCACGGGCGATGGTAACTATCGTATTTAATTCAGGTGCTGATGCAATTGATTTTGAACCTGAACAGAAACAGCAATTGATTAATAGTTTAATTTTTCAGTTGCGGATGGTTTCACGAGGTGCCTATTATTTATACCATCGTGAAGAATTGAAAAATCTATAATTATCGTTGTGTAAAGGATAGCAGATTTTATATGCATGATCCTAAAAGATGTTAAGAATAAGAGCGATGATATTTGCTCTTATTCTTTTGGGCTATGTCATTAGAAGATCCATAAAAAATCTTTATCTTCATTGACTAATGGTGTTTCGCTAATATTAGCTTGCAACAATTGCTCTGCTTTGCTGGCTTCTTCAAATAAACCAAGCTGTAAGTAAGCATTTTTCATCAAATCAAGACCATGTCTGGTGGCATTGGTATCGGGATAATTTTCTAACATTCTAGCTACACGGTTAACAACCGCAACATACGCCCCACGTTCAGTGTAATATTGAGCAATTTTTAATTGATAATTAGCCAAACGGTTTTTTAAAAAAACTAAACGTTTTTCTGCATCATAACTATAAGGGCTATTTGGATAACTGGCAATCAAATAATTGAAGTCTTTAAAAGCCGCTGTGGCATATGCATAATCGCGGTCGGAACGATTAACGTTAAACCAACCTTGAATTTGATTATCATCTTGTGCCATATTTGATAAACCACGTAAATATAAAACCCAATCAATATTAGAGTTGGTTGGATTAAGTTTGATAAAACGGTCGATCGATGCGATGGCAAGTGGATAATCATTAGATTTATAATATGCATAAATTAAATTAAGTTGCACTTGTTGTGAATAAGGTCCAAAGGGATAAGATTTATCCATTTCTTCCAGAATAGCAATGCTTGAGCGAAGATTACCTTTCTGTAGTTCTTGATCCGCTTTAGTGAATAACTCCTTTTCTGGAACATTTTCAAAATTAGGTTTAGATGATGTACAACTAAACAACAGACCAGTGATCGAAACAGCTAAAAGATATTTAAGGTATAATTTCATTCAATATTTAATCCGTTTTATCCATTTATTCGTTTTTATGCTATGAAAAGCAAAATAAACATTAACCCATTTAAGTCTATATGATACTCTAATTTATCTTAGCTTTAAACACCTCGTTAAGAGGAAACTCTGATTTAGAGAGAATATAGTATATAAAATTATGTTAGAAAACTCATTAAAAAAACTTGTATTAGTGGAAGAAATCAAATCGCATCAATTAGGTATGCGATTAGATCAAGCCTTAGCGGAGATTTTTCCTCAATACTCACGATCTCGCATTAAAGACTGGATTTTAAATGGTCATGTTCAAGTCAATGGTTTGGTATTAACTAAGCCCAAAGAGCGAGTTTTAGGTGGTGAACAAATTAAAATTGATACTATTCTTGAAGAAGAAACTCATCATCAGGCAGAAAATATTCCGTTAAATATTGTGTATGAAGATGACGCAATTTTAATTATTAATAAACCACGTGATTTGGTTGTACATCCAGGGGCTGGCAATCCTGATGGCACGATTTTAAATGCTTTACTTTATCATTACCCTGATATTGTTAATGTACCCAGAGCAGGAATCGTTCACCGATTAGATAAAGATACAACGGGATTAATGGTGGTGGCGAAAACGATTGAAGCTCAGACACGTTTAGTTGAATCATTGCAATTGCGAGAAATCACCCGTGAATATGAAGCAGTTGTGATGGGAATTATCACTGCGGGTGGAACAGTAGATGAACCTATAACACGTCACCCAACGAAACGAACACATATGGCTGTATTTCCAACGGGTAAACCAGCTATTACTCACTACCGTGTTATGGAAAAGTATCGTTTGCATACACGGTTAAGATTACGTTTAGAAACAGGGCGGACCCATCAAATTCGGGTTCATATGGCACATCTCGCTCATCCTTTAATTGGTGATCCATTGTATGGTGGTCGTCCTCGCCCACCGAAAGGTGCAAATCAGGAATTTATGGACACTTTGCGTCATTTTGATCGACAAGCCTTACATGCCACAATGCTGCGTCTTTTTCATCCGACCACGGGTGAGCAAATGCAATGGCATGCACCAATTCCAGAGGATATGCAACAATTAATTAAAGTATTGCAAGATGATACAAAACAGCATCAAGATGAATTAGATTGGTGAGTTCATGGAAAATATCTATCCTTATTGGCCGGCACCTAAAAATATTCGTGCATTAACTACTATTCGCCAGGGTGGGGTGAGTCTACAACCTTACCAATCAATGAATCTGGCAAATCATGTTGGTGATGATGAGCTTGCTGTTATAACCAATCGGCAACAAATTATTTTACAGGAAAAGGTACCATCCTCCTTAGCATGGTTGATCCAAACACATAGTACTGAGGTGATAGATATTTCTTCTCTAACAGCTTTTAACACGCCATTGCATGCGGATGCAAGTTATAGCTGTTCGGCAAATATTGTTAGTGTAGTATTAACGGCAGATTGTTTACCGGTTTTGTTCTGTTCATCTTCGGGTGATCAAGTAGCGGCTGCCCATGCAGGCTGGCGTGGTCTTTGTGGAGGTATTTTAGAAAATACTGTTAAACATTTTGATTGTCCGACATCGAAAATCATGGCTTGGCTAGGGCCAGCAATTGGTCCCCAAGCGTTTGAAGTGGGTATTGAGGTTAAACAAGCTTTTACCCAACATGATGCCAAAGCTAATGTTGCATTTCAATTAAGTAAGCCAATTGAACAAAAATATTTAGCGAATCTTTATTTATTAGCTAAGCAACGTTTATTGCAATTAGGAATTACTCAAATTTATGGAGGTGAATATTGTACTTATCGGCAAAGTGAACGCTTTTTCTCTTATCGACGTGACAAACAGACTGGTAGGATGGCTTCAATGATTTGGTTTACCTAATAACGTTGAGTTTATATTTTAGATGTAATAAAATTCAACGTCATTGTGCTGACTATTTTATAGACACTTATTTCATTAATATGGTGTTACTGATAATTGTACAAATGAAAGTAGCAGCGATATTAAATAATATCACGATAAACGATATCGTTAAGATAGCTGAACTGGAGAAAATTGGATCTAACCAACACAGGATGAATAAATAGATTGAATATAGTGCACATCCTATACATGGAATTTGCCACAGTAATGTTCGCTTGTGACATTTTAAATGTCTTATAGCATACAGTAATCCAGTTAAAGCCGATGGAACAGCTAGCATTAAATATGCGAAATAGATCACTGTAGTTAAATTACCAAATGTAAATTGCCGCATATCATCATAATCAATAATCATAAACAGGTAAAAAAATATTCCATTTAACAATGGTTCTATAATGATAAAAATTAAAAAAGACAAAAAAAATAGAGTGGATTTATGCAAAATAAACACCTGATCGAATATTGATAACTGAATATATATTAAACTATTTTTTATTAATTTGTTGAATTATTTAATTAAAATGCATATTTTTGTTAGGTTAATACCACTGTCAGGCTATTAAGATATTATTTTATTATAAAAATAATTCAAGTAATGAATTGAGAAAGAGCTTCCCTTTGTTGGTTAAAAACCAATATTGTGTATCCTCTGTTAAATAGCCATTTTTTATTGCAAGCTTAATTGGTTTGTCAATTTCAAGCAGAGATAAATTCGTCCGTTTGATAAATAATAACTTTTTAGCTGGTTCCAGCAAGCGGAATTGATTCATAAAGAACTCAAAAGGTAATTCTTCTTTTGGCACTGTATAAGATTTATCTAAATAGCGTCCTTGCATATAACCTCTGGGATGGCGCGTTTTGATGGTGCGAATGATGCGGCCATCAGCTTGCGTTAATTTACCATGTGCGCCACAACCGATTCCTAAATAATCACCAAAATGCCAATAATTCAAATTATGTTGACATTGATAACCTGGTTTAGCATAGGCCGATGTTTCATATTGTTGATAACCGTTAGCAATTAAACAAGCATGTCCCTGCTGATAAATATCCCATAGACAATCTTCATTTGGTAAAATGGGGGGTTTAGAACCAAATAACGTATTTGGCTCAATTGTCAGTTGATACCATGATAAATGGGGAGGATCAAGGCTAATCGCTTGATTGAGATCATACATCGCATCTTGCAACGATTGATTTGGTAATCCATGCATTAAATCCAAATTATAACTTCTCAAATTCAATGTTTTTGCTAATTGGGCTGCTTTGATAGCCTCATGAGGATTATGTACTCGCCCTAATTGTGACAGTTTATCAGTTTGAAAGCTTTGAACACCAATTGAGATACGATTGATGCCAGCTTGGGTATAACCTACAAAATGTTTAGCATCTACTGAGTTAGGATTTGCTTCTATCGTAATCTCAATATTTGGCTCAAAAGCGATTACTTTTCGTATCTCGGTTAGTAAATTGTGAATTAAATCAGCAGAAAATAAACTTGGTGTACCACCACCAATAAAGATTGAATGGATTGATCGCTGATGGGTAAGTGGTAAATCTTGTTTCAGATCAGCCAATAAATGTTGTATGTATTGCTGATAATCAGATGTCTGCTTAATATTGTGAGAGTTGAAATCACAATACGGACATTTTTGTACGCACCAAGGAGTATGGATATAGAGGCTTAAAGGAATAACCGACATTGATTAATATAATAAATCCGATGACTAAAATAAGTTTATTAGCATAACAAATAATGACTTTTTTTTATAGAGATTGCTATCGGATATTGATATCAAATTTTTATACCAAAATGTGATCTAAACCAAGATTTACGTTGCCTGTGAGCGTTATTGAGGCTATCAATACTTTGAAGCGAAACGAAAGCATTTAAACCAGCCATAGCACGACTCCAATAGCAATAATAATTAACAGTATAATTTTCATTCTTTTAAAAAAAATGTTATGTTTCGACTAACTGCGTTACTACTAAAATAGCCTTAAGTTAACTGATACTTAACCGATTAATTTACCTTCAGCATATCATCAATGCATTTTGAATTTGCTTTGTAGTGATATAACATTTCAATAACACATATTATCGGTAATTTGGCGATTATAGAGAAAATTAAGATAAGTCTTAGAAAAATATCGAGAAGAATTAGAATACATTTTCTTAAATTGAATTTGATTTTTAAACCATTAAGAAATAATTAACATCAATATTTGATCCACACTTTGAATGATTATAAAGTAAATGGTACTTTATACAATTACTGTCATCTTGTTATTAACAAAAAAACTCTTAATTTCATTCATAAAAATCAATATAAATATAAGGAATTCGAATTATGATAATCTCGCTAAAAACAAATCGACCTAGTTTAATAAAAATAATGGATGTACCAATTATAGGCGGTTTTATTATGTTAATTTTTTCGTTAATTCCAATGTTTATTCTAATGATAACAGATGGATTTTTAGAATACAGTTATGAAGATATTCAAACAGGAATAATACAGATTATATGCGGTATTTATAACTTCATTTTATCTTTCTTTTTTAACATCAAAATATCGATTTTTTTTATACCTTGTTGGATCTTTTTTACCCTTATCGGTATATTAATTGTTGGTTCAACTTTTGTACTCAGCTATTTACTTTTATGTTAATTATTGGCATGCCGATTTTAGTTTTAGAATGGCTAATCGATCGTCGAGGGCAAAAACAACCAATCCATACTATGGAAGATATTGCAGTTTCTGAAGGTTACTTAAAATCTTGGTGTTATCGGTTTTTTTTAATCTTAATATTCTACAGTGTTATTGGTGGATGACTGACTGAATTATCTTAGTGGTAAAAGATGTTTTTGAAGAATTTATGGTAATATTATTGCCCAACTATTTTGCGACTTTCTAGTTAATGTAAGCAGCCTTTCAACTTGGCATAAGGTGTTTATGTTTGCTACTGACTTAATCGTCGCCTTTGGTGTGGATTTAGGGCGAGATGATGCCTAACTAGGGTAGGTTATTTGCTATTAGTGCTCGTTTGTTATGCCGTTTATGCCATTAGTCCTTCTTTCTTTAAAGCTAATAAATTTCTTTTTTACCTAACTGGTCGGCCTTAAACGGCATTGCAATTTAGCTGCTTTAAGACAGACGTTTTTGGCTTATTTCCTGTGATAACAGGATAAAATGACTTCAGAGATTGACTATTTTTATTTACAATAGCGGTTTTGTAATTAAAGATACCTATTATGCGATTAGATAAATTTTTAGCTCATCATTTAGGGATCAGTCGTAATTTGGTTACTAAAGTGCTACGAGCTGGTCAGGTCACGATTAATGATGAACTGATAAAGTCAGGTGCGACAAAGATCAATGTGACTGATGTTGTTAAATATCAAGATACTGTGTTGGAACATATAACCAGTAAACGTTATTTTATGTTACATAAGCCACAAGGTTATGTTTGTTCGACCGACGATCCCGATCATCCAACTATTCTTTATTTTATTGATGAACCGATGCCAGAAAGACTGCATTCGGCTGGGCGTTTAGATCTCGATACGACAGGTTTAGTGTTGTTAACTGATGATGGACAATGGTCACACCGTATTACATCCCCCAAACATCATTGCCAGAAAGTGTATTTAGTTGAAGTTGCGCGTCCGTTAACTGAAGATTTGATAGCTACTTTTAATCAGGGTATTAAACTTAATAACGAAAAAGCGTTGACTAAATCTGCAAAATTAGAAATTTTAGATAAATTTCATGCACGTTTAACCATTAATGAAGGAAAATATCATCAAGTAAAACGTATGTTTGCTGCGGTAAATAATCATGTTATCGCTTTACATCGTGAACAGATTGGTAATTTAAAATTAGATATATTAGAAGGTGAATATCGTCCTTTAACAGCAGAAGAAGTCAATTCGATCGGATCAGCGATTAAATAATTTAATGACCATACGGTTGGCAGAATATACCAGCTGTATGCTATTGGTTATGTCTATTATTGTTATTATAATTAATAACTTATCTACTAATTTACCCTTGTCAACCATTGATATCCCAGCCTCTTATAAATGTGAATCAGCGAAAGTAAAAAGTAAAATAACTATCATTTTTTGTTTTTTTGTGGTAAAAAGTGGGAAAAAGTGGCATAAAATAACAAAATATTAACTGTTTGATTTTATTAAGATAAAATTTATTCTTTTTGGTAAAGAGAGATGATGTTTAGTGGAGCAATCACCGTCAGCTTAGATAGTAAAGGTCGTTTAGCGATTCCTACACGCTATCGAGAAGTTATGCTAGAGGGCATGGTTTGTACTATTGGTTTGCATGATCCTTGTCTTATGCTTTACCCAATTGAAGAATGGCTTTTGATAGAGCAAAAACTTGCTAAATTATCGACCATGAATGAAATTGAACGACGTATTGTCAGATTGTTATTAGGACATGCATCGGAATGCTCAATGGATAATGCTGGAAGAATTTTAATCTCAAATACATTACGACAATATGCCCAATTAGATAAAAATATTATGTTTGTGGGACAGTCGAATAAATTTGAAATTTGGGATGAAGCAAAATGGCATCAGCAAATTGATCAAGATATCTCTATGATTGCACAAGATTTCGCTAATTTATCTGAAAATCTTAAACACTTAACGCTTTAGTAGGTACAATGAATATTGAGCTGCAAAATTATCATCATACAACAGTGCTATTAAATGAATCGATTGAGGCATTAGCGATCAAGCCTGACGGAATCTATGTTGATGGTACATTTGGACGCGGGGGGCACTCACGACTTATTCTAGAAAAATTAGGGGCTAATGGGCGGTTAATTGCGATCGATCGTGATCAACAGGCTATTATAGAATCACGTCATATTTGTGATCCACGGTTTAGCATTATTCATGGCGAATTTTCTAAAGTAGGGCATTATATTGACGAATTGGGTTTAATGGGCAAAGTTGACGGTTTTTTAATGGATTTAGGTGTCTCTTCACCACAATTAGATGATCCTGACCGCGGATTTTCATTTATGCGTGATGGGCCATTAGATATGCGAATGGATATAACTAAAGGCATTTCTGCCAGTGAATGGTTAATGCAATCTAATGCAGAAGATATAGCCTGGGTATTAAGGACATTTGGTGAAGAACGCTTTGCTAAACGGATTGCACAAGCTATCGTGATGCGAAATAAGCAAGCTCCGTTATCCCGTACTAAAGAATTGGCCACATTAATTGAACAAGTTAGTCCGATAAAGGAACGTCATAAACATCCTGCAACACGCAGTTTTCAGGCGATCCGTATCTTTATAAATAGTGAACTTGAAGAGGTAGAGATTGCTTTAAATAGTAGTCTGGAAATATTGGCTAAACATGGGCGCTTGGCTGTGATTAGTTTTCATTCTTTGGAAGATAGAATTGTTAAACAGTTTATTGCTAAGCAAAATAAAGGTCCAGATTTACCGCAAGGTTTACCGCTAACAGAAGAACAAATTAAGCAATATGGTAGTCGTTCATTAAAATCACTAGGTAAAATAAAACCCACACAGGAAGAGATTAATCACAATAATCGATCCCGAAGTGCGATATTGCGAGTTGCTGAGCGACTAAGATGATTAATACCACAGTTAAAAATCGTTTTAGTTTAGTTAAATTAATTATTGATGACATTGCCGAGTATCAAAAAATACCTCTGTTACTCTTAGTACTAGTAGTAGTATCAGCATTTACGGTATTGTTAACCACTCAGCAAAATAGGAAGCAATTATTTCAACAAGAGCAGTTAATGTTAGAACGCGATGTGTTAGAAAGTGAATGGCGGAATTTAATTATTGAAGAAAATGTGTTAGCTGATCCTAAGCGAATAGAATCTAAAGCTTATCAATTAGGAATGCAATATGTCGTACCAAGAAATGAAACGGTTATTGTGATTAAGAAAGAATAATGAAAGTTTTCAGATTAAAATCTGTTGCTAACAAGCCTTTTGAGAAATGGCGTTTTTACGTTGTATATGGCGTAATATTTTTAGCTTTGTTGGCGTTGATAATACAGTTAGCTTGGTTGCAATTAGTTGATGCGGATAAATTAATTGCTGAAGGTAATAAACGTTCTTTAAGATACCAAAACGTTTATGTACCCAGAGCTATGATACTCGATCGTAACGAACGGGCATTAGCTGTGAGTGTGCCAATGTATGATGTATGGGCTGATCCCAAAATTGTAAAACAATCCGGGGGAGTGGATCCAACCAACATTAAGTGGCAAGAATTAGCGAAAAGTGTCATAGTTCCTATATCGGAATTACAACAAAAATTAGACCAAGAAAAAGTGCGTTTTGTGCCATTAATTAAACAGATTACACCAACACAAGCTGATTATTTAAAACAACTTAAATTGAAAGGAATTAATTTTAATAAAACTTCAAAACGATTCTATCCTTTGGGTAGCAGTATCGCGCAATTAATTGGTTTAACGAATGTCGAAAATGGTATTGAAAGTGGCGCCGAAGGTATTGAAAAAAGTTACAACGATTTACTAATTGGTGAAACGGGACAGCGCGTTATTCGTCGCGATCGTTTTGGTCGAGTAATTGAAAAACTACAACATATTGATGGTGAAGTTGCTAACGATTTAGTCTTGAGTATTGATGAACGTTTACAATCACTGGTTTTTAGTGAATTAGAAAATGCAGTTAAGTTTAATAAAGCGGATAGTGGGACGGCAGTATTAATTGATATTAATACTGGTGAAGTGTTGGCAATGGCAACAAATCCTTCCTATAACCCAAATAATCGTTCACAGATTAATGCCAGTTTACTAAGAAATCGTGCTGTGACCGATGCGTTCGAACCAGGATCAACGGTTAAACCATTAATTGTAATGGCAGCATTAGAAAAAAAAATAGTTGATTTAAATACAATTATTGATACGCGACCTTTTTATGTTAATCGCTTTGAAGTAAAAGATGTATCTTATCAAAGATCGTTGAATTTGGCGGGAATTTTAGAAAAATCGAGTAATGTTGGGGTGAGTAAATTGGCATTGAAAATGAACCCGCATGAAGTGGTAGGTTTTTATTCCCGTTTTGGGTTAGGTCAACCAACTGGATTGGGTATTGGTGGTGAAACAAATGGTATGATAGCGGCAAATCGGGCAAAATGGTCTGATATTGAAAGAGCTACCTATGCATTTGGCTATGGATTAATGGTAACCCCATTACAATTAGCCAGAGCTTATGCAACGATTGGTAGTTATGGTGTCTATAAACCCGTATCCATTTTAAAAGTCACTGAACCGGTTGAAGGACAAAGAGTCGTATCCGAATCAATAGCGAAAACAGTTGTTAAATTGATGGAATCGGTAGCGATTACGGGAGGTGGTGTTAGAGCGGCAGTTCCTGATTATAGCGTGGCGGTAAAAACCGGAACAGCTAAAAAATTAGGTTCATCGGGTAAATATGTGAATGAATATATTGCCTATACTGCAGGTATTGCACCCGCATCTAAACCAAGGTATTCATTAGTTGTTATTATTGATAATCCCAAAGCGGGACAATACTATGGTGGTACAGTTTCGGCTCCAGTATTTAGCCGTATTATGAGTGGGGTTTTAAGAACGATGAATGTTGCCCCCGATCGTAAACAAGATAATAAAAACATTCGGTACTAATTTTTGATTAGATATACTAAAGTTTTTGTCATAATTTACTAACTAGATTAAATTTGGCGGAGTGGTAAATATTATTTCTGTCATTAATGACACCTTAAGGTATATTAAGTTAGTTAAGTTACTAATGTAAACGATAGCTAATTTTGAGGTATTTAACCGTTTGATTAATGTATTAACGATATAATATGAGAATTTGGTTAACTTTAAACCAAACATAGCGTGATTTATCATTTAAAGAAAATATTTAATTTAACAATGGATGATGGCTTAAGTATGGCGCATTATGATTTACAAAGATTAATTCATTATTTCAATATTGAACTACCGGTTGAGCAGGTAGGCATGATGTCATTTTATATGGCAGAGAAAATTAATCAACTTAAAATGGATAGTCGCCTGATTAAACCTAACGATATCTTCATTGCTTTACCAGGTTACACGGTTGATGGTAAGGAATTTATACCACAAGCGATAGCTGCTGGCGCCATTGCCGTACTCATTGAAACAGATGATAAACAGCAGGATAAAAAAATCGGTTTTTATACTCAACAAAATAAATACACACCATTGATTTATATTTATCAATTATCAAAATATTTGTCAGCGCTTGCCGATGATTTTTATGATCATCCTTCGGAGAAATTACGAGTTGTTGGTGTTACCGGCACAAATGGTAAAACTACTATTAGCCAATTAATAGCACAATGGGTTGAGTTATTAGGTGAAAAAACAGCTGTTTTAGGAACCCTAGGTAATGGTGTATATAATCATTTAACCCCATCAGCAAATACAACTCCATCTCCAGTGGAGATACAAGCATATTTGGCTGATTTTTATCAAAATGATGTGAAATTGGTTGCGATGGAAATTTCATCACATGGTTTAGTGCTTGATCGCGTAAAAGCGATCACTTTTGCTGCTACGGTGTTTACTAATATAAGTCGTGATCATCTCGATTTTCATCAAACCATGAAAAATTATCAACAAGCGAAGTGGTCACTTTTTTCTCCGAATGCAGAAGAAAGTGCTGTAAAAAGCCCCGGTAAACGAATTATTAATTATGATGATGTGGTTGGACAACAATGGATTTCTGTTTTAAATGATGTTGTGGTGGTTTCATCCAAACCGGAAAACTTATCGATTATTAAAACATTCGGCAAAGCTTATATTGGTGTTTCGAAAGTATCTTATCATGATAAAGGTATCACTATTGAACTAGAATCAAGTTATGGTAAAGCTCAATTATCTAGTGCATTGTTTGGAGCGTTTAATGTTTCTAATTTATTGTTGGCGTTTGCTACATTGTTAACACTTAACTATCCATTTGTAGAATTAGTCGATACTGCAGCACGTTTAGTTCCAGTTAGTGGGCGTATGGAAATTTTTACTGCCGTACATAAACCAACCGTTATTGTTGATTACGCTCATACCCCAGACGCATTAGATAAAGCACTATCAGCAACCAAAGAACATTGTCATGGTAAACTATGGGTGATTTTTGGTTGTGGTGGTGATCGCGATAAAGGTAAACGTGCTTTGATGGCTCAAGTTGCTGAGCAGTATACTAATAATATTATTGTCACTAACGATAACCCACGCACTGAAGATCAAGATGAGATTGTAGCGGATATTCTAAAAGGATTTACAAAATTAATGACATGGCAAATTATTAAAGACCGAACACAAGCTATTGCTTATGCAATTACACAATCACAAGAAAAAGATATTATTTTGGTTGCAGGAAAAGGTCATGAAGATTATCAAATCATTGGTAAGCAAAAGTATCATTACTCTGACAGAGAAACTGTATGTCGGCTTTTGGGAATATGACTATGATGAAATTAACGGTAACCCAATTGCAACAAATCGTTAATGGACAATCCATTGCCATTAGCAATGATCAAGCGTTCATCAATTCAATAACCATTGATTCGCGAAAAATATCATCTGGTGCTTTGTTCATTGCGCTAAAAGGTGAAAAATTTGATGGTCATCATTTTGTAAAACAGAGTATAGCAGAAGGAGCCTTATTAGCGCTCACTGAATATGTCATCGATGAAAATATACCACAAATCGTAGTTGAAAATACCCATCAGGCACTTGGACAAGTTGCCGCTTGGATAAGATTACAATCAAATGCAAAAGTAATTGCATTAACAGGGTCATCTGGTAAAACGTCTGTAAAGGAGATGACAGCGACTATTTTAGCGCAATGTGGTCAGACCTTATTTACACAAGGAAATCTTAATAACGACATCGGAGTACCGTTAACCTTATGTCGTTTAACCGAAAATGATAAATTTGCCGTAATTGAACTGGGCGCAAATCATATCGGTGAAATTGCTTATACTACCCAAATCGTTAAACCTCAAGCTGCCTTAATTAATAATATTGCAGCAGCACACTTAGAAGGATTTGGTTCAATAGAAGGGGTAGCGCAAGCTAAAGGGGAAATTTTTAAAGGATTAACCGAGGATGGTACGGCCATAATAAATTTAGATAGTTATTCACCAAAATGGCTTGATGCTGTAAGAAATTATGTCATCTATACTTTTTCATTGCAGAATGAAAATGCTGATTTTTATGCTAAATCAATAGTTCAGCTAGATGGTTCTACATTTGTACTTCATACGCCAAATGGCGAGATGACAATCCGTTTACCGTTAATAGGTTTGCATAATGTTTCTAATGCTGTCGCTGCTGCTGCATTGGCGATGTCTGTTGGTGCTAATTTAACACAAATTAAAGCAGGTTTAGAGCAAGTAACCGCCGTTAAAGGGCGACTTTACCCTATCGCTTTAAATGCTAAACAACTTATCTTGGATGATTCATATAATGCTAATGTGGGTTCGATGACCGCTGGTATTCATGTTTTAGCTCAACAATCGGGTTATCGTGTATTGGTCGTCGGTGATATGGCTGAATTAGGTAAAGATGCTGAAAAATGTCATCAACAGGTAGGCGAAGAAGCTAAACATGCGCAAATAGATTGTGTGGTAAGTGTCGGTAGCAATAGTGAACTTATTAGTCGGTTTAGCGGTGTTGGCCATCATTTTAAAAGTAAATCCGAAGTGTGTTCATTTTTATTGAAATTATTAAAGGAAAAGCAATATGTGACTTTATTAGTTAAAGGTTCACGTAGTGCCAAAATGGAAGAAATCATAGAAATTATTGTGAATAATCAGGAATAGATTATGTTAACGTGGGTATTTAATTATTTAGTCAAATATATCTCCTTTTTTCATGTATTCTCTTATTTAACGGTAAGAGCAATCTTTGCATTATTAACTGCTTTGATCATATCATTGTTGATGGGACAGAGAGTGATTGATTGGTTACAAAAATTACAAATTGGGCAAGTTGTGCGCAATGATGGACCAGAAAGTCATCTAAGCAAAAAAGGTACACCGACAATGGGTGGAACATTAATTGTCTCATCTATCACTATTTCGGTTTTATTATGGTCAGAATTGTCTAACCCTTACGTTTGGGTTACGTTATTTGTCTTAATTGGTTTTGCATTAGTTGGATTTGCCGATGATTATCTAAAAGTGGTACGTAAAGATCCTCGCGGATTGATAGCTCGTTGGAAATATTTCTGGCAATCTGTCATAGCGTTACTCGTCGCTTTTGGTATGTATGTATATGGTAAAGATACTGCGGTTACAGCCTTAGTTCTACCATTTTTCAAAGATGTGATGCCACAATTAGGAATGTTTTATATAGTATTTACCTATTTTGTAATTGTTGGCGCGGGTAATGCTGTCAATCTAACCGATGGTCTGGATGGTCTTGCCATTATGCCAACTGTATTTGTTGCTGGTGGTTTTGCATTAGTTTCATGGACGACCGGTAATGTAAATTTTGCTGAATATTTGCATATTCCCTATATCCGTCATAGTGGTGAGTTAATGATTGTTTGCATGGCAATTGTTGGTGCTGGATTAGGATTTCTGTGGTTCAATACGTATCCTGCTATGGTTTTCATGGGCGATGTTGGCTCGCTTGCGCTAGGCGGGGTATTAGGTATTATCGCAGTCTTATTAAGACAAGAATTTTTATTAGTTATTATGGGCGGTATTTTTGTCATTGAAACCTTATCCGTCATTTTACAAGTAGGTTCTTTTAAATTGCGAGGGAAGCGCATTTTTCGCATGGCACCAATTCACCATCATTATGAATTGAAAGGTTGGCCAGAACCACGTGTTATTGTACGGTTTTGGATAATATCATTAATGTTAGTTTTAATTGGATTAGTCACTTTAAAATTGCGGTAATGAGTAAAAGAAATCCAGTTAGGTATAAAAAGTAACACGATAGTCACAATTAGTTATTGAAAAAAATAAAAATATAACGATAACGAAGTAAAGGCAATAAAATGAGTAAATATCACGGTAAAAATGTAGTAATAATTGGACTCGGTGTCACCGGTTTGTCTTGTGTTAATTATTTTATTGCTCAAAATGTGATACCAAAAGTTATAGATACCCGGCAAAACCCAAATGGTTTAGCTGAGCTTGATCCTCGAGTTGAATATCATTTAGGTAGTTTGAATTCCAATTGGTTACTTAACGCTAATTTAATTGTTGTAAGCCCAGGAATTGCATTATCAACTCCGGAATTAGTACGAGCGCAAGCTAAAGGCATTGAAATCGTTGGTGATATTGAATTGTTTTGCCGTGAAGTTAATCAACTAAAAAATAGAAAAATTGCTGCAATAACCGGTGCAAATGGTAAAACAACGGTAACTAGTTTGGTCGGAGCAATTGTTGAAGCAGCCGGTATAAATGTTGGTGTTGGTGGGAATATTGGTCAACCAGCTTTATCATTATTGAATGAGAATTATGCTGTTTTTGTTCTAGAATTATCAAGCTTTCAGTTAGAAACAACCTCCAGCTTACAAGCCACTGTAGCAACGATTTTAAATATTTCTGAAGACCATATGGATCGCTATCCAGAAGGAATCATGCAATATACCGCAGCTAAACAACGCATCTATCGGCTTGCGGACAATTGTATAGTTAATCATGACGATAAATTAACTTACCCAACTAATGAGCCAAAGGATGCGAACTGTATTGAATTTGGTTTGCATAATGGTAGATATCATTTAGATCCCACATTGCGGTATTTAATGGTTGATAATCAAAAAGTACTTGATACGATGAATATGCAATTAATTGGTGTTCATAATTACCTTAATGCATTAGCCGCACTTGCCATCGCTGATTGTTTGGATATCGATAGAGCAAATAGTCTACCTGCGATTGCTAACTTTAAAGGTCTGGCGCATCGTTTTGAATTGGCATTTAAAAACCGCGGTGTAATATGGATAAATGATTCAAAAGCGACCAATGTCGGTAGTACAGTAGCAGCATTAACGAGTGTGGTATGTAGCGGTACATTATATTTGTTACTGGGTGGTGATGGTAAAGCAGCAGATTTTACCCCACTTTTACCCCATTTAATTAGGCCCCAAATCAGGATTTTTTGCTTTGGTCGTGATAAAGTTTTATTGGCAAAATTGAGACCTGAAGTGACAACCGTTGTAGATACGATGGCTGACGCAATCATTGAGATAGCAAAGCTTGTTAAAGCTAATGATGTAGTGCTACTTTCGCCAGCTTGTGCTAGTTTGGATCAATTTAAGAATTATATTGAGCGTGGTCAAGTATTTACTAGTTTAGCCCAGGAGCATGGTTAAATGCGATTATTTCATGTTCGGCAATATGTTGATGCACAAAATATTCTTTATGATCGTTCATTGTTATGGACCATCATTGGTTTAATCATATTTGGTGTCATTATGGTAACGTCAGCTTCAATGTCAATCAGTGAGGCAAACCCGTTATTTTATACGCAGCGTGAGTTTATTCAGTTGGGTATTGCATTAAGTATTATGCTCTTAGTGCTATATATTCCTATTTTACGCTGGCAACAAGCAAGTATTGCGCTACTATTAATTACTATTGGAATGTTAGTTGTTGTTCTGTTTGTTGGGTCTTCAATAAAAGGTGCGTCGCGATGGATACCATTAGGTATATTTAATTTTCAACCTGCTGAACTGTCTAAATTAGCATTATTTTGTTATTTGGCTAGCTATCTGTCACGCAAAACCAGTGAAGTTCAAAGTAGTTTTTGGGGATTTTTTAAACCGATGACCGTCATGTCAGTTTTGTCGGTTCTTTTATTAAAACAACCAGATTTGGGGACGGTAATCGTATTGTTTTTTGTTACATTAGGTATTTTATTTATCGCTGGAGCTCGAGTTTGGCAGTTTATTGCTATACTGGCTAATGGAATTTTTTCAATGATATTATTGATTCTATTTGAGCCATATCGAATGAAACGTTTTACTACCTTTCTTGATCCATGGAAAGATTCATCAGGTTCAGGTTATCAATTAACTAATTCCTTAATGTCAATGGGGTATGGTGGATTTTGGGGCAAGGGCTTAGGTAATTCGGTACAGAAATTGGGTTATTTACCTGAAGCTCATACTGATTTCATTTTTGCAATTTTAGCCGAAGAGTTAGGTTTTATTGGTGTGGTGTGTATTTTAGCTTTGTTATTTTTCTTAACCTTTAAATCACTCTCTATAGGTTATCGGGCTTTAAGCGTTAATTCACTTTTTTCTGGTTATTTAGCATGCCAAATTGGCATTTGGTTTGGTTTTCAAACTTTTGTGAATGTTGGGGTTACTTCAGGGATGTTGCCAACCAAAGGTTTAACATTACCGTTTATTAGTTACGGTGGTTCGAGTTTAATTATTATGTGTTTGGCAGTAGCAATATTATTACGCATTGATTTTGAGTTTCGTCAAGAAGGCATCCAAGCACGAGTTAGGGCGGTAAAATGACAAAAAAATTATTAGTAATGGCAGGTGGAACAGGAGGTCACGTATTTCCTGGATTAGCTGTTGCACAACAACTCATTAAAGAAGGTTGGCAAGTAAGATGGTTAGGCACAGCTGATCGCATGGAAGCACAGTTAGTTCCACAATATGGTATCGAAATTGATTTTATTAAAATAACAGGTATTCGAGGTAAAGGGATTCTAGCAAAATTATTGGCACCAGTCCGGATATTGAAAGCTGTAATACAAGCACGACGAATTATTAAAGCTTATCAACCTGACGTCGTGTTAGGTATGGGAGGGTATGTATCAGGTCCCGGTGGATTAGCCGCTAAGATTTGTGGTGTTCCCATTGTATTGCATGAACAAAATGGTGTTGCTGGTTTAACAAACAAATGGTTAGCAAAGTTTGCTACTACGGTTTTGCAAGCTTTCCCTTCAGCGTTCAAAGATGCCAAAGTAGTAGGGAATCCAGTGCGTGAAGATGTGTTAGCATTAGCTGAACCAAATCTACGTTTAGCTGAACATACCGGACCGATTAGAATATTGGTTATGGGGGGAAGTCAAGGGGCAAAAATATTAAATGATATCGTGCCAAAAGCATTTAAACAGCTAGCAAAAAATTATATTATTTGCCATCAAACTGGAAAAGGAGCTAAAGATGCAGTGTTATCTGCTTATGATGGTATAAACTTGACAGAAAATCGTGTTATTGAATTCATCAATGATGTTGCTGAAGCTTATAATTGGGCTGATATTGTTATTTGTCGCAGTGGGGCTTTAACAGTAAGCGAAATCGAAGCAGTTGGTTTGGGAGCGATCTTTGTGCCATTTATGCATAAAGATCGTCAGCAGTATTGGAATGCAAAACCATTACAAGATGTCGGCGCAGCAGTGATAATTGAACAAAGGGATTTTTCCGTTGAAAATTTGCTTGAAGTATTAACAACACTTGATCATAAAAAATTATTGGAAATGGCAACAAAAGCACGTTCTTTAGCAATAACTGATTCTTCAGAACAAGTGGCTCAAGCAATTAAAGCGTGTGTTGCGTAAAGCAAATTACGTAACATATAGGGAAATGATATTACATTATTGATAACTTTATTAAATGAACGAATTAAACATGAATATTAATGCAACACAATTAGCTCAATTGAGAATGATGATCCCTGAAATGAAACGTGTCAAACATATTCATTTTGTTGGTATTGGTGGGGCCGGTATGGGGGGAATTGCTGAAGTATTAGCTAATGAAGGTTATTACATCAGCGGTTCAGATATCGCAGAAAATCAAGTGACACAACATTTAGCCAGCTTAGGCGCGCAAATTATTATTGGTCATGATGCGAAAAATATTTTGGGAGCTAGCGTGGTGGTGATCTCTTCAGCTATTTCTTCGGATAATGTTGAAGTTATTGCTGCGATTGAAGCAAGAATTCCTGTTATTCAACGCGCACAAATGTTAGCGGAATTGATGCGTTTCCGTTATGGTATTGCAATTGCCGGAACTCATGGCAAAACTACAACTACTGCGATGGTAACAGCAATATATGCAGAAGCAAAATTGGATCCAACTTTCGTTAATGGTGGCTTAGTTAAAGCGGCAGGTACTCATGCACGCTTAGGTAATAGTCGCTATTTTATTGCTGAAGCAGATGAAAGCGATGCGTCTTTTTTACATTTACAACCTATGGTCTCGATTGTTACTAATATTGAAGCGGATCATATGGATACTTATAAAGGAAATATCGATAATTTAAAAAATACATTTATTTCTTTTTTACGTAATTTGCCCTTTTATGGTTTAGCGATTATGTGTTATGACGATCCAATCAATCGTGAACTGTTACCGATTGTTGGTCGAAAAATTATTACTTATGGCTTTGATAATAATGCAGATGTTGTTATTAAAGATTATCGACAAGAATTAAATCGTAGTTTTTTTACGGTATGTCGTCGAGGATTACCAGAATTAATTGTAGATCTTAATGCGCCAGGAAAACATAATGCGCTTAATGCAACAGCTGCGATTATTGCTGCTACTGAGGATAGCATTGATGATCAGGCAATATTAACGGCATTAGCGAATTTTGGTGGTACAAACCGTCGTTTTGATTTCTTGGGTAACTTTGCGCATCCAGCTGGTGGAGAAGTGATGATGGTGGATGATTATGGTCATCATCCAAGTGAAGTTAATGCCACCATTCAGGCTGCAAGAAATGGTTGGAGTGATAAACGATTAGTGATGCTATTTCAACCGCACCGCTATACACGAACTCGTGATCTCTTCGATGATTTCGCCAATGTTTTATCACAAGTGGATATATTGATTATGTTGGATGTCTATCCAGCCGGTGAAAAACCGATAGCGGGTGCAGATAGTCGGGCGCTATGTCGAACGATTCGTAATCGAGGTAAAATTGATCCAATTTATGTTTCCGATTTACAAATGTTACCAGAAGTAATGGCATCGATTTTAAAAGGTGGCGATCTATTATTAACTCAAGGTGCAGGAAGTGTTGGTAAAATTGCACGCAATTTATCAGCTACTGGTTTATTTTCAGAACAATCTTATTTAGAGGGTAACAAATAATGGCGGAGAAAGTCGCAGTATTATTTGGTGGAACTTCTGCTGAACGTGAAGTTTCTTTAAAATCTGGCCAAGCTGTTTTAAAAGCGCTATTAGCAAAAGGTGTTAATGCTTATGGTATTGACACTCAAGATTATTCAATTATGCAATTAAAGGACGATGGTTTTACCAAAGCTTTTATTGCGCTACATGGACGTGGTGGAGAAGATGGTATAACACAGGCTATTTTGACATATCAAAATATTCCTTATACAGGTAGTGATGTTTTATCTTCTGCTTTAACGATGGATAAGTTAAAAACTAAACAGGTATGGCAATCATCAAATCTTCCTATAGCTGATTATGTGATGATTGAGAAAGATCAACCTTATGATGTTCAAAAAATTGTTGATCAATTAGGTTTACCATTATTTGTAAAGCCAAGTCATGAAGGCTCAAGCGTGGGCATGAGCCGAGTGAATGCCCCACAAGAATTGAAGCAAGCACTAAACCAAGCCTTTCAATATGATAATGCAGTGATGGTAGAATCATTTTTATCCGGTGCTGAATATACTGTTGCTATTGTTGGTGAGGAAGTTCTGCCATCAATCCGAATCAAACCAAGCGCAACATTTTATGACTATAATGCAAAATATTTATCGGATGAAACACAGTATTTTTGCCCAAGTGGGCTTGATTTTGAACAGGAACAAGCGCTACGGTCATTAGCTTTGCGAGCCTATCAAGCGGTTGGATGTCGCGGTTGGGGACGTGTTGATGTGATGTTTAATGACGAAGGTAAACCACATTTACTTGAAGTGAATACGGCACCAGGTATGACTAATCATAGTTTAGTGCCGATGGCAGCTAAACAATATGGTTGGTCATTTGATGATTTAGTTTATCAAATTTTATTATTAGCAAAAATTTAACTCAATTTTTTTGCTTAAACTTTTTTAAAATACATATTCAAGATATTATAAGTATATAAAAATATTGAATTTTTTATGAATTATCGTCATATTAAGACGATGACTGTAATGACTTAGTGATGAATACGATTTTGACAGATTTTTAGTTATAAATGGCATTATTTTTGTTATTACAAACATACTAAAGAACCTTTGGTACATTACATATAAAGATATTTTGATATGAAGAAACCACAGCAAGCAGCACAAAGAAAAGATATCAGGAAAAAAAAGGTGTTTATGTTTGCTGATTTTGAGCAATTTTTAGGTTTTATTTTCTTTGTTATAGTGATCGTAACTTGTAGTTGGAGTGTAATAACTGTCAAGAGTTGGATTGATGATCCTGAACGAGTTATTTTATCTCAGTTGATCTTAACGGGTGATAAACGATTTACTACGGAACAAGATGTACGTAAGGCTATCATGGATTTAGGATTACCTAATACCTATATTGGTCAAGATGTTGATAGTATCCAACAAGAAATTTTACGTTTACCATGGATAAAACAAGTAAGTGTTCGTAAGCAGTGGCCAGATCGTTTAATTGTGAATATTGTTGAGTTTAAACCTAAATTCTATTGGAACGAGGTCTTTTTATTAGATGATGATGGTAATTTATTTAATGTACCTGACGAACAAATACAAGAAAATTTACCGAGATTGTTTGGACCGATCGGTAAAGAAAAGATAATTTTAGATAATTATAGACAATTAGAAGCAATCGCTAATCAATTATCTAAAAGAGATTATCAAATTTATATTGATATAGCTTTAGCAGATGAGCGTAATGCATGGCAATTATTGTTAAAACCATGTTTTAAGGGTGTTTGTGCAAATAATAAAGATATTAAAGTAACATTAGGAAGAGAGTATATTGGGGATAGATTTAAACGATTTGTCCGTTTTTTCAAAAATATTCAAGCTGATCTTCCTAGAAATGAACGAATCAGTGAAGTCGATTTACGCTATGACAATGGCATTGCTGTTAAAAGACAGAAAATTGAATCATAATTAGGATATGCTAAGTATGAAAGCAACAGATAAAAAGTTAGTAGTTGGACTGGAAGTTGGGACATCGAAAGTGCTTGCCCTTGTTGGTGAAGTCTTACCGGATGGTATTGTTAATATTATCGGCGTAGGTCATTGTCCTTCAAAAGGGGTAGACAAAGGTGGCGTTAATGATCTTGAATCAGTTGTCAAATCAATACAAAGAGCGGTTGATCAAGCAGAACTAATGGCTGATTGTCAAATTTCTTCCGTTTATCTTGCATTATCAGGTAAGCATATCCGTTGTCAAAATGAAATTGGTATGGTGCCAATAGCTGAAGGTGAAGTCAGTAGCGATGACGTGGAAAATGTGGTTCATACAGCAAAGTCAGTACGCATTTTAGATGAGCATCGAATTTTGCATGTGATTGCACAGGAATATTCTATTGATTTACAAGAAGGTATTAAAAATCCGATCGGTTTATCTGGGGTAAGAATCAAATCTAAAGTTCATTTAATTACTTGTCATAATGACATGGCAAAGAACATTGTTAAAGCAGTTGAACGCTGTGGACTGAAAGTAGATCAGTTGATTTTTTCTGGTTTAGCTTCGAGTGATGCGGTTTTAACAGATGATGAAAAAGAGTTAGGGGCATGTGTGATTGATATGGGAAGTGGTACCATGGACATTACCGTATATACTGGTGGAGCATTAAGACATTCGGTTGTAATACCGTATGCCGGTAATGTGGTAACCAGCGATATTGCTTACGCATTTGGTACACCACCAATGGATGCAGAAAATATTAAAATTAAATATGGTTGTGCAATAGGTGCATTAGTCGGTAAAGATGAGGTCATTGATGTGCCAAGTGTAGGTGGTAGACCTTCCCGAACATTACAGCGTAAAACCTTAGCAGATGTTATCGAACCCCGTTATATCGAATTATTATCATTAGTGCAAAAAGAGTTAACAGTATTACAAGAAAATTTAAAACAACAAAATGTTAAACATCAGTTAGCCGCAGGTATAATATTAACCGGTGGGGCTGCACAAATTAAAGGAATTGTTGAATGTGCAGAGAAAGTATTTCAAAACCAAGTGAGAATTGGGTATCCGTTAAATATTTCTGGTTTAACGGATTATGTGCAAAAACCTTATTGTTCAACGACTGTTGGGCTTTTACACTATGGAAAACAAAGTTTATTAAATGATGATAGCGATATTAGAAATCGGTCATCACTTAAAGTACTAGCTAAACGTTTAACGGGTTGGTTTAAGAAGGAATTTTAGCTAGGTTTTTTTTTATCATATTAATTCATTCTTTGCGTGACTTTACTTACGCTTAACTGTAATATATCCGCAGAGCGATTTTTATACGCGCAGAGTACGTAAATTTGGAGAGTAATTATGTTTGAACCTATGGTTGCATCAAATGAGCCAGTTATTAAAGTTATCGGTGTTGGCGGTGGCGGTGGTAATGCCGTTGAACACATGGTTACGGAACATATTGAAGGTGTAGAGTTTTTTGCAGCTAACACGGACGCACAAGCTTTGAGAAGAATCAAAGTGGGTCAAACAATTCAAATTGGTAGCAATATCACTAAAGGTTTGGGCGCAGGTGCAAATCCCGAAGTTGGCAGAACTTCAGCTGAAGAAGATCGCGATGTCATCCGCAGTGCATTAGAAGGTGCAGATATGGTTTTTATCGCTGCAGGTATGGGTGGCGGAACAGGAACAGGGGCAGCACCTGTAGTGGCTGAAATCGCTAAAGAATTAGGTATTTTGACGGTTGCTGTTGTAACAAAACCATTCGGTTTTGAAGGTAAAAAACGTATGGCTTTTGCTGAGCAAGGTATTGCTGAGCTTGCTAAACATGTTGACTCTCTAATTACAATTCCTAATGATAAATTATTAAAAGTGTTAGGTCGTGGTGTTACACTTTTAAATGCGTTTTCTGCGGCTAATGGTGTATTAATGGGGGCAGTGCAAGGCATTGCTGAGTTAATCACTAAACCAGGTATTATTAATGTTGACTTTGCTGATGTTAGAACGGTTATGTCAGAGATGGGCTATGCCATGATGGGTTCGGGTAAAGCATCGGGTGACAATCGCGCTGAAGAAGCAGCGGAAATGGCCATATCTAGCCCATTATTAGAAGATATTGATTTATCAGGTGCCCGAGGCGTATTAGTCAATGTTACCGCCGGTTTTGATTTAAGTTTGGAAGAGTTTGATACGGTAGGACGTACTGTTCAAGCATTTGCTTCAGATAATGCTACCGTTGTAGTCGGTTCAACAATTGACCCTGAAATGAGTGAAGAAATTCGTGTTACAGTGGTTGCTACTGGTATCGGTATGGACAAACGTCCAGAAGTCAAAATAGTGCAGACAATTCCACAAAGACCGATTTATCATCAGGCTGCGCCGGCGACTCCGCTTCCACAAGAAGCAAAACAAGCACAAGTTGTAAATGATCAAACTAATGCCGCGGTAAGTAAAGAAGATTATCTAGATATTCCGGCATTTTTGCGTAAGCAAGCGGATTAATGGGAACTTTTTGAATAAAGTTATTGTCGAATAGTTAAGAGCGTTATTATAGCGAAACAATAGGTGCAAAGTGAAACAAAGAACATTAAAAAGCAAAATTCAAACGACCGGTGTTGGCTTACATACAGGTAAGAAAGTGACACTGACGTTACGCCCTGCGCCGGATAATACAGGAATTATTTATCGTCGAACTGATTTAAATCCAGCCGTTGATTTTCCGGTAGATGCCAAATCAGTGCGTGATACAATGTTGTGTACATGTCTCGTTAATGAAAATAATGTTCGTATTTCGACTGTAGAGCACATTAATGCTGCTTTAGCTGGTCTTGGTATTGATAATTTAATTATAGAAGTTGATGCACCCGAGATTCCAATTATGGATGGCAGTGCTAGCCCATTTATCTACTTATTATTGGATGCTGGTATTGAAGAGCAATCTGCGCCTAAGAAGTTTTTACGTGTTAAAGAGATGGTTCGTGTTGAAAATGGTGATAAATGGGCAGAAATTAGACCATATAGTGGTTTTAAATTAGATTTCACTATTGATTTTAATCATCCGGCAATTGATAGTAGTTCTCAGCGTTATCAGATTGATTTTTCTTCAGAATCATTTATCCGCCAGATTAGTCGTGCCAGAACATTTGGTTTTATGCGTGACATTGAGATGTTACAATCGAAAGGTCTTTGCTTGGGCGGTAGCCTTGATTGTGCGATAGTGGTAGACGATTATCGCGTACTAAATGAAGATGGTTTACGATTTGAAGATGAATTTGTAAGACATAAAATGCTTGATACCATTGGTGATTTATATATGTGTGGTCATAATATGTTGGCTCAAGTGATATGTTATAAATCGGGTCATGCATTAAATAATCAGTTATTACAAGCTTTATTAGCTAAGCAAGAAGCATGGGAAATGGTGACATTTGATGATGTTCAATCTGTACCAGTTGCATTAACAACACAATCGTTAGTGTTAGCTTAATTTTGCTTCTTTTTTCTGATAAAACGCTTTCATGTAATAAAATGGAAGCGTTTTTTTATTTATTAAATAAAAGTGAAAACCATGACAGTAAATCAAAGCCACTTTTTTGCACATCTTTCGCGATTAAAACTGATTAATCGTTGGCCATTAATGCGGAACGTTCGAACAGAAAACGTATCTGAACATAGTCTACAAGTCGCATTTGTTGCACACGCACTAGCAATTATTAAAAATCGTAAATTTAACGGTAACGTCAATCCAGAACGTATTGCATTAATAGCAATGTATCATGATAGTTCAGAAGTATTGACTGGCGATATGCCTACACCTACTAAGTATTATAATCCACAAATAACGGTTGAATATAAAAAGATTGAAAAAATTGCTCAAAATAAATTAATTGCTATGTTACCTGAAGAATTACAAGATGATTTTCGCCCATTAATTAATGATGATTATTATTCAGAGCAAGAAAAGCATATCGTTAAACAAGCTGATGCATTGTGCGCTTATCTAAAAACAATAGAAGAATTAAGTGCTGGCAATAATGAATTCAAATTAGCGGAACAACGGTTAAAGAAGACATTATCTGAGCGAAGTAGTCCCGAAATGGAATATTTTATGCAAATATTTGTCCCAAGTTTCAATTTATCACTTGATGAAATTACCTCAGAGTAATCAATTTCGATGATTTAGATTTATGATAAAATTGATTTTTAATTAAAAAAATTAAAATATATCAAATAGTTGTTGAATTTTTGCTTTCTTAGATGTATAAAGTTAATGAATATTAAATAATATTCAACCACTTAATTAAATCTTAACTAAGGATTTTAAAATGGCTAAAACTCCAGCAACTAAAGATGCAGCAAAAGCACCAGCAAAAGCTCCAGCAAAAGCACCAGCTAAAAAGAAATAATTTTTAGTATGATTAATAATTAAAAGGGCAGTATGCCCTTTTTTTATATTTTTAATATTTATTGAAGATTTTTTGTTGTCGGTAATCACGAGCTAAAAATACTAAGCATAACCAAGTAAATCAAAATCGCAATCAAATTTTCGAAAAAGGGCATGCGCTCATTTTTTCATTTTATGTTTAAGAAATTGCCAACTTTACTAATCTAACAACTCATATAAACCTAATAATTAATTTGAGATCTAAACTGAAATATTTTAAATCGCAGAGCATTATCATATATAAATATCAAACTGAATTATTTATGGGTTATGATTCTGGGAAATTGTTCGTTTGAACGCAAAGTTAAGATTTCAGCACCATCATCGGTAACCAGAATGGTATGTTCATATTGTGCTGATAATCCATGATCTTTAGTTTTGACAGTCCAACCATCTTTCATCGTTCGTGTACGCCAGTCGCCAGTATTTACCATTGGCTCAATGGTGAATGTCATCCCTGATTGTAAAATTACACCTCCATCGTCAGCATTGTAATGAAGTACTTGCGGTTCATCATGATAAATTTCTCCAATACCGTGACCACAGTATTCACGTACACTTGAAAAACCAAAAGATTCAACATATTGTTGAATGGTTTTACCAATTTCACGTAATCGAACCCCTGGTCTTATAATTTTGATCGCTTCATAAAGACTATTTTGTGTCACTTCACACAATTTCTTCCCCGTTATGGTAGGTTTCCCTGCAATATACATTCTTGATGTATCACCATGGTAACCATCTTTAATAACAGTAACATCAATATTTAAGATATCGCCGTCTTTGATTTTTTTTTCAAAGCTCGGAATTCCATGACATACAACATCATTAATTGAAATACAGCTGGTATGTTGATAACCACTGTAACCAATATTTGCTGGAATTGCTTTTTGCACGTTAACGATATGTTCATAACATATTTGATCGAGTTCACCAGTTGAAATACCGGGTTTGACATAGGGTTCAATCATTTCGAGAACTTCGGCAGCTAATTTACCGGCAACTCGCATTTTCTCGATTTCTTCAGGAGTTTTTAATCTAATAGCCATAAGAATATCCTTATTTATAAATTGCCTACTATAGTAGCATAATTATTTCTCATCTTATAATAAACCGATTAAGCATCGTTTTCTTAAAAGTATAAGTCATTTTTTATCGGTATTATCGAGATAATAACCAATTTATCAAATTAATAGCATTATCTTCATCAAATCAATGACTAAGACAAAGCTTGAGCTTGTTGTTGACTGCGTCGAAATATCCATCGGTTTTCATCGGATAATTGTTTAACAAATTGATAACCACCAAGATTAAATGATTGTATATCCTTAATTTGCGATAGTTGATGCTTTATAATATAACGACTCATTAATCCACGAGCTTTTTTAGCATAAAAACTGATGATTTTATAATTTCCTTTACTTTCATCGAGAAAAATAGGTTCAATAATACGACAATGTAACTGCTTTGATTTAATTACTTTGAAATATTCATTGGAAGCAAGATTGATCATGCATTCAGTTGCCTCTAATTGTTGATTGAGAAGATCTGTAATGACATTATTCCAAAATTGATAAAGATTCTCATTGTGACCATTTTTCAGTTTAATTCCCATTTCTAAGCGATAAGCTTGAATTAAATCTAATGGTTTTAATAATCCATATAAACCAGATAATATTCGTAAATGTTTTTGGGCAAATGTCAAATCGTATGACGAAAAATCCTCTACGTTTAACCCTTCGTAAACATCCCCCTTAAAAGCTAATATTGCCTGCCTTGCATTTTTGAGTGTGGAATTAGCTTGCCAATTTTGAAAGCGCTGATAATTAAGTTCAGCTAATTTGGGGCTAATCTTCATCAATTTCGCTATTTCGCTTATTGTCAATTGTTGACAATATGCGATTAATTGTTGGGTATAATGCAATAATTCTGGTTGCGTATATTTTGACGTGATTAAGGGCGAATCATAATCAAGGGTTTTCGATGGTGAAAGTAAAATTAGCATAATTCTCAAATCGGTTGAATAAATTTATCAATATTATGCTATGTAATAACCAAAAATTTAACTAATTTTAGGAATAGATATTTTTTTATTCGTAATGCATAAAATTTGATAGTATTATGGATAAAAGTTAATATTTTTAAGGAGATGAATTATGAATCCGCGTAAAAAAGAAGCACATGAAATTAAATCTTGGGCAACAACACGTCAAACATCTATTGAAATAGCTGAAGCAATTTTTGAATTGGCCAACTATGATGAAACACTAGCTGAAAAAATTTGGGAAGAAGGTAGTGATGAAGTATTACCGCTGGCTTTTTCAAAAACAGATCAAGATCAATTGTTTTGGGGAGAACAAACCATTGAACGGAAAAATATTTAGTGATATTGACATTTCTCGGCACTAGTGCCGGTACAATAACAACAGAAAGGAATGTTTCAGCCTCACTATTGCAGCTTACTGCTCGATCAAATCGTTTATGGTTATTTGATTGTGGTGAAGGCACTCAGCATCAAATGCTGAAAGCTAAAATCAGTTTATCCAAGCTGGAGAAGATTTTCATAACCCATTTACATGGTGATCATATATTCGGTTTGCCCGGTTTATTGGCCAGCCGTTCTTTGAATCAGCATGCAATGCCTTTAACTATTTATGGTCCAAAAGGAATAAGACAATTTATTGAGATGACGCTTAATATTTCTTGTTCGATGATGACCTATCCCTTGCAAATTGTAGAGATTGAGCAAGCTACAACACTCTATAAAGATGAACAGGTAACGATTTATTGTGATGAATTAGCGCATCGAGTTCAGTGCTTTGGTTATCGTATTGAGGAAGCTGAACGGGCTCCCAAATTAGATATTGTTAAATTACAAACCGAAAATATACCAGTCGGATCTTTGTATGGTGAGCTAAAGAAAGGGAAAATCATCACTATGCCAGATGGTAAAATACTTGATGGTAAAAATTATTGGTTGGGGAAAAAACCTGGTTTTAAAATTGCTATTTTGGGCGATACGACGCCTTGTGATGCATCAATAAGATTAGCCAGTGAAGTTGATTTATTAGTGCATGAAGCAACTTTTAAGCACGAGTTACAAGAAAAGGCCCAATTAGTCGGTCATTCAACGACGGTTGATGCTGCTAATATTGCGAAAATATGTCAAGTGAAAAGACTGATCATTACGCATATTAGTACAAGGTATGGATTATCGGATAATGAGTCACTATTAGCCGAATGTCGACAAATCTTTCCTCAAACGGATATAGCGTATGATTTATTTCAAGTGAATCTAGTTTGAATTTAAAGATTACCCGTTGTTATATTTTGGGTAAATTGTTATAAAAGAAGATAATTAAACAAAATTGCTAAAAAAAAGTTGCACTTTTATGAAAAGCGAGTATTTTTAAATAGGTACTTATTTTAGTTATCAATAGTGTTGTATTAATAAATTTAAAGTATATAAAAACATAATTAATCAGTTAACAGACACCAAATTTTCATGAATTTATTTAGCTTTCTTATCGTCCTCATTAGCATTATTAGCGTGGTCATTGTACCGACGCGGGGGCGCTATTAAGTTAAAATGTCAGAACGACAATTTAAAACCCCCGCAAAGTTGCAGGGGTTTTTTTTATTAAGCAGATAATAAAACAGGGGATTGGAATAATGATGACAGGCGCACAATGGATCGTTCGATCATTAAAACAGCATAGTGTTAAAACCGTTTTTGGCTATCCTGGTGGTCAAATAATGCCTTTATATGATGCACTATATGATGGTGGTTTGGAGCATGTCTTATGTCGTCATGAGCAAGGAGCTGCATTTGCCGCCATTGGTTATGCAAGAGCAACTGGTGAAACTGGGGTCTGTATTGCAACATCGGGGCCGGGTGCAACAAATTTATTAACAGGGTTAGCCGATGCATTAGTTGATTCTGTACCAATAGTGGCGATTACCGGACAAGTTCCGTGTGCATTGATTGGTACGGATGCATTTCAAGAGGTCGATATGCTAGGTATGTCAATGGGCTGTACTAAGTATAGTTTCCTAGTTAATGATCCAACATCCTTACCCGATATCATTGAGCAAGCTTTTATTATCGCAAATTCGGGGCGTCCCGGCCCGGTACTGATTGATATACCTAAAGATATTCAATTAGCCAAGCATGATTATCAACATTATTGTCACAAGTCAATTTATCACCAACCTGTAACGCCAGCACAATCGATATCTAAATCCTCTTCACTTTCCTCTTCTGTATTACAAACCATTCAAACTGCAAATCAAATGATTGCTCAAGCTAAAAAACCGATGCTTTATATTGGTGGTGGTATTATTATGGCAAATGCAGTTGCTGAATTACGGCACTGGATAAAAGTTACAGCGTTACCGGCAGTATCTACCTTAAAGGGATTAGGGAGTCTTGATATAAATGAACCATGTTATTTAGGTATGGTTGGCATGCATGGTTTTAAATCGGCGAATCTTGCAGTACAAGAAAGTGATTTACTGATAGCGATAGGTGTGCGATTTGATGATCGCGTTACCGGTAATTTGAATCATTTTGCCAGCCAAGCCAAAGTGATTCATATCGATATTGACCCTGCTGAACTTGGTAAATTAAAGCAAGCTCACGTTGCCATTGCGGCTGATGCTAAAACGGTTTTACCGTTATTAAATTGTTCAATCGATATCACTGCTTGGCGAGAACGTATATTACAACTTAAATCGCTTTATCCAGCCCGATACGATCATCCAGGAAAAGGGATTTATGCACCATTATTGCTAAAACAGCTATCAGAAAAAATACTAGCACGTCATGCTGTGAAAACAATTGTTACCACTGATGTCGGTCAACATCAAATGTGGGCGGCGCAACATATGTTATTTAAACAACCAAATTCGTTTATTAGTTCTTGTGGATTAGGCACAATGGGGTTTGGTTTACCTGCTGCCATTGGTGCGCAAATGGCTCAACCGGATAGCTGTGTGATCTGCATTTCTGGTGATGGTTCTTTTATGATGAATGTTCAGGAGTTAACCACCATTAAACGTAAACATTTACCGGTCAAAATTGTGCTTATTGATAATTCACGCTTGGGAATGGTTCGTCAGTGGCAGCAACTCTTTTTTAATGAACGATACAGTGAAACGGATTTATCAGATAATCCCGATTTCATCACTTTAGCGCGTGCATTTGATATCCCTGGTATCACCATTTCTGAAAAAGAACAGGTTTTACCAGCTATCGATCAGCTATTATCTAGTAAAGGCGCATTTTTACTGCATGTAAAAATTGATGCAATGGAAAATGTCTGGCCATTAGTTCCACCCGGAGCTGCTAATCACGATATGTTAGACTCATTAAATAAGGAAGACGCTTAAGATGGAAAATTATGAATTAATCGTTAAAGCTTATGATAGACCAGGGACATTAGAGCGAATATTACGTGTTATTCGCCATCGAGGCGGAAATATTCAATCAATGAATATGAACGTTGCTTCATCGCAACAGCTTTTAATCACATTTAAATTCATTAATAGTAAAAACAAAACGCAAATAATCAATCAGCTACTTAAATTGGCTGATATTGTGGCAATTGATTAATCATAATCAATATAAAAATTAAACGATATATTTAAGTGACAAATTAGAGGGATAATAAAATGGCAACAACTGTAAAAGCGGATTATATTTGGTTTAATGGTGAAATGGTAAAATGGGGCGAAGCTAAAGTTCATGTTATGTCACATGCATTACATTACGGCACTTCTGTTTTTGAAGGAGTACGTTGTTATGACACCCTTAATGGTCCAGCTGTTTTTCGTCATCGTGAACATATGCAACGCTTACATGACTCAGCAAAAATCTATCGCATGCCAATGAGTTATTCAGTTGACGAATTAATGGCAGCAACACGTGAAACCTTAATTAAAAATCATTTAAATAGTGCATATATTCGACCATTAGTTTTTATTGGTGATGTGGGAATGGGGGTGAATCCGCCAGATGGATATAAAACAGATGTAATTATTGCCGCTTTTCCATGGGGGGCGTATTTAGGCGCTGAAGCATTAGAACAAGGGATTGATGCGATGGTATCTTCTTGGAATCGTTCAGCACCAAATACTATCCCGACCGCCGCAAAAGCTGGGGGCAACTATTTATCCTCTTTATTAGTTGGTAGTGAAGCGCGTCGTCATGGTTATCAAGAAGGGATAGCGCTTGATGTACATGGTTATGTTTCAGAGGGGGCAGGGGAAAATATCTTTATCGTGAAAAATAATATTCTTTTCACTCCAACCTTAACATCAGCTGCGTTACCGGGCATTACGCGTGATGCTATTCTAACTCTGGCGAAAGATCTTGGTATTGAAATCCGTGAACAAACACTCTCTCGTGAATCACTTTATCTGGCGGATGAAGTCTTCATGACTGGAACTGCAGCAGAAATCACACCAGTACGAAGTATTGATGGTATTCAAGTTGGAATTGGGCGCTGTGGACCGATCACCAAACAAATTCAACAAGCCTTCTTCGGATTATTCAATGGTACAACTGCTGATAAATACCACTGGCTTGATGCAGTAAAATAAAATCGATAGATAATAAATGCAGAATAAACATTCTGCATTAACTTATTAATTAAATAATTAGTAGCAAATCATATTAAAAAAGGAATTGGGAGCATTTTATGCCGAAGTATCGTTCTGCAACATCAGTAGAAGGTCGTAATATGGCTGGGGCACGCGCATTATGGCGTGCTACAGGCGTTAAAAATGAAGATTTTGGTAAACCGATTATAGCTGTTGTTAATTCATTCACTCAATTTGTACCCGGTCATGTACATTTGAAAGATATCGGCCAATTAGTTGTTCAACAAATAGAAGCTGCAGGCGGCATCGCCAAAGAGTTTAATACGATCGCGGTAGATGATGGAATTGCCATGGGGCATGGCGGAATGCTCTATTCATTACCTTCACGTGAGCTGATTGCCGATTCTGTCGAATATATGGTTAATGCACACTGTGCTGATGCCATGGTATGTATTTCCAACTGCGATAAAATTACTCCTGGTATGTTAATGGCTGCACTGCGTATTAATATTCCCGCTATATTTGTTTCCGGCGGACCGATGGAAGCAGGGAAAACCAAATTATCTGATCAAATCATCAAACTTGATTTAATCGATGCGATGATTCAAAGTGCTGATCCTACTGTAACGGATAGTGTCAGCCAACAAATCGAGGAAACGGCTTGCCCAACGTGTGGTTCCTGTTCAGGAATGTTTACGGCTAACTCAATGAACTGTTTAACGGAAGCCTTAGGCTTATCATTACCCGGTAATGGTTCATTAGTCGCAACCCACAAGCAACGTGAAGGGTTATTTAAAAAAGCTGCAGCGCATATTGTTGCGATAACTAAACGTTATTATGAACACGATGATGAATCAGTTTTACCACGTTCTATCGCAACCAAAGCTGCATATGAAAATGCCATGTCATTAGATATTGCGATGGGAGGCTCTACCAATACCGTATTGCATCTATTAGCTACCGCGCAAGAAGGCGAAATCGATTTTACCATGTCCGATATTGATCGCTTATCACGACGAGTACCCCATTTATGTAAAGTTGCGCCGAGCACGCAAAAATATCATATGGAGGATGTACATCGTGCTGGCGGTGTGGTTGGGATCATGGCAGAACTTGATCGCGCAGGGTTGCTAAATCGTAATGTCAGAAATGTGTTAGGCTTAACACTGCAACAAACGTTTGCACAATATGACATCATGCAAACGCAAGATGAAGAAGTAAAAAAGATGTATCGTAGTGGTCCAGCTGGTATTCGAACTACTAAAGCTTTTTCGCAAGATTGTTATTGGGATAGTTTAGATAATGATCGACAAAATGGCTGTATTCGCGATAAAGCACATGCTTATAGTCAAGATGGTGGTTTAGCGACGTTGTATGGCAATGTAGCGATCGATGGGGCTATTGTTAAAACAGCTGGTGTTGCTGCTGAAAACTTAGTATTTAGAGGGCCAGCTAAAGTGTTTGAAAGCCAAGAAGATGCGGTCAGTGCGATTTTAGGTGGTCGTATTGTTGAAGGTGATGTTGTCGTTATTATTTATGAAGGACCTAAAGGTGGTCCGGGTATGCAGGAAATGCTTTATCCAACCAGTTATCTAAAATCTATGGGATTAGGTAAAAAATGTGCCTTGATTACCGATGGACGTTTTTCGGGAGGCTCATCCGGCTTATCTATCGGCCATATATCCCCGGAAGCAGCAAATGGTGGGGTTATTGGGCTAGTTAAAGACGGCGATATTATTGATATTGATATTCCTAATCGTAAATTAATTCTTGATGTTCCTGAAACGGAATTGGAAATGCGTCGTGTTGCTGAACTAGCCAGAGGCGATAAAGCATGGACGCCACACAACCGCGCTCGTAAAGTATCTTATGCTTTAAAAGCTTATGCTAGCTTAGCGACCAGTGCGGATAAAGGCGCGGTTAGAGATAAAAGTAAACTAGCTGGTTAAGGCAGGTAATATAATGAAACGACAGATGACAGGTGCACAGTACTTGCAGGCAACGCTCTGTTCTGCAGTTTATGATGTTGCAACCGTGACGCCATTAGAGGAAATGGAAAAGATCTCGCAACGAGTTGGTAATCGTGTGTTTGTAAAACGTGAAGATCGTCAGGTAGTACATAGTTTTAAAATTCGTGGCGCTCAAGCGATGATTGCGAGTCTCAATGATCAACAGAAAAAGTGTGGTGTCATTGCGGCTTCCGCCGGAAATCATGCTCAAGGTGTCGCTTTATCAGCAACTAAATTGGGTATCAATTCTTTAATCGTTATGCCAATGACAACCCCTGATATTAAAGTGGAGGCAGTTAAAGGATTTGGTGGAGAAGTGTTGCTCTATGGTGCTAATTTTGACGAAGCAAAAAATAAAGCTATTGAGCTTGCCGCCGAGCAGAATCGGACTTTTATTCCTCCCTTTGATCATCCCTTGGTGATTGCTGGTCAAGGTAGTATCGCAATGGAGTTACTGCAACAAAATGCCAAACTCGATCGTATCTTTGTGCCGGTTGGTGGTGGTGGATTGGCTGCGGGTATCGCAGTGCTGATTAAACAAATATTACCATCCATCAAAGTGATTGCTGTTGAAGCGAAAGATTCAGCCTGTTTAAAAGCAGCATTAGATGCAGGACATCCGGTCGATTTGAATCGAGTTGGTTTATTTGCCGAAGGGGTAGCCGTAAAACGCATAGGCGATGAAACATTTCGTCTATGTCAGCAATATATTGATGATATTGTATTAGTGGATAGTGATGAAATTTGCGCGGCAGTTAAAGATTTGTTTGATGATATCAGAGCGGTTGCTGAACCTTCTGGTGCTTTAGCATTAGCCGGTATGAAAAAGTATATTGAACAGCACAATATTCGTGGTGAGAATCTTGCACATATTTTATCTGGTGCAAATCTTAATTTCCATACCTTACGTTATGTTTCTGAACGGTGTGAATTAGGTGAAAAGAAAGAGGCGTTGTTTGCTGTGACCATTCCCGAAGAAAAAGGGAGCTTCTTAAAATTCTGTCAATTGTTAGGTGGTCGTTCTGTAACTGAGTTCAACTATCGTTATCATGATGATAAAAATGCCTGTATTTTTGTTGGGGTACGTATTACTAATGGCGATATTGAAAAAGAAGAGCTGATTCAAGAATTGACTGCCGGTGGTTATCAGATTTTTGATTTGTCTGATGATGAAATGGCTAAGTTACATGTGCGTTATATGATAGGTGGTAAACCGTGTAAAACTTTAAAAGAACAGGTTTATAGCTTTGAATTCCCAGAATCAACTGGGGCATTGTTAAAATTCTTGCAAACATTGGGTACAAATTGGAATATTTCTTTATTCCATTATCGTAGTCATGGTACGGATTATGGTCGCGTGCTTGCCGCTTTTGAAATCGAGGCTCATAATCAGGCCTTTGAAACTCATTTAGCTGAACTTAATTATGACTATCATAATGAAAGTGAAAATCCGTCATTAAAATATTTTTTAACGGATTAGTTGGCTATGATGGCTTAAAAATATTGAAAGTTCTGGCAGAGAGGGATTACCTAAGTTATCCCTCATTTAACATATGAGTTGTCTTCATATATTTTCCTCACACTTTATTATAGTAAAAATGCAATGCTCCAGATGCATAACTACAAAATAATCATGTAAAATGATAAGGTTATTTTGATTCATTAAGGTTTTTATTGTTTCTGATAAACTGATCTATCTGAATTTAACAAGATTTAATTAAAAATACTTCACGCCCTTAATTTAATAGATAATGTCCCTTTAATGAGCATTTAACAATCCGTTACAGATATAGTAACAATATTTCATCATAATTTTTATTTACAAAACTAGCGATTTTATTTTATTTCTGTATAATAAGCGCACCCACGTTACGGCGATGTTTTCCCAACATTGTCTTTTAGTTTAACTTCACTGCATTCATGACTCGAAGGGGTTGATGGTAAAGTGAATAAAACATAAGTGTAAATAAATTGATTGTATTAACAATGATTTATTGACGTGAGATTAATTTAAAAATATTGGGTAAATTACTAATGAGTACTTTTTCAGCTAAACCAGAAACAGTAAAACGCGACTGGTATGTTGTTGATGCGGCTGGTAAAACACTAGGTCGTCTTGCAACTGAAATCGCTAGCCGTCTTCGCGGTAAGCACAAAGCAGAATATACACCACATGTTGATACAGGTGATTACATTATCGTTATTAATGCGGAAAAAGTTGCTGTAACTGGCAAAAAACGCACTGATAAAATGTATTATCGTCATACTGGTTATATCGGTGGTATCAAGGATGCAACTTTCAAAGAAATGATTGAACGTCATCCTGAACAAGTTATCGAGATTGCTGTTAAAGGCATGTTACCGAAAGGTCCTCTTGGTCGTGCAATGTACCGTAAACTAAAAGTTTATGCAGGTAATGAGCACAATCATGCGGCACAACAACCGCAAGTATTAGATATTTAAGGGGATAAAAGATGGCTGATAATCAATATTACGGTACAGGTCGCCGCAAAAGTTCTTCTGCTCGTGTTTTCATTAGACCAGGCAGCGGTAACATTATAATTAATAAACGTTCTTTAGAGCAATACTTTGGTCGTGATACTGCACGTATGGTTGTAATGCAACCATTAGAGTTAGTAGAAATGACAGACAAGTTTGACCTTTACATCACAGTAAAAGGTGGTGGTATTTCTGGTCAAGCAGGTGCTATTCGTCACGGTATTACTCGTGCATTGATGGAATATGATGAGACTTTACGTTCTCCACTACGTCAAGCTGGCTTTGTAACGCGTGATGCGCGTGAAGTTGAACGTAAGAAAGTTGGTCTACGCAAAGCGCGTCGTCGTCCGCAATTCTCTAAACGTTAAAGTGCGACAAGTTGCACTTGTATTCTTGTTTTTTTATGGATTTTTTCTGTATTTTACAAGATACCAAAGAAAGAAGTTGTCCTACGGGGCAACCTCTTTTTTATATTTAGAATAATAATCATTAAAAATCAACTAGAGCTATCAAATATATAAATTATGTTATATTCGTTAGTTTACGAGTTGATGATACCCACCTTCATGAGGCAGTTCTTCTTCAAAGTGACATGATGCGACTATTTGATATTGTTCTGTCTACAAGTAAGTTAATAATTGTTCAATAAATGCCTTACATTGCAATTCTTTTGCTTCATCAACAAGATCTATCTCTATAAAATAGTGATAAAAAATCCATCAGGAAAATCTTGAGCATTGGTTTCATTAAATTCTTTATTGTATTGTTTATCAATAGTAAAAATATCATTGCTTATATGATTTAATTTACTCTTCAATAAATTGCTGAGCTCTGTAATAGGTACCAGTCCAGACCAGGCAATCACATCTTCCCCGAGTGTGGTGACTTCTTTATCGGTTAACATCCGACTGATGTCAGCTGCAATATTATCACTACCAAATTATCACATGAATAAATCCTAGGGCAACAGCAGTACCCGTGCCGAACGATGCGCCTTCAATGGTGCCTGCAACGGCTAACGTTAATATGCCTCTTGCAACTTGCATACCACCTAATTGATTTATGTTTGGAGTTAAAATTAATAAAAATCTTCTTGTTTGAGTTGCTTTCCTGTTGCTACAACCTCACCTTTATCAAAATACAAAAGATACTCTTCATCATAAAGCTTCACCGCATATCCATAAAGAAACCCATCTTCTTCACTAGCCCCCATTATCCCTCCTTTTTTTCCAACATATTTCTCATTTTTTTTATTATTACTGGGTAATATTTCAACCTCTTGATAAAAATTAATCTTGTTCTCCATAAATATTTTCCTCAATCATTATTTATGTGTTATTTTTCCATCTAAAGATACATTTAGATGCGAACCATCTTTTGTCGCCCAACTCAACTGAATTCTACCTTTAGGCGATAATTGAACATCCCACTCAAATTCCTGCCCTGTCGTTCGAGATGGACCTTTTACCCATTCATTACCAAATTTATCAAGATAACCATTTCTAGGTCCTTTAGACAATGGATTATTCGCTGAATAATTGCTATCAGGTATAAAACGGATTTTCCCAGTGGTGGGTAATTTAGCATATTTCAATCGTTGAGCAATAGTCCATGGTTTAGCCGCTCCCATAGAGCCAAAAGGATTAAAAGTCGGTTCTTTTAATTCAACTACATGCCGTTGTTTTCTACTATTTTTAGATAGCTTCTCAACATAGACTCTGATATCTCGAATAAATGAGGGCTTTTTCCCTAGCTGAGTGACGTATTTAATTGATACAATATTGTGCGCAGCTGAGGGGACCTTACTCAGCAGCATCGTTTTACTACCTAGCGCTAAATCAACCAGTCCATAAGTAATGCCTTCATAGCCTTTAGGCACCAGTCCAGACCAGGCAATCACATCTTCTCCGAGTGTGGTGACTTCTTTATCGGTTAACATCCGACTGATGCCAGCTGCAATATTATCACTACCAATAAATCCTAGGGCAATGGCAACAGCAGTACCCGTGCCGAACGATGCGCCTTCAATGGTGCCTGCAACGGTTAACGTTAATATGCCTCCTGCAACTTGCATACCACCTAATTGATTTATGTTTGGAGTTAAAATTAATAAAAATCTTCCCGTTTAAATTGTTTGCCTGTTGGTTTTAAGCAATTTGGATTTAAGCAAATACCACTTTCGCCATCTATTAAAGTAATTGCATAACTATAAATCATTCCATTCTCTTCACTTACTCCCATCACAATACCTTTTTTACCGACATATTCGGAGTGTTCGCAATTAGGAAGAACCTCTACTTCTTCATAAAAATTGAATTTTTGTGTCATACTTACATCCTATTTATGTGTTATTTTGCCATCTAAAGAGACATTCAGATGTTTATCATCCCGAGATGCCCAACCAAGTTGTTTCGTTCCTAATTTGGATAACTGAACGTCCCACTCAAACTCTTGCCTGCTGTTCTTGATGGACCTTTAACCCATTCATTATCAAAATTATCTAAATAACCATTATTTGGACCCTTATGGAGAGGTTCATTAGGTTTATAGTTTTTTCTAGGAATAAATCTTATCTTCCCTAAAGTCGGTAATTTAGCATATTTCAATCGTTGAGCAATAGTCTATGGTTTAGCCGCTCCCATAGAGCCAAAAGGATTAAAAGTCGGTTCTTTTAGTTCAACATGTAGCAACACCTTGACCTGTATTATTGATGTTATGTACGTCAATATTACTAAAGTATTCATCAATAAATGACACCTCTACGGCGCTGGTTTCCAGTTGCTAATCATCAATGTGCGCCCACTTTTGCGGAATTTTGATATCAGTCAGTCCGTCTGGATTAAACCGACCTACAAAGCGATAACCTTGGTTCACGGAAGTAATCGCATATTTATGGTCTTTTTGGAACTCAAGATAAAAACCTTCGGATGATTTCAGTTCTATATAACCATAATCAAGTTGAGTGACATTAAGTTGATATTCACGTCGCGTTTCCATATGCCGAATCATTCCCGGCTCGCGCAGGTGTTTTAGCAGTTTAATGGCATTAAGATAGAGCGATGCAATATCCGTCAGTTGGTCATCCGCCGTAGCCTGTTTTACCTGATTAACTAAAACTGATTCCGCATCGTTATCACCACCACTGCCATCCATCACAACTGGAATGCCTAAATAGTGGCTGGCGGTTTGAGATAACGCATCACTGTGATACGCATAAGTATGGCTTGTCCTGACCTTCACTGTGGCGAATCTCATGCAGGTTTTTTAGGTTTGAAGAAAATAAAACTTTTTCTGTGATATAGAATTATTATATAAAAATACCGATGTGTTATTCAAAAATAATTTTCATCTTAGTATTTTTTGCATAATTTTCGATATCTTTGATTATCTGCTGTTTTTTTTCGTCGTTTATTATTTCACCAGAATAAGGAGGCTCCCATATTGTTATGCTATTTTTATCAGCATAAAAACCACCGATAACTAATTCTCCAGTTATTATTATTTCGTGGCTGTCATCAAATAAAATTCTAATATAATGATTCGTTCCAGTTATTTTCATCCTTTACCTCTTACAAATACTATTTTCTCAATTTTAGTTTTTGGATCTATTGTTATTATTTGAGTAACGTTCTCGTTATTTTTTAATCTAGGTAGTTCTATATTTTCCCAAATGTTTCCAGGACGTAAATGGGTACCTACAACAGCCTTAACTTCTCCGGAAACCTGTATTGCATAAACTTCGGAAACTTCCTCCCAAGCTTTTATGGATAAAGGGTCATTTAAGTTCCACTCAGGTATATTTATATTTTTCTTCTTTATCAGTAATTCTAAAGTAGTTCCAGATTTTGATTTAGCAATTTGTTCTGCTACAACAGCTCCACCAATGTTTTCTGTTTTACCCGACCAAAAAAACGCTGAATTTGGTTCGGTTTTTAATATAGAATAAATTTCTTTTGTGACAAACTCATATTTTTTATAATTTATAACATGCCGTTGTTTTCTACTATTTTTAGATAGCTTCTCAACATAGACTCTGATATCTCGAATAAATGAGGGCTTTTTCTCTGCCTGAGTGACGTATTTAATTGATACAATATTGTGCGAGGCTGAGGGGACCTTACTCAGCAGCATCGTTTTACTACCTAGCGCTAAATCAACCAGTCCATAAGCAATGCCTTCATAGCCTTTAGGTACCAGTCCTGACCAGGCAATCACATCTTCCCCGAGCGTGGTGACGTCTTTATCGGTTAACATCCGACTGACGCCAGCTGCAATATTATCACTACCAATAAATCCTAGGGCAATGGCAACAGCAGTACCCGTGCCGAACGATGCGCCTTCAATGGTGCCTGCAACGGCTAACGTTAATATGCCTCCTGCAACTTGCATAACACCTAAAATCTGATTTTCATATTTTATACAAGTCGATTTAATTTCATCGCCGTAAAGATAACCCGATATGCCACCAATTAGCATACCATTTGCTCCAAAAAAGCTACCTGTAGCAACACCTTGACCTGCATTATTGATGTTATGTACGTCAATATTACTAAAGTATTCATCAATAAATGATACCTCTACGGCGCTGGTTTCCAGCCGCCAATCATCAATGTGCGCCCACTTTTGCGGAATTTTGATATCAGTCAGTCCGTCTGGATTAAACCGACCTACAAAGCGATAACCTTGGTTCACGGAAGTAATCGCATATTTATGGTCTTTGTGGAACTCAAGATAAAAACCTTCTGCTTGCTGCAACTCAATGTATTGATAGTTAAGTTTTGTTGCCTTTAATCGATATTCACGTCGGGTCTGTACATGCTTAATCAGTCCGGGTTCACGTAAATGTTTTAACAGTTTGATGGCATTGAAATAAAGGCTCTGAATATCCGTCAGTTCATCAGCTTGTAGATCGTGGCTAATTTGCTGTTTGAGTTTTGTTTCATAGTCGTTATCATCCCCAGTGCCGTCAAGCACTAAAGGTCTACTTAAAAATTCACCGGCAATTTTAGCAAGTTTGTCACTGTGGTAAGCGAAATCGCTTTTATCATAACCGTCACTGTGACGAATGTTATGTAGTGCTTTGATGGCTTGTTTGAGTAATCCGGGGTCAGTAATCGCACCTTCACTCTCGTTATACCCTAGATCACCGATACGCTCGGTGGCGGTAATAAAGTGGGTTTGGTTTAGTACTAACACCACTTGATAAAATAGGGCGCCAATGCGTTCATCGGGTCGAAATAGGCTTTTATTATCAAGTTTTTTAATCGATGAGTAATGTTGCGGTGAAAAGCCATAGTTTATCGTGCTGGCTAATGCCTCATCTTGCTCAACGGTAAACGGCGAATTACCTGAGCCTAGCAAAGAACTCAATTCATCTAGCCATTGCTGTGCTAGCTTTTTAACTCGTAGTTGTTTTTCACCGCGTAGTGTTAAATCGGTTTCACCTTGGTTACCGCCAATTAACAAATGCACTTTCGGTAGTACTTCACTAACCGAAAAGGTATCACCATGCCTTAAAAAGATGTTGTTAGGACTAGTCTGCACTTTGGTAATCGTTTGCTGGCTATCCCCACCATCACGAATATCCATCAGTTCAGGCTGATGATTAACCAAATTAACCACTAACCAACTGTTATCTGGTTCATAATAGGGCTCTTTTTTGATAACAGGAAGAGGAACGTTAGAGAGCTGACTAGTGGATGATTCAACATAATGGCTACTTTGTGGCGGCAGTTCAATCAGTATCGCGGTTTCTGTAAACAAGGCTGTTTTTAATACTTCGGATACTTTATTGGGAATTTTATGATAGTAACTTTGATAAGGTAATCCTAGTTGTTGTAATACCGCATAGAAGTCTTTGCAAATCTCTGACTCTGCGACTAGTCGTTTAACAATGTCATCATAGCCCGTATCATAAAAGTGCTTAATGCGTTTGGGTTTAGGTAAATATCCTTGACCTGCCTCTCGGGCTAATTGATAGGCTTCTTGTTGCTGTTGCCATGATTTGACTGACAGTAATTGATAAACATACATGTTTCGCTATTCCATTGGCTGATTCGTTTTTATTGTTATTGCTTTTTTAATGATGCTTTAGGTAATCGTTTTATTATTTTATGCAAAACAGCATAAGCATAGCATGCTCCGGCGCTACGGCAAATGGAAATGCTGAGTATAGGATTTGATAATCGCATCTGATTATGATTTATCCTTTGTTGTTTATTGATATCATCAATTAAATAGTCATTAATCTGAGATTAATCTCAATTGATTCTTACGTTTTGTGCTAGTCTATCCATAGTTTGATTAATAGCGTATTTATTCCCACTGTATTTTGACAAAGAGTAGCAAGATGTTTTCACCAGCTAACGAAACCGCTTTTCACTTCAGCGTAGAAGGACTGGAAAATGATGTGCCATCATTTTAATGGACAGTTTATTTTCAAATTGAACAGGTGATAAATGATTGAAATGTGAATGTTTTCTTATCTGGTTATAGTAAGCTTTGATATATTACAATATCATTGATTTTTTGATACCTCAAATATATCAAATAATCGTTGTTTCGGTAAACCATGTTGATTTCTAATATATGCGTAATTTGCTATTTCAGGCTTGCGAAGTACCGTACGGTTTTTTTAGAATTTCAATCTTTTTTAAGTAAATCAAGCGCTTTTTTCATTGCTTTATTTTTGCCGCTTTAGTGATTGCTAATCTGGTTTGTTATTCATTTTTATCGCTTTCAGTGTGGGTATATTTTTTCATTTGATACATCTAATTACAAAAGGTTTTGTAATTTATACCTAAATCATCAGAGACGCCTTTCTGATATTAAACAGTCTCTGCTAAAATGGAGGCAGATCAATTTGCACGTATATTTCTTTAAGGAAGCACAATAATAATGTTGTGTTCTTATCTGACTTGTCATCGTACAGAATCAAAAACCCGATTTATATCGGGTTTTTTTATATCTTGTTACCTGTGCCAATGAAGTTTTTGCTAAACTAATATCAATATAGCGGAGATTTTAATTATGTGAAATTATCAGGCAAATTATTCCAAGAACAAAACAGTTTTACTGGATAAATTAAATTACCCGCGAAAATTGCTGTTGGCGAGCAATATTACGCATATAGATATCAAAACACATGCAGATATTACGGATTAATAGTTGTCCTTTCGCTAACACGTTTATCATATTAGGTTGATTGATTAGTAATCCATCGTGAATAAGTGGCGAAAGTAGCTGTAAATCTTCAGCAAAATATTTATCAAAGCTAATTTGATATTTATCTTCAATCTGCGTTTTATCTAAATAAAAGTGGCAAATTAATTGTTTAATCACATCACGACGAATTTTATCATCTAAACTTAAAGTAAAACCTTTCCATAATGCATTACCTGATTGATGCACATTAGTTATATAACTATTTAAATCTTTTTGATTTTGCGCATAACTATCGCCTAACATGCTAATTGCTGACACGCCTAATCCTAATAAATCAGCATCGCCTTGGGTAGTATAGCCTTGGAAGTTACGATGAAGTTTGCCTTCCTTTTGGGCAATGGCGAGTTCATCGCTTGGTTTAGCAAAGTGATCCATACCAATAAAGGTATACCCAGATTGTGTTAGCTGGGTAATACTGCTGTGTAGGATTTTTAATTTCTCAATAGGATTTGGTAAATCGGTATCTTTAATTTTACGTTGAGCTGCAAAACGAGTTGGTAAATGGGCATAATTAAATATACTTAATCGATCAGGAGACAATCCAATAACTTTATTCAATGTATGCTCAAAACTTGCTACCGTTTGTTTGGGTAAACCATAAATTAGATCCAAACTAATTGATGTAAAATGGTTTTTTCTGGCTTGGTAAATGAGATCGGCAATTAACTTTTCATCTTGTTGACGATTAATTAACGTTTGGATTTCATGATTAAAGTCTTGAATTCCCATACTTAACCGATTGAAGCCAACCGCAGCTAAATGATCGATGGTCGCAATCGTAATCTCTCTAGGATCGATTTCGATTGACTGCTCTACCGTTGCTGCAAACTGAAAATTTTCTTTTAATAATTTGATTAACCAGCTAATTTCATCATTATTAAGATAGGTCGGTGTCCCGCCACCCCAATGGATTTGGCTAACAATCCTATGCTTAAATAAAGGTGCGCGGTGATAAATCTCTCGTTCTAATGCCTCAAGATATTTCGCCACTTTATGATGTTGGCGAGTAACCATTTTATTACAACCACAAAAATAACAAAGCTTATGACAAAACGGGATATGGACATAAATAGATAAAGGATTATCGGGATATAATGTTGCAGAGTCAAGAAAATCTTGTTGACTAAACTGTTCATTAAATTCTAATGCAGTTGGATAAGAAGTATATCTTGGTCCTGAATAATTATATTTTTCGATTAAACTTTGATCCCAAATATTTGAGACCTTATTTATTTGTTTTGCCATTGTGTTTAAAATCATTGTGATTAGTAGAGAATCTCGATTTTTTGGTTAATATCTTATTGATTTTGCTTGTTTTTATTAGGTGGAATAATAAACAACAGGCTAAACCAAAATAGAGACTAAGCATTATTAACATTAACATATTTTTAACGTCTTTTTAATAAACTCATAATATCTTCTTGCATCTCAGTCTCTTCAATGAGTTCATCATCAACGTAACCGATTTGTTGCATTAATTCATCGATACGATCTAACATGGTATTTAAATCTTGTTGTTGTTGAATGGATAATTGCAAATCATCTTCAACCATATCTAATAATTGTTCCAGATATGGATTATTTTCCAGTTCTTGTAGCTCTTTTTCTGGCGATAATTTTTTTACGTCAATTGTTTTAGCGTTGCTATGCGTTTTAGTTATTGATGACGTTGTTTCAGTTACGATTAAGGGAATTGGTTTTTTGCTGCCAATTCGGCTATCGCTGACCGTTTGTGTAGTTTTAGTTGTAGATTGATTTGTTTGATTTATTCGTGAACCACTCGGTAACCCTTTGTGTTTCTTTTTACGTTTTAACAAGCGAGATTGTTCATTAATTTCGGCACGACTTAATTTGGTTTTTTTCTTAATCATAATAATATATTGGATCAAATAATAATAAAAAAGGTTAACTTAATCTGATGATCAGACATTTTTATAAATTATACACTCAAGTCTATTTAATTGGCAGTAAATCTGTGATTTTAATTGCTGTTAACTAGGGTTTATTACTGATATTGCTTATTGCATGTTGCATTATTCAGCTTGATGAGTAAAAATGACGATAATATTAGTATTTAAATTATGAAATTATCGATTCTTAACTAAATATCTTATGGATAACAATCATTTAAGCCCTTATATGACGTTTGATCGTAAAGCGTGGGCGGCTTTACGTAATGCGGTACCCATGACGCTTACCCAATCAGAGCTAACGTCTTTACAAGGTATCAATGAAGATTTATCGTTGCAAGAGGTCAGTGAAATTTATTTACCCCTTTCTAGACTACTTAATTATTACATAAGTAATCATTTTACCCGTCACATGATATTGTCTCGTTTTTTAGGACAAAATCATAAGATTCCTTATGTTATAGGTATTGCAGGTAGTGTTGCTGTAGGTAAAAGTACAACTGCTAGGGTATTACAGGCACTATTAACGCGCTGGCCTGAGCACCGTAAAGTGGCTTTGGTTACCACAGACGGTTTTCTTTATCCTAATCGCGTTTTACAAGAACGAAATATAATGGATAAAAAGGGGTTCCCCCAATCCTATGATGTAAAAAAATTATTAAAATTTGTTGCCGATATCAAATCTGGAGTTGATAAAGTCTCAGCACCAGTCTATTCACATATGGTATATGATATTGTTGATAATCAAACTATCGAGATTGAAAATCCAGATATATTGATTTTGGAAGGATTAAACGTTTTACAAAATCAAGCTAATGGTGCAGCAAAAAGTAATCGGGTTTTTGTATCGGATTATGTCGATTTTTCGATTTATGTTGATGCGGAAATACCTTTATTACATGATTGGTATATAAATCGCTTTTTAAAATTCCGTGCTGGTGCATTTAGTGATCCTAATTCTTACTTTCATCATTATTCACAAATATCTGAATCAGAAGCATTAGCTAGAGCTGAAAAAATTTGGAAAACAATTAACGAATTAAATTTGATCGAAAATATTTTACCGACCAAAGAACGCGCCAGTTTAATTTTGACTAAAGGTTATGATCATCGAGTCGCTCATGTTCAATTAAGAAAATAATTTTTGGGTATTGATATAGTGTAATAATTTTACTGAGAATGAATAGGGGATTATGGTGTTATGAAAAATAAAACAATGATTAACGTGATTGTATCCGTTTTGCTTTTGTCATTTAATGTGATGGTGAATGCTAAAGATGTTAATGGTTTGACCTGTTTAGGTAAACAAAATTCATTAAATAAACAGATAGAATATGCCAAGAAGATAAAAAATCAATCTCAACTCAAAGGATTAGAAAAGGCATTAGATGAGGTTACTGCATTTTGTAATAATGACAACCTAAAAGAGAAGTATCAAGAAAAAGTGAAAGCTAAGTTGGAAAATTTACATGAGAAACAAGAGAGTTTACATCAAGCTAGATTAAAATCTGATGCCGAAAAAATCGCGCAACAAGAAAAAAAAGTCACTAAAGCTGAAAAAGAATTAAAACAAGCACAACAACAGTTGAATTCCTTTTACCAAGCTCTTGAATCAGAACGTCGATGAGAAATAAAGTTAATTTTTTTAAAGTAAAATCGCAAATTAACATTATTTTGTAATTAATGGTCATTCTAATTGATAAATCATAGAGATAAATCAGGTAGATGCTTGCAAAATAAAGTCATTTCTTTATCATTGTAGCCATAGTTGAGCACGATTTATTTTACATTGGTATAATTTAATCATGCTGTTAGCAATTGATTGGTTTTTAGGCTATTTTAAAGTCGCTATGTAAAATAATCGCAATCCAAATTTAATAGATAAAAAATTTAGGAGCTTTTATGTTGACACCCCATATTAATACTAATTCTGATGTCTTAGTTGAATTAGTACTTATGTCTGGTGAAGCTTTACATATGCAATTAATAACCAAAACTTTTTTAAATTATTCTTGTGATCAAATCGATGTTCGTAATGAATTTATGTATACGGCGGGTATCACGTCATTCGAATGTCGGTGATTTAACATGGTTTCAAAATGCCTATATATGCAGTTTAGGCCATCAATATAATTTAAAGTAATGATAAATAGCGCTTAATTAGTTTAAAATTATAAGTCGAAAACGAGTATGTTTATCCATATACGTTATGCTAACACCTCAATTGTTTGTAGGGTTTATAATCATATTGATCAAAAAGAATGCTCGCTGTTAAATATAAAATTCTGTTATCGAAATGATTATTGCTGTGCTTAAGTCGGTGTTATTTGCTCAAAGTATAAAATATGTTAATTAAGATCAGTTAATCCAAGTATGTCATTGTGACGAGACAATATTTATGAATATTATAAATCGATTAAAAACATTATCCTTTTTACAATTTTTCATCTGGGGATGTTGGTTAATAACCCTCGGTTCTTATATGATTAATACCCTCAAATTTTCGGGATCAGATGTTGGATGGGTATATAGTACATTGGGAATTGCATCAGTTTTAATGCCGGCGCCGATTGGCATATTAGCTGATAAATATATTTCTGCTAATCGTTTATATGCATTTTGCCATATTATCTGTGGTATTTCGCTTTACTTTGCAGCCAGTGCAACAACGGTAAATGAAATGTTTTGGATAATGTTAATTAATTCATTAGCATTTATGCCCACGTTATCATTATCTAATTCGGTTTCGTATTATTGTTTAGATAAGTATAAATTGGACACTGTTGCAAATTTCCCGTTAATCCGTGCTTGTGGTACCATGGGCTTTATTTTAGCTATGTGGATTATTAGTATATTACATTTAGAACTGAGTAATTACCAACTCTATATTGCTGCGATAAGTTCTTTGGTATTAGCGATTTATGCATTGACTTTACCAACCGTAGAAACGGTTAATGTTACAACTGAAACCTCGTTAATTACCAAATTGGGCTTTGATGCATTTGAATTATTTAACTCCTATAAAATGGCAATTTTCTTCTTATTTGCGATGCTATTAGGGGCTGTATTACAAATCACGAATACTTTTGGTAATCCATTTTTACATGATTTCGCTCTTAATCCAGATTATAAAGATAGTTTAGTTGTCGAATATCCGGCAATCTTATTGTCATTATCTCAAATTTCTGAATTTGCATTTATTTTAACGATTCCGTTTTTCTTAAAGCGTTTAGGTATTCGTATAATCATGTTAATGTCGATGTTAGCTTGGACATTACGCTTTGGTTTCTTCGCTTACGGTGATCCCTCACCAATAGGATGCATTTTTCTAATGTTATCTATGATTATTTATGGATGTGCATTTGATTTCTTTAATATTTCTGGTTCCGTCTTTATCGAAAAAGAAGTTGATCCAAAAATTCGAGCGAGTGCTCAAGGATTGTTTATGACCATGGTTAATGGCTTCGGACTTTATTTTGGTATGCTATTTAGTGGTAAAATTGTTGATTATTTTACTGTAGATAATATTAAAGATTGGCATTCAATTTGGCTAGTCTTTGCTGGTTATTCTTTAGCATTAGCCGTATTATTTTATTTTATGTATCCAGATAAAAGAAAAATATAAAGTAATCATAATGTCTATCATCTTATGATTGCATTCATAACCGATGATTTATCATCGGTTTTTTGTATTTTACATGCAGTGTTATTATTACTTTTGAGCAAAAGATTCAGGTTTTTACCTGCTATGTAAAAGTAATTTATCACTTAATAACAAATAATTTATTCATTGGAGTGAGTATTTATATTCAAATACATTTTTGACAATGCTTATCAGGCATCTAGCCAACTTTTAGGATTATGTTCCGAAGGCAAGATAATAAATGTTACAGATTATCTAATGAAAAATTTTAGTTTTAAATCATTGTCAATTTATTAATGGACATCGTATCTGGTTGTGTAACGGTTATTTTACTCACTACCACGGCATTTGATATTATCAAGTCAATCTCCACTTTTATATAAAATTTCTTAACCAAAATTCGAATTTGTTAGTTTAATGATTCTGAACGGTAAAGTTAGATGCTGTTTTTACTATTTCAGCTGCTTGGGTTGCTATTAAGAATTTAATACTACTATGTCAATAACCTAATATTAGGTGCAGCATTAAATCACCCGACATTATCGTTAAGTTAAGTGAAAAAACTAACGGCTTGTTTAATTCATTTAGCAGAAAAAATGGTTGATTTTCACAATTAATAATCACAGCAGATTAAAGCTTGCTGATAAATCATTAATAAGAAAAACAGCATCCTAGCTGGATTAGATAGTTGTATTTGTTTAGTAGGTGATAATGCCGACAGAGTAAAGTCGGCATTATCTTTCTATTTTAACCCTATTGGTGAATGATGTTTTTCAATTGGTCTAACAAGCCTGTATAATCAACTTTAGCATAATCAGTAACATCTACTTCGATTAAATGACCTAAAGCAAATTGATCGTATTTTCTGGTGTGACAAATTTGATAAAACTGTTCTTTAGTTACTAAATCATCGGCTAAATTGCGATCAGCAAGCTTATCGCCATAATGATAATGCTGCATTATATGACTTAAATGGCGTTCTGATGAACGATCGCGCTGGTAGCGACGTTGCCATAACACATCAAAGTCAGCTACCAAACGAATGGTGATCACTTGATAATGATATTGCTGCGCAAATTGGCTAAGTTGCTTTTTCTGCTTATCACTAAAAGGGTATTCAGAAATAATGATCTTTTTACCCGCATCCATGTACAATGCTAGGATTCCATAATAAAAATGCCAAACTTTGTGTTCTAATGCCACCTTTTCCGCCTTAGAATTAAAGCCAATCGATTCGGCATACAAAACTTTAGCTTCATCGGGTGTTATTACCAAACTATCATTAAATTGCTGTTGCAATTTAGTGATCAGATAGGTTTTTCCAGTACATGGGCAGCCCGCCAATAAAATGAGATATTTCTGCATACCCACGTTCCTCAATTAATGCGACTATTCAAATTAAGAAATAAACGCATTTTATGTTTCACAATCTCTTTTACTGCTTGATTTGCAGGAATAATATTGTGCCTTAATGACTGATTTACTTCAGTTTGTGCAAACTTATCTTTGGCAGCTTGGGTCCAATTAACTAACAACTCAGTACCAACATTAAATTTGCGAATGCCATTATTGATAAGTTCTGGATAATCTTCTTCTTTGACGCCTGTACCACCATGAATCACAAGTGGAATATCAACCATAGCATGGATCTCTTTCAATAACGGAATATTAACTTCCGTTTTTGATTTAAATTGACCATGATTCGTGCCAATGGCTATGGCTAAAGCATCAATGCCGGTTGCTTTGACAAATTCTAATGCATCTTTAGGTTTAGTGTAGACTTTATCATTAGGATTGACGTGAATGCCTTCTTCTGTGCCACCTATGGTACCTAATTCACCTTCAACCGATACACCATGTGCATGAGCATATTCAACTACGGCACGCGTTTTTAAAATATTTTCTTTAAAAGGGAGTGATGAACCATCAAACATGACCGAAGTGAAACCACTATCGATTGCCTCTTTGATATCATCAAAACTTTTAGCGTGATCTAAATGTAATACAGCATCAACAATCTCTTCATCTGCGATGGCTTTTACGGCATTAACTAATACTTTAAAACCAATATAACGTGCTGTATCCACACTAGTTTGGATAATAATTGGTGCGCCGACTTCTTTGGCAGCTCGAAGCATATCGGGCAACATTTCTAAATTGTGCGTATTAAATGCGCCAACGGTAAAATTAAGTTTTTGGGCTAACGAAGTCACATCTTTTAGGGTAGTATACATAATAAATTTCCTTTAATCTCGTTGAATCGTTACTTGTTTGGCGATATTGCGCATAGCATCCATCTTATTCATCCAAAAATCGATATCGGCCAGCGAACCATTTTTTGCTGCATCAGCGCGTTTTTGATTGTATAAACTCATTAACATTTTATAACCCTCGCCAATGGTTTTTTTATGTTGTAGGCTGATTTCTAAGTTCTCGATAGCCAAATCAATATGATCTAATTGCTGATAAAATATGCCGGTTTTTTCATATAACGCCGCTAAGGTAGATGCATCATCTGTATCAGCGATTTGCTGTTGTATTTGAGTTATCGATTGCTCAATTTGTGCGATTTGTTCTGATGTTAAACAACTTTTTATTTCACTCTTTGGCGCTTCGCTGTGTGGTTTATTCCTTTTGAAGAAGCTAAACATATTACGGCTCCTTAATTAAAAGTGTTTCAGGATTGGACCTAAAATCCATGCATAGAGTAATGCGACCGTAACTGTATCAACATCGGTTGCTGTCGCATTGACAAAGCCCATTTGAGTGAAGATAGTGACTAACAATGCCGGTAATAAGGTAATAAAGAAGCCATGGGCTATGCCACCAATTAAAGCTCCCCTTCGTCCGCCTACTGCGTTGCCAAAGATACCGGCGGTACCACCAGCAAAGAAGTTAGTTAACATACCCGGTAAAATCATCGCTAAACCAAAGATGGGTAAGGTTAACATCGCAATAACAGTTCCAATTGAAGTAGTGATAAAACCTAAAATAACGGCATTCGGGCTATATGGGAAAAACACTGGACAATCAAGCGCTGGTATTGCGTTAGGTACAATTTTCATTGCAATACCTCTAAACGCAGGAACTATTTCACCTAATAATAAGCGTACACCTGCTAATAATACATAGATACCTACCACAAAGATAATTGATTGTGTAAAAGCATAGATCACATAGTTTTGTCCACCAGATAAGGTTGAGGCATAGTTTTCACCAGCAAATAGTGCGGTAATAATATATAGAGGCACCATCACGACCATAACTGATAGGTAAGTATCTTGTAGAAATTCGAATGACTTCGGTAATTTCATATCTTCAATTGAACGTTTATTTTCACCTTTTTCACCCACTGCGTAAGCAACACCGGCTTCAAATAGATACCCGATAGTACAAAAATGACCAAGAGCGATATCATTCGAACCAGTGACTTTACGAATAATCGGTTGTGCAATGGCAGGCATTAACACCGCAAAAATAGCACCAATTAAACCACCTACCAGAATTAAGGTGACACCAGTCAGACCCGCCACACTACCAAATACTGTAGTCATGGTTGCCATCCATAATATAGCCTGACCGGTTAAGAAGATATATTTCCAACGGGTAAAGCGCGCAATAAGAATATTAAAGATGAAAATCATTAAAAAAGTGAGGGCAATATCACGTCCTAATCCAAGCTGATTCATGGCTTGCCCATTAATTGCTTCAATAGAAGGAATGATTCCCTGCATGGCAAATCCAGCAGTGAAAATCTGACCAAAATAGGTTAAACTGCCAACAATAATACTTGAGCCAGCATTAAGTACCTGAAAACCTAATAAGGTTTTAAGAGTCCCTGATAGTATTTGTCCAATTGATTTTTTTTGCAGAATAAGCCCAAGCATCGCGATTAAACTAATGGTGATAGAGGCCTGAGTTAAAATGTTATCAATAATGAAATTAATTACGTTCATAGTATTCTCCTATTTACCCTCTAGATCAGTCCTTTTTGTTGTAAAACGGGACTTAGCTTTTCCTCAATTTCGACTTTGGAAACAATATTTTTGAGAAACACAATGGTGGTTTTTTCACTAATATTGAACTTAGCAAATTGCGGACGGAAGTTTTCTGCGGTTATGATAATATCGGCATTCATAGCGGCAGCAGAAGAAATATCAGTATGATCTAATTTAGCATTTACGCCTTTAGCTTTTAGTACATCTTCAGTTGCCATTTGTGCAGCAAAACTACTACCTAGTCCAGCACCACAAACAAATAAAATGGTTAAATTTTGCATTTACTCTTCTCCTACGTGTTAATAGTTCAAACTTTATTTAGTTCATTAAATAATATTGCTTTAAATTGTTGTATCGAATGACACATTATGAGTTGGTCTAGTTTCTGTTCATCATTGATGAGTTCAATCAAACTACGCATAATATTAAGGTGTGAAAATGAATCGATGGCTGCCAAACAAAAGATAATCTTGACCGGTCCCATATCTGGATTACAAAAATCAACCGGTTCACGCATAGTGACCACACTGACCCCTAATTGCTTAACACCATCTTCAGGGCGAGCATGCGCTAATGCTAAATGCTTACCTATCACAATATACGGACCATACTGCTCGACCGAGTTAATCATAGCTTCGATATAGGAAGGTAAAATAAAGTGTTTTGTTAATAATGGCTCAGCAGCAAGGGTGATAGCTTGGCGCCAATCACGACAATGTTGCTGTAAGATAATGTCTTCATCTGTCAGAATATCTTTCAACATAGGCTGAATTTTCCTTTTATTAATTTTAAGATTGTTAAGCGCTAGACACTGTTCGAGTCGGTTATAAATGGGGGCAGATACAATACCGCCACTATCTTGAATTAAATCGACGAGTGAATAGAAAAGATCAGTTGCATCAGCTAAATGATTGACAATGCGTTGATTAGCTCGATGTTTAGCTAAAAAATCGGTGATAATAGGATGATTTTTTTCTTTTAAAATGGGTTCTAATACTAAAACAGGATGCGCAGTATGCTGTAATGGAAATGTTGAAAAGATGAGGTCAAAATCAAGCTGTTCCAATAAGTCTAAATCATTACGTCCCAAAATTGCCAGGATATCAATATTAAAAAATTCTTTGAGTGTTTCAGCTAACAAATTGGAGGTAGCAATACCATGATCACATAGCACCACTGCTTTAAAATAGTAACTACGATCTTGATTTATCGCACTGGCAAACGTTGAAAAATGAATGGTTAAAAAAGCGATCTCATCATCTGAAACTTTATGACTTAATGTTGTTTCTAGCCCTTGTACAAAGTTTTTTATCGCTAAGTAAATTTCACCATAATTTTGTTTGATGCTATCAAGTAGTGGATTAATAATATGAATATTATTGCTCACTCGTGCAATCAATCCGGCTAGATGTTTGCAAAGATTTTCGTAAAGTTGTTCTTGTTTAGTTGAGAAAGGGATTTGTGTTTTTTCTTCGACATAGTTAACTAACTTGATGGCTAATAACTGTGCATTTAACCACTCGACATAATTATTAATATCCTTAGTATTAAAGGCCTCTAGCATGTAAATGATATATTGCTGCTCTTGCCGATTAGCTTGTAAAGACATCCGTCGACAAACTAAATCAATAAATTTGGTGATTTGGTCGGATTCAGTATGATTAAAATCGCTTCTGATCATTGTCAAATGATGTTGATGCATATTACGAATCAACCAAATCGCGGTGAAAATAACAATTTGTTGTACATAAATTTCATCATGAATCTGGCTAATCGTTTGATGAGCAAGTTTTAATAAATTTTGAATAAGTTTATGTGGAATAAAGTTAAATAAAAGTTGTTGTATTGAACTTAATTCATGCAAAGGTTTATCAAGTTCAAGATTGCCATAAAATTGATTAATTGCTTCGTACATCATTAAGCGGATTGAACGTTCTAATCCGACAAATTGCATGCCTTGCTTAGGTAAACTGGTTAATTCAATATCATACTTTCTTAAACGGGCTTTAAGTTTGCGGATATCTTCATCTAATACACTTTTAGATACAAAATAGATACTTTCTTTATGAGTTAAAATAGTTGGGCAAGCGGAAAAAGCGATTGACAATAATAAATCAAATTGACGTTCGTCTTTACTTAGAAAGGGTGAAATAGCTACTCTCAATAATGCACTATGAATGGACTGCTTTTGATCGGTTGTTGCATCTAGTATAAAACCTTTACGACGTATCGTTGAAATGAAAGGTAACTGTCTATTTTGTAAAAAAACATTCATTTCATTAATTTCGTTACGAATGGTTCGGGCACTAATTTGAAATTCTTCTGATAACATTTCAATGGTTAATGGGTAGTCGACTGAAATAAATTTTTTAAATAATTCTATTGTTCTTGTTCTCATAAATTTATTCACCTATTTACTTCTTAAAAGTAGTATATGTGAGACAAATTTGCTTACCTAGTTGGTATTTTTGCAAATATAAGTTGCAAAAATTATGGATAAAAGCATATAAACATAAGTAAGTTTATGATTAATAGTTAAAATTATTAGCTAATGACGTTGCGTATTCTCAGCTAATAAAATTAACCGGTTTGACATTTAATAATTAATCTCAGCAAATTGGGTTTATTTCAAACGATATGAGTTGTGCAACATAAGCAACCATTTTCAATATAATTGGCTAAATGCTGGAATTAAAGGTAATCATACTGTTTTAAAATAGATAAATTATTTTGCAAACAATGAGTTAAAAATTTTTGTAGATATTAAGAACGCTATTCATTTATCGTGATGAAACAAGGGAAAGTTTTAAAGCGGTTATAAATCGGATAACCCAAGCCAAAATTCCTTTTACTTTAATAAGTAAGCTAACTAATTATTTATTAAAAATTAATAAATATTAAAGATGGCGGAGTTAATTTGAATTAACTAATTAGGTAAACAATCGATTAAAAGTGAATATTATATGGATTGAATAATTTTTAATAAGAAAAGTGGTGGGTCGTGAAGGATTCGAACCTTCGACAAACGGATTAAAAGTCCGCTGCTCTACCGCCTGAGCTAACGACCCATCTTGCAGATGGTGGGTGATACCGGGTTCGAACCAGTGACCCCCTCCTTGTAAGGGAGGTGCTCTCCCAACTGAGCTAATCACCCCAAAATGAAATTAAAAAAAGATCTAATTTCAAATTACACGGTTAAGAATTGGTGGGTGATACCGGGTTCGAACCAGTGACCCCCTCCTTGTAAGGGAGGTGCTCTCCCAACTGAGCTAATCACCCTGACCGTGTGGAAAAGCATTATAAGGATCCTGACTTCTCAGTCAACACTTTTTTTCATTTTTTTGGAGATAGTTATTCTTCCGATGTAAATTTAAACATATTTTGCGTAAGCTTTCGCAGAAATACTATATTTGGGCGGTTTTAGATCAATCTTTTGTAGATAATCACGATTTCGCAAACTGATTAAAGGTTGATAAAACGTGTATTACATTACAATTTTTGTTGAAGAATTTTTACTAAACTGCTGTATTGGTCAATTGAAAGGGCAAAAAATAATCATTTTAACCTCTCAAACGTTTAATAAAGATGAACAATCAATAGCAGATTTAACACTATATATAAAAAAAAACTTGCCTCAGGTAGAAATAAAGCCGATTTGTCGGTGTATTTTAATCGATCATGGTACAAAAAAAGCCAGTTTGGCATTACCTAACATTCCGTTATTACCTTTTGAAATAGACAATTATGTCAAACAAAGTTTATCTAGAATATTTATTAACCAGGAAAGTTTAGCTTATGATTTTATAATTGAAGATAAAAGGCAAACGGCGGAAGAGAATCTACAAATTATTGTTTATGCTTATCCAAGTAGGCAAATTGATAGATTAATAAAACTTTTTCCATGGCAAGTTATCTTTGTAGGTATTCCTAATCAGTTCATAAATGAATCAGATGTTCTAAAGTTTGACGTTAATGCGCTGGCAACAATGAAACAAATTGACGGTATTAATTTATTACCCTGGCGCAATTGGCAAAGAAAAGCCCGAAGAAAGCAATTTTTTTATGTATGCTTTAGTCTATTAATAGTTATAACATCAGTGTCAATAATCTTATACTATTTGGCCTTACAAGCACTAAATCAACAAATTCATCGTAATACTCAATTACAAGATCTTTATTTAAAATCCAAATCACAGTTAACACAATTAATTGATATCAATAAACAAAATAATCAATTAAAAGCGACTTTGACTCAACGACAATCGATTACTAACAATTATGCACACCTTATAGAATCATTAATGAGTTTATCGGAAACGATTCCCAATAACCTATGGTTAAATTCACTTGAATATTACGATGATCACTTGAATATCAACGGTGTCAGTTATTTATATGATGATATTTTATTGTTTTCACTGCAATTAGAACAGCATAATTTGATTATGAAGAGTGAAATTACAACCATAAAGAAACACTATGAACAATTGTTATTTAATATCAAGATTCAATTAGATCACGCACAAAATAGTAGGGGATTAGATTATGAATGAAAAACTTGATTATTGGCTTTATCAACCGAATAAGTTCCGTTATAGCACTATTTTAATAATGGTACTAATAATCTCCTATGCTATTTATCTCATTGGAATACGGCCTATTTATGATCAGCAAGAGCAACAAAATTTGCAATATCAAACATTAGAACAAGATATTACACATTTAGAGCAGGAAATAACTCAATTTCCAACATTTTCTATATTAAATCATGAGAATGAACAATTAGTTAGCCAATTACAAAAACTAACCTTCATGCTAAAACAACAAAATCATATCTTTATGCAACTGCTGGCGCAAAGTCATTTAAAACTAATGGAGTTCACTAATAAGAATGACACGGATGTTATTCATTATCATGTTAAAGTAAGCGGTTATTTTCATGATTTACTGATTTTCCTTGAAAGTTTAAGTCAGCGCTCAATTTTTCTTCAACTTGAGACAATTGGTATCGAGAGACAAAACGATAACCTGCTTGTTTCTTTGTCTTTTCTTTCTAAATATCATCAGGTTTCTTATGAATAAATATGTGGGGATTTTATTATTGCTTTATTCATTAATAACGCATGCAGCTCAAAATAAAATTATGACATTAAAAGATCCTTTTCAAGTACCGCCATCAATCCCATGCGCAGATATAGAAACACAATTGCGAAATCAAATAAATCAATGGCAATTTCAAGGTTATGTTGAGCAGCAAATGGGCAGTCAGCACATAATTGCAATTATTCATAAGGTTAATAACAAAATATGGTTAACGCTTTCTGATTTAACCGTTCCTATGCAGCTTTTGCCGTGGAAAATTATAACCATTACACGAACTGAGATCCATTGGCAAGCGAATTTACCTGATTATTGTCAGAAAAACTTAATTTTGACAATGAAATTACAAGGGGTATAGCATGAATTATTATCGATATCTAAATCAATTGATTAAAAGTGGTATTTTATTAATTTTACTATTAATTACCCGTCAAGGATACCCAGCTGAAAGCCATCAGCCAGATCGTATCTCGATTAATTTTTATCGAGCACATACCAGTATTATTCTTCAATCTTTGGCCGAACAGCAGCAGCTTAATTTAGTGTTTAATGATAGCATTGATCCTATCCAAACCATTAAACTTAATAATGTTAAATGGCATAAAGTATTAGATGTGGTGACCCAATCTGCAAAATTACAATATCAGATTGATGATAACTTATTACTGGTTAATCCTCTGCCCGATCCTAAAATTATCGCAGAACAAAAACTGCAACAACAAAAAGATGAAGAGTTAAAATTGCCGCTAAGCCATTTATCAGTTGCAGTCAATCATGCCGAACCGAAAACAATTAGCACTATGGTTAGTGAACAAAATTTATTATCAGATAGAGGCAAAATTTTTATAGATGATCGTACTCATAACTTGATCATTTTTGATATTGAACCAAATTTGCCCAAAATAGCCACCTTAATTAAACAATTGGATCGGCCTATTCCACAAATTCATATAGCGGCTCACATTGTCACAATGAGTACGGAAAGTGCTGATGAGTTAGGGATAAAATGGGGATATACTAAAAATTCTTCGCAATTTATTCAACAGTTAGATATTAATATGGGGGTTAGTAATGCGCCTGCTACTATAGGGTTTAACTTAGCTAAACGTTCTAGCAATTTATTAAATTTAGAATTATCGGCTTTGGAAGCTGAAAATCAATTAGAGATTATTGCTAGCCCAAATTTATTAACTTCTCATCAACATACGGCCTATATTAAACAAGGAACAGAAATTCCTTACGAAGTCTCCGGAGAAAATAACGGAACTACAACTATTGAATTTAAGCAAGCCGTATTAGGGCTAGAAGTAACGCCGCGGGTTTTAACTGAGCATCAACTGGAGTTAACTTTATCTATTACACAAAATACTATAGGGCGTTCAATCAAACGTAGTGATGGTGGCGAAGCTTTAGCAATTAATACCCAAGAAATTCATACTCAAGTATTAGTCAATAATAATGAGACATTAATCCTTGGTGGTATATTTCAACAGAGTCATAACCAAAATCAACAAGCAGTACCCGGTATTAGTCATGTTCCTGTGATAGGGGAACTTTTCAAATATCGTGGCAAACAGTGGCAAAAAAGAGAGTTGATTATCTTTATAACCCCACAGTTAGTATATTAATTAATTTTACTTATATTATAACTAGTAATTTAGCGTTGATTTGGCCATCGTGTATAAACTATTCAATCCACTTTAATGGTAGTCTTGGTTAGTATATAATAAGGCCTACAAATTTCAATTATAACGAGTTTATTATGTTCCATATTGTTGCATCGGATTTAGATGGTACCTTATTAAACACCGATCATGCTCTATCTGCTTATACAAAAGAAACGTTACAAAAGTTAAGAAAAAAAGACATACATTTTGTTTTTGCTACTGGCAGGCATCATATTGATGTGGCTCAGATGCGTGATAATATGGATATTGATGCCTACATGATTACCTCAAATGGTGCCAGAGTACATGATAGTAAGGGAAATGTTATTGTCAGTTTAAACTTACAACCCTCCATTGCTTATGAAATTGCTCAAGTTGCTATGGATGATTCATTAGTCTATACTCACATTTATCGTGGCGATGAGTGGTTGATTAACAAAGAAGATCCTGAGTCACTCGAATATTTTAGTGAAAGCCATTTTAAATACCGTTTATTTGAACCAATTGATTTTGCCACTGATGATATCGCAAAGATCTATTTTACGACTAATGACGATTCTCATAATATTCGTTTAATTGAATTAAAAAACCGTTTAAAAGCCCATTATGGTAATGAAATTTCAATAGCTTTTTCAACAGCAAATTGTTTAGAAGTAATGGGTGCTAATGTGTCAAAAGGTAATGCTCTAGCAGCAGTGGTAAAAAAATTAGGCTACACGTTACAAGATAGTATTGCTTTCGGTGACGGTATGAACGATTTAGAAATGTTATCGATGGCTGGTAAAGGATGTATTATGCAAAATGCTAGTGACGAATTAAAACAATGTTTGCCACAAATAGAAATTATTGGATCTAATGCTGATGATGCGGTTCCTCATTATTTAAATAACCTTTATTTCAACTCAATTAAATAGTATGTACGCAGATAGAGAACTTGATACCTTAGGATTACGTTGCCCCGAACCAATTATGTTGGTGCGTAAAACTATACGGGAAATGAGTAATGGGCAAATTTTACACATTATTGCTGATGACCCAGCAACAATACGTGATATCCCCGGATTTTGTCGTCATATGGAACACCAACTTATAGACGCACAAACCGAAACAGCACCATATCATTATTGGATAAAAAAGCATTAAGAGTATTAAAGTTTCAATGCTTAATCGAAACTGTCAATATATCCAAGAATAGTTTCAAAATTCATAAAATGCTAAATTTTATCACTACCTACAAAAATACAGCTGCCAAAACATAGTTTTTATTTGGCAGCTGATGCGAGCGTATTAATTATCAAAAATACCTTAAAATTTATTGATCAATGATTTTATCATCAAGTAGCTCATCATAATATGCTAATTCATCATAGGTTTTAACCATTATATTTGATTCTAGTGGAAATGCTTCAAATTTAAATTCGGTAGATAATTGATCTGATTTAACCCCAATTTCATTAGCAAAAAGATCTAAAAAGTGAAATGCTGATAAGTTTTTCTTTGTATAAATATGATCTTTTATATTCGATTTAATGATAAAAAGCGGGACTTTGTATCCTTGTTTATATTTACCAGAATGTTGAATCATAACTTGATTGTTTTCATCAAATGACATTTTTTGCCCGTGATCTGAGAAATAGATTAATGAATAGTCTTTATTTGCTTGAATTAATTGATTATTAATATTCTCAATAAATGCATCAAGTTTATTCAATGTAGCTAAATAGCAGTTAAATTTAATACCATATTGTAAGTTATAGCTATTCGGATAATTAAATAATCGTTTACATGGATTGTTATGTGAACCATACATATGAACAAATATTATTTTAGGTGAAGGGTCTTTAACCAAAATTTTATCTAATTCATCTAGTAAATCGAAATCATCCCGATATCTATTTATGGATGTTTTTTCATTAAGAAATTTAATATTATCAGCATACATAGCAATTTGACTAATTAAGCTATCATGTATACCAATGACACCTTGATTTGAAATCCAATATGTTTTATAACCTGCTTGCTTAGCTAACGTAACGATATTATTAGCAAAATTAATCTCTTCTTTATCCAAAGTTTGTGCTAATGTTCTTGATAAAGAATATGTTGTAAAAGGTGCAGTTGCTATATAGCCATCAATGAATATACCATTAGCTTTATTAAGAAATGGTGTGGTTTGATGATGATAGCCATATAGTGATAAGTATTCTCTATTAACACTCTCACCAATTACTACCACAATATTATTATTTTTCTTATCAACTGATATGATATCCCATGTAGGTTGACTATTAAAAGACTGTTCAAATTTCTCAATATTTTCAAAAAAATAAATTGATTGTTTTACAGCATCGGTTACATGATCTCCACTAGGAAGCAAAATAAAGATGAATGGAAATAATATTAAAAATATCAATTGTTTTAAAATATGTTTAGATTTTTTTCCATATTTCCAATAAGAATATACATAATAACTACTAGATAATATTACCAGCAAACTTAATAAATAATAATAGCCTGGATAGATAAGTATATTATCAAAGGCTTCTGTTATATTTGTTTCTCTCAGTGCATATAGTAATCCACCATTAAGTTGACCATATGTAATCCCAAAAGGAAGATAAATCGCAGCTATTATTGAATATACAAACATGATTATTACGGTAATAAAATGATATCTTGCAAAAAGGAATAACAATACCAGCATAAAAAAATTCATTAATTCAAAATTATAACCATATGCAATTGGAGATATATAGGCGAGATAAATCATCGAAATAAATGTTAATGAAATGTGAAATAGACTACTATTGAAAAAATTATAACCTCTTTTTATCATTTTTTGAGGTAGAGCCATTTGATCCTCTCAGTTAATTATTATGTAATCAAATTTTGATTAAAATTATCTATATTAATTACTAATTGTCAAAATTAATTTAAAAATGTCATTTGGGTTAAAAAATTAAAAATCAATCAATTAATTAATTGATTAATTATTATTTTTTAATGTTTTACAATATAATTAAAATCTATTACATAGATAGCTATCAATTTAATTTATTTAATAAATAATATTATTTTCAATTAGGAATTGACTTTTACACTATAAATGATAATAATTCTCATTATCTTTTAAAGTAAATAATTGGAGTTGAATATGAATTGGTTTGTTGCAAGGATAAATAAAAAATTTTTTTCCTTAGTCGGTTTATCACTGCTTTTCTGTATTAGTCAATTTAGTCATGCTGCCGAAAAAAAATTCAAAGTGGTTACAACTTTTACAATTATTCAGGATATTGCGCAAAATATTGCTGGTAATGCGGCAATTGTCGAATCAATTACCGTTCCTGGTGCAGAAATCCATGAGTACGAACCCACACCAAAGGATTTAGTCAGAGCGCAATCTGCAGATCTGGTACTTTGGAATGGTTTGAATTTAGAACGTTGGTTTGAACGTTTTTTTGAGGATATTAAGGATGTACCGTCGGTAATAGTGAGTGAAGGTGTTGATCCAATGCCTATTCGTGAAGGTAGTTATAAAGGTAACCCGAATCCTCACGCATGGATGTCCCCAACGGAAGGGTTAATTTATGTCGAAAATATCCGTAAAGCATTAGTGAAATATGATCCTAAAAATGCTGAAATTTATAACCAAAATGCGGCTAGCTATATCAAAAAAATTCAGGATATGGATCGGCCACTACGTGAAAAATTATCCCGTATTCCACAAGAAAATCGTTGGTTAGTAACCAGTGAAGGTGCATTTAGTTATCTAACGCGTGATTATGGTTTTAAAGAAGCCTATCTATGGCCAATTAACGCTGAGCAGCAAGGAACACCAAAACAAGTTAAAGCAATAATTGATTTAGTCAGAGCTAATAAGATTCCGGTCATTTTTAGTGAAAGTACGATTTCAAATAAGCCAGCAATTCAAGTTAGTCGTGAAACCGGCATTAAGTATGGTGGCGTATTATATGTTGACTCACTCTCACAGCAAGATGGTCCCGTACCGACCTATATTGATTTATTAAATGTCACTGTTGAAACGATAGCAAAAGGTTTTGAATAATGAATGATCATGTCCATCCTGTCACATTAGATGTTAAAAATCTTACAGTAACCTATAACAACGGTCATACTGCGATTCATGATGTTAATTTTACACTTCGTGGCGGAACTATTTGTGCTTTAGTCGGTGTAAATGGAAGTGGAAAATCGACACTATTTAAAAGCATCATGGGAATGGTAAAACCAAGTAAAGGTCATGTTGCTTTAAATGATACTCCTGTCACAGCAACATTAAAGCAAAATATTATAGCTTATGTTCCACAAACTGAAGAAGTCGATTGGGATTTTCCTGTGTTAGTTTCTGATGTCGTGATGATGGGACGTTATGGCAAAATGTCTTTTCTTCGAATACCCTCGAAGGAAGATAAACGGCAGGTAGATATTGCATTAGAATTGGTAAATCTCTCCGCTTTAAAAAATCGGCAGATCGGTGAACTTTCTGGTGGTCAAAAAAAACGAGTATTCATTGCCCGTGCTATGGCGCAACAAGGTAGGGTATTGTTACTCGATGAGCCGTTTACTGGTGTTGATGTTCAAACCGAAAATGCCATTATCGATTTATTGAAAACACTACGTGAAAAAGGGCATTTAATTTTAGTATCAACTCACAATTTAGGCAGTGTACCTGAATTTTGTGATCAAGTTGTGTTATTTAATCGTACGGTACTCACTTACGGCCCAACCAAAACGACATTTACGCCACAAAATCTTATGCAAACCTTTGGTGGTGCATTGCGTTATTTGAGTTTGTCTGGCAGTCAATTGCATGATGATGAAGATTCGCGAATAGTATCTGTTTTAACTGATGATGAAAGAGCGGCTGTTTTTTATGGTGAAGGTGAAAATCAACCTCCTCATGATAATTTATTAATTGACGAGTTACGGACAAAATAATATGTGGGATATCCTTTTAGAACCTTTTCAATATGAATATATGATTAAGGCAATTTGGGCGAGCAGTATTGTTGGCGCAGCCTGTGCATTTTTATCTGCCTATTTAATGTTAAAAGGTTGGTCACTTATGGGCGATGCATTATCACACTCAGTGGTACCTGGGGTCGCCGGAGCTTATGCACTAGGCTTACCTTATTCGATTGGTGCCTTTTTTACTGGTTTTTTAGCTGCAATATCAATTATTATCATTCGTTATGTAAGCCGTTTAAAAGAAGATGCCATTATTGGTTTTATCTTTTCAACTTTTTTCGCTATTGGTTTATTAATCATTTCACTCAACCCAACTTCAGTCAATGTGAATAATATTATAATGGGCGATATTCTCACCATTCTTGACGAAGATATGTTTCAAGTTGAAATTATTATTGCAGCCTCCTTATTTGTACTGGTCTTTATTTGGAAAGACTTATTACTGGCTTTTTTTGATGAAGTTTATGCGCGTTCGATTGGCATTAATACTTTACTATTAAAGATTATATTTTTTACAATACTTAGTGCTTGCACTGTTGCTGCATTACAAACTGTTGGTGCAATACTAGTCATTGCAATGGTGATAACCCCTGGTGCAACGGCTTATCTATTAACTAATCGTTTTCCTATTTTATTAATCATCGCGGTATCAATTGGTTTTGTGACAAGTGGCATTGGCGCTTGGATCAGCTATTATCTTGATGGAGCTACCGGAGGGGTAATTATTTCGTTACAAACCATGATTTTTATCTTGGCATTTCTGTTTGCGCCGCAACATGGATTAATTCCTAATCGACTGCGAATTCGGCGCAAATCGAGAAATAAGGAGCATGCATAATGGATTGGCTAAATATTCTTATTGAACCGCTCAGTTATCCATTTATGCAGCGGGCTATTATTGTATCGATTACGACTGGATTTGTATGCGCTATTTTATCTTGTTTTCTGGTGCTTAAAGGTTGGTCATTAATGGGGGATGCGATTTCCCATGCGGTATTACCGGGAATTGTTTTGGCGTATTTAGGTGGTATTCCGATCGTAATAGGTGCTTTTATTTCGGGCTTTTGTTGTTCGTTAGCGACTGGCTATATTAAGGAAAATTGCCGTGTTAAAGAAGATACGGTAATGGGGATTGTTTATTCTGGGATGTTTGCCTTTGGGCTAGTATTATTTTCCAAAGTCGATACCGAACAACATCTTAATCATATTTTATTTGGTAGTTTATTAGGCACAACCAAAGCAGAGTTATATCAAATTGTCATTATTGCGACGATTGTTTCGTTAATTGTGTTATTCAAACGTAAAGATTTAATGTTATATTGCTTTGATCCGGTTCAGGCGAAAGTAATTGGTTTATCGGTAAGATTACTGCATTATGGTTTACTTGCCTTTTTAGCATTAACCATTGTGGCCTCATTGCAAGCTGTTGGCGTGATTTTGGTTATCGCCATGTTAATAGCACCAGGCATTATAGCGTTTCTCTTATCCAGAAGATTTGAACGAATGTTAGTGATAGCAGTTGTCGTTTCAATCAGTTCGTGCACTTTTGGAACGTTGATTAGTTTTCACTATAGCGCAAGTAGTAGTGCATGTATTGTTTTAATTCAAGCATTAATTTTTATTATTGCACAATGTTATCGCCTGCTGACTAACTATTATCATACTACACTCAATAAGAAACATATTCATACATCACAAAAGTAGTAAAGCTAAAAAATAAATGGATGCCAGTGTTAATAACTTGGCATCCACTATTTTACAAATATTTAATAAACTTTAAAATCGTTTATTAATTATTCAGCCCAAAAACCAACAACATTGACTTTGTCCTGTTGAAGAACCGCACGAATTGGCATTTCATCAACGTCACTACCTTGCAATGCTTTTTCCAGTACTTGTTTCTTTGATTTACCATTCAATAATAAATAGATATGATGGCTGTTAAGAATAGCCGGTAATGTTAATGTCATTCGTTCATGCGGTGCGGTTAATGGCACCATGCCAACCACTAATTTACCCGAATTCATATCTAAACCATGATGTAGATTTTCAGCATGAGGGAATAAAGAAGCGGTATGACCATCTTCCCCCATACCTAAAATAACGACATCAAACGGAAGAGGAATTTCACGCAGTTTTTCTTGGGTATACTCTTCGCCGGCAAATGGCGTTGGAGCATTATTTTTAAAACCAATAAAGTTAGCCATTTTAGCATTGTTAATTAGTAAATGTTTCATGACTAAATTTTCGTTGCTGTCTTGGTGTGTAGTATCAACCCATCGATCATCGACTAACGTGATATAGACTTTGTTCCATGCTAATGGTTGTTCGCTTAATTTTTTGAACAATGGAATAGGGCTACTACCTCCTGAAACCGCAATTGACGCTCGACCACGTTGTTCAATGGCATGTTGCAAATCCCTAATAATATTTTTGACCATATCATCAATAAGTAATGATGATGAATTATATTGATTTAAATTAAACATTGCGCTACATCCTTCTATTCATAGCCATTCCATGAATGACCGTCTTTGGTGATTAAATCAACTGATGCCACTGGCCCCCACGTACCAGCCTGATAAGGTTTTGGTAGTTCTTTATCCTCAGCCCAAGCATTGAGAACCGAATCAGTCCATTTCCATGCAGCTTCTACTTCGTCACGATGAACGAAGAGTGCTTGTCTACCATGCATCACTTCCAATAACAAACGTTCATAAGCATCGGCAATGTGTTGGCTGAATGTTTCATTAAAGCTGAGATCCAATTTTGTGGTTTGTAAACGATTGTGGTTTTCTAAACCGGGAACCTTATTTAAAATCTCGATATCAACTCCTTCGTCAGGTTGTAGGCGAATAGTCAGCTTGTTTTGTGGCAAACTTGAATAATAATCTTTGAATAGGTTAATCGGTTGATTTTTAAAATAGATGACTATTTCGGAACATTTTGTTGCTAAACGTTTACCGGTTCTCAAGTAAAATGGAACACCAGCCCAGCGCCAGTTATCAATGTCAACGCGAATTGCTACGAAAGTTTCGGTATGGCTGGTTTTATTCGCGCCATCTTCCTCTAAATAACCTGGAACATTGATATTATTAATAAATCCAGCAGTATACTGACCGCGCACGGCTTTTTCAGCAACATTAGATTTATCTATAGGTCGTAACGCATTTAATACTTTAATTTTTTCCTGACGGAGGCTACTATCAGAAATATCCGATGGTGGCGACATAGCGACCATAGTAAGAATTTGCAACAAATGATTTTGAACCATATCGCGCATTTGACCCGCTTTATCAAAATACCCCCAACGTCCTTCAATGCCAACCTGTTCGGCCACCGTAATTTCGACATGGTCAATTGAGTTTCGATCCCATAAATTGGACAATATGGGATTTGCAAAACGTAATGCCAATAAATTAAGTACGGTTTCTTTACCTAAATAGTGGTCTATGCGGTAAATTTGTGACTCTTGAAAATAGCTAGCTGCTGCATCATTAATTTTTTGCGATGATTTTAAATCAGTACCTAATGATTTTTCTAATACAATGCGATTTTGTGGTTGATTAAGTCCCGCTTCGCCCAAGCCTTGACAAATTGAGCCAAAAATAGTGGACTGGGTTGCAAAATAAAAGATAGCAGGTCGATTATCATTAAGTTTATCTTTTAATCCTTTATATGCAACAATATCATTAACATCCAATTTATGAAAATCTAAACGATTAGCAAAACGTTGCCAAATATGTTCATCAATCTCTTCATTCATGAACATTTGCAATGCTTCTTTGGCAATTTTAGCATACTCTTGTTGATTCCAATCGGCACGACCAACACCGAGTATTTTGGTTTCTTTAGGCAGATAGCCACTTTTTTCAAGTTGGTATAAAGATGGGAGAAGTTTTCGTCTTGTCAAATCTCCTTTAGCGCCAAATATAACCAGATCACAGGCAGGAATTGCCATATTATCAACGGACATGAATACTCTCCTAAAACTAACTAAATTTACATACTACAATCTAATGGTGTAATTATGATGATTTAGCGCTAAAAATCCAGTTATTTATATAAATTATAACAATCTGTATGATTGATGATGATAAACCTATTCGGGCAACATCCTAATTCTGCTGGTATGTTTTTAATATTACTCTTTGTTTTTATTGATATTTTTCATAAATTCTATTTTTTAAACAATCTTTTTAGCGTAAACTGCTTAAACGACGATTGGAATAGGATGAAAGTGTTTTTTATGATTAAAAACAAAATGTTATTGTATTTTATCTCGCTAGTTTTGTTGTTAATAAGTGTGGTTTTAATTATTGGTGGCGGATGGTTGATAAGTCTAGGCGGATCATTTTATTACTTACTTTGTGGCGCCGCTATTATGGCAAGCACTGTTTTGTTGGTAAAGCATAATGCCTGGGCCTTAATTCTTTATGCCGGTATGCTAGGATTGTCGACAATTTGGTCCGTTTGGGAAGTGGGTTTAAATTGGTGGCAATTAGTACCACGATTGTGGGTATGGTTTGTTATCGGTTTAGTATTGTTATCTCCTTGGCTTAGGCAAACGATTATTAAACCATGTGTTGCTTCTTGGTTACTGCTCGTTAGTATAATATTTACAGCAATCGTGGGTATCGCTTCGTTATTTACGTCTCCTAATGAGATTAATGGTAAAATTGAAAATACCGATTTAATTAGTGTCAACCCGTCACAAGCAGCCAGCGAGGAATGGATAGCATATGGTGGGACGAATGCCGGATTACATTATTCTCGTTTACATCAGATTGTTCCAGAAAATATTCACAAGTTAAAAGAAGTATGGCGTATTCAAACGGGTGATTTACCTACCGCTGATGATCCAGTTGAACTAACCAACGAAAATACTCCCTTAAAAGTGAATGATAAACTTTATACCTGTACTGCTCATGGCTGGGTTCTGGCACTCGAACCTGAAACTGGTAAAACACTATGGAAATATGATCCCGCTATCTCAAATGGCGGTACAGGTACATTTAAAGGTTGGGCACATATGACATGCCGAGGTTTATCATATTACGATAGTGATCGTTATCTCAAACAATCACCGAATAATGCGATTGCGAGAAAAGTAAAAAGCAGTCCGTGTCCACGGCGGATATATTTACCAACCGCTGATGCACGTTTAATTGCTTTAAATGCAGACAATGGTGAAAGGTGTAATAGTTTTGGTAAAGATGGACAAGTAGATTTGACACAGGGAATCGGACCGTTTACGCCTGGCGGTTACTATTCAACGTCGCCGGCATTAGTTACAAAACAACTTGTTATTGTTGGCGGTCATGTGACGGATGATGAATCAACCAATGAACCTTCAGGTGTTGTTAGAGCATTTGATATTCATGACGGTCATTTAGTTTGGAATTGGGATAGTGGAAATCCAGAACACACTTCACCAATAGCCAAAGGTCAACACTATACCCGTAATTCACCGAATGTGTGGTCGATTACTAGTGTTGATGAAGCATTAGGTTTGGTGTATTTACCTTTAGGAAATCAAACTCCAGATCAATATGGCGCTGATCGTACCGCCGCAACTGAAAAATATGCTGCTGGTCTAGTGGCTTTAGAGATTGCAACCGGTAAGGTAGCATGGAATTATCAATTTACCCATCATGATTTGTGGGATATGGATGTACCAGCACAACCAATATTAGTTGATTTAAAAACCCAAAATGGTATTGAACCTGCGGTTATTCAACCAACAAAACAGGGAAGCATATATATATTGAATCGTAAAACAGGTGAACCAATAGTGCCAATTGATGAGGTTAAAGTCCCGCAAGGTGCGGTTAAAGGGGATTGGACATCACCAACTCAAGCCCGTTCCCGACTCAATCTTACCCCTCCACCATTACAAGAACGTGATATGTGGGGAGCAACACCTTTTGATCAACTAAGCTGTCGTATCAGATTTAAATCCTTACGTTATGAAGGACAATATACCCCACCTTCATTGCAAGGGAGTTTGATCTATCCGGGTAATGTTGGCGTAATGAATTGGGGGGGCGTAGCCGTTGATCCAGTCAGAAAAATTATTTTCGCTAGCCCTAATTATATGGCTTTTACATCGCAATTAGTTCCACAGTCTGAAGTTCAAAAAGATGAAACACAAGCTTCTGAGGGCGCAGGTTTACAGCCGAATCGCGGTGCGCCTTATGCGGTGATTATAAAACCGTTTTTATCTATTATGGGGTTTCCGTGTCAAGCGCCATCTTGGGGCAATGTTGCTGGTATTAATCTTGCGGATAATCGGATAACTTGGATGCATCCGAATGGTACATCGCGTGATAATACCCCAATTATACCTTTACCATTCCCAGTAGGGGTACCTGCTATGGGTGGCCCCATGACCACTGCTGGTGGTATTGCGTTTTTAAGTGGTACGTTGGATCAATATCTTCGAGCTTATGACATTACTGATGGTCGAGAGCTTTGGTCTGTAAGGTTACCCGCCGGTGGACAAGCGACACCAATGACATTTTTGGGCAAAGATGGTCGCCAATATGTTGTTTTAGTCGTTGGCGGTCATGGATCTTTCGGTACTAAAATGGGTGATTATATTATTGCCTATGCGTTACCTAAAAGTAAATATGAAGTTTTTCGTGGCAAAATTCACTAATAAATAATAACGATTGATACTGTCAAAAGTTATCCTCATCAACAATGTATGATGAGGATAGCTTGTTAGTTCATTATTCAGCTTAAGAATTAGCGGTTGATTGACTCAGATGCGTTTGTTCATTGCTAAAATCAGGAATGATTTGTTGCAAATGACCACTATGCCATAGCCATACGCCACTTACTATAATTCCAATTGCTAACGCAATGAAAAATACGATCCAATATTTATAAACTTTTTTTCGCATCGGATCGATATAGGTTCGAGAAGCATTAGGAGGTAGTTCTGCTTTCGACGTTAATTGCCCACCTAAGAAAAGATTAATTTTCACTTGTCCATTAATAGCCCAACCTGAAGCTTCCAACAGTGGTCCCAGTGTTCGTTGGCGTAATTTTATCCAGGCTAAAACGACGGAAGGCCCAGAAATCACTAAAAAAATACCTAAAAAGACTAAAGGAAATTGCCACCATTTTAATTGGAAAAGTGAACTGGCAATGCTAGCAAGCGCTGTACCTAAAGCACCTAACGCTAAACCTATAGCGGCAAAAATTCCCATACTTTTACTAAGATCAAACTTTTGGGTTTCTGGTGTCTGCACCGCTTTATTGGCAGAGTCCATAAGTGCTGAGTCTTTCGAACTGGCCCATTTATTGATTTGATCGGTAATAAAACGACCTATTCGTTTATAAGGGTCCCATATGGCTTGGCTTATGCTAATTGGTTTACTAATAATCTTAACGACTTTCGCATCCCAGTCATGTCCTTCATTATCAATGAACACGCCATTACGCCCTTCAAGTAAGAAATCTGCGTCACCAGCAGTCATGGCGGCCACAATGGTTTTCTTTTCTTGATTACCGGTTACTGGCGGATTTTTACGAGTACATTCACAATAAAGTAAGAACAGTTCGGAGTAATTGGCTAAAACAGTATGTTTACTGATATCGTTAACCGGAATACATAGCGAACAACAGCGACCATCAATAAATAAGCGTCCGGCCTGAAATGCCGCACGACGAGTATCTAAATCAAAGAAATCTTCAAAGGTAACAAAATTCATTAATAAACGATAAAGATGCCGGTGATAAATTATTAACTTTTCTACATCAGCAACATCAGCGGCAGCAGCAGGGGTTTTGCTGTCTTTTTCAGCTAAGTTTTCAAATTGCTCAAATAAATCACTGTTTAAAATTTCTTTTATCCGAGCTTCACCCAGTTTATCGATAGTCATTTTGGGTTGAATTGTAATATCTACGTTGGCTAATGCTGGTTTAGAAGTTACGGCAAGGGCATACGGCGATAATAATTTTTGCACATGTAACCAATCATCACGGGTGAGTTGATTTTCATTAGCAAGAAATGGTTTTATTAAATGCGCTAGCCGAGTTATTTTATCCCGCCATATTGGATTTAAACCACTATCAAGAATTAAAGGTCGATCAGCAATAACTTTTGATAAGGGTAATTCTGCAAGGGTAGCGTCAGAAAGTAAGCCATTATCACTTGGTACAATGTATTTTTCATCTACATTTAAAGCATTTTGTGCTTGGGGGGCGTAACTAGCTAATTCAATTCGCAAAAAGTAATCATTAACCTTATCTTTAACATCTTGCACTAATTGCCATGCTTCGGCAGTGTCTTCACCCAGTGGCGTGGTGGTAGAACCAACACTATCATGCCATAATATCCACTCTTGTAACGAATGCTTAAAACCCTGTGTAATTTGACAATTAACACCATCTAAACCGCTGGCGTCTTTTACCCCCCCCATCACATTTAGCGTATCTTTAATAAAGTCTTGTAATTCTTGTGAGATTTTATTGGTAATCGGAATAATTCCGTCACCATTATAGAGATTACTACTATTAAGTAAGGTCGAGGCATTTAAATCGGATAAACAAATCGTGGTCTTATCAGACTTATTAATATTTGCAAGTATTGCTTGGGCCGTGATTAGTAGTGTTTTACCGTCATCAATCTCTGTATTAATAGCGGCTAAAGGAAGCTCTTCTGCACAATCAATAATACTATCGAGTCGTTTAAGTCGAGCTTTCAGCCATTTTACTGCATCAATAACTTCCGGAATACGGATGCGATCATCCTTATCTTCGTCCAGTAATGCTAATGTTTTATCGTCAAAATCAAAACCAGATGCAGGACAGCTTAGTGCGACCCAAAGTTTCGGATCTAATTCATCTAAGTGGGCAATATCTTCAGCACTATTAAGTATAACTTGATCTATACCCCCAACACGTTTAAATTTCCAATGATATTTTGTTATGTTTCCTGTCATGCAATTTACCTTTCTAATCTGATTAGCGCAATTAAATTTATTCAGTTGATTTAAAGCCTTATCCTGCTTTTTAAAGCAAAATTAGGTAGTGATAAAAACATCGTGCACATTTTCATGTTAGTAAATGTTTTTGGACCTTGCTTTTAACATAGTCTTTAAAATTTTTTTGTAGTTTATTATGCTATAGATGATTTTTTTATGCTATTAAAATAAGTCATTAATTATAAAGAGTTTTTGTTTTTGGCATCATAATTAAAGCATATAAAATACGTTAATCAATTAAGTTATTATTACCTATTTAAGTCTTTAATATTGTCTTTTAATGATATTTAACCATTGAATTTCTTTTAATATCGATTTTAGTATAAATTTATAACGAAATAATCCGATTTTTTATAACTTTATTATGTAAAGTCAGTAATAACATGGCATAATTCGGCATGAGTTTAATCCTTATTCAAATAATTAATATCTATGGCTTTAATTACATTACATAATGCATACTTGTCTTTTAGTGATGCCCCACTACTGGATCATGTCAATTTATCCATTGAGCGTGGCGAAAGAGTTTGTTTGGTTGGGCGAAATGGTATGGGGAAATCAACATTATTAAAAATCCTCAATCGAGAAATTCCGCTTGATGACGGACAAATGATTGTTGAAAATGATATCGTGATAGCCCGCTTACAACAAGATCCACCACGCAATATCGGTGGAACAATTTATGATTTTGTTGCAGAAGGTTTGCAAGATGTTGCTGATTTACTTAAACAATATCATTATTTATCACGCTTAATTGAACATGATGCTAGTGACGAAAAATTAGCACAACTAGCGCGTTTACAAGAACAGTTAGATATTAAAAACGGTTGGCAAATGGACAATCGTATTAACAATGTGTTATCTGAACTTGCGCTTCAACCTGATATTGAACTATCCAGTTTATCGGGCGGGTGGTTACGTAAAGCTGCACTAGCGAAAGCATTAGTGAATAAACCCGATCTTTTATTACTCGATGAACCAACAAACCACTTAGATATTGACGCGATTGCTTGGTTGGAAGAGTTTTTAAAAGGATTTAGTGGCAGTATCGTTTTTATATCCCATGACCGTTCATTTATTCGCCATATGGCGACACGAATTTTAGATCTTGACCGTGGTAATATTACCTCGTGGCCTGGGGATTATGATCAATATCTCCTTGGCAAAGAAGAAGCTTTGCGTGTTGAAGAGTTGCAAAATGCTGAATTTGATAAAAAGTTAGCACAAGAAGAAGTTTGGATTAGGCAAGGTATTAAAGCCAGACGTACCCGCAATGAAGGTCGTGTCAGAGCCCTTAAAGCGTTACGTCAGGAATATGCTAACCGTCGACAAGTGATGGGAACAGCGAAAATGCAAATTGAGGAAGCATTACGATCTGGGAAAATCATTTTTGACTTAGAAAATGTTAGTTATCAGATTGAAAGTAAAAAATTAATCACTAATTTTACCGCACAGGTATTGCGTGGTGATAAAATTGCCTTAATTGGACCCAATGGGGTTGGTAAAACCACATTAATTAAATTAATGCTAAAAGACATTGCGCCAACTTCCGGTTCAATACATTGTGGGACAAAACTAGAAATTGCTTATTTTGATCAACATCGTGCCGATCTTGATCCAGACAAAACCGTTATGGATAATCTTGCTTATGGTAAACAAGAAGTCACCGTAAACGGGCGTAATCGACATGTGCTTGGTTATTTGCAAGATTTTTTATTTCATCCTAAACGTGCCAGAACTCCGGTTAGTGCATTATCTGGTGGCGAAAAAAATCGCTTATTGTTAGCAAAATTATTTCTGAACCCCAGTAACTTATTAATTCTTGATGAACCTACTAACGATCTAGATATTGAAACGTTGGAATTATTGGAAGAATTGATCAGTGACTATAAAGGAACCGTTCTTTTAGTGAGTCACGATCGACATTTTGTTGATAATGCGGTGAATCAATGCTGGTTTTTTGAAGGGAATGGCAAGGTTGTTGCTTATGCCGGTGGCTATTATGATGCTTATCATCAACAGCAAAACACAAAACTCATTGCCAAACAATCGCCTATAAAAAATGAAGCAGTAAAGACGGATGTAAAAGGGGGACAGGAAAAACCTTTATCCAATAGTAAAAAGCTAAGTTATAAACAAACTCGTGAACTTGAAGCGTTACCAGCTAAAATCGAGCAATTGGAACAAACAATTAGTCAATTGCAACAACAAATTGCAGCGCCAGGTTTTTTTGAGCAATCCCATGAGGTAACTAATAAAATACTTAGTGAGGTTGCTGAACATGAACTAGCACTAGAGCAAGCGTTCAATTTATGGGAAGAACTTGAAGGGATTAAAAATGGTGCTCACTAAAATAATTAAATAATGCTTTTAGTAGGTTATTAAGGTATTCTAGATAAAATAATAATTCAGTATTTTGATTAATTTTATTACTATTAAATTTTGAAAGTGATTTTATTTATCTAGAAAATCAGGTTATCTTAATTAATAAGATAATCTGAGTGGAGTCAAGTTAAGTTATTTTATGACAACAAATACTGAATCAAAGGTCCAGTACGCTTTATGTTTTCATTGCGATTTACTCAGTGAATTGCCGGATATCACTAATCACCACAAAGCTATTTGCCCACGCTGTCATACTCGCTTAGCGCGAGCAAGTTTGCATATGAAACGCGATACGCTAATTTATTCGATTTGTGCGCTTATTATGTTGATTTTGGCTTGCAGTTTTATCTTTATTCATATTCGTGTAGTTGGTAATACTAATAATTTGAATTTACTTGAGATCTCTACTCTTTTACTCGAAGATCATTATATTTCGTTAATGTTCTTATTTGTTTTGTTTGTTCTCTCACTACCTATTTTGTCGCTAAGCATTCAAATTATTGTATGCAGTAATTTACCATTATCCAAATTTCGTAAACGTGACTTGATGATTTTATATGATAAGCTAAGCCATTGGTCAATGCCGGAAATTTTTATGGCAGGCGTATTAGTAAGTTTTGTGAAATTAACGAATTATGGTGATATTGGTATTGATCAGGCTTTTTGGGCGTTTTGCTTATTTATTATTTTTCAACTGAAATCAACATTGGAATTTTCATCCAGAAAAATCTGGAATGAAATTGCCACATTTAATTTTGTTAATAGCAAGTTGTTACCTGGTAAAATTGGCATTAAACAAAATATCCGCTTATGTTTATGTTGTCATGCTATTTTACCTGCTTTACAACGTCATTGCCCACGTTGTAAGCAAAAAGGTAAATTGCGTGAAAATGATAAAATACAATGGACAATGGCGTTATTGATTACCTCGCTTATTCTTTATATTCCAGCAAATCTATATGGCATTATGAACACTATATTTTTAGGATCTGCGTCCAGTTCAACCATTATCGATGGGGTAATTTATATGTGGCAAGAAGGTGACTATCCAGTGGCATTAGTTATCTTTACGGCGAGTATCATCATTCCTGTTCTAAAGATTCTTGCGCTGAGTTGGCTATGTTGTTTTGTTTTATTCAAACACCAAAAAAAACAGCGTGATTGTATAAAAATGAGCCGATTATATAAAATGGTTGAGTTTATTGGACGTTGGTCAATGATTGATATTTTCGTCGTTGCTGTTATATCAACTTTAATTCGTAATGGTGAATTAATTTCAGTCTACCCTGATATTGGAGTCATATATTTTGCTGCGGTTGTGATTATTACCATGATAGCATCACATCAATATGATCCTCGGCTAATTTGGGATAAACATTAATTTGGTAAATTTTGAAACATTAAAACTCAGTCAATGGCATTATTATTAGTATTGAATGTAATTATTAGGTGAACTATGTCTGCACTATCACGCAAAATTGCTAAAACGGTAAAAATAGATCGTATATCAGCAATTTGGATTATCCCAATTGTTACATTGGGTATTGGAATATGGATGTTATATAGTCATTTTGCCGAACAAGGTAAGAGCGTGACTTTATTAGCTCATGATGCCAGCGGTATTGTTGCCGGCAAAACGGTGATTAGAAGCCGGAGCGTCGATGTTGGGATAGTAGAATCTGTAACATTAAGTAAAGATTATAAAAAAGTGGTTATTCATGGTCGAATAAATAAAGATATGGAACCCTTAGTCAAAAATGATTCAATCTTTTGGATTGTTAAACCGCAAATTGGTCGAGAAGGCGTTACTGGTCTTGGTACATTACTATCTGGTGTGTATATTGAGCTGGTAGCAGGTAAGGATCAATCTGATTTTAATGATAAACCATTTAGTTTATCTGATACACCGCCATTAACTGCACCAAATGAAGCTGGAATCAGAATTAATTTGGAAAGTAGTCAAAGTGGCGTCATTCCGCGAGGTGCATCTGTTTTATTTAGAGGATATCGGGTAGGTAACGTTGAAACTTCCGATTTTGATATTCAATCTCGCAAAATGAAATATCAATTATTTATCTCAAAGCCATACGATACATTGATCACGCAAAATGTGAGATTTTGGAAAGAAGGTGGCGTGAATTTATCATTATCTTCACAGGGTGCCAATTTAGATATTCCCTCGATTGACGTTTTACTTTCAGGCGGAATTAGCTTTGATGTGCCAGACGGGACTAAATTTGGTGAACCGGTTAAACCTTTCGCAACTTATCAACTTTATCAAAATAAAAAATCTATTCAGGATTCTCAATATACTGATTATCATGAATTTTTATTGTTTTTTAATGATTCTATCTCTGGTTTGGAGGTAGGTGCACCAGTGGAATATCGAGGTATTCGTATTGGTTCGGTGAGTCAGGTTCCGTTTTATACCAGAAAAATTCTGGCTACAAATCCCATTTCAAATCACAATATACCGGTTTTAATTCGAATTGAACCAGGGCGATTAAGTGATGTCTTAGAGCAACCTACCGATTTAGCCAAGATTATTATCAATGAACAACATAATGGCTTAAGAGCTGCGCTTAAGTCAGCTAATTTTATTACTGGGGCATTATATATTGATCTTAATTATTATTCCGAATACCAAAATACACCGTTCGAAACACAAAGCCAAGCATTTGGTTATGATACAATTATGACAGTGCCAGCAGGACTATCCCAATTGCAAGCTAAGTTGCTACAAACGTTAGACAATTTTAATAAATTACCTTTAGATAAAACCGTGAATGAATTGAATCAATCATTACAGAAGAGCCAAAAATTATTGGAATCTTTAACGGCAATAACTAATAGTAAAGATATGCAAAATTTACCTAAAGAGCTGAAAACAACTATTGAGTCGCTTAATAAAACCTTACAAAGCCTTCAACCCGGTTCAGCCTTGCATAATCAATTACAAACCGATTTGCAGAAATTTGAAAGTATGATGGACCAACTTTCACCAGTGCTTGATACGTTGAATGATAAAAGTAATTCTTTAATCTTTGCAGCACCGAAAAAACAGGATCCACAACCTAAAGCGCGAGGACATTAGTCGTGAAAAAATTATTTATCTTGATAATGTTATTTTTAGTTGTTGGTTGCGCTTCTTCGTTACCAAATAAAACCTATTATCAACTAAAGAGTGATTTTAGTGATAGCCATATTTTGCATTCACATAAAGTCAAAGATGTAATATTGATTAATAATATTCAAGTGGCGAATTATTTGGATAAAAATGGTATTGTTTATCAAACCAATGATATGCAATATGTTACAGCAAATAATAATTTATGGTTAACGCCATTATCAGATCAAATCAAACAGCGTTTAGTGCAAGACTTAGCTGTTTTAATGCCTAATTATTTGCTTACGACTCAACCCACTAACAATCCCAAAGCAACATTAACGCTTTATATTGATAGTTTTCATGGAGTGTATACTGGCGATGCAGTGATTAAAGGGCATTGGGTGATTACGACGGTTAAGGATGTTATCACCAAACATTTTGATTATCGACTTCGCCTGACTGATGACGGTTATTTAGCTGTCGTTAAAGCGTTATCCCAAGGTTGGCAAGAAGAAGAAATTGATCTAGTTAAAAGTATGCAGTTTTGAATTAGAATAATAGCGAGCTAATACTGCTCGCTTTATATTATAACCAGATTAGTCGGCACCGAAATTACTTTTCAACGCTAATTTCGACCCCATAGCGTGCAAATTGCTGTGGTGTTAACATAATCGGATGATGGATTCGACAGGTTTCAACACAAACAAAATGTTGATAGCTATTATCAGCAAGATCACTCATCGCCTTTGCTTTTTCTACCCATGGATTCCAAACTACAACATCACTGTATGTAAAATGTTGAATCTTAATTGAACGATGGCGATCTTTAATATAGCTAATCGGTTCTGGTTGAGTATAAATACGATCCACTTCTTGATCAAACGTCATGGAACCAACATTTTTAGGGGGATTAACTGTCGATAATTTATCAATATAATCTGCACCTAAACCTTCGATGGTTACTTGATGAATATCACTAACGCCAAAATAGCTATGTAAGGCACTGGTAGCCGAAAAATCACCCTGACACGATAGTTCTACTTTGCACGTTTTACCTAATTGAAATCGCATTTCTAAGCCAAATTCGTGAGGCCAATATTGTAATGTTTCATCAGTCTGATGCAATGATAATAGTAGCTCAACGCCTTGGTCATCTTCATGGACATATTTCAATTGCCAATCTACTATTCGGGCAAAACCATGTGCGGGTGACAAGGTGTTACCAAACCAAGGCCAGCAGACGGGAATACCACCACGAATCGCTTTTCCGCGTTTAAATAACGCATTATCACTTAACCAAACCACAGGAGATGCTTCATCGGTTGGTTGCCAGTAAAGAAGATGAGCACCTTGTAATGATATTGCTGCTTGGCACAGTGGATGATCAATAACACATAAAGCGTGTTCATCAAATTGAATTTGATTGATGTGTTGACTAATTGTTTTTATATGATTACGACAGTTTTGAATAGCTTGAATGATAGGCATAAGTATACGCTCCCAAATGGATTTTCTTGCTCGCTATTTTACGCTTTCTTTGCCATGGATTAAACCCTGTATTTTAGATCAAATTAAAACGATACATCTATGAAGAGCGGTGATGACTATACAGGAAAAATGAGATTAATCGTTCGCACGAAACAAAAGCAGATAATGTAATGACTAATTAATATCACCATCATGCCAGATGGTGATATTTAACTATAAGAGATAGTTTACTTATGATTGAATTTAATTAAAGGGTTAGCATAATCCATGCCATGGATTAAACCTTGTATTTTAAATCAAATTAAAACGATACATCTATGAAGAGCGGTGATGACTATACAGGAAAAATGAGATTAATCGTTCGCACGAAACAAAAGCAGATAATGTAATGACTAATTAATATCACCATCATGCCAGATGGTGATA
>NZ_JAETXP010000009.1:337007-639315 GCF_019641635.1 Frischella sp. Ac48
ATGAGATTAATCGTTCGCACGAAACAAAAGCAGATAATGTAATGACTAATTAATATCACCATCATGCCAGATGGTGATTTTTAACTATAAGAGATAGTTTACTTATGATTGAATTTAATTAAAGGGTTACCATAATCCATTGGTGAGGTAGCAAAATAGTGAGCTATCGTTTGCCCAATATCGGCAAAAGTAGGACTTAATCCTAAATTTTTCGGTGCGACATTAGGACTATACATTAAAACTGGAATGTGTTCGCGAGTATGGTCACTTCCTTTCCATGATGGATCACAGCCATGATCAGCCGTAATAATCAGCAAGTCATCGTCTTTAACTAATGCTAACATTTCCGGTAAACGGCGATCAAATAACTCTAATGCTTCAGCATAACCTTGAATATTACGACGATGACCATAATCAGAATCAAAATTAACAAAATTAGTGAACACAATAGTATTATCTTTTGCTTGTTTAATTTCAGTTAAACTTGCATCGAATAACGCATCGATACCAGTAGCTTTGATTTTTTTAGTAATTCCAACATGCGCATAGATATCAGCAATTTTACCGATTGAAACAACTTCACCTTGTTTTTCTTCCACCAATTTTTGTAAAACAGTTTTTGATGGTGGTTCTACAGCATAATCATGACGATTGCCTGTACGCTCAAATTCTCCCGCCTTTTTTCCAATAAAAGGACGGGCAATAACACGCCCAATATTATAACCACCGTCGGTTAATTCTTGACGGGCAATTTCACAGAGTTGATATAAGCGTTCTAAACCAAAGGTCTCTTCATGACAGGCAATTTGAAAAACGGAATCCGATGAAGTATAAAAAATCGGTTTGCCGGTTTTCATGTGTTCTTCACCTAACTCATCCAATACTACGGTACCAGAAGAGTGACAATTACCTAAATAACCCGGTAGATTTGCTTTTTTCACTAGATTATCTAATAACTCTGCAGGAAAACTGTTTTGTTTTTCATGAAAATAACCCCAGTCAAATAGTACAGGTACACCGGCAATTTCCCAATGACCCGATGGAGTATCTTTACCAGAAGAAATTTCAGCCGCATAGCCATAAGAACCAATGATTTTGGCATCTTTGTCTAAGCCAACTGGAAAAACGCCACAGGATTCCTCGGCTGCTTTACCTAAACCAAGTTGGCTTAAATTTGGTAAAGACAGTGGTTGGTAGCTACCATCGGCATTTTTACGATGTGATGCACACCATTGTGCAATATGTCCTAAAGTATTGGCACCGACATCGCCGAATTTATCCGCATCTGATGTTGAACCAATACCAAAGGAATCTAACACCATAATAAAAACTCTTTTCATAACACTTAATCTCTATTATTTTAAAAGAAAAATATAGTGCATTTATAAGTTGTATTCATTGTCATTGCAAGCAATCTCACTGATAGGCTTTTATATTATTTTGGTGACAATAAGACAAATATTTTTCACTAATATGATCGCTTATAAGTATATCAAAATCAGATAATTTACCAAAATAAGCAGCTTTTAATTCATCAAATTTACTACTATCAGCGATTAAAATGTTTAAATTCGATTTATGAATTGCTTTAATTTTCCAATTCACTTCATTGAGATTAAAACAAGTTACACCTTTTAAACTGATTCCAGCGGCAGAAATGAATGATTTGGATGGGCAAATGATATCCAAAGGTGTAGATTCAATAATTGGTGTAAAAATCGCATTATCGATTTCAAGTTGTCCACCACATAGAATAACTTTACAATTTTTCTTTTTTTGTAATGCTAAAAATACATTGAGTGAGTAACAAACTCCAGTAAATTTGATATGTTCGGGAATATTCTCAATAACATAAGGTATGGTTGTGCCACAGTCAAAAAAAACAATATCGTTATTTTTAACCATTTTACCAGCAATCAGACCAATATGAAATTTTTCTTCAGTATGGCGTTGTTGTTGTTCCAAAACCAGATAATGTGAAAATTGATTAGGATCCTGATTCCTGACAATGTAACCGCCCAATAAACAAAGCGGAAAGCAATGACTATGATTAATATCACGCCTAATCGTCATTTCAGACACATTAAGTTGTTTTGCTGCATCTTTAACATGTAAATTGACAGATTGATTCGCTAATTCGATTAATTGTAGTAATCGCTCTTCACGCTTGCTCATAAAGACTTATCTCGGCCTAAAGCCATTAATAATTGCTATTAGATTTTAAACCAGAAACAATGGATACACCAGAACTACTACCTAAACGTGTCGCACCTGCATCAATCATTGCTTTAGCAGTGTCTTTATCACGTACACCACCTGAAGCTTTAACGCCTAATTTTGCTCCAACCGTTTCACGCATTAAACGTACATCTTCAATTGTTGCACCGCCAGTACTAAAGCCAGTTGACGTTTTAACAAATTCAACCTCTAGGTCACGACATATTTCGCAAACTTGTTTAATTTCCGCTTTACTTAGTAGACAAGTTTCTAAAATGACTTTTAAAAGCGCCCCCTTAGCTTGAGTAGCCGCTTTAACCTGACGAATATCATCAATAAAGGCATCCATGGCATGACTTTTTAATAAACCAACATTGATTACCATATCAATCTCATTAGCACCAGCATCTATTGCGGCTTGTGTTTCAAATACTTTTACAGAAGTTAAACAAGCACCTAATGGAAAACCAATGACCGAGCAAGTTTTTACCGTAGAGCCTGCTAACAATTTAGATACTAATGGTACATAACAGGAATTAACACACACAGAAAAAAAATGATGTTCAATGGCTTGTTCACAAATTTGTTTAATTTCTGTTTCAGTTGCATCCATTTTTAAAAGAGTATGATCAATATATTTTGCTAAATCAGTAGATTGTGAAATCATTATGCAATTTCTCCTTGAATTCTAGAATATGAGTTTCCCTAAATTTTGTTAAAATTTTAACATAAATAGTGAATTTTTTAACTATAATAATTAAAAAATGTGATCTAATTTATAAATTTATGATTTAGACTGACAAATAGATCCACTTTAGTTTAAAATAATGTGATTTTAATAACATTTATTGAGGTAAAAATGAAGTATCTAATCGGTATTATAAGTATTCTCGTTATTTTACTGTTGGCTTGGGTAGCGAGTTTTAATCGTAAAAAAGTACGGTTTAAACCGATTTTGGTGATGCTAACAGTACAAATTATTTTAACCTTTATTTTATTAAATACTTCTTTCGGTCAGTTTTTTATTGGTGGAATTACAACTGGATTCAATTTTTTACTTGGTTATGCTCAGCAAGGGGTGGACTTTGTATTTGGTGGTCTGGTTAATGTTGATCAAAAAGGTAACCACGGGTTCTCATTCTTTATTAATGTCTTGTTACCGATAGTATTTATTTCCGCATTAATTGGAATTTTACAATATCTTAAAATTATGACTCTCGTTATCAAAGGTTTAGGTTATGTCATTAGTAAAATTAATGGTATGGGAAAACTGGAATCTTATAATGCCGTAGCTGCATTAATTTTAGGTCAACAAGAAGTATTTATTTCGATCAAAAATCAACTCGATCATCTCCCTGAAAAACGATTATACACGTTATGTACCTCAGCAATGTCAACGGTTTCAATGGCTATTATTGGCGCATACATGAATATTCTTAATCCACAATATGTGGTTATTGCGGTGATATTGAATTTGTTTGGTGGTTTTATCATTGCTTCAGTTATCAATCCGTATTCGGTTAATCGTAATGAAGAAGCCATTGAGTTCAAAGAAGAAAAACGACAAGCTTTTTTCCAAATGTTAGGGGAATATATTATTGATGGCTTTAAAGTGGCAGTTATCGTAGGAGCAATGTTAATTGGCTTTATTGCCTTAATCGCTATGGTAAATGGAATTTTTGCAGCTATTTTTAATGTTACGTTTGTGCATGCATTAGGTTACTTATTTTCACCATTTGCTTTTTTAATTGGTGTTCCCTGGAATGAGTGTATTGATGCAGGTGAAGTAATGGCAACAAAACTGTTAACTAATGAATTTGCTGCAATGACTTTATTTTCTGAAAATATCAGCAAATTTTCCGCACATAGTCAGGCTGTGATCTCTGTATTTTTAGTCTCTTTCGCTAACTTTTCTTCAATCGGCATTATTTCTGGCGCTTTAAAGGCGCTCAATGAAAAACAAGGAGATGCGATTGCTAAGCATGGTTTAAAATTACTTTACGGTGCTTCATTAGTTAGTTTATTGAGTGCTACTATTGTTGGTTTAGTTTTTGGATTACAATTCTAAGGCTGGAATATGACAACACTCAAATGGGGTTTATTTGCTTCGCTGTTTATTCATGTTGCTTGTGCCAATACCGTCGATCTGAGAATCTTAGAAACATCAGATATCCACGCTAATATGATGGATTATGATTTTTATAAAGATGATTATACCCAACGATTTGGTTTTACCCGAACGGCTTCATTGATTCGCAAGATGCAAAATGAAGTCAAAAATAGTGTATTAGTGGATAATGGTGATTTAATTCAAGGTAGCCCAATGGCAGATTGGGCATATAGCAACTATTTAAATGATCTAAACGATCAGCGCACTCATCCTGCCTATAAAGCGTTAAATGCAATGCATTATACGGTTGGAGGTTTAGGGAATCATGAATTTAATTATGGTTTGGATTTCTTGAATCGTGTTTTAGCTGGAGCAACATTTCCATACATAAATGCTAATATTTTTGATGTAAAAACGGATAAACCTTATTTTAGACCATATGTTATCATTGATACATTAGTTATTGACCGTGATGGTAAGCCACAGCATTTGAAAATTGGTTATATCAGTTTCGTTCCTCCACAAGTCATGGAGTGGGATAAAAATAACCTTTCTGGCAAAGTCTATGCCAAAGATATTACCGAAACTGCAAAACTATTTGTTCCAAAGATTAAGGCGGAAGGTACTGATGTGATTATTGCGATCGCTCATTCAGGCTTATCTTCAGAACCTTATAAATTAATGGCAGAAAATTCAGTTTATTACTTAAGTACTGTCAAAGATATTGATGCAATTTTATTTGGTCATACTCATAGTATCTTCCCTGGTAAAAATTTTAATAATATTGCTGGAATTGATAATCACAATGGTCTGGTAAATGGTATCCCAGCGGTAATGCCAGGACAATGGGGAGATCATCTAGGTGTGATCGATCTTACACTTGAACAGCGAGAAGGTCGTTGGCATGTGATACAATCTAAATCACAAGCTAAACCAATATTTGATACAATTAATAATAAGGCCTTAGTTGATCCCGATCAATCGGTTAGAGCAGTATTAGTTGATGATTTTAAACAAACACGTCACTATATGGGGCGCATTATAGGAGAATCATCCGATGATCTCTTTAGTACGTTAGCATTGGTGCAAGATGACCCGACTATTCAGCTGATTAATAATGCGCAGATCGATTACGTTAAATATTACATTCAAGGTGATCCTGATCTAGCCAATTTACCCGTTATTTCCGCTATTGCTCCCTTTAAAGCTGGTTCTCGTAAAAATGATCCAACCGCTTATATAGAAATACCAAAAGGAAAATTAAGCGTTAAAAGCGTCGCCGATCTTTATGTTTATGCTAATACTTTAGCTGCAGTGAAAATTAATGGTATAAAGCTTAAAGAGTGGTTGGAATGTAGCGCAGGGCTATTTAATCAAGTTGATATTCAAGATACTCAACCACAATACCTAATTAATTGGCAAAAATTTCGCTTATATAATTTTGATATTATTGATGGGGGAATTGGTTATGAAATTGATATTACACAACCACCACGTTATGACGAAAATTGTCAACTTATTAATCCAAATTCGCAAAGGATTAAAAATCTTACCTTTAATGCGAAACCAATTGATTCAAAACAAAATTTTATCTTAGCATCCAATAATTATCGCGCTTTAACCGGAATATTCCCTGGGTCAGGTGAGCAAAATATTGTGATTAACTCCCCCGATCCAGTTAAAGAAATTTTGGCACGTTATATCGAAAAAGTTACCCTACAGCAAGGAAAAGTGGAAGTGCAACCTGATAATAATTGGCGATTAAGACCAATCACTAGTCCAGTGATACTAGATCTAAGAATTGAAACATCGCCAACATTAGAGGCAAAAGCGTATATTGACAAACATGCACAGTACCCAATGTCTTATCTTAATAACGACAGTGTGGGTTATGCTGTTTATCGTATTAATTTACAAACCGAAAATTAGTTTACAGAGGATATAATAAATGAGAATGGTAGACATTATTGCCAAAAAACGAGACGGGCATGAACTTACCACGGCAGAGATTGATTTTTTTATTCAAGGTTATACAGCGGGTACCATACCCGATTATCAAGCCAGTGCATTAGCTATGGCTATCTATTTTCAAGATATGACCGATCGTGAACGCGCAGATCTTACTATGGCAATGGTTCATTCTGGGGAAACCATAGATCTTTCTGGCATTAAAGGGATTAAAGTTGATAAACACTCAACCGGAGGTGTGGGTGACACAACAACCTTAGTATTAGCGCCGTTGGTAGCTGCGTTGGATATTCCTGTGGCAAAAATGTCGGGACGTGGGCTTGGTCATACAGGTGGTACAACGGATAAATTAGATTCAATTGCAGGTTTCCAAACGGAAATCAGTAAAGAAGATTTTATTCGTTTAGTTAATACCGATAAAGTTGCGGTAATTGGTCAAACAGGTAATTTAACACCAGCCGATAAAAAATTATATGCATTACGTGATGTCACAGGCACAGTCAACTCAATTCCACTTATTGCAAGTTCAATTATGAGTAAAAAAATTGCCGCTGGTAGTGATGCAATTGTATTGGATGTGAAAACCGGTGCAGGGGCCTTCATGAAAAATATTGCAGATGCTGAACAGTTAGCACATGCGATGGTTAAAATCGGTAATAATGTTGGTCGACGCACTATGGCTATCATTTCCGATATGTCACAGCCACTTGGTTATGCGATTGGCAACGCCCTAGAAGTGAAAGAAGCCATTGATACTTTAAAAGGTCAAGGTCCAGCAGATTTACATGAATTGGTACTCACTTTGGGAAGTCAAATGGTAGTATTGGCTAATGGCGCAAAAACCTTAGCGGAAGCCAGAGAACGATTAGAAGAAGTCATGCATAATGGTAAAGCCATCGAAAAATTTAAAGTGATGCTAAAAAATCAAGGTGGTGATCCTTCAGTAGTGGATCATCCGGAAAAGTTACCCGAAGCCAAGTATAAAATTGATCTGCCAGCTAAACAAACTGGCTATGTGGCCGAAATTGTTGCCGATGAAGTGGGCGTTGCTGCGATGCAATTAGGTGCTGGTCGAGCCACAAAAGAAGATAATATTGATGTCGCTGTAGGTATTATCATGCACAAAAAAGTTGGCGATCATGTTGAAACAGGTGAATCATTATTAACCATTCATACTAATCGTGAAGATATCAACGCAATCAAGCAAAAATTGTATGAGAATATTAAAATTGCTGATCATGCAGAAAGAATCCCATTAATTTATTCAGTGATAACTGAATAAAAATATAAAATTGATTTATGTATAATAACTGTATGTGGTTATTTATTTTTAATTAAAATTTATACCCGGTTAATTTTTGTTACAATTGTTAATCGGGTCTGTTGTTTAATAATTTGAGTTGACTTAAAATTTCCGCCATTCAATAAGTAAGATTATTCACTTGCCTAATAAAATATATTAAATCATATAGTTATATTGTTTGTATTATGTCTATTCAAATAATATTCGATCACTTTTAAACTCACTAACGATTGACCGTTTGATAAATTATTACTCATGTTTTTTTATATAGTATTGCTTTATAAGCAATATACATAAAGTTTTCGCAACTTAATTGTGATGATCATAATTAGACTAAATCAAAAGATAAGTAATACGATAAAGTGATAAGAGTGGCTAAGTTTAAAATTTTGTGCTCTTGAAAGTGAACTTTATCAAAACGTTTAAATCACTATTATCGGATTGATTAGTCTTTTTCTTTCAAAACTCTTCCAGAAATGATGATCAGTGCTGTTTACAAGAGGATTATGCCTTTGAAGAATAAGTCATTAAGACCGATGATAACGCAAACTATGATAAACAAGAGAAAATTATTAGTAACATAAATGTCAACCTGATGTTGACTACCAATTTAGAAAGTGATGATTTATGAAGTTTAAATATCAGAGTTTTCAATTAACGTTGTGTTGTACCCCAACAATCCCATTACAATTTATTTACATTTGTTATATAATTAATGATATTTAAGTTTATTACACAACACTTCTCAAACAGATAATAATAACGTTGTTTTAAGCTAGTTAATTAACCGTTTGCTATCAAGGAAAACTATGACTGATTTTTCTCAATCAGTGCCAGAACTCGTCTCATGGGCAAAAAAAAATGATTTTTCGATCTCACTACCTGCGGAAAGATTAGCTTTTTTATTAGCCATTGCCGCCCTTAATGGAGATCGGTTTAATGGTGAAATGAGTGAAGCTGAATTAGTTGATGCATTTCGCCATGTTTCTAAAGTGTTTGCGCAGAGTAATGATACTATAATTGTGAGATCGAACAATGCTATCAATGACTTAGTACGTCAACGTTTAATTAATCGTTTCACCAGTGAAATAAGTGATGGATTAGCCATTTATCGACTTACTCCACTGGGGATTGGTATTACAGATTATTATATTCGCCAACGTGAGTTCTCTTCTTTAAGATTATCCATCCAATTGTCGATTGTGGCACAAGAGCTAAAAAGGGCCGCTGATGCCGCATTAGAAGGGGGAGATGAATTACATTGGCATCGGAACATATTTGCACCATTAAAATATTCGGTTGCCGAGATTTTTGATAGTATTGATATGACGCAACGCATTATGGATGAGCAACAAACTGAGGTAAAGCAAAATATTGCTGCCTTACTGAGCCAGGATTGGCAATCAGCAATAGCGAATTGTGAACGTTTATTATCAGAAACTTCCCTAACTTTACGTGAATTACAAGATACCCTTGAAGCCACCGGCGATAAATTACAAGCAAGCCTATTGTTAATTCAAGATGCTACATTAGGTGATCCCACACTTGAAAAAATTAGTAATGTGGTCATCGATCTGCAAGGCAAACTTGACCGTATTATGAGTTGGGGACAACAAGCGATTGATTTGTGGATTGGTTATGATCGCCATGTTCATAAATTTATCCGTACAGCAATTGATTTAGATAAAAATCGTGTTTTCTCACAACGACTGCGTCGTTCTATTCAAAGTTATTTCACTGCACCATGGGCATTAACCTATGCTAATGCAGAACGATTATTAGATATGCGTGATGAAGAACTTGCCTTACAAGATGATGAAGTAATGGGTGAGTTGCCTTCGGAACTGGAATTTGAAGATATTAAACAAATTCAAGAACACATCATTGCTCATATAGAGCAAAATCTATTGGTTTTTAAAGAAAAACAACTACCGCTAGATATGAGTAATGCTATTCATAGTTATTTAACACAATTCCCGCGTGAACAACATTTCGATGTTGCCCGTTTATTTATCGATCAGGCGATCCGCCTAGGGATTGCCGAGGCGGATTTAGCTGGTTTACCTGCTAAATGGAAACCAATCAACGATTATGGAGCTAAGGTACAAGCACATGTCATCAATAGATATTGAACAACTTGATCAAGCGCATAGTGCTGCGCGTAATGAGGGGATTAATCGAGCTAATATTTCATCTCAAGCCTCGATTGAAAAATATATGCCAGTCAAATTAGCGCAAGCAATTGCGGCACCATTATTTCCTGAATTAGATAGTATATTGCGTTCAGGACGTCATATTGGTATTGATGATCTTGATAATCATGCTTTTTTAATGGATTATCAGACTGAACTTGAACTATTTTATCAACGTTATAATGTGGAACTTATTCGTGCACCAGAAGGTTTTTTCTATTTGCGACCACGTTCAACCACATTGATTCCTCGTTCAGTATTATCTGAATTAGACATGCTAGTGGGTAAAGTATTATGTTACCTCTATTTAAGTCCAGAAAGATTGGCTCATGAAGGAATCTTTAGCCTACAAGAGTTGCATGAAGAGTTAATCGCATTGTCAGATGAAAGTAAATTATTAAAATTGGTTAATCAACGTTCCACTGGGTCAGATTTAGATCGACAAAAATTATATGACAAAGTGAAAACATCACTTAATCGCCTACGTCGATTAGGGATGGTGTTTTTTATTGTCGGCAATGACAGTAGTAAATTTCGGATTAATGAAGCTATTTTCCGTTTTGGGGCTGATGTTAGAAGTAATGATGATATGCAAGAAGCGCAACTGCGCTTAATTCGGGATGGTGAAGCAATGACGATTGAATCGTCGTTATCTTTAACTGATGATACCAATGATATAACAGATGCTAATGACGAGACGGAGGAATAATTATGATGAAACACGGTAAATTTCGTTCATTAACATTAGTTAATTGGAATGGTTTTTTTGCTAGAACGTTCGATTTAGATGAGTTAGTTACAACTTTATCAGGAGGTAATGGGGCTGGAAAATCTACCACCATGGCGGCATTTGTCACGGCTCTAATCCCCGATTTAACCTTACTCCATTTTAGAAACACTACCGAAGCAGGGGCAACAGGAGGGTCACGTGATAAAGGATTACACGGTAAATTACGCCCAGGTGTATGTTATTCACTTTTAGAAACAGTTAATTCACGCCAGCAACGAATTATCTGCGGAGTTAGATTACAACAGATCGCAGGACGTGATAAAAAAGTTGATATTAAACCTTTTATTATTCAGGGGGTAGAACATAGCATTGTACCGATAGATTTAGTTACCGCTCGAATTGATGAACGTCAGGCTCGAATATTGTCGTTAGCCGAATTAAAAGAGAAGCTAGACAATATCGAAGGTGTCATTTTTAAACAGTTCAATTCCATAAGTGATTATCATTCATTAATGTTTGATTTTGGGATTCTACCTAAAAGGTTACGTTCACCATCTGATCGCAGTAAATATTATCGTTTAATTGAAGCCTCATTGTATGGCGGTATATCAAGCGCAATTACTCGTTCATTGCGTGATTATTTATTGCCAGAAAATAGTGGTGTGCGCAAGGCATTTCAGGATATGGAAGCGGCATTGCGCGAAAATCGTATGACATTGGAAGCGATACGAGTGACACAGTCAGATCGCGATTTATTTAAGCATTTGATCACCGAATCAACCGATTATGTGGCTGCTGATTATATGCGCAATGCTAATGAACGTAAAACACATGTTGAAATGGCATTAATGTTACGTCGTGATTTGTTAACCACAAAGCAGCAATTGAACCATAATCAATATCGTCATGTTGAAATGGCAAGAGAACTACAAGAAAGTAGTGAAGCGCAATCTATATTGGAAATGGATTATCAAGCGGCTAATGATCACCTTAATCTGGTACAAACTGCTTACCGACAACAAGAAAAGATCAACAATTATCAACATGATTTGGATGATCTGAACGAAAAGTTACTTGAGCAGGGTGAAATTGTTGCCGAAACTAATGAACAATATTTAATTTATCAAGAACAAGCCCAAGCCACTGAACAAGAAGTTGATGAGATCAAGACCCAACTAGCTGATTATCAACAGGCATTAGATGTTCAGCAAACTCGTGCTATTCAGTATCAACAAGCTTTACAAGCATTAGAAAATGCTAAACAACTTTGTGCTATGCCAGATTTAACGGTAACAAATGTTGAAAAATATTTTACGATGTTTAAAGCGCAAGAAGAGCAAATAACGGAAACCGTATTACAACTGGAACAAAAACTTGGTGTGGCAGATGCCGCAGTTAATCAGTTTGATCGCGCTTATCAACTCGTGACTAAATTGGTTGGCGAGGTAACGCGGAGTGAAGCATGGCAAGTGGCAAAACAGGCAATGCAAGCTTGGCCCTCAATGCAATATCAAGCACAAAACGCTGAGATATTGCAATTACAATTAGCAGAGTTAGAACAACGTTTTCATCAACAAAAAGATGCCGAAACGTTATTACAGCAATTTTGTAAGCGAATTGGTCGTCAAGTCAATTTTGATGAATTGGATGAGGTTAAATTCACATTGGAAGCGTCGCTAGATGAAAAAGCGACTATGGCAACTGAATCGAGTGAAAAACGCATTGCCATTAAGCAAGAATTAGAACACATTCAACTACAAATGGCTGATTATCGCCAAAAAGCACCGAATTGGTTAAAGGCTCAAGATGCATTAATGACTTTGTGTGAACAAATCGATTCGTCATTATCTGACAGCCAGCAAGTTACGCAATATCTGCAAAAACTATTAGAGCAAGAACGTGAGTTAACCCAAGAGCGCGATAGAGTAGTACAGCGTCGTGATGAATTAGATAAATTTATTAATCAATTAAATCAACCTAATGGTTCTGATGATGGCCGTTTAAGTGCCTTAGCTGAGCGATTTAATGGGGTATTACTTTCTGAAATTTATGAAGATGTTACTATTGAAGATGCCCCTTATTTTTCTGCATTATATGGACCATCTCGTCAAGCAATAGTTGTGCCAGATTTAAGTCAAGTTAAAGCTCAGTTAAATAATTTAGATGATTGTCCAGATGATCTTTATTTTATTGAAGGTGACCCATCATCTTTTGATGACAGTGTGTTTGATAATGAAGAATTAACTAACGCCGTTTTAGTCAAAACCGGTGATCGGCAGTGGCGTTATTCACGTTTTCCACAGGTTCCATTGTTCGGTCGTGCAGCACGTGAAAAACATTTAGAAAAGTTAACTCACGAACGCGATGAATTGCATGAACATTATGCTAGGTTATCGTTTGATTTACAAAAAATTCAACGCATTGAACAAAATTTCAGTCAGTTCGTTGGTCAACATTTAGCGGTTGCTTTTGAAGTTGATCCAGAGGCGGAAATCCAAAAATTAACGGTTCGCCGTAATGATATTGAGCGTGATTTTAATCAGCAACTGATTGTTGATCAACAAAATCAACAACAGGTGACTGAAATCAAAGAACAGCTTAATTTAGTAAATAAACTATTATCTTATTTGCATTTATTAGCTGATGAAGAATTGGCTGATCGTATCGATGAATTGCGCGAACAAGTGCTAGAAGCTCAGGATGCGGTAAATTATGTGGTTAAAAATCAACAATTGATTGTTGAACTTGAACCATTAGTGAATGTGTTACAAAGTGATCCACAACAAAATGATAATTTGCATCAACAATACGATCAAACCATCCATCAACAACGTAAGATTAAGCAACAAATATTTGCATTAACTGAAGTGATACAACGCCGAGTACATTTTAGTTATGCTGATTCAGCCGGTATGTTAACAGAAAATTCTGATCTCAATGAGCAGTTACGTCATCGCTTAGAAATTGTAGAACAAGATCGGCTTACAGCACGTAATAAAATGCGCGACGCCCAGGAGAAATACAATCAAAGCCACCAGACTTTAGCATCGCTAAAAAGTGCCTATGATACTAAACGGGCTGTTCTGGAGGATTTAAGGCAAGAGATTGAACAGATTGGCGTTAAGGCTGATGAAACTACCGAAGAACGTGCTCGTCATCGTCGTGATGAGATACATCAGAAAGTTAATCAAAATCGTCAACAGTGTTCATCACTTGAAAAACAAATTGTTATGTGTGAAAACGAAATGACCCAATTACAAAAGAAATTGCGTCAAGTTGAAAAAGACTATCAAGCACAACGAGAGCAGGTTGTTCAAGCAAAAATTGGTTGGTGTATTGTATTACGTTTAGTGAAAGATCATCGTATCGAACGTCGTTTGCATCGCCGTGATCTGGCTTATTTAAGTGGTGATGAATTACGTTCAATGTCGGATAAGGCATTAGGTTCATTACGTTTAGCCGTTGCCGATAATGAACATTTACGAGATGTTTTGCGATTATCTGAAGATTTAAAACATCCTGAACGTAAAATTCATTTTTATATTGCCGTTTATCAGCATCTGCGTGAACGCATTCGTCAAGATATTGTGAAAACTGATGATCCCATTGAGGCGATTGAACAAATGGAAATTGAACTTAATCGCCTAACCGAAGAGTTAACCACTCGCGAACAGCAACTAGCAATTAGTTCAAAGAGTGTAGCCAATATTATTCGTAAAACAATCCAACGCGAACAAAACCGTATTCGTATGCTTAATCAAGGTTTACAGGCAGTATCATTTGGTCAGGTCAACGGGGTTCGTTTAAATGTAAATATTCGTGAAGCTCATGCTACTTTATTAAGTGCTTTGTCTGATGAACAAGAGGGACATCAAGATCTGTTTACCAGTAACAAAATGACATTTTCAGAAGCATTGGCAAAATTATATCAACGTTTAAATCCACATATCGATATGGGGCAACGTACTGCTCAAACTATCGGTGAGGAACTACTTGATTATCGTAATTATCTTGATTTAGATGTAGAAGTAAATCGTGGTGCAGATGGTTGGTTACGGGCCGAAAGTGGTGCGTTATCCACTGGTGAGGCAATTGGTACGGGGATGTCAATTTTATTAATGGTGATTCAAAGCTGGGAAGAAGAATCAAAACGATTACGTAGTAAAGATATTTTACCATGTCGTTTACTTTTTCTTGATGAAGCAGCACGGCTTGATGCCAAATCAATTGCGACATTGTTTGAATTATGTGAAAAATTGGCAATGCAGTTAATTATCGCAGCACCTGAAAATATTAGTCCTGAAAAAGGAACCACCTATAAATTAGTGCGTAAAGTGGTTAACAATCATGAGTATGTTCATGTGGTTGGTTTAAAAGGTTTTGCCTAATAGAAGATGCCTCCAATGGGCATCTTTTTTATTTGCAACATAAATATCGGTGATTAAATATAACATTAACATATTTTACTTTGTTAAGCATTGTTTCATTAAATGGTAGTTATTTTTGAAAATCTGGCTTGAGGATGATGTGACAATTAAGCGTATTTTTAAAATTAGATATAGCGAACCATTATCTTTAATTGATTATTGCGCTAAGACTTGGCTATTTAATCATTGTTAATAATATTAGATTGTATAATTTAATTTGGTTGTCATCTTTTTTCTTGATTTTACGCAATTTTTAGGAAAAAAATAATCGTTTCAAAGTTTTTTTAAACATATCTTTACATAAATAATTTCTAGATTTTAAATTGTTATTTTATAATTTTAAACATTAATAATATTATCTTTTATTAAAAAAATAAAAAATAGTCAGTAATAATAAAAAAAACAATCATATAACATTAACAAGTATTCAAGGAAAGATAAAAATATGATACAATATGGTCTTAAATCGGGCATCGGGCATCGGGCATCGGGCATCGGGCATCGGGCATCGGGCATCGGGCATCGGGCATCGGGCATCGGGCATCGGGCATCGGGCATCGGGCATCGGGCATCGGGCATCGGGCATCGGGCATCGGGCATCGGGCATCGGGCATCGGGCATCGGGCATCGCTTAGTTAAAAAACTATCATTTTTTGATAAAACAGCATGTTGGTTTAAACTTTTAGTATTATCTGTTTTATGGATGGCGAGTTATTATAGTCATGGTATTTTGTCAAATACATCCCAAAGATCCATTATGGGTAATGCTCCAGAAATTATCGTCCTTCCTTCTTTACTCAATTCATTTGGCTTTACTATCAATAATGAATTTTATAGTCAAAGTAACAATAATATTGCACAAGATATTGTTAAACTCGTTGATGGTAACTTAACTTTCAATGATTTTAAGCAACAAGATATACATGCATTATTGGCGAATTTTGATATCGCACAAAATTATTATGATCAAGAAGGCGATCCTGTAGATGTATCCGAACCATTTACTATTCAATCTGTTGAACATATCTGGTATGACAATAAAGATCAACAGATTCCTGAAAGTGATTTTGGTAAAATTATTGGTTGTGGTAGTGGGTATTCCATGCCATTAAAACTAAATATTAAAGTAACGGTTTCAACACGATCGCAGTTTGGTTCCCCTAGACAGAGTGAACCAGTAACGCTGAGTAAATCTTACCAAATTGCTCCAATATCAGAATTATGTTATGCGAAACCTAATTCAATGATTGTGAAACCTGATAAACAATGGGGTGGTGTTGATAAAACCACTGATACTTATTTTTGGAATCAAGCAAAGTATGCTATGCGTGATTCGTTAACTGGGGGAGGTTATACTCAGGACTTTGTTCCCAATTATGGATTTAAAGCTGAGCCAGTTTTATCTGATAAAAAATTTCCAACTACTGGATTTCCGGGAGCAAAATTTCAATTAGTGATGACTGGAGCCCAAACTGACTATCGTTTTGAGCTTTTAAATAATCAAGGACAAGCTGTAACGATTGATCAAAATGGTATGGTCCAATTAAATGCTAAGCCTAGTGGTGCAATAAAGGTACGAGCAACATTGTTAAGAGATGATTCAATAATGCATGATTATGTATTTAATCCCACTAATCCTTGGATTGAACCACAAGATTTCAGGAGTAATTTTGACGATACTCTAGGGAAATGTGGTGGATTGCAATATATGTTAACTATGGAGGAATTAACTAATTCACCACGATATGAGGTAAAGGCAAACGTACAAGATTCAGGAGATACTGTACTAATATTATCTAATACTTATACACGGGAAATAGGCAATTCTGTTCTTGGGGAATGGGGATGGACGACAAAAACAACTTACCCCGATTCACAATGGCAAGATTATTCTATGCCTTTTAAAAGTCGATATTGGACAACGAAAATCAATGCTTATTTGATGACTGGGTACGTGGTACATAATCACGATGGTTTTGTTGGCGCCTTTTTATTATATGATGATAGATTGGGATATGCTGTTTGTAAAAAATAGTGCATTTTGTCTTTATAGCCAATAGTTAAATATTAAAAGTCGTGTAGTCAGTTATCTGCACGACTTTGATTATAATTAATTCTATTAATCTCTAAAATTATTAAATTGAAAAGGCTGGCCAAGATCTGCGCCCTTTATTAATGCAATAACGCTTTGTAAGTCATCACGCGCTTTACCAGTAACGCGCACTTGCTCGCCCTGAATTTGCGCTTGCACCTTGAGTTTACTATCTTTAATTAATTTCACGATTTTTTTGGCAAGTTCTTTATCAATCCCTTGTTTAAGTTTAACGTTAGTAGAATAAGTTTTTCCACTATGCTCTAACTCTTCGGATATATCTAATGCACCGCCATCAATGCCACGTTTAGCGAGTTTATCTCGAAGAATATCAAGTAGTTGCTGTACCTGAAAATCCGATTCACTCGATACTTTGATGGTTTCATTTTTTTCATTTAATTCAAAAGAAGCAGGAATATTCCGAAAATCCCAACGGGTGCTTAGTTCACGGGTGGCATTTTCAACACCATTACGAACCTCAGGCATATCAATTTCTGAAACAATATCAAATGAAGGCATGATTTACTCCCATAATAAACGTCGCTACTAGAGCGACGAAAAAACTGATTAATTTACTCTAAAATAGAATTATATGTGAATTAATCGATAGTACGAAGTAATTCATTAATACCGACTTTACCAAGTGTTTTGGCATCGACCTTTTTAACAATTACAGCGCAATATAAACTGTAAGAACCATCTTTAGAAGGTAAATTTCCAGATACAACGACTGAACCAGCCGGTACACGGCCATAGTGTATTTCACCCGTAGTGCGATCATAAATTCGGGTACTTTGACCAATGAATACACCCATGGAAATCACGCTGCCTTCTTCTACGATCACCCCTTCTACGATTTCACTACGTGCGCCAATAAAGCAATTATCTTCAATTATAGTCGGATTTGCTTGTAATGGTTCTAATACACCGCCAATACCAACCCCTCCAGATAAATGAACATTTTTACCAATTTGAGCACAAGATCCTACCGTCACCCAAGTATCGACCATTGTTCCTTCGTCAACATAAGCACCAATATTGACATAAGATGGCATTAATACTGTATTGCGGGCAATATAAGCGCCTTTACGAGCAATGGCAGATGGAACCACCCGGAATCCTTCTTCTTTAAAACGTGCTTCATCATAATCAGCAAATTTTAGTGGCACTTTGTCATAGTAGTTGGTTTCACAACCATCAATTAATTGATTTTCGTTAATACGAAACGATAATAATACTGCTTTTTTTAACCATTGATGGGTTACCCAAACACCATTGATTTTTTCAGCTACACGCATTTTACCGCTATCTAAAAGTTTGATAGCTTGATTAATGGCATCGCGAGTTGCAGCATCAACGTTATTAGGGGTAATTTCTGCACGACGTTCAAAAGCCGCTTCAATGATTGTTTGTAATTGTTGCATGATTGTTTTGTCCTTATTAGATCGGATTTGTTAACCCATACGGATTAAAATTAGCCCAACAGTATAATATAAATTTACATAGATTTTAATGGTAGCGATAGTTTTCTTATAATCGTGAAAGTTTAATAATATTTAGTTATTTTGGATTGTTCTTCATCAAACATAGTTTAGCGTAATCAAATGATCTTTATGTTACAGTGAAAGCATGTCATTTATACGCGTTAAACAGTTTTGCAGCGATATTCCGATAAAGTGATCTTATATAACTTATCTTGTATTCTCTGGTTATTCACCCTACAATAGCAAAATCGAGTAAAAGTGTAATAAACTTAGGGCATCAGGGCTGTTATGAGCAATATCATTAATCAATTACATACTATTGGGGACTATATACGTTGGGCGACATCTGAATTTAACTGTTCCGATATATATTATGGGCATGGTACCGACAATGCTATTGATGAAGCTAAACTGCTTGTGCTGTCAGTGTTGCATTTACCATTAACTATCCCTGCTGAGTTTTATACAGCTAATCTGACTAATGAAGAAAAACAACAAGTTATCAAATATGTGTTAGCAAGAACCCAAGAACATATTCCAACCCCTTATTTAACCAATAAAACCTGGTTTTGTGGTCATGAATTTTATGTTGATGATCGTGTGCTTATTCCACGCTCACCAATTGGTGAATTAATCACTCAACATTTAGCCGGCATTATTGAGTTTGAACCAAGGAATATTTTAGATCTTTGCACGGGTAGTGGTTGTATTGGTATTGCGTGTGCTTATGAATACCCAGAGGCTGAAATTGATGTTGCGGATATTTCTGGTGAGGCATTAGAAGTGGCTCAAATTAATATCGAAGGTCATCATTTACAACATCGGGTTTTTCCTATTTTATCCGATCTGTTTGATGATTTACCCGAAGTTGAGTACGATGTTATCATTTCTAATCCGCCTTATGTTGATCAAGAAGATATGGATGACTTACCGAAAGAGTTCACAGTTGAACCTGAATTGGCATTAGCAGCAGGTGCTGACGGCTTAGATATTGTGGTGCGTATTTTGAAACAGGCCGCTGATCATTTATCTAAATATGGCGTTTTAATCTGTGAAGTTGGCAACAGTAGTGTGGCATTACAACAACGTTTTCCTCAAGTTCCTTTTAAGTGGTTGCAATTTAAGTATGGTGGTGATGGTGTTTTTATGCTAACGAAAAAACAGCTCATGGAATATAATAATTTATTCTAATTATATTTTTCAGTATAAAATTATTTACCGATAAAAGGTTAATTATGGCAGGAAACTCAATAGGCAAACTCTTTAAAGTCACAACATTTGGTGAGTCGCACGGATTAGCATTAGGTTGCATTGTTGATGGAGTACCACCAGGATTAGATTTGGCGGAGTCGGATCTGCAACACGATTTAGATCGGCGTAAACCCGGCACTTCACGTTATACCACCCAACGCCGAGAAGCGGATCAGGTGAAGATTTTATCGGGTGTATTCGAAGGTAAAACGACTGGTACCAGTATCGGTCTATTAATCGAAAACACTGATCAACGTTCACAAGATTATAGCCGTATTAAAGATATATTTCGTCCCAGCCATGCCGATTATACCTATCAACAAAAATATGGCGTGCGTGATTATCGTGGTGGGGGGCGTGCATCGGCCCGTGAAACGGCAATGCGAGTAGCTGCTGGTGCTATAGCCAAAAAATATCTATTTGAAAAATGTGGGATTACGATTCGTGGTTATTTAGCCCAAATGGGCGACATACAATGCGAATTTAAAGATTGGCAACAAGTATCACAAAATCCGTTTTTCTGTGCTGATGAAGAGAAGTTATTACAGCTAGATGAATTATTACGAGAATTGAAAAAAACCGGCGATTCTATTGGTGCTAAGGTGACAATCGTGGCGGAAAATGTTCCTGTTGGTTTAGGGGAGCCCGTGTTTGATCGGTTAGATGCCGATTTAGCACATGCCTTAATGAGCATTAATGCCGTTAAAGGTGTGGAAATTGGTGATGGATTTGCCGCTGTTACTCGGCGAGGAAGTCAAAATCGCGATGAAATAACTTCGGCGGGATTCCTATCTAATCATGCCGGCGGTATTTTAGGTGGAATTAGTTCTGGTCAAATAATCTGTGCAAATATTGCTTTAAAAGCAACACCGAGTATTGAAATTGTAGGCAAATCAATTGATAAATATGGCAAAGACGTTGATGTGTCAACTCATGGGCGTCATGATCCGTGTGTTGGGATTCGATCAGTGCCGATTGCTGAAGCAATGATGGCGATTACACTTATGGATCATTATTTGCGGCATAGAGCGCAGTGTAATGATGTTGATGCTATTAATTACTTTAAATAAGAAAAATTTATGCCGCTATATGAATTTGAATCCTATTTTATTTGTTTTTTAAGTCTGTTTTTAGTGATTAGCATTTTAATTGATCGGTTTTTATTTAATGGAAAATTAGCTGAGCTATCTTATTACGCAATGGGATTTCTAATCGGTATTTTGACTGTTATTGGTATTGCTATTTATATTTATTTAAGGCTCAAACTTGTACATTAAATGATGGAGAGAGGTAATGGAAATAAGCTACGAATTACTCACCCTTTTATTTGCCGTGGCTTTAGTTGCCGGATTCATTGATTCAATTGCTGGTGGTGGAGGACTACTTACAGTTCCAGCTTTACTCGCAGTGGGGATTCCTCCAGCAAATGCGTTAGCGACGAATAAATTACAAAGTTGTGGTGGCTCTTTTTCCGCAAGTCTTTATTTTGTTCGTCGACGTATGGTTGATTTACACGATATAAAATTATCCATAGCACTCGCTTTTATTGGTTCGCTATTTGGCAGTTTCTTAATTCTTAATATTAATGCTGAATATTTACGTATTTTATTACCAATTTTAACCATAAGTGTTGGTCTCTATTTTCTGTTTTGTCCGAAGATTGGAGAACAAGATCGTAAACGAAGATTATCAGAATTACAATTTGCTATTTTAGCCGCAATGGTGATTGGTTTTTATGATGGCTTTTTTGGACCTGGTGCTGGATCATTTTATGCTTTAGCGTATGTGACTTTAGCCGGATTCAATCTTACTAAAGCAACCGCGCATACTAAAGTTCTTAATTTTACCTCTAATTTAGCAGGATTGGTTTTTTTTATTTTTAGTGGTAAAGTCTTTTGGATTATTGGGTTAATAATGTTGATTGGACAGTTTATTGGTGCGAGATTAGGCGCTAAAATGGTCATCTCTAAAGGTAAAAAATTAATTCGTCCCATGCTGATTATTGTTTCTAGTGTGATGAGTATTAAATTAATTTGGGAAAACTTTTTTTGATGATTGTTATCTGTTTCTATTTAGTTGAATAAAAAATATTTTTACTTTTCAATTAAATAATTTTGTTTGTGATAATACTATTTATTTTATTGAGAATAGTGAAAATTCATTTCATATATATTATAAATAAATATTTATAATTCATTAGGTTATGTCACATTTCTTTCATATTGAAATCTGCATATAATTGATATATTTTTCTCACAATTACTGATATAGTAAGCAAATTTAAGTGAACATTTTTGTTTAAAACTTTTTAGTTTCAGCGTTGATAAAGAAGAGATACATGTCAATCAAAGATATTGAAATTCGTGGTGCCAGAACGCACAATCTTAAAAATATAAATGTAACCATTCCCCGAGATAAATTAGTCGTTATTACTGGATTATCTGGTTCAGGTAAATCATCCTTAGCATTTGATACCTTATATGCTGAAGGTCAACGTCGTTATGTTGAGTCATTATCTGCTTATGCAAGGCAATTTTTATCCTTAATGGAAAAACCAGATGTTGATCACATTGAAGGTTTATCGCCAGCGATTTCAATTGAACAGAAATCAACTTCACACAATCCTCGTTCTACGGTTGGCACAATAACGGAAATTTATGATTATTTGCGTTTATTATATGCGCGCATTGGTGAACCACGTTGCCCAATTCATCATTTACCACTTGCGGCCCAAACTGTATCGCAAATGGTTGATAGCATTATGGCTCTGCCACCATCTGAAAATCGCTATATGCTTTTGGCTCCAGTGATTACTGAACGAAAGGGTGAATTTGTTAAATTATTTGAACAACTTGCCGCAAGTGGCTACACCCGTGTTCGTGTTGATGGTGATATTTATGATCTGTCTGAACCACCGCAATTAGAATTGCAAAAGAAACATACTATTGAAGTCGTGGTCGATCGTTTCCGAATTCGCGATGATCTTAAATTACGGTTAGCTGAATCGATCGAAACCACATTAGCCATTACCAATGGTATAGTAAAAGTTGCTAACATAGATGATTCAAGCAGCCAGGAACTTATTTTATCTGCAAATTTTGCCTGTCCAATTTGTGGTTACAGTTTACCTGAACTAGAACCTCGCTTATTCTCATTTAATAATCCAGCAGGGGCTTGTCCTGAGTGTGATGGTTTAGGTGTTCAACAGTTTTTTGATCCCAAACGGATTGTACAAATGCCTGAAGTATCCTTAGCAGCTGGAGCAATAAAGGGTTGGGATCGCCGTAATTTTTATTATTTTCAAATGCTTAAATCGCTAGCCGAGCATTATCATTTTGATATCGATTTACCATTCAATGAGATTCCCGAACAGATTCAAGATATTATTATGAATGGCTCAAATGGAGAAGCAATTCAATTTGTCTATACTAATGATCGGGGGGATTCGGTTATCCGTAAGCACCCTTTTGAAGGGATTTTAAATAATTTAAGCCGCCGTTACAAAGAGACTGATTCACAAACAATACGTGAAGAGCTGGCAAAATATATCAGTCACCGCTCATGCGCTAGTTGTCATGGTTCACGTTTACGAACAGAGGCACGTAATGTCTTTATCAATGATACTAATTTACCGACTATCACTGAATTGAGTATTCAAAATGCTAAAGGTTTTTTTGATTCGTTAACGTTAACGGGTCAAAAGGCGCAAATTGCTGATAAAATTCTTAAAGAAATCAATGAACGATTACAATTTTTAATTAATGTTGGTCTCAATTATTTAAATTTATCACGTTCTGCAGAAACACTATCAGGCGGAGAAGCACAACGGATCCGGCTTGCCAGTCAAATTGGTGCCGGATTGGTAGGTGTAATGTATGTTTTAGATGAACCCTCAATTGGTCTTCATCAACGTGATAATTCTAAATTAATTGATACCTTAACCCATTTACGTGATTTAGGTAATACAGTAATTGTTGTTGAGCATGATGAAGAAGCTATGTTAGCGGCTGACTATCTCATTGATATTGGTCCGGGAGCTGGCGTTCATGGTGGTGAAATTGTAGCGCAAGGTACGCCTGCACAAGTGATGGCAAATTCAAACTCGATCACAGGGCAATATTTAGTCGGTAAACAAAAAATTGCTGTACCAGCAAAGCGAACCAAAATCGATAAAAAGAAAATATTATCTTTGATTGGAGCAACTGGAAATAATTTAAAAAATGTTACCTTAAATATTCCAGTGGGTCTATTTACCTGTATTACTGGTGTATCGGGTTCGGGTAAATCAACATTAATTAATGATACGCTTTATCCTTTAGCCCAGAATGAGTTAAATCGAGCAGAAAAAAGCGATATTGCTCCTTATAAAGCTATTAATGGACTTGAGTATTTTGATAAAGTTATTGCAATTGATCAAAGTCCGATTGGTCGTACTCCGCGTTCTAATCCAGCAACTTACACCGGTTTTTTTACTGCGATTCGTGAGCTTTACGCGGGTGTACCTGAATCACGAGCTCGTGGTTATAATCCTGGGCGTTTTAGTTTTAATGTTAAAGGTGGGCGCTGTGAAGCTTGTCAGGGTGATGGTTTAATTAAAGTTGAAATGCATTTCTTACCAGATATCTATGTAGCTTGTGATCAGTGTCACGGTAAACGTTACAATCGTGAAACATTAGAAATCAAATATAAAGGTAAATCGATCAATGAAATACTTGATATGACCGTTGAGGAAGGTCGAGAATTTTTTGATGCTGTGCCTATGATCGCTCGTAAATTGCAAACCTTAGTGGATGTCGGTTTAGCCTATATTACCATTGGTCAATCAGCTACCACTTTATCAGGTGGTGAAGCGCAACGCGTCAAACTTTCTAAAGAGCTCTCTAAGCGCGATACAGGCAAAACGCTATATATCCTTGATGAACCTACGACGGGATTACATTTTGCGGATGTAAAACAATTACTTAATCAATTGCATCTACTCAGAGATCGCGGTAATACTATTGTGGTTATCGAACATAATTTAGATGTAATTAAAACTGCCGATTGGATTGTCGATCTTGGTCCAGAAGGTGGAAGTGGTGGGGGTGAGATTGTTGCTGAAGGAACACCAGAAGACGTTGCAAAATGTAAAAACTCTTATACGGGCATTTATTTAAAACCGATATTAGCAAAATAGTAAAGTTAACCTAAAGTTAATGAGTTTTTTAACTTAAATACAATAAATGTAATAACGGAAGAGGAAAAATTATTGCTATTAATTACGGTAATGATAATTGTTGCCTATTTATGTGGTTCTTTATCAGGGGCATTTATTGTCAGCGAGCTAATGCATTTGCGAAATCCTCGTGATTATGGTTCACATAATCCAGGGGCGACCAATATGTTACGTGTCAATGGCAAGTTACCTGCACTGTTCGTGCTAATCTTTGATATGTTAAAAGGATTATTACCGGTTTATATTGCTTATCGGTTAACGATACCATCATTTTATTTAGGAATTATTGCTATTGTTGCTTGTTTAGGGCATATTTTTCCGTGTTTTTATCATTTTCGTGGTGGTAAAGGTGTTGCAACCGCATTAGGCTCAATGATGATGATTGGTTTTGATTTTACCGGGCTATTTATTGCAACTTGGATTACAACTGTTCTTATTACCGGTTATGCATCAGTGGCGGCAATTATCAGTTTTTTACTTGCTCCGCTTTATGTCTGGTTCATTCGTCCCGAATTCACAATGCCTGTAGCCATGTTATCTTGTTTAGTGTTGATTAAACATCATAGTAATATGGTGCGACTCTCAAAGGGGTTAGAACCTAAAGTTGTTTTTCCTATGAAGAAATAGGGTATTGTAGTAAATGATAATTATGTATAACTAATGTCTAATTTGCTCTTAGTTGAGCGAAATACATTGAAGGCTGACCAGTCTTTAATCAGGGCATTAATAAATATTAATGTTGTACTTCTACTATTCATGTCCGCCCCTATAGTTTAAGAAACACGTTTCTTAACTTGCAAACTCACTGCTATTGTTAATAATTGTGTACCGATGCTTTCATGATAAATCCGCTATGCATTTCCATTTTCAAGCAACGGCACAATATACGGTTGAGGGTGCTCAGACAACCTGAAGGTTTGTAAACAAAATTCCTGGCTACCGTTTTCTGTTGTTCAGGCGGAGATTGAGAAGTACCTAGTGATGTTTCAAATTATCAATCTGTTAATTAAATAATGCTGTTTAGCTTTCCTGCGTAATGATAATTGAGTGAAGCGATTATCATAGAATATTCGGCAGGGATGCCGAATAAGCTGTGGGTGTATAGCGGATCAACCAAACGCGTGGTAAGTCTTATTGTGAACAAAAGAAGTCACGTTGTGGTGGAGCGCTAGTGGTTTGGGGTGTGAGACTCGCTTACGCCCCTTAATTCGGCCATGAGTAACATGTTTAATATCACACTGCTGCTGTAAATACCTGAAACAATCATGATGGTAAAAAAGAAAATTACTCATTAATCCTTGCGTTAGCAAGTCGGTTTTATTGGTTAACGTTAGCCCAATCCTTAAAATTTAACGATGATACTCGCTTTTATATTGCGGCCCATTCCATAAGTATTTTCACCTAAATAAAGTCGATAATCTTTATTAAATAAATTATCTACAGCAAACTGAATTTCTGCCCTTGGCGTATAAGTAGGTTGCCAAGTAGCAAATAAATTATGTAAGGTATAACCAGACGAAGGTCCTAATGCGTAAGCGCCTAAATCGCTAATACCATCATGATTGCGATCTTCTTTACCCGTTCGATCTTGTTTACGAACAAATTGAGCATTCCATCCTGCTTTTATATTCCAAGAGGGTATTTTAAAACCGGTAGTTAATGTTGCTGTGCGTGGTGCAATGGTTGCCACATAAGTCTTATTATTTATCCATGGTGCTTGTGGTGCGGTATCACGTTCACCTTTTTGAATCGAATAAGTCGCGCTAGCAAACCAATATCGACTATCATAATATGTTTCAAACTCTAATCCTTTAATTATCTTTTTACCGGGAATATTATGGTAATTAGATTGACCTAGTGGACATTGTCGACCTGGACCACAAATGGTTCCATTAAAACCACGGGTAATAAAGATTTCATTGCTGACACGTTGTTTAAATAGCGTTGTTCTAATTTGTAATTTATCATCGTATGAAAATATATTATTAAAATCTAACATGTTACCTATTCTAAATGATAAATCACGTTCTTTATCTAAATGTCGACTTGTGGCACTAATTTTACCTGAACCACCGTTACTTGGTGTAAATTGTACCTCATAACTTTCATCAACAGTTGGTGCGCGCCAGGCATAACTAATATCGCCGAAAAAGCCAAGATTATTGGTTGCTTGCCAGTAACTACCAAAACGCGGTGTCCAACCAGAATAGCTAACGGGTGAATAGTCATGACCAAAGCGAGGATCAGGATCATTGTAAGCTTGAGCGTAATTTTTTTTACCATGATTACGTACATAATCATAACGCAAACTTGGTGTTAACACTAAATTAGCAATCGACAGTTGATCTTCGATATAAAAACTATAAGTTTGTTGTGTACCTGATGGCATGTAAGCAGGTTGGAAATAACCGTTATTATAATTAGGATTGTTTTTGTATCGTTCATAGTACATTAATGTGTCACGATCATGTAAATGGATTTGCGTTCCAATTAATAATTTGTGGTCTAAAATACCGGTATCAAAAGTACTGATATTTTCCAACTCAAATGTTTTATCAGTGTAACTGACCCAACTCTCATTTCCCATAGTACCTAATGATGCAACTGGATTGTATTTTTTAGGGCGAGTATCATGCTGTTTCGTTTTTGAATATGTGGTATGAAAAGTTAAATCAATAAATGGATTATATGTAGGTTGATAATTCCATTTGAATTGTGCTGAACTATCGGTTTGATCACGTTTTACTAACTTTCTTAACCAGGCACCTTTATAGCCGTATCTTTGGATTTGTTGAGCGGTAGGTGGTGTCATTTTTTCAACAAATTTTGCAGCCCATGGTTGCCATGAATCGCGTTTTGATCTTAATCCCGATATGGTGAAGGTATGTTCTTCATTTGGTCGAAAATTCAATTTTCCCATATAGCTATCCATATCATCTTCTGAAAACATAAATCGACTTCCATCGGGACGTTTAAAATTACCACTATTACGCTTGGTATAATAAATGAGCCCATCCAAGAGATCATCTTCTGTTCTACCATAAATCGCACCGGTGACTAAGTTTTGATGATTATTAGAATGAAAGCTGTGTTTAATCATTCCACCTAATAATCGATTAGGTCCAAGTAAATCAATAGCATCTTTAGTTTCCATTCTAATGACCCCACCAAATCCACCATTCCCAAACTTGACGTCATGAGGACCTTTATTCACTTCAACTTGTTTGAGTAACTCAGGTTCAACAAAAATTGACCCTTGTTGATATTTTTGAAAGCCTTTATGTGCACCATCAACAATAATTTTGACATCTTCGACTTTACTAAATCCCCAGATATTGATCGATTGTCCTCCAGGTCTAACCGATCCGGCTGTGCTAACCCCAGGCAAAGTATTTAATAATTCAGCGACGTTATCAGCCTGTTTTTGTTCGATTAAACCTAAAGACAGCGTTGAGCGTCCTGCTATTATGCTATTCATCTTTTTTAATTGCTCGGCTGATGTTGTATCGGCAATAACCGTCATTACATCTTCAACTTCTTTATTACTTTTAGTTTGTTTTGATCTTGAGCCATTATTAGTATGTGACGATTGTTCTTCTTCTGTATTTTGTTGCTCATTCTCCATGACGGTCGATTGCTGTGCATGGCTCGTAAAACCAAGGAAAAGCAGTAAGATACCTGTCTTTTTAAAATGCATATTTATTCCTTTCATTATGATTAAAATAGTAGCCAACTTGTAAATCACAAGTTAATGATAATCATTATCAATTAATAAGGTTTGGCAGTATATGTTGTCTAATTATTAATAGAAAGAAAAAAATGAAATTTTTTTGTTTTTTTTAACGAAATGATGAAGAAATTACCAAGAGGATACCTAATCCTCTTTGATTGATTAACTTGATTATTCATTAAACTTACTCGTTTTAATACAAATAGCTGGTAATTTTAATTTGCAATAGATCGCTAATAACCGAATCGTTAAAGTAGTGACTATGCCGAATAAAGTAGCGGTTTCTATTGATAAATTCAAATAGCAATAAGAAACCGCATGAATAGTGCCACCGATTAAGCAAGCCGTGGCATAGATATCAGTACGAAATACCATAGGTATATCACGTGCCAGTACATCACGTAAGATACCACCGCCAACACCAGTTAGTACTCCCATACAGATCATAACAAGCTGATTTACTTGCGAAGCAACCGCTTTATTTACGCCAATCCCAACAAATACCGCTAAACCGATAGCGTCTAATACTGGCATCAACCACTTGGGATATTTATCATAGCAAGAATAGCGTATAAATAGCATAGACACTAATGAGGTAATGATCGCAACCCATAGATCGGTTGAATCGGTGATCCAAAAAATGGGACCATTATTTAAAATGATATCGCGAATTGTGCCACCACCTATCGCCGTTATCACTCCTAAAACTAAAGCACCAATTGGATCCATCTCTTTTTTCGCAGCTAACAGCACACCAGAAATTGCAAAGACAATTGTACCTAAAATATCACACCAAAAAATATAATTCATATTATCAAACAATCATTATTTTTCGGCTAGATGTTGTAACATTGTTTCAACAATCAAAGAGGATTGTTTAGCAGCGAGAGGTAAAAATTCTTCAAAGTTTACCGCTGAGGCTTTATCACCATTATCAGAAATGGCTCTTACCACAATGAAAGGAATCGAAAATAACCAACACACATGCGCAATGGCAGCGGCTTCCATTTCAACGGCGATAGTTTCAGGGAATAGATTTTTGATTGTTGCTATTGCTTGCTCACCATTAATAAAACTGTCGCCACTGGCAATCATTCCTTCAACAGCATTTACACCTTGTGCTTCAATCGCTTGTTTAGCGATATGACGTAAGTTATCATCAGTAGTAAAGGTAATGGGGCAACCAGCCATTTGTCCGGGCTTGTAGCCAAATGGGGTTAAGTTAACATCATGATAAGCTGCTTGGGTAGAAACCACAACATCACCAATTTTAAGACGTCGATCAGTACCACCTGCTGAGCCTGTATTAATCACAGCATCGACTTCGTAACGATCTAATAATAAAGTGGTTGCCGTAGCAGCAGCAACTTTACCGATACCACTTTGTAATAATACTATATCACAGCCTTGAATTTGACCGGTTAAGAATTCAAAACCCTGAATATTTTCGATTTGGCAGTCGATAATTTTGGTTTTCAAAATAGCGACTTCTTCTGCCATTGCAGCAATAATTGCAATTTTCATATTAACCTTTTTCGTAATGAGAAAATATTATTAAATAATTGGTTATGTTATGATAAGCAGTTAATTACAAATTTACAATATGAAAGCTGATTGATACGCTTAATTAAATGAAGGAATATTCAATCATGAAATCCATTTTTATAACCGGTTGCTCCAGTGGCATAGGTTTTTTAGCCGCTAATGCATTAAAAGCCAGAGGTTACCGCGTTATTACATCTTGCCGTAAACCGCACGATGTTGAACGCTTGGTGGCTTTAGGATTTGAATCGGTTTTGCTAGATTTAGATGATCCTCAGTCGGTCACACAAGCCGCCCAACAAGTATTAGCCTTAACGGATAATAATCTGTATGCGTTATTCAATAATGCAGGTTATGGTGTTTATGGTAAATTATCAGCAATCAGTCGACAACAGTTGGAACAACAATTTTCAACTAATTTTTTTGCGGTACACCAATTAACACAATTACTTTTACCGGCCATTGAGGCACATGGAGGTGGGCGTATTATTCAAACTAGCTCAATTGTTGGCTTTATTGCTACTCCTAGGCGAGGCGCCTACAGTGCTAGTAAATATGCCTTAGAAGCTTGGTCAGATGTAATGCGTTTAGAATTGGCCTCAAATAATGTGAAAGTGTGTTTAATTGAGCCGGGCCCGTTAACGACTGATTTTAAAGCTAATGTTCAACAAGTAGAACATAATCATACTGTGAATAATCCGCCAATTGCAAAACGATTCACTTTATCACCAGAAGCAATCTTACCTAAACTTTATCATGCTCTGGAAAGCCGATCGCCTAAAGTTCGTTATCGGGTCACAATGGTAACAAAATTAGCTGCCATTGCTAAACGTGTACTACCTGATAAACTAATGGATAAAATCTTAGTGACGAAATAGTGTTTAATTATTGATGGAAAAAACGATGCAAACCTCATTCATTTTCGAAGTTAACGAGCAAAATATTCAACAAATTTTGCAACAATCAACTGAACTACCAGTAATGTTTTATTTTTGGTCTGAGCGTAGTAATCAGTGTCAAGAACTAACAGCTACGCTTGAACGTATTGCAAAAGAATATCAAGGTCGCTTTATTTTGGCAAAACTAAACTGCGATCAAGAGCAAATGCTGGCAGCGCAATTCGGATTGCGTGCAATCCCAACCGTCTATTTGTTTCAAGATGGACAACCGGTGGACGGATTTCAGGGGCCGCAACCTGAGGCTACAATTAAAACTCTATTAGACAAGGTGTTACCAAATGAAGATGAATTGAAACTGATTGAAGCTAAGCAATTAATTGAAGCACAAAATTACGCGGATGCTTTACCATTACTGAAAAAAGCTTGGCAAAATCTGACTGATCATTTAGGTAAATCACGCAGTGATATTGCTTTTTTATTAGCTAAAGCACAAATAGAGTTAAAACAACTTGATGACGCCAAAGCAACTTTAATAACGATCCCATTACAAGACCAAGATTCAACCTATCATGGTTTGATTGCGGAAATTGAATTACTGGAACAAGCTGCTAATTCACCAGAAATTCAGCAATTACAAGCGGCCTTACAACAAGATCCTAATAATATCGAACTTTTGACGCAATTAGCCACTCAATTTATGCAAGTTGGTCGACAAGAGGAAGCGTTAGAATTAGTATTTAAGCCATTAAGTAACGATCTTAATGCGGGCGATGGTCAACTTAAAAAAACCTTACTGGATATGCTCGCTGCACTTGGTACGAGTAATCCACTTGCGGCCAGTTATCGTCGCAAATTATATACTTTACTATATTAATTTATTAGTTAATCATTAAATTTATATTTTAACAGGGCGCATTAACTATCGCCCTGTTATTATTATGAGATTAACGTAATGGCATTTCCGATTGAACTACCTTAATCATAGAATTGCTATGTTTCGATTTCCTAAAATGGTTGGTGATCCATAATTTATGGTGAGGCTGACATTGTGGCCCTAAATAAACTTTGGCAATAAACTCTTCCACTTTACCATAATTAATAAATAGGCTATCTGCTAATCCATATTCATTTGGTGCTTGAATTTTTTCATCAGCAATATGGGTGATATACATAGCTCGACATTCATCCTCATCTTCAAATGCGGCATGTTTGATTAGGCTAGTAATCGGTAAGAGAGCCAAGGTGATAAGTTGATCTAAATTGGTCAATTGTTTTAATTTCTTCGATGAGTTCATTTTATCTATTATTTTTTTAATTTTTTCTAATTTTTTGCGAATCGTAGCAATTTTATTTTCTTCATCTAATACCTGAATATAATGACGCCATTTTTCGTCGATTTCATCTGGCGTATAGCCTTGATATTCCATGTAAAATGAAAATTTATTTCGTTTGGCAATACTGAGATAACCATTATTTGGATCAAAATAAAGACAGCGGAATAATGGTAAAGTATCAAGAATATTGTCTTTTATTATATTGAGGCTTTTATCTGGTGTTTGATTCGTAATCATTGTGGTTTTTGCACATAGCGCAGATATATTTTGGCTTAAGTGACAAAAATCTTCGGGATTAATTTCTTTGACGATATTGTTGGCAAAAAAATCCGGCTTAAGTATGATACTAACACTAGAACCATTAATGTTATTTTCATTACCATAAATCCGAAATTGATTTAATGAGTTATGATTAAATGAAAAACTGGCTAGAAAACTTTTGATTTCAGCATTAGGATCCGTTTTAACATTTAACCAGTTAGTGAGAAGTCGGTTTTCTGTTGGATCACTCATAAAATCAACCACATTTAAGCGAAAATCACTCGGCTGTTTTAATAAACTAAATAATACATCTGGACGGGTATAATGCGCTACTTGGCGTTCAGGTTGTATGACTTGGGCATTTTTCGATTTGTCCAAACTAAAATTAACCAATAGCTGTTGTTGAATATCTAAAGTCAGTTGTCTGATTTTAGTAAGTGGTTTGATTAGAAACTCATCACGTTGAGATTTATCTTCAAAAATAGTTTGAGATTTATGTTTAATCACTTCTAACATAATTTGCGCTGTTAAATATCCGTGAAATGCGGCATTAGAATAGGGAATGCTCTGATAATAGTATTCGGCAGATTTCAAATCAGTAACAACATTTTTATTAAAATAGACACAATCTCCTAATCGGCAATTAATATAACTAAATAGATGTTGATCATCACTTTGACAACATTCTAAAAAAAATTTACTCGCTTGTGGCAGATTATTTTTATTATCTTGATAAATGACACCCAACAAAAATTGAGCTAATTCAAAGGCCTGTTTATTAGCATTTTTGTCAATGTTTAAGTAATGCTGTTCTGCTTGATCGAGATTTTTTTCCTCTATTTGAAAAATATAACCTAAATTTAGTTGTGCTTGGGAGTAAATCAAGGCGTTACTTTTATCAATGTTTAAGTAATGTTGTAGCGCAAGCGCAACATTTTTTTTGTCAAATTGATAAATTTGGCCCAAATTAAATTGTGCTTGAGTATAAATTAACGGATCAACGCCATTTTCAATATTTAAGTAATGTTGTTGGGCTAGCTCTAAATCATTCTTTTCGAATTGGTAGATTTGACCTAAATTAAATTGTGCTTGAATATATATTTTAGGATCATAAGTTTGATCTATATTGAGATAGTGTATTTCAGCTTGCTCATAATCGGCTTCATTAAAATAAAACTGAGCTAATTCGAATTGTGCTTTAGTATAGGCTTTAGGATCATCTTGCTGAGCCACATTTAAATAATGACGTTTAGCTTGTGCCAAATCTTTCCTATCATTTTGATATATCATACCTAAATTAAATTGTGATTTTGCATAAGCTTGCGGTTCATCATTTTGCGTTACACTTGAATAATGGTATTGCGCTCGTTCAAGATCATTTTTTTCAAACTGATAAATATAACCTAAGTTGAATTGTGCTTTTGCATAAGCTTCACTATCATCATTTTTGGCAACATTTAAATAATGAAATTCGGCATATTCAAGATTATTTTTTTGAAATTGCTCAATATAACCCAAATTAAATTGCGCTTTTGCATAAGCTTCGCGGTCATCATATTTTTCAACATTTAAATAATAACGTTTAGCTTGTTCAAAATTATTTTTCTCAAATTGGTATATAAACCCTAGGTAGATTTGAGCCTTAGCAAAGGTTTCAGCATTATCAGCTCTTTTAATATTTAAATAATGTAATTCGGCTTGTTTAGGATCTTTTTTATCAAATTGATAAATTTCTGCTAAATTTAGTTGTGCCAACGCATATGCTTCAGGATCGTCTGTTTGACTTATATTTAAATAGTGCTGCTCCGCCTGCTGAAAATTTTTTTTCTCATTAAGACAAATTTGTGCTAAATTGAATTGAGCCTTTGCATAAAGTTCTGGATCGCCCTCTTTAATCACGCATGAATAATATTTTTCAGCCATTGCAAGATTATTTTTTTCCAGTTGATAAATCTCACCTAGACTAAATTGTGCTTTAGTATAATATTCAAGGTTATTTTCTTTCTTTATGTTCAAATAATGCTGTTCGGCTAATTCAAGGTTGTTTTTCTCATGTTGATAAATTTCAGCTAAATTGAATTGTGCTTTGGCATAAGTTTGTGTGTTATCGCTTTTCTTTATTTTTAAGTAATAGCGTTCGGCAAGTTCAAGATTATTTTTTTCCAGTTGGTAAATTTCAGCTAAATTATATTGTGCTCTGATATAAGCTTCGGCATAGTCGGTTTTATTAATATTCAAATAATAGCGTTCGGCAAGTTCAAGATTTTTTTTCTCAAACTGGTAAATTTTACCTAAATTAAACTGTGCTTGCGCATATATTTTAGCATTGTCTTTTTTTTCTATGTTTAAATAATGTGATTCTGCTTTATCAAAGTTATTTTCTTCAACTCGATAAATATTTCCTAAATTAAATTGCGCTCTTGCAAAGGCTTTAGCATTATCATCTTTGCTAATGCTTAAAAAATATTTTTCTGCTCGTCCGATATCTTCTTTATCAAAGTAATAAATGACACCCAATTCGGATTGGGCCTGTGCGTAACTCGCTTTACCATCTTTAAGCGTGATTTTTTTGAGTTGCCGAATTCTTTTGTCAATATTTTTTCCATCCATTTTGATATCCTATTCTTTTTTCTTATGTTTAATCAAACATACATATAGTTTTCATTATTATATAGGCGTAACTTTGAGTATTTTTTCTAATTGTTTTACTGTAATATTCAGTATTTTGGCAATCGTTTCCTGATCGACAGCTTTATTAATTAATTCTATTGCTAATAAAGTCGTTTGGGTTTTAGCTCGTTTTTCCGCTTCCTTAGCTGCTTTAGTTTTATCTTTTTCGACTGCTAATTTTTGTTTTGCTATCGCTTGTTCTTGTTTTCGGATTTGTTTAGCGATTTGGTAATTTGGTACATATTTTAAACTTTTTTCTAATTCTGTCATTAATTGTATCTGTCGAAAACTCAGATAGTTTTCGGGGGTAATTATCAAATGATCGACTAACGCTATATTTAATATTTTACCAACCTGAATAAGGCGATCTGTAATATCTCTGTCTTCATTGGAAGGTGTTAAACGACCCGATGGATGATTATGTACCGCAATAAGGCGCGTTGCATTTTTCATGATCGCAACCCGAAACACATTCATTGGCTCAACGGGAACTTCACGTACACTACCTAGAGCAATTAGTTCAATATAAAGAATAAATCCTGCTTCATTCAGACCAAGAATCCAAAAATGTTCTTTATCTCTATCGATTTTATCATCACGTAATAATACTTTTTGCATGATATTAAAGACATCCTCAGTGCCTTCAATAAACTTTTTATCATTTTTGCCGAATTTTATTTCCATATTTTGCCATAAATAAGGTATTTTAAAAATATAACACATTTTAGCAGTAAGTTTACTGTTAGCTAGTGAATTTACTTTCAAGGTTATAATTTTGCGATCTGGATTCTAATTTTAATCAATTTTTTCAAATTGTTGGAACATATAAACAGAAAAACTGTAAAATACAAGATTTAAATTATTTTGTAGTAAAATATAGCCTCTCGATAATCGTAATTATATAGTAATAATTTATTAACGATGGGTTTTTATATTCCATCGTATTATTGCGTAAAAAAGATTTATGTTTATATGTGATTACATGGAAATTTTTATTAGATGGGTTCAATTTTTTATGAACAAGATGATATCATTTCATAATGAAACCATAATTATTATCATGACTCTTGATAAATTTATTAAATCAATATGTTATAAGTAAAATTTAACATAGATTTTATTTTCTATGTCTAAGGAAAAGAATGGCGTTGAACGTTATAAATTATTGCAATGATTAATTATTGTTATTTCCCTTGAATTTATAAAATTTAAGCCAATATAATAGGGTAATCTTTTTAAAATACTTTATAAAGGTATTGTCATGACAAACCCATTATTAATCCAATCAGAATTGCCGTTGTTTTCTAAAATTAAACCTGAACATGTTGTGCCGGCTGTTAAACAGACGATTAGTGATTGCCGTGAGGTAATTGAACGTGTAGTAAATCAAGATCATTATACGTGGAATAATCTGATTCAACCCATTGATGAAGCCGAGGAAAAATTTAATCGAGTTTGGTCGCCAGTCAGTCATTTAAATTCTGTTAAAAATAGCCCAGAACTGCGAGAAGCTTATGAAACGTGTTTACCTTTATTATCCGAGTATAGTACTTGGCTTGGTCAACATAAGGGGCTTTATCAAGCTTATAAAACATTAAAATCTAGCGTGGAATTTAATCAATTAACCAAGGCGCAAAAGAAAGCTATTAACGATGCTTTACTCCAATTTAAATTATCGGGTATTGGTCTACCTGAAGCACAACAAAAACGCTATGGTGAAATTGTCGCTAAACTATCAGAATTATCTTCAAACTATAGCAATAATGTGTTGGATGCCACAATGGGGTGGACTAAATTGATCACTAATCCTGATGAACTAGCTGGCTTACCAGAAAATGCATTAGCAGCTGCCAAAGCTCAAGCGTCAGCTAAAGGTCAAGAAGGTTGGTTACTGACATTAGATATGCCAAGCTATATACCGGTGATGATGTATTGTGATAACCGGGATTTGCGCTATGAAATGTATTACGCTTATACTACACGCGCTTCAGATCAAGGACCAAATGCTAATAAATGGGACAATACCGATAATATAAAACAAATTTTAGCGTTACGTCATGAATTAGCTCAATTATTGGGATTTGACAGCTATGCTCATAAATCTTTAGCCACTAAAATGGCGAAGCGACCAGAGCAAGTGCTTGCTTTCTTAACCGATTTAGCCGAAAAAGCCAAGCCTCAAGGCGAAGAAGAATTAGTCCAGCTTAAACGTTATGCTTATGAGTTTTTTGGTGCCAGTGATATTCAACCGTGGGATATCAGTTATTATAGCGAAAAGCAGAAACAATTCTTATATACAATAAATGATGAGGAATTGCGCCCTTATTTTCCAGAAGAGCGTGTTATTAGTGGCTTATTCGAGGTGGTTAACCGTATATTTGGCATTACCGTTAAAGAACGTAAAGGCGTTGAAGTATGGTCTCCTGAAGTACGTTTCTTTGATCTATTTGATAAACAAGGTCAATATAAAGCGAGTTTTTACTTAGACTTATACGCTCGTGAAAATAAGCGTGGTGGTGCATGGATGGATGATTATATTGGTCAGATGCGATTTGCCGATGGACATTTACAAAAACCGGTTGCTTATTTAACCTGTAATTTTAATCGCCCCGTTGATGATAAGCCAGCATTATTTACCCATAATGAAGTGACTACTTTATTCCATGAGTTTGGTCATGGTTTACACCATATGCTAACCGAAATCGAAACCTCTTCAGTTGCTGGCATCAATGGTGTGCCATGGGATGCGGTGGAGTTACCAAGTCAATTTTTAGAAAATTGGTGTTGGCAGCCCGAAGCTTTAGCCTTTATTTCAGGACATTATCAGACAGGTAAACCTTTACCTAATGATATGCTAAATAAAATGTTGGATGCTAAGAATTTTCAGGCTGCGCTATTTATTTTACGGCAATTAGAATTTGGCTTATTTGATTTCCGTTTACATGCAGAATATTCACCTCAACAAGGGGCATTAATTATGGAAACGTTACAGCAGGTTCGAAAACTTGTTGCCGTGACACCAACAGTTGAATGGGGACGATTTCCACATGCCTTTAATCATATATTTGCAGGTGGTTATGCTGCTGGTTACTATAGCTACTTATGGGCTGAAGTTTTATCTGCCGATGCGTTTTCCCGTTTTGAAGAAGAAGGTATTTTTAATGTTAAAACGGGAAATGACTTCCTTGATCATATTTTATCGCAAGGTGGTAGTGATGAGCCGATGGTGTTATTTAAAAACTTCCGCGGTCGAGAGCCTAAACTTGATGCACTATTACATCATTATGGCATTAAAGCCTAATTGAATAGTAATTAAGGACTCTTTTGATTCATGAACTTGTTTGAACAAGCTAATCATTGGTTGGCTGAACATCAGCTTGATAAGATTTTTAAATTATCAAATGATAATGGTTATTTAACGTTATTTAAAATTGATGAACCAAAATTAGGTGGTATTTTCGTTGATTTTATTGGTGGCGCATCAGCCCATCGCCGGCGCTATGGTGGTGGTAGGGGGGAGGCCATTGCCAAAGCGGTTGGTATCAAAGGCGATTATTTACCAACGGTGCTTGATGCTACCGCTGGACTTGGGCGAGATGCTTTTGTATTAGCCGCTATTGGCTGTCATGTGACTATGTTTGAACGTCATCCGGTAGTGGTTGCATTGCTAGATGATGGTTTAAAACGTGCTTATCTTGACCATGAAATCGGAGAAAGATTACAACAGCTATTGACGTTATTTCACAATAATATTTTAAATAGTCTAACTAATATGCCTGAAAAAGTGGATGTTGTGTATTTAGACCCTATGTTTCCTCATCGTCAAAAAACAGCGTTAGTTAAAAAAGAGATGCGAGTTTTCCAACATTTGGTTGGCAGTGATAATGATGCTGACGGATTATTGTCTTTGGCACGACATATAGCTAAAAAACGGGTAGTGGTTAAACGTCCTGATTATGCGGATTACTTAGATAAGCAAAAACCTGTTTCCTCAATCAAAACGAAGAGTCATCGTTTTGATATCTATGCACCAATCGTCAATGATTGAAAGTAATTATTGTTACTTACATTAGGTAATCAATATGTATATCTCCCAATATTGCCTCTTACTAAGTAAAAATTAATTAAGTTTGGTGTTTTTTACAAGATAATGTTTTGTTATGCATTTTTTTCTGCCATAATTTGCAGCGAAAATTGTCTTGTTTACAATTAACTTTATAATTTGAGGAATTACACCATGCATAAGACCAATGATATTCAAGAAGCGGTCAACTATATACAAAAATTAACTGATATTAAACCTAGTATTGGTATTATATTGGGATCAGGTCTTGGTCCTTTTGCCGATACCTTAGAAAATGCTGTTCGTATTCCTTACGATAATATTCCTCATTTTGCCCAATCTGCTGCCGTGGGGCATGCTAATGAATTAGTCATTGGTGAAATCGCCGGTAAAAAAGTTGTTGCCATGAAAGGTCGTTTTCATTATTACGAAGGATTTACTTTGGATCAGGTTACGTTCCCTGTACGAGTAATGAAAATGCTTGGTGTTGAAAAACTTATCATAACCAATGCATGTGGGGCAGTGAATACTGAATTTGCGCCAGGTGACTTAATGTTAATTACCGATCATATCAATTTAACAGCGAATAACCCACTTATCGGACCAAATAATCCAGAACTTGGCGTTCGTTTTTTAGATGTTAGCGAAGTTTATAGCAAAAAATTACGATCGATTGTGGCAGATGTAGCTAAAGAAATGCATATCACCTTACGCCATGGTGTTTATGCTTGGTGGACTGGTCCTACTTACGAAACTCCGGCCGAAGTACGTATGATACGTGTTCTTGGTGCTGATGCGGTTGGTATGTCGACCGTACCTGAGGCCATTATTGCCCGCCATTCTGGTATTGAAACGGTGGGAATTTCTTGTTTAACTAATATGGCTTGTGGCATTTTAGATCAACCATTAGGTCATGAAGAAGTGATCGAAACGGCGGAAAGAGTCAAATCGACATTCTTAAAACTTGTTACCCAAACAATTGCTAAATTTTAATGTCAATTATTGCTATGTTGATATTTCTATCACGGAAATATCAACAAAAAATATAATAACAGCTAGGATAGAATAATGGATATTAAGTGCCGCTTAAAAGTCATGTTATTTTTACAGTATTTTATTTGGGGATGTTGGCTGATAACACTGGGAGCTTATATGAATAAAACATTAGGCTTTTCAGGAACTGAAGTTGGCTTAGTGTTTAGTTCAAAAGGAATGGCTGCAATATTTGCTCCATTAATCATTGGTATTATTGCTGATAAGTTTATACCTGCTAAATATCTCTATATGTTATGTCATTTAATTGGTGCCATATCATTGTTTTATGCGGCATCAGTCACCGATTCACAGATTATGTTTTTAGTAATGCTAGTAAATATGATGGTATTTATGCCAACAATCGCATTATCGAATTCGATCAGTTATATTACATTAGCCAAAGAAAAATTAGATACAGTAGCCGTATTTCCTAAAATTCGGGTTTTTGGTACTGTAGGTTTCATTATAGCAATGTGGATAATTAGCCTTATGAAATTTGAACTTAGTAAAGTTCAATTATATATGGCATCAGCAGCATCACTAGTGCTGGTGATTTATTCAGCGACGCTTCCTGTTGTGCCTTTAGCGAAAAAACCAAGTCAGTCATGGATCACTTCGTTAGGACTTGATGCCTTTGTGTTATTCAAAAAACCAACAATGGCCGTATTCTTTTTATTTGCTATGTTACTGGGTGCGGTTTTACAAATTACCAATACGTTTGGTGGTACGTTCTTACGCGATTTTGGTTCTAACCCAGCTTATCAAGATAGTTTAGTTGTTCAATATTCAGCAATTTTACTCTCGGTATCGCAAATGGCTGAAATAGGATTTATTTTAGTTATTCCTTTCTTTTTACAACGTTTCGGTATTAAGAAAGTGATGATTATCAGTATGTTAGCATGGACGTTGCGATTTGGTTTATTTGCTTTTGGCGATCCTTCACCAATTGGATTTGGCTTACTTATACTATCCATGATTGTTTACGGCTGTGCTTTTGACTTTTTTAATATTTCTGGATCGATTTTTATTGAAAAAGAGGTATCACCAACCATTCGCTCGAGTGCGCAAGGTTTGTATATGACTATCGTTAACGGTATTGGTGCGATGATAGGTGCTATCGTCAGCGGTAAAGTGGTTGATATATTTACCCATGATGGAATAAAAGATTGGCATACAATTTGGCTGATTTTTGCAGGTTATTCGTTAGCCTTAGCGGTAGTTTTCTGTTTTACATTTCATTATAAATCCAATTCTAACGCTATATAACATCACAAATTAAATATATTTTTTTATTTAACGTTAATATCGGTATTGTAACAATACTGATATTAACGTTTTGCGGTTAAAAATCGGGATAGCATTGTAATAATAGCGTACCCGTTAACTTTATTTCGATTGAATAGCTTAATGTCAATATCACTTTTATCGTGTAATTTTTATTTAATTTTTTTAATTAGCATCATAATTGAATTGATTTTTTAGCGGTTAATCCGGTAAAAATAGTTTAAATAGTAGGTATAAAGTATGAAACAACGTTTTTGGGGCGGTGCACTTGTTTTTTTAGGTGCATGTAGTTTTGGAGTATTATCATCAATCGTTAAGACCGCCTACAAAGCTGGTTATACATTAGGTCAAGTAACCGGTGTTCAAAATTTATTTGGTATGTTAATGTTATGGATTTTATACATTGTTTATAAATTTTTTAGACATTCATCTTTAGCATTGACTGTAAAGCAGCAAACAACCAAAAATTGGCAAGTCTGTTTAGCGGGCATTTTTCCATGTTTAGTCGCCATTTTCTATTATCAGTGTGTTCAATTGGTTCCTGCATCAATTGCTATTATCCTATTAATGCAATATTTATGGATAAGTGTAATTGTGGATTATCTACGCTTCAGAAATAAACCCTCATTACCACAAATCATTGCCGTGGTAATGATTATTGGTGGTAGTATCTTTGCGGCTGGTATATTTAATCAAAATATAACTCTTAACATAAAAGGATATATATTCGGTTTTTTAGCTGCGATTACTTATACTTTATTCATTATTACCAGTAACCGAGTGGGTGTTGACTTGCCTACGCTAAAAAAGAGTGCTTTGATGATTACCGGAGCATGTATTTTAGGATTTATTATTTTTCCACCTATATTTTTATTGCAATTTGCTTGGGATGAAAAACTATATCAATGGGGTTTATTACTCGCATTATTAGGCACCGTGATCCCGCCGTTTTTATTTGCAATTGGGATCCCTAAAGTCGGTATTTCGGTCAGTGCAATATTAACTGCGGTCGAATTACCAGTTGCGGTATTGGCTTCTTATTTTTATTTAAACGAATCAGTCAATGCCAGCCAGTGGTTAGGTGTTTTGATCATATTAATCGCAATTGTTGCTTCGAATTTATTTGTAGCTAAAAAATTAAAATAGAACCTTGTTTGTTAAATTGTGACGATTGTTTTGGACATAAATTGTGAAAATGTAATATTTAAAATTTTTGTTGTGCCAGAATCTAACACTGCTGATTCCGCGATGCTTATTGCTAGCATTAAGGACGCCGTTGGACCTTCCGTCTTTGTCAAATTTTAATGTATCGCGCATAATTTGCTGCTGGCAAAGCACAGGTATGTCACACATTCATGTGTGACATATAACCTTGGAAAGTCATCAGCCCTTTGTAAAGTGCCAATCAAAGTTAATAAATATAAAATTATTCAATAATATATTTAAATAAATAAAAATAACGACTAATTCTACGCTACGCAGCAGTAGGCAGGAACTGGGGTTTTCGTTTAAAAACTTTAGATCGCCTGAGCACATTTAGTGATATATTTTCCCTTTAATTAAAAAGGGCAAACAAGTTGTGCGGTGATTTATTTAGCTCCCTGTTTCACAAAGTTTAACGTTGCAGTGAGTGGATATTTATCTCGAAAATTGTATTTCCCTAATGCTGACTATTAATTTTTTGTATTTTTGGTTTTTAAATAATATGTTTTTTGTAAAAAAATTGTTAAAATATGTTTTTCCCTTGAAAAACAAATAATTACCTTCATAATAACCTCGAACCGTTAATCGGTTTGTGTTTGTTTCTATTGAGGAGATGTGTACTTATGAAAGAAAATTTCACTAAGGAAAAGCTCGAATCTGTTTTGCGTAAGATTAATTGGGCACAGCAGATTTTAGATTCTGCACGTGATAGCTCTGATGATTTACAAGTTATTGATATTTTATCAGGGGTATCGTTTATCATGGATTCAGCATCTGATGATGCTGAGAATCTTTATCGTTCATTGCGTTAGTTTTTAGTGAACGAATTTTTTCATTTATCCTTCAATCCCTTATTAGCCCGCTTTTTTGCGGGCCTTTTTTTATAAAAACGTGGTAATATCGTCCATGGACCAGCGTATTTGTTTTGGCTGTGGATTTTTGCGATAACCAAATGCTAAACATAGTGTAATACCAAAATTGTTGCGACTAAACTGAGGTGTGGCTTTTTCGAGTATTTGAATAACTTTATCTGGCTCGAAACCTCCAATAGTACAAGAATCAATGCCTTGATATGCTGCTGCGGTTAACATATTTGCACTGGCGATGTATCCTTGCATTTCAGACCAATGATCTAGATTGGTTCCCTGTGCTAATAAAAAGTTGGCATAATTAATAAAATATTGGCAAGCAACATCTAAATCATAACTTGTCGCATCACTTGTTAAGCTTCTCTGTTCTGTTTGGCGCAGATATTCACTTTGCATGGTGAACTGTCCTGCTTTGCGGTGTAAAACAATTACTAGATGTGAGCAGCTGGTAACCTGCTCTTGGTTAAAGCATGCTAATTTTAGTTCCGCTTTAAGCAAATCATCTTTAACTACAACGAAATGCCAAGGCTCTAAACCAAATGATGATGGTGATGTTCTTCCTGCCTCAAGGATGTAATTCAAATCATCTGATGGTATTTTTTTTGTTTCATCAAATAGTTTACAAGCATGGCGAAAATGAAAGGCCTGAGTTAATTTATCCATATACTCTCCAAAAATTATTTTTCTATGTTCCACGGTGCGACTTTAAGTAATAAAACCATTCCAGGGAATGCTAAAATAAAGCATAACCAGAAATAGTTAGTCCAACCTAGGCCTTCAGACAATATGCCAGATGTTGCATTGATAAATGTTCTGGGTATAGCCGTAAGGCCTGTCAATAATGCAAATTGCGTGGCGGTAAATTGCGGATTGGTATTCTTAGAAATATAGGTAACCAATGCAGCACTACCCATTCCGACGCCGATTGATTCAAAGCTGATAACCATTGCGAGCATCGTTAGTTCATAAATGCCAATCGTAGCAAATGGACCTTTACTACTCAGCCATACAAAACCTAATATCGATAGCATTTGTACTAAACCGGAAATCCATAATGCCCGATTCAATCCTAATTTAGCAATCAATATACCGCCAGCAAAAGCACCGAAAAGACTCGGCCATAAACCTGCATTTTTGGTGATAGTACCAATTTGCAACGTATCAAAATTCATATCTACATAGAAAGGTGATGCTAATGCAGTGGCTAGGTTGTCGCCTAGTTTATACCAAATGATAAATAAGATTATCAAGATACTATATTGTAAAGTATTACGATCAAAGAAATCTTGAATTGCATGTTTAAATAATGATTTTTGTTGCTGCTTTTTAAAATGATGAATCGGTTCTTTAATAAATAGTGTGATAATGATGACCGGTATCATAAACGCAGCAGTGAAAAGATAGACCTCAGACCATGGTAGGAATTTGGCAATAATTAATGATAAACCACCCGGTATTAGTCCCGCAATACGGTAAGCATTGGTGTGAATGCTGTTACCAAAACCAAGTTGTTCATCAGTAAGAATTTCTCGTCGATATGCATCAACGGCAATATCTTGTGTTGCTGATAAAAATGCAGTAATTAAACTCAATGAAATAATGATATTGATTTCAGCATTTGGATTAAATATTCCAAAAGCCGGCAAAATTAATAATAGACCAATCTGCGTAACCAATAACCAACCTTTTCGATACCCTAGAGCGAAAGGTGATATTTTGTCTAGCAGTGGTGACCATAAAAATTTTAATGTATATGGGAGCTGTGTTAGGGCAATAAATCCAATGGTTTTTAAATCAACTTGATTAATACGTAGCCAAGCCGGAATTAATTGTAAAATAAAATAAAGTGGTAGCCCAGAACAAAATCCCGTGTAAATACACAATAAAAATTTTTTATTGAAAAACGATGAGGGCTTGGAATAATTCATTAATGATACAGTATTTCTATTTCGCGGATTAAAAAATTTTGGTCATCATAGCATGATATTTCATTTTTCTAAAATCTGTTTTAAAAGTCGTTACTTATTAAAGCAAGAAGAGAACAACTCGATTATGTAGGAGTTAAATCTGCTAGTTTTTAATCTAAAATGATGGGATTACTAAGGATGTTACAGTGAATTTCCACCGTTCGCTAAGTTATTAACGATAGCTGTTATTGCTTTATCTTTATTACGGATTATGCTAATAATTAATAAAATTTAGTGCTTAAGCCCTTATAAGGAGTAAGGTTTTATGAAAGATAAATTGAAAATCGCGGTTTTTAGTAGTAAACATTATGACCGTGAACATTTAGAGTTAGCTAATCAGAGTTTTGGTTTCGATCTTGAATATTATGAACATAAATTTAGTTGTAAAACAGCGGTTACTGCGAAAGGTTTTGATGCGGTTTGTATATTTGTTAATGATGAAGCTGATAAAAAAGCGCTGCGAGAATTATCGTCAATCGGAGTAAAGATCCTAGCGTTACGTTGTGCTGGCTTTGATAATGTTGATCTGGATGAAGCTGCAAAATTAGGGATTACGGTTGTACGAGTGCCGGCTTACTCCCCAGAAGCAGTGGCAGAACATGCTGTTGCGTTAATGATGACGCTTAATCGTCGTACTCATAAAGCCTATCAACGGACGCGTGATGCAAACTTTTCTTTAGATGGTTTAACCGGTTTTAATATGCATAACCGTACTGCTGGTGTGATTGGAACAGGTAAAATTGGTTTAGCTATGATCCGTATCCTAAAAGGATTTGGTATGACAATATTGGCTTATGACCCTTATCCAAGTGATACGGCTGTGGAATTAGGTGCACAATATGTCAGTTTGGATGATCTGTATGCGAAATCAGATGTAATCACTTTACACTGTCCAATGTCACCGGAGAATTATCATCTACTAAATGCTGAATCATTTAATAAAATGAAAAAGGGTGTAATGATTATTAATACCAGTCGTGGCGGTCTATTGGATGCAACCGCAGCCATTGATGCATTAAAACAAGCTAAGATTGGTGCGTTAGGAATGGATGTTTATGAAAATGAACGTGATCTATTCTTTGAAGATAAATCCAATGATGTGATTCAAGATGATGTATTTCGTCGTTTATCATCTTGTCATAATGTAATTTTTACAGGTCATCAGGCGTTTTTAACCCAAGAAGCATTGCTAAATATCTCTGAAACCACGTTAGCTAATATTCAAGCTGTTTATGAGAATAAACCTTGCCAGAATATTGTTAAGAAATAAGCTTATTAGCTAATGTGATAACGATTGTTAAAGAAATAGTGTATACTTCAATCGTAATACATGAAAAGTTAAAGAAACGGTGGTAGCTATTTCTTTGATTTTTGTTACACATTAAGCCAGAAATGTTGTTCGCAAAAAGATTAGCTTTTTTTATGCGATTTAAAACACGCTATGGCGAATAAAGAAATTATTTGATTAATAGAGGATTAAAGCCCATCCTAATCATAATTTGATTGAGTTGAATTAAAGGCAAGCCAACGAGAGCATTAAGATCGTTACCATCAAGTTTTTCAAAAAGCGTAATTCCTAGTTCATCACATTTAAAACTTCCGGCACACTGAAAGGGTTGATCTTTATCGACATAAGCCGTGATTTCCGCCAGAGATAATTGTCGAAAAGTGACGTTAAAGGGTTCGTAAGTGGTAATATTCTGTTGGCTAGCAAGATGAATGACGCTTAATCCGGTATAGAAATTAACAGTTTTACCACTACTGGCAAGTAGTTGTGCAATAGCTTTCTCACGAGTATACGGTTTACCAATAATTTTGCTGTCTAACAGACCCACTTGATCGGAACCGATCACAATCGCATCAGGATATTTTTTAGCAATGGACTGGGCTTTAATTTGCGATAATCTTAATACTAGATCTATAGCAGATTCTTGTGCTAAGGGTGTTTCATCACATGTAGGTGCAATACATGTGAAAGGTAGTGCTAATTTTTTCAAGATTTTTTTACGTGATGCGGAGGTGGAAGCTAATATAATGTTTGTCATAGTCAATAAATAATAAATTTCAAATTGAGTTTAAACAGTATTGCAGGTGAAAATTAACTTTGAACGAGGTAGAACATGCGCTACCTCGTCATTTATTGATAATATTATGTGCTCAGTTTTTATTCATCCGGATAGCCATTGGGATTTTTAGATTGCCAATTCCAGCTATCATTTGCCATGTCTTGTAGATTATATTGGGTGCGCCAATTTAATTCTTTTTCTGCTTTGCTTGCATCTGCCCAAAAGGCAGCAATATCACCCGCACGCCGTTCAACAATTTGATAGCTTAATTTTTTACCACAAGCTTTTTCATAGGCGTGTAATACATCGAAGACACTACTGCCGATTCCAGCACCTAAATTATAGATATGGACGCCCGATTGATTCATTTTGTTTAAGGCAACAACGTGGCCTGCTGCTAAATCTTCTACATGAATATAGTCTCTTACTCCCGTACCATCTTGAGTGGGATAATCATTACCATAAATAGATAATTTATCTCGCTTACCAATAGCAACTTGGGCGATATAAGGCATCAAATTATTCGGGATACCTTGTGGATCTTCACCCATTAATCCAGAAGGGTGGGCGCCTACTGGATTAAAATAGCGTAATAATGTTATGCTCCATTGGGGTGAAGCATGAGCAAAATCTTGATAAATCTGCTCTACCATATATTTACTCCAACCGTATGGATTGGTGATATTTCCAGTCGGAAATGTTTCCAAATAAGGTGTTGGATTTTTTTCACCGTAGACGGTTGCTGAAGAACTAAAAATAAGATTATATACCTGATATTCTTGCATAACTTGTGCTAAACAGATCGAACCATAAACATTTTTTTCATAATATGTTAATGGTTTAACAACAGATTCGCCGACAGCCTTAAGACCAGCAAAATGGATGACGGCGGCAATTTGATGCTTTGCAAACACTGAAGCTAAAAATTCTTTATCACAGACATCCCCATAATAAAAAATGGGTTGTTGATTGGTTAATTGTTCAATACGATTTAAGACACTTTTTTTACTATTATATAAATTATCAATGATGATAGGCGTAAAACCTGCCTCAATTAGCTTAACGCAGGTATGACTGCCAATATAACCTAAACCACCCGTTACCAGTATGTTCATAGTATTTTATTAATTAGTTGATATTGTTTTAGTATAACGTGAGTTTAGCTTGAAATATAGTATTATTGCTTTATGATTTTGGCTATTAACTTTAAGTCGCTAATTTAATATTGCTTTCAAAATTAAATTAATAAACTCAATAAAATGGATAACTTAAACTATTAAATTGCTCAGTTTACGATATAATTATGTTAAAATTTTATTAAAATAAAAAAAACAAAATGATGTTAAGTATTTGGTTAGTTGAAGACGAAGCGTATATTGCCGATTCTTTAATCTATATGTTGGAAAAAAATCACTATCAAGTACGATGGTTTGAAAGAGGCGAGCTTATGCTAAAGGCATTGAGTACGAGTCAACCTAATTTAATGATCCTTGATGTGGGACTTCCTGATATTATTGGTTTTGAATTAGCCAAACAAGTTTTATTAAAATATGATATCCCAATTATTTTCCTCACTGCTCGTGATGATGAGATAGATCGAATTATTGGTCTTGAGATCGGCGCTGATGATTATATTGTCAAACCCTTTTCATTAAGAGAAGTTTTAGCTCGAATTAAAACGGTATTGCGTCGATTTCATAAGCAATCCCCTCCGATAGCCAATATTGCCTTAGGACCATTTATGTTAAACGAAGAAGGTTCGGTTATTTATTATTATAATGAAAGACTTTCTTTAACCCGTTATGAATATTCATTATTAAAAACAATGATTAAAGCCCCTAACCGAATTTTTTCCCGAAAACAATTGCTGGATATTGTTTGGCAGGATAATTTATCTTCTATGGAACGTACTGTTGATACTCATATAAAAACAATTAGACAAAAATTAACGATGGTATACTCCGCCGACGAGCAACCCATTCAAACTCACCATGGCTTGGGTTATTCATTAAAAATTGATTAAGGTACGATTCATGCGTATTGGTTTGCAGTTACTTTTTGGCTATGTTTTAGTTGCTATTTTGGCTTGTTATTTAGTATTTACCATTTTTGTTAAAGAGGTTAAACCCACAGTTAGGCGTGCTACTGAAGGTCTATTAATTGATACCGCAACATTATTAGCTTCCATTGTTTCGCAAGAACTTTCTTCCATTAATCAAATAAAAAAAAGTCATTTAGGTAGTGCGTTTGAACATATTAATGAGTTACCTTTTAATATCAATATTGATGGGGTTATTAAGAGTAAAATGGCTTATCGGGTTTACATTACTGACATTAACGGGATAGTTATATTTGATTCTGATAAACGTGATGAAGGTAAAGATTATTCTCGTTGGAATGATGTGTATTTAACGTTGCGTGGAAAATATGGTGCTAGAACAACCCGCGAAAAACCTGAGGATCCTACAACATCGATAATGTATGTTGCAGCACCTATAAAAATTGATGGTCAATTAGTCGGTGTTTTAACGGTAGCAAAACCTAACCAAAGTATGTCCAGTATTATCATTAAAGGGGAAAAAAGAATACTTATTGGTGGTGTTATATTGATTATTGCAGCATTATTAATTGGTATTTTTATTATCTGGTGGATTAATCGTTCAATCAAAAAGTTAGTCGATTATGCCCAACGAGTATCCAACCATGAAGTGGTTAATCTGCCTAAGTTTAGTTCGCCTGAACTGAGTATGTTAGGTCATGCTTTAGAAGTCATGCGTTTAAAATTGGATGGCAAAGATTATATTGAAAAATATGTTCATACCTTAGCGCATGAAATTAAGAGCCCATTATCATCGATTCGGGCGGCAACGGAAATTCTACAGGATACGACTAAAAAAGAACTGGACACTTCCAGAAATATCGAAGAAGTTAGACACACTCAGCAACGTTTTCTATCAAATATTGAACAACAAACAGAGCGGATGAATATTTTGATTGAACGAATGTTACAGTTAGCTCGATTAGAAAGTCGTGTAGGTGTAAATTTTCAAACGATTCAAATGCAAAATCTTATTCAAGACGTGATATCGAGTAAAATGGCAGATGCACAATTACAAGGTGTCAATTTAATTATTGAGCATAATGTAGTAATTAAATTAAAAGGTGATAAATTTCTTTTAATTCAAGCATTATCGAATTTATTAAGCAATGCATTAGATTTTACCCCTAGTGGTGGTACAATTAGGGTCGATACTGAGATTATTGATGGTTATTATTCTATTAAAGTGATTGATTCAGGTATTGGTATACCTGATTTTGCTTTAGAACATGTTTATGAACGGTTTTATTCATTACCAAGACCGAATAAAGGTAAAAGTAGTGGGCTAGGTTTAGCTTTTGTTAAAGAAGTTGCATTGCTACATAATGGTAATATTATGCTGAATAATCGTGTTAATGAGCAAGGTGCCATTGCAACGTTAATTTTAAAAATTCACTGAATGGATGTTTTATGTTAAAACAATTACTATTATTAAATTTATCAATACTACTTATGTCAATGACAAATAGCATTCATGCTAAAACTAAAGAGTGTCCAATCAAGCCAGCTTTTGATATTGTTGTGAGCGACAATTCAGCACACTTGGTTAATGATATGCAAAACATTATTATTGATGCTAATGGTATGATTAATATGAATGGATCTCCACTCAAAGTCGGAAATAATGTGCAACAACAAGCCAAAAATTTGCATGCTTTTCTTCGCCAACAGTTACCCGATTTTGCATATCAATCACAACAAAATTTAGATAATGTTCGTAGTGCTTTTAAAACTGCAATTCGCGAGCAATTAGGCAATAAAAGTGAGTTAGCAGAAAATTTAGACGGTTTATATTTTGAAGTAAAGCAGTTATTACAAAATACAATTATTACCCGCGATGGTGTAACCTATTTTTATTATCAACCATTTAACACTTTAAAAAAAGATGGTGAAGCGATTGGGAAAAAAAGATTCTATAAAATAGTGGGTAATAGTGTTTTACATTTTGATGTTTTTAAAAATTTTTCAACGGTGAAAACAATAGCTAAAAATGAATGGAAAGAGCAAAAAGTTAAACTGAAACAATTTGATGCGCAAATCTGTGAACTTATCACTCAAATTGATCACCAATATAATCAATTGATTTTACAACTCGGTCAATATTAAATAGTATGATGATATCGTTAACTTTTGTAGCTGCATGCACTCATGTTGGGCATTATTTCGTGTTACAATAAAACGATTATTGACATGTTAAGATTCAATCAAGTTAAATGATTGGCGTTTTATAATTTAAGAACTATATCGGGGAGTTTAAAAGCGAATGAGTGCTAAAATCATCGATGGGAAGTTATTGTCTCAACAAATTAGAGCAAACATTGCTATACAAGTAGCAAATCGTAAACAACACGGTTTACGAGCACCGGGATTAGCGGTTATTCAGGTTGGTACCAATCCGGCATCAAGGATCTACGTTCAAAATAAACAAAAAGCATGTGATGAAGTCGGTTTTCGTTCATTTGCTTATGAATTTGCCGAATCAACAACCGAAGAATTACTCAATCTCATTGATCAATTAAATCATCAAGCTGATGTTGATGGTATTTTAGTTCAATTACCTTTACCTGATAATATTGATAAAACACGCGTACTTGAGCAAATCAATCCGAAAAAGGATGTTGATGGTTTTCATCCATTTAACATAGGCCGTTTATTACAACGAGAACCAATTTTAAGACCATGTACACCTTATGGTATTGTCACAATGCTTCAATCAACGGGTATTAACTTGTCTGGGCTTAATGCGGTGGTAGTTGGTGCTTCGAGTATTGTCGGTAGACCAATGGCATTAGAATTGTTGCTGTTAGGTTGTACAACCACCATTACCCATAGTCGGACTAAAGATTTAGCAGATCATGTTCGCCGAGCAGATATTGTAATTGCTGGAGTTGGGATCGCTAATTTCGTTAAGGGTGATTGGATAAAACCGGGTGCGATTGTGATAGATGTTGGCATTAATCGTTTGGATAATGGTAAAATAGTTGGTGATGTTGAATTTAGTGAAGCTGTCGAACGCGCTGGATTTATTACTCCCGTACCTGGAGGGGTTGGACCAATGACAGTGGCAACATTATTAGAAAATACCTTACAAGCCTGTGAAAAATTTGGCATTTAAAGTAAATAAGTAACATGAAGTGATTTCTGCCACAGCAAGCAGATTAAGATAAGTAATTAAGGAACATTATATGATTATATTTCATACCAATAAAGGTGATATTAAAATTGAAACTTTTGCCGATAAAGCACCGGAAACAGTGAAAAATTTTATTGAATATTGTCAGGATGGATTTTATAACAATACAATTTTTCATCGAGTCATAAATAATTTTATGATTCAAGGTGGTGGTTTTGAACCTGGTATGAAACAAAAACGCACTAAAGCAGCAATAAAGAATGAAGCTAATAATGGTTTGACCAATCAACGTGGTACGTTAGCAATGGCACGGACAATGGATCCTCATTCAGCCACTGCGCAATTTTTTATCAATGTGGTGGATAATGATTATTTGAATTTCCGTTCAGCGGATGCTAATGGCTATGGTTATTGTGTGTTTGCTAAAGTTGTTGATGGTATGGATGTGGTCGATCAAATTAAAACCGTCAAAACGGGTCGCCATGGTATGCATGCTGATGTTCCGGTAGAAGACATTATCATTGAACGTGTTACGGTTGAGTAAAGGCAATATATTCGTAATGCAACGCTTTTTTATTGCCGATATTCATCTTAATGATAATGAGCCTGTAATTACTACAGGCTTTTTACAATTTATTGATAGTTTACCTGCTTATAGTGAATTATATATTTTAGGTGATTTATTTGATTATTGGATCGGTGATGATGAATTGACCCCACTTCATCAGCAAATTGCTTCAGCACTCTGTCACCTTAGACAACGTAACGTTACTGTCTATTTTGTACATGGTAATCGTGATTTTTTGCTGGCACAAAGGTTTGCGCAAGCTTGTCAAATGCAACTTCTGCCAGATATTAATTTGATTAATAATCAGCAATCAAAATTATTAATTTTACATGGCGATTTATTATGTACTGATGATCAAGATTATCAGAAATTTCGCAAGAAAATGCATAATCGCTGGTTGCAGAAACTGTTTTTATCTCTTCCGTTATTTTTGCGCCGTAAAATCGCCACTAAATTACGAGGTGAAAGCCAACAGCATAATTATCGAAAATCTGAACGCATCATGGATGTTAATCAGCAAGCTGTAGTAGAAATGATACAACAGTATCAAGCTGATATGATGATTCATGGTCACACCCATAAACCGGCAATTCATATTTTTAACGTAAATGCGAAAGAAGTGAAACGAATGGTATTGGGAGCATGGCATGATGGTATCAACTATATTCACCAAAGCGCAGAAGAAACGCTTGAATTTTTTCAATTACCAATAGATATTGACCCACCAGCGTAGACATCCTTAATAATAAAAGCTTTACGATTTGTTGTGATTATATAATCATTTGATTTTTGATTAGGTTGTTTTTGGTCATGTTTTTTATTAAAGGGATAATGGTAATATATTATTCTTAATAAACAAAGTATAAGTAATAGAATTAGCCAAGCAAAAAATGTTTTATCTATTGATGAATGATTGAAATACAAGCAATTTAATATAAAAGATAAGGAAATACGATGACAATAGAATATATCGATCCGATGGAATGTTGGTCAGAAGCTGTTATCTACAATGGTATTGTATATTATACCAGTGTACCGATAAATTTAGTGGATGATGCTTACATCCAGACGCAAAGTGCCTTGACTGAAATTGATAAGATGTTAGTACGGGTAGGTAGTGATAAAAATCTTATTCTTGATGCAACAATTTTTATTGTTGATAAAGCTGATTTGCCAGCCATGAATCAAGCGTGGAAAGAATGGGTTGTGAAAGGAAGAGCACCGGTGCGATGTACTGTGCAAGCTAATTTAATGCATGATGATTATAAGGTCGAAATTAAAATTATAGCGGGGTTAAAGAACAATATGAGTAAACAAATATGATATCAGCAATAGCATTAGCAAATGATAGCCAATAATACATAGTGGGTTTGCTTTTATACCCACTATGGTAAAGAACTAGTCTAAAATGAAGTAGTATCTTGGAATAACCCAACTTTTAGATCAGTTGCTTGATAAATTAATTTACCATCGACAAATACTTCACCATCGGCAATTCCCATGATTAATTTGCGATTAATCACGCGTTTAAAATGGATTTTATAAGTTACTTTTTTAGCTGTTGGTAATACTTGTCCGGCAAATTTAACTTCGCCGACACCTAATGCTCGGCCTTTTCCTTTGCCACCTAACCAACCTAAATAGAAACCTACTAATTGCCACATGGCATCAAGTCCTAAGCAACCAGGCATAACCGGATCATTTTTAAAATGACATTTAAAAAACCATAGATCAGGATTAATATCAAGTTCTGCCTCAACATACCCTTTATTATGTTTACCACCATGTTCATTCATTTCAATTACACGGTCCATCATGAGCATTTGATCGGATGGTAATGGCGGACCATCATGACCAAATAGTTGATTATCACCTGATTTAATTAAATCTTCTTTGGTATAGGATGATTTTTTTTCAAAAGTCATATAAAGCCTTTTATTATTTGAAGTCATAAAAAATTAGCTTACAAGTGTAAGCTTAATTAAATGCTTTTGCAATGCTATTTACGCCATTTATCAAACCAACGAGACGAACGCTTATCACCATTAGTGATAGCCTCAATACGGGCTTTAATTAATTTATAAAGGCTGATTGCTTTATCATCTTTATAAGGAATACCGGTTAATAAAAATAATGCATCAGCTATGTTTTCTACGGCCCAAATATGGAATTGCTGATTTTTAACAGCGGTAACTATTTCATCGCTTAAGCATAAATGGTACTGATTAGCGGCAGGAATAATCACACCTTGCTGACCTGTTAAACCTTGATGCTGACAGATAGCAAAGAACCCCTCAATTTTTTCATTAACCCCACCAATGGCTTGTACATGACCAAATTGATCAACAGATCCAGTAACTGCGAGTTGTTGATCAATCGGTTGGCCAGATAAAGCGCTAATAATCACCGATAATCCTGCTAACGAAGCACTATCACCATCAACTTCATTATAGGATTGTTCAAAAACTAATGACGCAGAAAAAGGAAAGGGGTGCGTTAGGGCAAACTGGGCGGTAATGAATGAGTGCATTATCATCATCCCTTTTGAGTGAATATTTCCTGCAAGGTCATTTTTACGTTCAATATCATTGATTTCACCATCACCGTTATGGATAAGACAGCTTATACGTGTAGGTTCGCCAATTGCCTTTGGATAACCTGGGTACTCAATTACAGATAATCCATTAATTTGGCCTACAATCTGATCATGGGTGTTAATTAAAATCTGTTTATTTAAAATAGCCTCTCTTAATCGAAGTAGTAAATAATTTTCATGCCAGTTTTTACGTTCGGTTGCTTTTCTTATAGCATTATCATCGATATATAGGTCATTTTCTTGAGCAGCATTAACTAATTGTGTATTAATCCAATCAGGGATGAGTGGCAGATAGTTTTGATCTTCAGTGTATTTTATGCCATTTTTGACTAATTCAGCAAAAGCTGTGTTTTTTATACTTGGTAATTTTTGAAATTGAGCAATTGATTTAACATAGCCAGCCCAATGTTGAATAGTTTCATCAGTATTTATAGCTACTTCATTTTCGAACTCACAATATAATGCTGAATTATAAAACTCGGGATCGTAATCTTGTAATTCAGCCATACTTAGTCGATCACCTAGTAATATAATACGAAGATCTAATGGCATAGGTGGAATACTAATCGGTAAGGGATTAGCATCATCAGTGGAAATCCAATTAAATTCTTCATTGATAACCATATGTTTGAGTTTTTGCCAAATATTGGCTTGTGCCATTAATGATCGTAAACTTAAAATTAATATTCCACCATTAGCTTTATGTACGATGCCTGGTTGTAATTTAAAGCGATTGTCTTCGGGTTGTCTGACACAGCCGAATAATCTTTCACTTTCTACGCTGATGGAAAATATACAGCTATCAGTTGCAGCAAAATTATCTTGAGGGCTTTTAGCTTTAGATAATGTCATTTTATTATCTTGGCTATAGTAGGCAAATCCACCCTGATTGATCGGTGTATTTAATATAATATTTCGTTGAAGTAGTGAACCAAGTAAATGGCTGTCAGGTGCTTTTAATAACATAAAACGTGGGTGATAAGGTTTTCTGACTTTTGGACATAGCAACGATAGCGTTGATTTAATTCGCGGTTGCAGTGTTAAAAGATCAGCTTCACGATCGCGTTTATTTAATATAGCAATAAGTTCTTCAACATTTGGCGTAATTGCTTGCCAAGGTAATGTGGTAATAGTCAATTTTTATCATCTTAAAAATAAATTATTTTTTAATTATACTCGAATAGCAACAGTTTGTAATAAATTACACAATAATTTTATCTATAATTAATTGTTACCTTTCAGGAAAAAGGATTAAATTGGACACTCTAATAAAAAGTGTAACGCTTATTAAAATATTGATTCGTTGTAAAAATATACAGAAAGATTTTTTAAAATCAGTTAAACTAATTAGAATTTATCTTAAGCTAGCTAAAATGATTCTCTTTTATGGTCAAACTTGAAAATAATGCATTACATAACGATCGCTGTTCACAGATTATCAGTTGGGGACACTGGTTTGCACTATTTAATATTTTTTTAGTGATTGCTTTTGGAAGTCGCTATCTTTTTATTGCCGATTGGCCTCCTACATTCCTTGGTCGTTTGTATGCCATAATTAGTTGCATTGGGCATTTTAGTTTTTTAACGTTTATTGTCTATTTGATTTTAATATTTCCTTTTGGCTTTATTACTCAATCGGTAAAATGGAATCGGATTGTGGCAGTTATGATTGCGACGATTGCTATAACTTTATTACTGATTGATATAGAGATGTTTTCGGGTTTCAGAATGCATCTGAGTTTTTCGCTCTGGCAGGTTTTAACTTCACCAAATGATAATATCTTAAGTTCTCAATGGCAAAAACTATTTATTTTTGTACCGTTTATTCTACTTATTGAAACGATTTTTGCGTTATGGAGTTGGCGTAAATTACGTAGCTTAAATAAAAGACGTCGTTATTTTCGCCCAGTGATTGGTATATTTATCTTATGTTTTGTTTCGTCACATTTAATTCATATTTGGGCGGATGCCAATTTTTATCGACCAATTACGATGCAACGTTCAAGTTTACCGATTTCCTATCCGCTTACTGCGCGCCATTTTTTAGAAAGATATGGATTTATTCAAGCGGGTAATTATGAAATGCGCGTTGAGCAAGAAGGTAATCCTTTTGCTATTGCCGTTGAATATCCATTAGGTAAGATTTCATTTAATCCATTATCAAAACCGTATAATATTTTAATGATTGTCGTTGATGATTGGTATTCTGTCGATCAATTATCGAATCTGCCTAAGTTAGAAAAATTTGCCAAGCAACATATTCAATTTACTAACCATTTTTCTGCTAGTAATCAAAACTATTTGGGTGAATTTTCTCTGTTTTATGGTTTAGATGCAAATTACTATAATAGTATTCTTGCCAGCCATAAATCATCAGTGCTAATTGATACCTTAACAAAGCAGCATTACAATATTGGTTTATTTTCTGCACAAGGTTTTGCTCACCCTTTGTATCATTATGCTTTACTGTCTAATTTCTCCTTAACTGAAGCAAAAAAGCAAACCAATTTGGAAGTAACACAATTATGGAATAAGTGGTATGCGAATATAAAGGAACAGCAAAACCAGGCACCATGGTTCTCATTTATTCAGTATAAAATTGATCGTCGTAGCAAAGTAAATCTCACTAATCAAATGAAAGGGCTCGATGATAATATCGAAAATATTGTGACCACGTTACAACACTATAATGCCTTTGCTAATACGATCGTGGTCATTACTGCGGCCAATAAACTACATGATCATGATAATCATTTCCAAAGACAATTATTCAATGTACCATTGATTGTTGCTTGGCCTGATAAGAGTAGTGCCATTATCGCTCGGCCAACTGCTCATGTTGATATCATGCAGACTTTGATGCAAGATGCTTTATCAGTAACTACTGCAAGTAAACAATATAGTCAAGGGCAGAATTTATTTGTTGATAATGAGCGTAAATGGTTGATTGCCGGTAAAGAGAATCAAATTACAGCCTTTTTCGCAGATAAGAGTATTGTGATTAATAATACCGGTGGCTATCTTATCTACGATGATCATGATAAACCACTTCATCACGAACAGATTGGTTTAGCGACTTTTTTACAGTTGCTTACTGAAAATAGGCGATTTATGGTAACTAATTAAAATGCCTTAATATAACTGGCTAAAAATGGTTTTATTATTGATTAAATTACCAATATATAATAAGTCGCTTAATACCTATTGGTATTTATCTCGCTAGAAAGATAAAGAATTATGGAGATACAATGAATGATTATTGGCAACATTGAACATTTAGATCGGGTTCCTTTTTTACCTAAAAAATTGCAAAGAGCAATCGAATATGTATGTGATAATGTTAATAGCAATACCCCATTAGGGCGGTATGAAATTGAAGGGAATGATATTTTTTTTATCGTTTCAGATAGTTCAACTCGCTTTATTGATGAGGCTTTGCCTGAGTATCATCAACGTTATATTGATGTTCAGATTGTGATTAATGGTGCGGAAGGCATGGCAATTGCTACATTACCAGCGCATACTGAGATAGTTGACGATCGTCTTGAAAAGGATGATATTGCTTTTGTTAAAACACCTTCTGAAGAAACAATGTATGTTGCTCATGTTAATGATTTCGTAATCTTTTATCCTGGTGAATTACATAAACCACTTTGTGCTATAAATCAGCAATTGGCAAAAATTCGTAAAGTAGTGGTTAAAGTTGATGTGAATTGCTTATAATGAAGCAAACTATCAATAAGGATTTAAAATTATGATGTGGTGTTATATTTACCGCAGTACAAATAAAGAAAATAGCTATTTGTATATTGGTAAAGAAAATGATTTTTCAACGGTACCTGAAGTACTCATGAAAGCCTTTGGACAGCCGATTTTTGTTATGAAAGTATTGTTAGATGGTAAGCGCCAATTTGTCGCTGGTAGTGCGCAACATATAGAGGATAAAATTCAGCAAGATGGTTTTTTTCTACAAATGCTCAAAGATAATGATTTTGTTGTTAAAACCCATTAAGGTGATATTAAAGGAGTATTAATGAAAGTTATTCATATCGTTATGACGATAACCATCATGCTTTTTGTAACGAGCTGTGAAAGTGAAACTGCTAATTTAACAACAAATCAATCCTTATTTAGTTTTCACAAACCAAGAGAGGAGCGCTACTTCTCTGATTACGTAACAATGTTAAAAAAATATGCTAAAGCTCAAGGAATTGATAATCAAACTATCGATTTAGCATTTGATAATATCCATTATATTGAACATGTGGTAACTGCAGATAAGAGTCAGCCGGAAAAAAAATCATCAATTAATGATTATTTAGCGCAGCGGGTATCATCAGCCAGAATAAATTTAGCTAAGCAGAAATATTTGCAATATCATAACCAACTAAGCGATGCAACGTTGTTAACCAATATACCGCAACCCTATATTTTAGCCTTATGGGGGGTAGAAAGTGGTTATGGTAAATATCAGGGGAAGGAAGATATCGTATCGGCTCTATCTACCTTAGCTTTTGAGGGTAGACGAGAACCGTTTTTTCTCAAAGAGTTAATTGCCGCTTTAACCATTTTACAAAATGGACATATCCAAAAAAATGAATTCAAAGGTTCATGGGCGGGGGCAATGGGGCAAAATCAATTTATGCCTTCATCTTATTTAGCCTTTGGGTTAGATGGTGATGGCGATGGTAAAATCGATATTTGGAATAATCTATCGGATATTTTTGCTTCGATTGGTAATTATCTTGCTACGATTGGTTGGAATGAAAAAGAAGGTTGGGGGGTAAAAGTTAAATTGCCTGACAATTTTGATCTTGCGCAAGTCGGTTTAGATAATGACAAAGCTAAATCTATTGATGATTGGTTAAAAAATGGAATTACTATTGATAATGTTAAAATGATAACGAATAATCAGACAAAAGCATGGCTAATTATTCCTGATGCCGATAGTCTAGAAGGTTATTTAGTGTTCAACAATTTTAAAACACTTATGCACTGGAATCGATCTTATCACTTTGCCATTAATGTGGGGATGATAGCCGATAGTTTAGTCGGCGGCAATCTAAATACAAGAGTCGGTAAGCAATAATATGAATGCATTTTGGCAAAATAAAACACTGGCACAACTCACTGATGAGGAATGGGAACTGTTATGTGATGGTTGTGGTCGTTGTTGCCTAAATAAATTGATTGATGAAGACACAAATCAAATTCTTTACACTAATGTGGCCTGTAATCAACTTGATAGTCGTACGGGGATGTGTCGTCATTATCATGATCGCTTTCGTTACGAGCCTGATTGTATAAAGCTCACCAGAGAAAATCTGCTGACAATTGAATGGTTACCTAAAACCTGTGCTTATCGCTACTTTGAGGAATTTCAGACGCTACCTGAATGGCATCCCCTAATAACAGGTAATAAGAAAATGATGCATAAAAAAAGAATATCAATTCGCAATCGTGTCGTTTATGAAAAAGATGTGATTCATTGGGAAAATCATATTATTCAAGAATAAAAAAGCGCTGTCAGTTATTATGACAACGCTTTTGTAATCATATCTATAATTATTAGTTAACAATTGATTCCTAAATCAGATACCTAATTATCATTGCCTTCAATTAACAATTTATATTCATTGTTATGGCGGATTGCTTTAGGTTGTTCATTCCACCAACTTTTTAATTCAATGGCGTTATTTTTGGCAAGCAACTGTTTGATTCTTGCTGTATAAGCGACATGTTTTATTTTATCAAGTTGCTCTGTTGTATAAGCATTTGCTTTATACATTGAAGGTAATATTTCTATTAAAGCTTGATAGTCAGCACATTCATTGAATAATAAATAAGCTAAGCGAAGTACTTCTCTGTTTCGAGGGTTTTCATCTAATAGTTTTTCAACATTCTCTTTTGCTGACTCATATAGTTGTGATTTTAGTTGCAATTTTAATTGTACTAAATGAAAAGCAAATTGATATTCAGGTGGACAAGGTTGTTTAATTTGTTCTAAATGATTGTTTGCTGACTTTAACTGATCATGATTAATTTCAATTTGTGCAGCTTGTAGATGTGATAAGACTCGATTTTGTTTACATTTCGCACTTTTTTCTAGCAATTTAAGGGCCTTATCGTCTTCACCCGCTAATAAATAACCTTGGGCTTGTTCAAAGCGTTTTATGGCTTTTTTTCGTGAACTTATATTTACCCATTCACTAAACAATGTGTGTGAAGTAACAAGTGTTCTTAAGATGACAAAAAACACATAAAGTAACACACAGAATATTATTTCGATAATAACAAAAGCCGTTAGGCTCGTTGAAATGCGATAGCCGGCTACTTGGAATAACACTGAGCCTTGATGATTAGCCAATAACGGACCAACAATGATACCAGCAATGAGTACTAAAAAAATAATCAATATACGTAACATCGCTGTCTCCTAATTTGCTAACATTGCACGAACACGTACTTGCATCAATTTGTTCAATTCATTATAACTAGCAAGCTGCTGAGGGACATTTTCATTACTGATGGTTTGTTGTTGTAATGATTTAAGTTCATAAGAGAATGCTTGTACCGCGCTAGCATTTTTATCAAAGTAGATATTTGTCCATTTTATTGCATCATTCAATGCATGTTGATAGATTGTTTCTTGATGTCGAGGAACGGCTTGCGCTGCAATTAATAATCTTAATTTAATATTTTCTCTTAAATAGGGCGCTTGTTCTGGCAGGAGAATAGCATTGTGCTCTTGGCATTGATTAAGCAATTCTTTATCTTGACCAGCATTAGTAATACACTCATTGAAACTATCGTATTTTTCCACTTGAATAAATTTATTGAAAAAAGATTGTGAACTTTTAACTAAATTCTGATACCAATCAGCAATCGAAAAGGAAATACTCGTATCGTTAGCATTATGTTGAGAAGTCACTGAAATTTCATTATTATCTGCTGTCATTTCAATATTGTGATAGTGATCGACTAATGGCAATTGGTTGATCGTGTTAGTTAGATTCATCAATTTAAGCACAATCCCATCAAGATCGGTAAAACTAATTGTCGCCAATGAGGCAATATCTTGGTTTATTGCTTGTCTGGCTGGCAATAAACTTGGATCATTGGCTTGGGCAAGACTCATATCGGCATTTTTAAGTAATAGACGAGCTGTGGTATAGTCTTGATCATTCCATATTTTTCGGCCGGCTAAATTGACGTAATAGTTAGCTTGTGAAATAAGCCAAATATTATTATCTGAGGTTGATAATGCCGCAATACGTTCATTTAAATGCTCAATGTTTTGTTCCGCAACTTGCACGGTGTTACTAATTTGGGACATAAATTTTTGTTGTGATTGTGCTTGCGTAGTTAGTTGCTGATCAACTTTTTGAGTCAGTTCATTTAGTTGCTGATTTTGTTGTTCAGTTAAACTTGCTAATTTATGATTTACAAAATCAAGGAGCGATTGGGATATGGATTGTTCTAAAGAAGATAATTTTAATTGTAATTGTTCAATAGTTTGTGTTTGTTGTTTAGCTTGTTCATGAGCATGGTAATAGAGAAAACCACCTAAACCAAGCGTTAAACCGATAGCGACAAGTGACAGTTTAGAGATAGGTGTTTTGATGGTCGTTCTTTGCTTTGGTTGGCTTGTCTGTTGTTTAGGTAATGAGTTATCACTATTTTTATCTGCCGGTATATCGGCATCAGTTTGTCGAGTTGGTTTCTTCATATCTTGCTGCTCTATAATGGATGGTTGCATTGGTTCGGCATGATTTAATTTTGTGTTAATGACGGTACTGATATTCGAAAGTGTTGCATTAGCACTAACCAAATATATCTTTGACGATGAGATTTTGTTTTTTACCATAATAACATTTAACCTAAAGAGTTTGCCATTGTTACATTATGATGTAGAGTGGAAATCGCGCTCAACAAATTTTGATTGTTGGCATTTTGCGCTAAGTGAATTTTATTCCATCCTAGTGTTTTTGCGAATTGTTTAATTCGCATGCTGCTGACAATTAATATTAATTGCTGTTTTTGTTTTTCAAAACAATATTTTTCGATCTCTAACAAATGTGCCACGCTCGTTACTACCAAAATGTTAATATTAGACAATGTATCGATGTAGTCGTCAAGTACAGTAATGGGGTGTATTATTCTATCTTTATGATAAATATATATATTTTCAACATTTGTTACTAGCAATGATAAACGATCTTTGAGCAAAGTACGCCCATTGGTGCCACATAAAATAAGTATTTTTTGTCGAAGTAGGGGTCTTGGTTGCATAGTTAAAAACTCGAATAATCCTTCACTGCTTTCGTCAGTTGACGGTGATTCGACGATTTGCTGAGTTAACAGGCTAAAGCGAGTTGCAGTTTGCTTACCTACCGCACAATAGCGAATGTGGGGCGGAAATTTAATCGTTGTTTGGTATTGATTAATCATTTCAATAACTTGTGAAGAAGTGACAATCACTACATCATCTGCTTTTAAGGTATTAAGATGATTTTGTAGCGTTTTTGCATCAATTGCTGCGGTGATGTTAAACAAGGGTAAATGTTGGGCAACAAAACCCTTTGCCTGACAGAGGGCCATTAATGATTCACCGTATGGTGAGGGACGCGTAATAATAATCATATATTTCCTGATATGATAATCATGAATATTATCTGATTAATTCGTTCTAAGCAGCTTGCTAGCGCCGCGTTTAAGTAATTGCTGTGCTAATGTCATGCCTAAATCTTGTGCTTGCCGTTTTTTGCCAACAACATGTGCTAATATCATTTGATCACCGTCTAAACTTCCAACTAACCCATGTAATTCAAGTTGATCACCGTTTAGTTTTGAGTGAGCAGCAATTGGTACCTGACAACCACCTTGAAGATGAAAATTCATAGAACGTTCAGCAATAATTTGATAGCGTGTATCCTCATCATCTAGGGGGTTAAGAAGTGATGTTATACGCTTATCATTTACGCGTGTTTCAATACCGATAGCGCCTTGTCCAACGGCTGGCATCATTAATTCAATAGGTATGTATTGTTTAATTCGTTCGGTTAAATTAAGGCGTTTTAAGCCAACTGCTGCAAGTACTATAGCATCATATTCGAGATTATCCAATTTAGCTAGTCGTGTTCCCACATTACCTCTTAAATCTTTGATTTTTAAGTGTGGATAGCGTGCTTTGAGCTGACATTGTCGACGTAAACTTGAAGTTCCAATGGTTGCTCCTGGTGGTAATTCATCAAGATGCTGATAACAATTTGATACCAAGGCATCTCTTACTTCGTCTCGTTGACAAATTGTCGTTAACACTAAACCATAAGGCAATTCAGCCGGAATATCTTTAATAGAATGAACCGCAATATCTGCTTCACCATTTAATAACGCAAGCTCGAGTTGTTTAACGAACAGTCCTTTACCGCCAATTTTTGCAAGTGGACTGTCAAGTAATACATCACCTTGAGTCACCATCGGAATTAATTCGACTGCTATACCAGGGTGATGATTCATCAATTGTGCTTTCACATAATTGGCTTGCCATAGTGCTAATGGGCTCTTGCGGGTGGCTATTTTAATAGTATGATGCGGCACAAAATTTCCTTCTCGAACGACTAAAATTTAACATATCCTTTATAGCGTTACAGGATAACTTCCATAATATTTTTGACATAATTTATATCTCATCAGACCATTAGTTTTCATGGTCAGAGAGTAGATTTTACTGAGTTAAATCTTATTTACCATTTCTTCCGCATAACCGATATAGTTAGCTGGTGTAAGTTGTTTTAAACGTCGCTTTTCATATTCAGGTAATGGCAAAGTATCAATAAATTGTTGCATACCTAATGCATCAACACGTTTACCACGGGTAAGCTCTTTGAGTTTTTCATAAGGCTTTTCAATCCCATAACGACGCATTACCGTTTGAATTGGTTCAGCAAGTACTTCCCAGTTATAATCAAGTTCAGCTAATAAATGTGCTTGGTTGACTTCGAGTTTATTTAGTCCCTTTAAGGTTGATTGATAGGCAATCAATGAATAGCCCAAACCAACTCCGAGGTTACGTAATACGGTTGAGTCTGTTAAATCTCGTTGCCAGCGTGAAATAGGTAGTTTACTCGCTAAATGTTGCATGATCGCGTTGGCTAACCCCAAATTGCCTTCAGAATTTTCAAAGTCAATTGGATTTACTTTGTGTGGCATAGTCGATGAACCTATTTCGCCGGCAACGGTTTTCTGTTTAAAATGATTTAATGCAATATAACCCCAAATATCGCGATCAAGATCAATAATGATGGTATTAAAACGTGCAATGCAATCAAAGAATTCAGCAATATAATCATGCGGTTCTATCTGCGTGGTGTATGGATTCCAGATTAAACCTAATGAAGTAACAAATTGTTCACTGAATTGATGCCAATCAATTTCAGGGTAGGCCACCATATGTGCATTGTAATTTCCCGTAGCACCATTGATTTTACCTAAAATTTCGACAGCCTTGAGTTGCTTTAATTGGCGTTGTAAACGATATACAACGTTGGCAAATTCTTTGCCGATGGTTGATGGAGTGGCTGGCTGGCCATGGGTGCGAGATAATAAAGGAATCGATTGATATAAAGCTGCTTTGATTTTTAACTCATCGATCAATTTTGTCCAGTAAGGTTCAATAATCTCTTTACGTGCTGTCTTAAGCATGAGTGCATAGGAAAGATTGTTAATGTCCTCTGATGTACAGGCAAAATGAATAAATTCCGATACAGCCTCTAATGTTTGATTGCCCTCAATTTTTTCTTTCAAGAAATATTCAACCGCTTTAACATCATGATTAGTCGTTTTTTCAATATCCTTAATTCGTTGCGCATCTTCTTCACTAAAGTTAGCAATAATGGAATTAAGTAAATGATTGGTCTGCTCATCAAAAGCTAAAACTTCTTTGATTGCTTCACATGCGGATAATTTTTGTAACCATCTTATTTCAACTTGTACGCGATATTTAAGTAAACCATATTCACTAAAGATTGGTCTTAGTTCTTGAATTTTGTCACTATAACGACCATCAATAGGAGAGAGAGAAGTTAATGCGGATAATTCCATTGGTTTGCTCCATTTTAGTCAAATTAATCATGTTAATTTGAATTATTTTGAAAATTAGTTTTATTGTTGCAAAAGAACCTTGGCTGTATTGATGATCTTTTTTCTAGCAAATAAGAAATGCCACCGATTACCACCGACTTGATACCATAATACAGCCGCTCTAACACAACCAAAAAGCGCACTACGAACTTTTGCCTGGATTAAAGAGTTTTGTAAATATTCAATTTTACCTTTTACTCGAATTTTTGTGGTTAACGGACTAATGATATCTGTATATATACCAGCTAATGAATAGGATAATTGATCGTGCTGTGCTTGATGTTCATTGTCAAGTTCGTGGCCGTAAAGTGATTTTATCCGTTGTAAGCGTTGAGAAATTTGCTCAAGTTCATTGATTTTTTTTAACAATTTAACAGCGATACGTAATGTACTAAAAATATAGTCCATTACTTCAAACTTTTCTTTATCTTGCTGATTACTCGATAATAATTGGATTAAGAATTCTAGGCCATCGCGAATATTAGCCAAGCCATCAAATACCTCTTCTGTGCTTGTGGGCGAAGTATTTAAAATACTTTTCAACGAAGTGTTATATAAATGGGCATTACATTGGCCAGTGTTAGCCAATTGTGGTACTAACAATGCACTTTGACAGATGCCAGCTAATGCGATAGTAATATGATGATATTTATCAGCCATGGTTTTCTCTTTATAATTTTTTATTGTTAGTTAGCGAAGCATTTCACCTTGACGTAATATTCTTTCTTCAATAATCCCCCCACCTAAGCAGACCTCATTCGAATAAAACACAGCCGATTGTCCTGGGGTCACGGCAGCAACAGGCTCATCAAATATAACTTCTATTTGCTGCTCATTAATAGGGTTGATCTGACAAGGAATATCTTGTTGACGATAACGGGTTTTTACTGTGCAACGTAAGCTTGTTGTCAGTGGTTGCCGATCTACCCAATGCAGTTGTCCGGCAATTAAGCCTCCGGAAAAAAGTGCAGGATGATCATGCCCCTGGGCTACAATCAATTCATTATGGGCGATATCTTTATCGACCACATACCAAGGTGTTTCGTCAGCATTTTTTAAACCACCAATGCCTAATCCCTTTCTTTGCCCTAATGTATGATACATCAGACCTTGATGTTCACCAATGACTTCGCCATCAACGGTTCGAATAAAACCTGATTGTGCTGGCAGATAACGTGCTAGAAAATCACGAAACTTTCGTTCACCGATAAAACAAATACCTGTGGAATCTTTTTTGGTTGCAGTAACTAAATCAAGTTGTTCGGCAATTTTTCTGACCTGCGGTTTTTCCAGTTCACCTACTGGAAATAATGATTTACTAATTTGCGTTTCACTCAAGGTATATAGGAAATAACTTTGATCTTTATTTTTATCTAATCCTCTAAGCAGTTCGACCTTGCCATTTTGTTCTCTTTTACGTACATAATGACCCGTTGCGATATAATCAGCACCAAGATCTTCAGCTGCGTAGTCAAGGAATGCTTTAAATTTAATCTCTTTATTACATAAAATGTCTGGATTAGGTGTGCGCCCTGCGCGATATTCAGCTAAGAAATGTTCAAAGACATTATCCCAATATTCTGCAGCGAAATTAATTGTGAGCAGTTTTATACCTAATTTATCACAAACAGCTTGTGCATCCGCCAGATCGGATGCTGCTGAACAGTATTCTTCATTATCATCTTCTTCCCAGTTTTTCATAAATAACCCTACAACATCATAACCTTGCTGTTGCAGTAAATAGGCTGAAACCGAAGAATCAACACCGCCAGACATTCCAACAATAACTCTAATCTTTGAATTCATAATATTACTAGTTTTATCTAATGACATAAATAATTTAATAAAAATACCGATAAAAAATTTCTAACGATTTTAGCATGAATGATTTAATAGCTGTATTTTATGTTGTAAAAAAGTCAAATTAATATAATCGTATATATTTATTAAAATTTGATCAAAACTATTTGGCGGTATCGTTCCGCCCAATAGCATTGTAATTTTTGTAGGTCAACATATAACATATGTTGTTAAAAATGCTAGTAATTTTTCACTTTTTTAAGAAGGTCATGAAAGATCTTTTAAAATAGCAATGACCTTTCCGATAATTTTTAATTCTTGCTCGCTATTAGTTTTATCGATTTGAATTGACTGATATTTGTCGTTATCGGATATCAGTAAGAAATATTTTCCATGATTTTGTATTCTTTTTACACTCAATGCATCACCATATTCAATGATATACAGATAACCATCAAACAATTCCGTATTACCTGTATCTATAATAATCGTGTCATTATTGTTAATAGTGGGAACCATTGCATCACCTTTTGCCCAATAAAAATAAAGGTCATTTGGATTAAAATCATGCGATTTAATACATCTCAAATCAAATGGCATTCTATTCATAACTTGATATCTAATATTATGAGGTCCTGCTTTATTGGTTGAATTTTTAGGAAAAGGATAAACAGGAATAGAGATGATTTTAGTTGTTTGTTCATCCATTAATAGGCGACATTCACCTTTTCCTGTGGCTAACCATTCAATTGGTACATTACAGCTTTTGGCAATTTGTGCTAATCGATTTAATGAAGGATAGGTTTTACCTGAAAGGTAATCTCGAATTACTGCTTCAGACATCCCCACCTTTTTGGCGAAAGCATTACCAGACATCCCTTCTTGAGCAAGTGAGAGTCTATTCTTAAATTCAATAACTCCAGTGTCTTCTAAAAGCCTCTTCTTTTCATGACCAAACGATGTTATTTTTATATTTTCACTCATTTTTCATCCATCTTGTATAAGTTTATTTGTGCTTTTTTATGTAAAAAAGTGTATTTTTTTGTTTAAATTCGTTTTTTTGTGTGGTATTCTTTGGACTCGATTTATATTCATACATAGTTAATATTTTACAACGATAATCATAACTATATCTATATACACAATAAGAGGATCTCATAATGGGAGTACAAGATCAAGATTGGTTACCTTCAAGAGTTGTTGGGGAAATCAAAATTAGAGGTGGAAGTTTGCGTGAATTGTCTCGTTCAAATGGTTTACAAGCTGATACCTTAAGAAATGCACTATATCGTCATTGTCCAAAATATGAAAAAATTATTTCTGAGTATTTAAATGTTCCTCTAGAAAAAATCTGGCCAAGTCGATATAAAAAATAGTGGTTGCACTATTTTTCTAAATTTTTTATTTCTCTGTAAAATAGATTACTTTCGCTAGCTTAATTAATTATCTATTATCAATCTATTTTACACCTTACTAAAGTACTGAAGAATGGATAAAGCAGTAAATAATTTTATTTACTGCTTTATTTCATAGAAAGGATTTATTTTTTCGCTTTCGCGGCAGCTTTAACGATCACGGCAAACGCGTCCGCTTTTAGTGAAGCTCCTCCGACTAATGCACCATCAATATCTGGTTGAGTGAAAAGTTCAGCAGCGTTTTTATCATTTACAGATCCGCCATATTGGATAATGACTTTTTTCGCTACATCTGCATCAAGTTTAGCAATATGCTCACGAATAAATTTGTGAACAGCTTGTGCTTGCGCAGGTGTTGCCGATTTGCCAGTACCAATTGCCCAGATTGGTTCATAAGCAATCACTGCATTATCAAACGCTTTTACGCCAAGTAGGTTAATAATAGCATCAATTTGTTTAGCACAAACAGATTCTGTTTGACCCGCTTCATTTTCAGCTTCTGTTTCACCAATACATAAAACTGGAGTCAAATTATTCTCTTTTAATACAGCAAATTTTTGCGCGATAAATTGATCGGATTCTTTATGATAAGTACGGCGTTCTGAGTGACCAATAATCACATGAGTTACGCCAACTTCTTTAAGCATAGCAGCTGATATATCACCAGTATAAGCACCCGATAAGTGAGTATCAACATTTTGCGCACCAAGAATGAATTTTGAATCATCTAATAGTGTTTGTACATAATCTAAATAAACAACTGGAGGAGCAATTGCAACATCACATCCTTCAACACCAGCAAGTTCTTTTTTTAGCCCTGTAACGAGATCTAAAGCCATTTGTTTACTGCCGTTGAGTTTCCAGTTACCCATAACAAGTGGTTTACGCATAAAAATTCTCCATTAATTGATTTTTAATAAGTGTAGATTTAAAAGGAATTGGTTATAATGGTGCTCATTATACACAAATATTATTGTTGAGGATCAATATGTCTTTAGAAATACTAAACCAATTAGAAGCTAGAATTCAGCATACCGTTAATACCATAAAAACCTTGCAAGATGAGATTGATATTTATAAGCAAAAAAACAATGATTTAGAGCAATTGATCAATGACGAAGCTGAAGAAATGAAAAAATTACAAGCTGAAAATGAAAAGCTAAAACAAGAACAAAATCTTTGGCAAGAACGTATTTCTACGCTATTAAATAAAATTGGCGAAATTTCCCAATAAATGATTGGGAAAAATATAAGCATATTTTAAAGATAAAATAACACCAATAATAATGCATGATTGAACCCCCATTAGGAGTTGGATTTGTAGTGCGTTAATTTTATTTTAAGTTAATTTAAAGTGTTATGTTTAAGGTATGAATTTATATAAAATAATCAGCGAAATTGTCATTATCATGATTTATTATGTTTCATGAAGTAATGCAAGATATTTCAATTTCGCTGAAAGTAAAGTTATTGATTATTATCATCCAACTTTTTGTTTGAAGATGTCTTTTCAGTTGGTGAATCATCATCGTAAGGAATAGGTTTTATATTTTTGTTTTTTAAATAATCTTTGAATGATGTTTTTTGCAAATCTTTAATCGTGTTGATAAAAATCCCCGCTAAGAATATAAGAATTAACCACCAGTAATTTTCTAGCCATTCCATAATATTTAGTGACCCAAAAGTTGAATTAAAATTTCGTGGTAAATATTTTTTAAATTAACAATATCATCACATGATACATGTTCATTTACTTTATGGATAGTTGCATTGGTAACACCAAGTTCAATAATTTGGCAACCCATTTTGGCAATGAATCTACCGTCAGATGTACCACCAGTAGTTGATAGCTGACTGTCAATATGCATTACTTTTTTAATTGCCTGACAAGCAATTTCTGTTAATTTACCCTGTGGCGTTAAAAAAGGATGACCAGATAAACGCCAGTTTAAAGTATAGTTCAATTGGTGTTGATTAAGAATAGTTTCAACTTGATGTTTTATTTTTTCATCAGTTAATTCACTGCTAAAACGAAAATTAAATTGCACTTTTAGATCGCCCGGAATCACATTTTCAGCCCCGGTACCACCATTGATGTTAGCGATTTGCATCGATGTCGGCGGGAAATAGATATTACCGTTATCCCAAATCGTATTAACAAGTTGGTTTAATGCAGGAGCAAAACGGTGTATTGGGTTTTCTGCTAGCTGTGGATAAGCAACATGACCTTGAATGCCATGAATGGTAAGATTAGCAGTAAGTGAACCTCGTCGTCCATTTTTGATTTGATCGCCTACAATTTTTTCACTGGAAGGTTCACCAACAATACAATAATGCACCTGCTCTTGACGCTTAATCAGTGTTTCAACTACTTTGATAGTACCATCAGTAGCTTCTGCTTCTTCATCAGATGTCAATAAAAATGCAATTCGACCTTGATGATGTGGATACTGCTTTATATACTCTTCAACGGCACAGATCATTGCAGCAACGCCACTTTTCATATCAGCTGCACCTCTTCCGTATAAATTGCCTTGTTGGTCAATGGTCGGTTTAAATGGTGGAAAACGCCATTTTGATTCATCACCAGCTGGTACGACATCGGTATGACCGGCAAACATAATCGTTTCGCCTTCACCATGATATGCCCAGAGATTTTTTGTTTGATTGATATTCAATGTTTCAATAATAAACCCGAGGGATTTTAATCGTTCGATAATAATGTTTTGACAAGCTTTATCATCGGGGCTTATAGATTTTTGTTCAATTAATTGTTTAGTGAGTGCTATGACATCATCAGACATAAGATTAGTTCTCAAAAAATTGTTGATATAAATCGGCCGAAAAACCGGCTAATGCTTTATTTCCCATGATAATAATAGGGCGTTTAATGATTGATAAATTTTGTAAAATCAGCTCCTGAGCGGTTTCTTCATTTATTATACGTGTTTTAATCGCTTCATCGAGCTTACGCCAAGTCGTGCTTTTTTGATTAAGTATTGTCTGCCAACCGATTAAATTGCAAAATGATTGCAACTGTTTACGGCTGAGTCCATCCGTTTTGTAATTGTGAAATTGATAAGTAATGGCGTGTTCATCTAACCATTTAAAGGCTTTTTTCATGGTATCGCAGTTTTTAATTCCATATATAGTAATCAAGCTTATTCTCCTTATTCGGTTAAGAAATAAATTTATTTAATTGATTTGCAAAATTTTCACGGTCTTTACTAGAAAATGGTGCTTGACCACCAGTTTGAATGCCACTTGCTCGCATGGTTTCCATAAAATCACGCATAGTTAAAATTTCCTTGATGGTATCAAGTGTATAGTTTTGTCCGCGTGGTGTTAATACTTTAGCCTGCTTATTTAATACTTCGGCAGCTAAGGGAATATCGGCAGTAATAACAAGATCATTAGGTTGTACATGTTCAACGATAACGAGATCCGCAATGTCATAACCTTTAGCGACTTGCTGCATCTTAATGTAGGCAGATTTGGGTAAAGTTAACCATTGATTAGCAACAAAAATAGTAAAGATTTGTCTACGAATAGCTACCCGACAAATGATCGTTTTGATCGGGTTAGGGCAAGCGTCGGCATCAATCCAAATCTGCATATTATTCCTTAAATATACTCTATTATTGCCATTATAGCAGCACTTTCTTATCTATATGAGTTAAAATCGAGATTGCGAATGTTTTTATTTGTTAGATTGTTAAGGTAATATCAATTCCCTTATGGGATGATAAATGTATCTTAATTTAATTTTACATCGAAAAACCTTTTATTATCTTATATAAACTCAGGGATATTTACTTAACAATTATAATTTAATCATTATAATCTATGGATAAATAATGAATAAAGATGATCACATTTTAAAATCTTATTGGAGGCTTGCATGGCAAAATTGTCAGGCGCAGAGATGGTTGTTCAATCTTTGGTGGATCAAGGAGTAAAACAAATATTTGGTTATCCCGGTGGAAGTGTGTTAGATATTTACGATGCACTTCATACGCTTGGTGGTATTGAGCATGTGTTAGTTAGACATGAACAAGCCGCGGTGCATATGGCTGATGGTTATGCAAGAGCAACCGGTGATGTAGGTGTTGTGCTAGTGACCTCAGGACCTGGTGCAACGAATACTATTACCGGCATAGCTACCGCTTATATGGATTCGATCCCTATGGTTGTTATTTCAGGTCAGGTACCAAGCCATTTAATTGGTAATGATGCGTTCCAAGAGTGTGATATGATTGGAATCACTCGTCCGGTTGTTAAACATAGTTTTTTTATTAAACGTTCTGAAGATATTCCTGAAACCATTAAAAAAGCATTCTATATTGCTTCGACTGGGCGCCCTGGACCAGTTGTTATTGATCTACCAAAAGATGTGATGAATCCTGCTGTAAAATATAATTATAGCTATCCACAATCTGTCACAATGCGTTCATATAACCCAACGATGCAAGGTCATAAGGGGCAAATTAAAAAAGCACTAAAAGTGCTATTATCCGCTAAAAAACCGGTTTTATATATTGGTGGTGGAATTATATCGGCCAATGCCGAAGCCGCGGTAAAAATGCTAGCCGAAAAATTAAATTTACCTGTTACCACAACGCTTATGGGAATTAGTGCTTTTCCTGGAACGCATAAGCAAAATTTAGGTATGCTGGGAATGCATGGCGTATATGAAGCGAATATGGCAATGCATTACGCGGATGTAATATTAGCCATTGGCGTGCGATTTGATGATCGTACAACCAACAATCTCGTTAAATATTGTCCCGATGCCAAAATCGTCCATGTGGATATTGATCCAACCTCAATTTCTAAAACCGTGATGGCAAGTGTGCCGGTCGTCGGTGATGCCAGATTTGTTATTAATAGTATGCTTGAACAATTGGATGATGAACAAAGTCATCTTGATTTGGATGCGTTAGTTAATTGGTGGAAGCAAATTGAACATTGGCGCGCTAAGCATTGCTTAGCTTATAGTAACGAGGGAGAATTAATTAAACCTCAAGCAGCGGTAGAAATGTTATATAAATTGACCAAAGGTGAAGCTTATATTGCAACGGATGTCGGTCAGCACCAAATGTTTACCGCACTTTATTATCCATTTGACAAACCACGCCACTTTATTACCTCAGGTGGTTTAGGTACCATGGGCTTTGGTTTTCCGGCTGCTTTGGGGATTAAGTTAGCTTTTCCAGAACAGCGTGTTGTCTGTATCACCGGTGATGGAAGTATCCAGATGAATATCCAAGAACTTTCTACCGCTTTGCAATATGATTTACCTATTTTGATTCTTAACTTAAACAATCGATTCTTAGGGATGGTTAAGCAATGGCAAGATATGATTTATGCAGGACGCCATTCAAGCTCTTATATGGAATCACTTCCAGATTTTGCGAAGATTGCTGAAGCATATGGTCATGTTGGAATTTCAATTAAAAAACGTAGTGAACTCGAACCAATGCTAAAAAAAGCATTATCAATTAGAGATAAACTTGTCTTTGTTGATGTTATGACTGATGCTACAGAGCATGTTTATCCGATGCAAATTCGTGGCGGAGCAATGAATGAAATGTGGTTAAGTAAAACGGAGAGAACATAATGCGTTATATATTATCGATTTTAATTGAGAACGAACCCGGCGCATTATCACGAGTGATTGGATTATTTTCGCAACGAGGTTTTAATATTGAGAGTGTTACGGTTGCACCGACTGAAGATCCTACTATGTCCCGTATGACGATTCGAACCAGTGGTGATGCACATGTGATAGAGCAAATTCAAAAACAACTTCATAAATTGGTTGATGTTTATCGGGTTTATGATTTGACTGAAGGCCCTCATGTTGAACGTGAAATTATGTTGATTAAAATTGCCGCCAAAAGTTCTCAAGCAAGAGAAGAAGTGAAGCGTTGTGTTGACATTTTTCGTGGTTCTATTGTGGATGTAAAAGCGACGCAATATATAGTTCAGTTAGTTGGTACCAGTGAAAAATTAGCATCTTTTTTAGCAGCTATTCGTGAAACATGTGATGTGATTGAAATGGTTCGCTCTGGTATTGTTGGTTTATCACGAAGCGATAAGACAGCTAAATGATTGACATTAGGTCTAACAAACAAGGCGCATTGTATTGCGCCCTGATTGTCAATCAGTGTTCCATTTGTTCTATTACTGCTTGAGTAAAAAGCTGCTTGAATGATTGATGACTTCGATTACAGAACCAGGTGTTATCTTTATAGTCAAAGTGATATCCTTGTCGTCGTGTTGCCATCCAAATCTGTAATAGCGGTTCTTGAGTATTAATAATAATTTTGCTCTGATTTTCAAAGGTGATTGTCACAACATTACCATGACTTTCTAAATCAATATCAGTATCATACTTTTCGGCAAAAGTATCAATTTGTTGTTCCACTTCAGCAAATAGCGCTTCTGCTAATTGGTGAAATTGTTTAATATTCATAATCACTTCCAAAGTAGTTGTTTTTCATTTATTTTAACATTGATCGTATTTTGAAACAAAAAACGGAGATACTTTATCGGTATTTTAGCAAAATTAGCATTTAGCGATGTTTAGAATGATTAGTTAAATAACTATAAAAGCGCAATCGTGCGCTTCTATAGTTATTTTAATTATTCAACGGCAAAGAACAGATCACTTGTAAATTTTGACGTGCTTTGGTTTTTGGAAATGTTGCTATTAAACGTTTTGGCGTATTATTACTATCTTCAAGTTGACCTTCACCAAAATAGTTTTCATAAAATTGGATTAATCCTCTAGCATATTCCTTTTTATCGCAATTTACATATTCATGAATGACTTGAGAACGATAGGAAAATCCTTGTTCACTATCTTCTTTATCTTGCGATAATGCCCGTGAATAATTAATTATTCGTACATAAGTACGAATTAAAGGATTATAAGGATGAAGTTTAACGCTGGTACGATCAACAAAGCTATAACCAACATAATCAGAAATATTCATCTTTTCTAGCGGTAGATAACGTGACGGAACTCTTGGATCATCAAGACTTCTAATTTTCTCATTTGTGTCAATGTCACCAGCAAAAGCAGTATTTGATGCACATAAAATTGATAAGGTAACAAGTATTTGAATAAGGTAATTAGGTTTTTTTTTCATTTTAGTCCCTACTAATTTTGACATCATCACTTTGTTTTTGTGTTGGAATAGCGTGTTCCGTTTGTTGTTCTTGTAATGCTTTTATTTTAGATTCGCGCTTATCAGCCAACTCTTGGTCAATATATTTCATATCAGGATGAATTAAGTAAAGGGTATTTTTATCGATATCACCTTGTAATGAACACAGTAACATGGCGTGATTATCGTCAATTTTTTCAAGATAAATTGATTTTTCAATGGTGTTAGCACGCGGTACGACACCATCAAAAATATACGGGTTATTCTGCCAGCCTTTATCATGATTTTTGCTATCATAGATCCTTGAATTAGCAACGGCAGTCATTTCGTTAAAAGGTTGCCATGATAATTGTGGTAAACGACCCTGTATTTCTTTAATCGAGTTATTCACAGTGAATCCCCAATAATAATATTTACCTAACAAATTGGTGTTAATATAAATGTTTTGATAACCCGCTAATTCCAAACCACGATATTTAATTGGTTCTTTGAACCTATATTCATGATCATTTGTTGATGATACATCGCTGACTGGAATGTAAGCTATATCATCTTTTATAGTCAGATCACTGTAAGGTGAAATGTCTTCAATATTATCTTTTAATTGATGAAAAAAACTATTATCACAATTAAGAAATGAATCTACGACGCTAGTAACATTATCATTACCTATTGCATAATGGCAGACAAAAAGGCAACCCAAAAGAACAGTCTTTTTATTCATCTTATTCTATCCTTGAACGTTAAAGTGTTCAAATTTATTTAAAGTTTTCGATTAAGTATTAAAATTATATCGCTATTTTTATCTAATTTATGTAAAAAGTTTTCTTTTTTGAAAATACTCGAAGGTATACATATTGTCAAATCAAAAAATGTAAAGCATCTAATTTTCAGTTAGACGGTAGATAGCTAAATTATTTTATAGTTTATCACATTGGTTTTTATTAAATAATGAATATCTATATTAACTTAGTTCTTACATTATTTTTACTCTTTTGATTTTTTACTGACGTAACATTTTTATCTTCATATTTTTTACTTTCAAAAAGTGCTTGTTAAAAAATTATGAAGTATTTTAAAGCAAAATAATAAATGATATAATTCGCGACCATAAAATTTGTATCCCATTTTGAATTAATTTTTTTACCTAGCTGATGCAAGTGTACTGTCGTAGGGTACACCACTACATTAATAGGGTTTTAAGGAATGTCCATGCCAGTAATAACTCTTCCTGACGGAAGCCAACGTCATTATGAATCTGCAGTCACTATATTAGAAATTGCACAGAGTATTGGAGCCGGTCTTGCCAAAGCATGTATTGCAGGCAGAGTAAATGGTGAAAGAAAAGATGCCTGTGATTTAATTGAACACGATGCCAATGTTGCTATTATCACGGCGAAAGATGAAGATGGATTAGAAATTATCCGTCATTCATGTGCTCATTTATTAGGGCACGCCATTAAACAACTTTGGCCTAATACCAAAATGGCAATTGGACCTACCATAGATAATGGTTTTTACTATGATGTTGATTTAGATCATACCCTTACTCAGGAAGATCTCGATGCATTAGAAAGACGTATGTTAGAGTTAGCCAAGAAAAACTACGAAGTAAAAAAAGAAGTAGTCAGCTGGCAGCAAGCACGCGATGTCTTTTGGCAACGACAAGAGCCTTATAAAATTGCAATTTTGGATGAAAATATACCACAGGATGCTAAACCAGCCCTTTATCATCATGAAGAATATATTGATATGTGTCGTGGGCCACATGTTCCTAATATGCGTTTTTGTCACCATTTTAAATTGCAAAAAATTGCTGGTGCTTATTGGCGTGGTGATAGCAAAAATAAAATGTTACAACGTATCTATGGAACTGCGTGGGCTGATAAAAAGCAATTAGATAGCTATTTACAATTTTTAGAAGAAGCGGCTAAACGTGACCATCGTCGTATCGGTAAACAATTGGATTTATATCATATGCAGGAAGAAGCACCTGGCATGGTATTTTGGCATAACGATGGATGGACAATTTTCCGTGAACTTGAAGTATTTGTTCGTCTTAAACTAAAAGAGTACCAATATCAAGAAGTGAAAGGTCCATTTATGATGGATCGTGTTCTATGGGAAAAAACTGGACATTGGGCAAATTATCAAGATCTTATGTTTACAACATCATCTGAAAATCGAGAATACTGTATTAAACCAATGAACTGCCCAGGCCATGTGCAAATTTTTAATCAAGGTTTAAAATCATATCGTGATTTACCATTACGCATGGCTGAATTCGGTAGTTGTCATCGAAATGAACCATCTGGATCTTTGCATGGTCTTATGCGTGTTCGTGGTTTTACCCAAGATGATGCACATATTTTTTGTACAGAAGAACAAATTCGTGGTGAAGTTAATAGCTGTATCAAAATGGTTTATGATATGTACAGCACCTTTGGATTTAAAGATATTACGGTAAAATTATCTACACGCCCGGAAAAGCGTATTGGTCGTGAAGAAATTTGGGATATGGCCGAAAGAGATTTGGCAGAATGTTTGACTGAAAATGGTATTGAATTTGAATATTTACCAGGAGAAGGGGCATTTTATGGTCCAAAAATTGAATTTACCCTTCATGACTGTATCGGTCGTGCATGGCAATGTGGTACTGTACAACTTGATTTCATGTTACCCGACCGTTTAGAAGCAAGTTATGTCGGTGAAGATAATGATCGTCACGTACCGGTTATGATTCATCGGGCAATTTTAGGTTCAATGGAACGGTTTATCGGTATTTTAACTGAAAACTGTGCAGGTTTCTTTCCAACATGGTTAGCGCCTACGCAAGTTGTGGTAATCAATATTACTGACAATCAAGCAGATTATGTTAAAAAATTAACCGAAACATTACAAAATGCCGGTATTCGAGCCAAAGCAGATTTGCGTAATGAAAAAATAGGTTTTAAAATACGTGAACATACTCTAAAGCGTGTACCATATATGTTAGTATGTGGCGATAAAGAACTTGAAGCAGGAAAAGTTTCAGTTCGTACACGCCAAGGTAAAGATCTTGGTAGCTTTGCAGTCGAACATGTTGTAGAATTACTGCTCAACGAAATTCGTACTCGTTCTTTGAATCAGATCAGTGATTAAAATGATCTGGTTTTGTTATTGTATTTGATTGGAGGATTTAGGTATTAAAGCTGGAAAACGTATTCAAACAACTCGTGCACATAAAATTAATGATGAAATTACCGCACAAGAGGTCCGATTGACTGGAGTTGAAGGCGAACAAATCGGAATTGTTAGTTTAAAAGAAGCGATTAGGCAGGCAGAAGAGGCATCTTTAGATCTTGTAGAAATTAGTCCCAATGCAGAGCCACCAGTTTGCCGTATTATGGATTATGGCAAATTCCTTTATGAAAAAAGCAAGGCAACAAAAGAGCAGAAGAAAAAGCAAAAAGTTGTTCAGGTTAAGGAAATTAAGTTCCGACCTGGTACAGATGAAGGTGATTATCAGGTAAAACTCCGCAGCCTGATACGCTTTCTTGAAGATGGTGATAAAGCCAAAGTTACGCTGCGGTTCCGTGGTCGTGAGATGGCTCACCAGCAGCTAGGTACCGAAATGCTCGATCGCATTAAGGAAGACTTAGTTGATTTGGCGATTGTTGAATCTTATCCAAGTAAGATTGAAGGGCGTCAAATGATTATGGTGCTTGCACCGAAGAAGAAATAGTAAGGTTTATCAAGTATATTCTTATGTAAATAAGAATAACACCTTCTATTTTATGTCATTAACAATGCGGATGTGGAAGTATTAATATGCCAAAGATTAAAACTGTACGAGGCGCAGCAAAACGCTTCAAAAAAACAGCTTCAGGTGGGTTTAAACACAAGCAAGCTAACAAAAGTCATATCTTAACTAAGAAATCGACTAAACGTAAACGTCATCTTCGTGGTTTGACCATGGTTTCTAAAGGTGATTTAGGTTTAGTCAAAGCGTGTGTTGCACACGTTTAATTATTTAAGGAGAATATTATGGCTCGCGTTAAACGTGGTGTTATTGCTCGTGCTCGTCACAAGAAGATTTTAAAACAAGCTAAAGGTTATTATGGCGCGCGTTCTCGCGTATATCGTGTTGCATTCCAAGCTGTCATTAAAGCTGGTCAATATGCGTATCGTGACCGCCGTCAACGTAAACGTCAATTCCGCCAATTATGGATTGTTCGTATCAACGCAGCAGCGCGTCAATGTGGTTTATCTTATAGCCGTTTTATTAATGGTTTGAAGAAAGCTTCTATTGAAATCGATCGTAAAATCCTTGCTGATATTGCGGTATTTGATAAGAATGCCTTTGCTGCCTTAGTCGAAAAAGCGAAAGCAGCGTTATAATTTTGCTGAGGTCGAATAATTCGACCTCAGTTTTTCAAACAGAATAATGTGATTTATGATGAATACAGTTTTTTTTCGTTTCTTTTTTGGCTTTATAAATAAATTCATTTTGAGGCAAAATGAAAACGAAAATAGATTGTAAGTGGCCTCGTAAAGAGGCCTTTTTTTTTGGTATAGTTATTTGAAATGTTCGTTACATCACGTAAAAGAATATTTAAACATCTAGTAGTTAATAAAGTTTTTAACAAATAAAATAAGAGGATGCTATGTCTCAATTAATAGAATTGGTCGACAAAGCCAAATTGGCAATTAGCAATGCACAAGATATTAATGCAATAGAACAGATACGCGTTGATTATTTGGGTAAAAAAGGTCATTTTACTTTGCAAATGGCTTCGTTACGCAACGTCCCTGCAGAAGAAAGGCCCGCTGTAGGTCAAAAAATAAATGATGCTAAACAAGAAGTTGTTACGGCTTTAAATGAGAAAAAAGCATTGTTAGAACGTGCAATACTAGATGCAAAATTAGCTAACGAAACGATTGATGTAACTTTACCTGGACGTAAAATGGAATTGGGTGGGTTGCACCCAGTAACAATAACGATTAATCGTCTAATTGATTTCTTTAGTAAATTGGGTTTTATTGTTGAAACAGGACCGGAAATCGAAGATGACTATCATAATTTTGATGCATTAAATATTCCTGCACATCATCCTGCTCGGGCTGATCATGATACCTTTTGGTTCGATGCAAATCGTTTACTGCGTACGCAAACTTCTACCGTACAGATTCGGACTATGGAAACTCAAAAACCACCTATTCGTATTATAGCACCAGGGAAAACATATCGTAATGATTATGATCAAACTCATACTCCAATGTTTCATCAAATGGAAGGTTTATTGATTGATAAAAATATCAGTTTTACTCATTTAAAAGGGTTACTGCATGATTTTCTTCACTGCTTTTTTGAAGATAATATGGAAATTCGGTTCAGACCAGGGTATTTCCCTTTTACTGAACCTTCCGCTGAAGTTGACATTAAAGCAAAAAATGGCAAATGGCTAGAAGTATTAGGATGTGGAATGGTTCATCCTAATGTATTACGTAATGTGGGTATTGATCCTGAAGTATACAGTGGGTTTGCGTTTGGTATGGGGATTGAACGATTAACCATGTTACGTTATGGCGTCACTGACTTACGTTCTTTCTTTGAAAATGATTTACGCTTCTTAAAACAATTTAATTAACTGGAGGACCAAACATGAAATTTAGTGAAAGTTGGCTACGTGAATGGGTTAATCCAGCAATTAGTAGTGAACAATTATGTGATCAGCTCACTATGGCTGGTCTAGAAGTTGATGATGTAGAAAATGTCGCTGGTGACTTTTCTGGAGTAGTGATTGGGCGAGTGGTTGAATGTCAGCAACATCCTAACGCTGATAAACTTAGGGTTACTAAAGTTGATATTGGTCAAGCGCAATTACTAAATATTGTTTGTGGCGCTCCTAATTGTCGCCAAGGGTTAATGGTTGCTTGCGCAACGATTGGCGCTGTGTTACCAGGTGATTTTAAAATTAAGGCGGCTAAATTACGTGGTGAACCTTCAGAAGGAATGTTATGTTCTTTTTCTGAATTGGGTATTTCCGATGATCATAGTGGTATTATTGAATTACCTGATGATGCACCCTTGGGTGAAGATGTTAGGAAATACTTGCAATTAAACGATAAAATGATCGAAATCAGTGTTACTCCTAATCGGTCAGATTGTTTTGGCATTATGGGTATTGCAAGGGATATTTCATCAATTAATGATGTAAGTCTTACACCTGCAAAATTTGTGGAGCCACAAGTTACTATTGCTGATAAAGTTAATGTATCAGTACTAGAACCTGAGGCGGCGCCACGTTATTTGGCTCGGGTGATAAAAAACATAGATGCTACAAAGTCGACACCTTTATGGATGAAGGAAAAGTTACGTCGAAGTGGTATTCGTTCAATTGATATCGTAGTTGATATTACCAATTATGTGCTTATTGAACTTGGTCATCCAATGCATGCTTTTGATTTAGATAAAATTGAAGGTGGCATTACGGTTCGTTATGCTCATCCTCAAGAAAAACTGATTTTATTAGATGGTAATGAAATAGAGATCAAAGACAATACATTAGTCATTGCTGATGATAAAAAAACGTTAGCATTAGCGGGAATATTTGGTGGAAAAGAGTCAGGGGTGTCACCTGAAAGCAAAAATGTGCTATTAGAAGCGGCATTCTTTTCTCCAGTTACCATTGCGGGTAAGGCAAGACAATATGGTTTGCACACTGATGCTTCGCATCGTTATGAGAGAGGCGTGGATCCTTCACTACAACATATCGCAATGGAACGAGCAACAGAGTTATTATTATCGATTTGTGGTGGTTCAGCAGGGCCAATAACTGATGTTACCGATCACAATGCTCTACCGAAACCCGCAGTTATAACGTTGACTCGACAAAAGATTGAACGATTGATTGGGTGTCATATTGCTGGGCAACGTGTCACTGATATTCTTGCTCGCCTTGGATGTGAGGTAATAGCTAATGATGATCACTGGCAAGTTAAGGGACCAAGCTGGCGGTTTGATATCCAAATAGAGGAGGATTTGGTTGAGGAAATTGCTCGCATTTATGGATATAACAATATTCCTAATGAACATCTTAATATTGAATTAATGATGCATTCAAACCCAGAAAAGAATATTTCGCTAAATAAATTTAAACAGTTATTAGTTAATCAGGGTTATCAAGAAGCGGTAACATACAGCTTTGTTGATCCTAAAATTCAAAGTCTAATACACCCAAATCAGATGGCATTAGCATTACCAAATCCAATATCAAGTGAAATGTCAGTAATGCGTTTGTCATTATGGACTGGCTTGCTTAATGCGGTTATTTATAACCAGAACAGACAACAACAGCGGGTCAGATTGTTCGAAACAGGGTTGCGATTTGTACCTGATGTGAATAGTGAATTTGGCATTAGTCAGCAAACTTTATTAGCTGGTGTTATTACAGGAAATCTTTATGATGAACACTGGGCAATGAAAAAACGTACGGTTGACTTTTTCGATTTAAAAGGTAATGTTGAATCGTTGTTAGCACTTTCTGGGTTGACCGATCAAGTTCAATTTAAAAAGTCACAACATCCAGCATTACATCCTGGACAGAGTGCGACTATTTATGTTAATGATGAACAGGTTGGCTATTTGGGGGCTATTCATCCTGAAATCGAAAAGAAATTAGGATTAAATAGTAAAACACTTGTTTTTGAATTTATTTTAGATAAAATTAATAAAAAGACAGTACCTATAGCAAAAGATGTTTCTAAGTATCCTGCAAACAGACGGGATATAGCTATCATTGTTGATAGTGATGTCTGTGCAGCAGATGTTTTAAGTGTATGTAAAAATATTGGTGGTGAGCAGCTAATCAACGTCAATCTGTTTGATGTGTATCAAGGTGAAAATATCAAAGAGGGGCAAAAAAGCTTAGCTATCAGCATGATATTGCAAGATAAAGCACGTACACTTGAAGACGAGGATATAACTCACATTGTAAGTAACTGTATTGTTGCTTTACAAGATCGTTTTAAAGCATTATTAAGAGAATAATAATTATGACATTGACTAAAGCCGATATTGCAGAACGTCTAACAGACAAATTTAATCTTGATCGCCAAGAATCCAAAATTTTGGTGGAATTATTTTTTGAGGAAATCCGAGTCGCCTTAGAAAAAGGCGATACCGTGAAGTTATCCGGATTCGGAAATTTTTCTATTCGCGATAAAAAATCTCGTCCTGGACGTAATCCAAAAACTGGTGAAAATGTTGCCATTACTGCTCGTCGTGTAGTAACATTTCGTCCTGGGATTAAATTTCGAGAACGTGTTGAAAAAAATTTAGGGGCCTAATTCAGGCTAATTAAAAGTTTTATCGAAGCACTAACAAATGTTAGTGCTTTATTTTTTACTGTGGTTCGCAATCCTCCCACAAAAAAAAACTAAGGAAAATTATGAGTAACGTTACACTACTTGGCGATCAATCTGTTCGCTATCCAACTGACTATTGTCCAAATATTTTAGAAACCTTTGATAATAAACACCCCGGTAATGATTATTTTGTTAAATTTAATTGCCCGGAATTTACCAGCCTTTGTCCTATCACAGGTCAACCTGATTTTGCGACGATTTATATTTCGTATGTGCCGAATATTAAAATGGTCGAAAGTAAATCACTTAAGCTCTATTTATTCAGCTTCCGTAATCACGGTGATTATCATGAAGATTGTATTAATATCATCATGAAGGATTTGATTAAATTAATGGATCCAAAATACATTGAAGTCTGGGGTAAATTTACACCTCGTGGCGGTATTTCAATCGATCCATATGCAAATTACGGTAAACCCAGCACTAACTGGGAACAAATTGCGCTTAATCGTTTAGCTAATCACGATCTTTATCCTGAAAAAGTCGATAATCGTTAATCTCTTCATCCTAACAGGAAATTTTTAATGCAACATCGTAAAGCACTTGTGATATTTTCTGGTGGGCAAGATTCGACCACTTGTCTACTGCAAGCAATTGCTGATTATGGGCGTGAAAACGTTGAAACAATCAGCTTTCAATATGGTCAAAGACATGCCATTGAGCTTGAAAAAGCCAAATGGATTGCTGACGATCTTGGTGTAAAGCAAACCGTCATTGACACTTCAGTGATTAAACAAACGACTAATAATGCCTTGATTGATGACTCACAAGAGATTAAATCAGCTCAAGAAGGGAATTATCCGAATACCTTTGTTGACGGGCGTAATATGCTATTTTTATTGTTAGCCGGGTGTTATGCCAAACAGCACGGTATTAAAGATATCATTATTGGCGTATGTGAAACCGATTTTAGTGGTTATCCGGATTGTCGAGATATCTTTATTAAATCCATGAATGTTTCGATGAATTTAGCCTTGGATTACACGTTTAACATCATCACCCCATTAATGTATCTGACTAAAGCGCAAACATGGGAAATAGCTGATAAACTCGGTTATCTTGATTATATTAGGCTACACACTCACACTTGTTATTATGGGGTTGACGGCGGATGTGGTCAGTGTCCTAGTTGCGAGTTACGTGAAAAAGGGTTAAATCAGTATCTAACCCATAGCTTTAAATAGTATTATTTAAAGGGGAAATGCATGTCTGACAATCATCAACGATTAGTCTCATTGGATGTATTGCGAGGAATGACCATTGCAGGAATGATTTTAGTGAATAATCCCGGGTCGCCAAATGCTATCTATCCTTTACTTAGGCATGCTAAATGGAACGGGCTGACTTTTGCCGATCTTATCTTTCCGTTATTTATGTTTATTATGGGCGTGTCGACTTATATTTCCTTAAATAAATTAGAATTTAAGCTTAATAAAATTCTGTTAATTAAAATCTTGAAAAGAACACTGATTATTTTTGCTATTGGATTATTGATTGCTTGGTTTTCGGTTTTTCTTGCTTTGTATAAGCATTTTAATTGGCTGCCGTTTCATGAGCGGATGGTTGAATCTTTGTCTCGTATAGATCAAATCCGAATTATGGGCATTTTACAACGTTTAGCGATCTGTTATTTGTTTTCTTCTCTTATTATTTTATGTTTTGATAGAAAATATTTGCCTGTTCTGATCGTTCAAATATTATTTTTTTATTTTTTCATCTTATATTTGGGCAACGGGTTTGAGCAAAAAAGTAACAACATTATTGCTAACGTCGATAGAATGATTTTGGGTGAAGAGCGTATGTATTTTGATGATGGTATTTATTTTGAGCCGGAAGGGGTATTAAGTACTTTTCCGGCTATTGCTCAAGTCCTTATTGGCTTTTGTATAGCCAAACAAATATTTGCTACTAATGTCAATGTCGACAAAATAAAAATCTTGATTAAATACGGGATAATTTTTTCAATAATAGGGTTTATTTTGAGTTTTATCTGCCCAATTAATAAAAAAATCTGGTCACCGTCATTCGTATTGATCACTTGTGGTATAGGTTGTGTGTTATTTGCCTTATTAATTTGGTTGATTGATATCAAAAAATACAAAAACGCTGTTCATTGTTTTATCCCATTTGGCATGAATTCTTTATTCATTTTTGTTATCGCCGGTATAATTTCGATTATAACGCGTAGAATGACGCTGGTTTATCATTCTGATTCATTGAGTTTGCGACAATTTCTGTATTCAAAAGTTTTAGCGCAATATTTTGGAAACTATCCCAGTTCTTTTATCTATGCCTTATTCATTGTCGGTATTTGTTGGTTGATTGCTTTTATTTTATATAAAAAGCATTTTTTTATAACAATTTAAAAATATTAAATATCGATGTAATTAAATTCGGATTATCCGACATTTTTAACCTTAATTACATCATTTTTACGTTAAACATTATGGGTTCTCTCACCCCATTCAAAAAAGGAAACGAATATGTATTTGGATATTCACTCAGACACACTACAGAAAAAATTTACCCTAGCTCAGCAGCGTAAAGCACTTTGCTGGCTCTCTTTTTTTCATATTTTAGTTATTGCATCAAGCAATTATCTGGTACAAATCCCGTTTGATATCTTCGGTTTTCATACCACATGGGGAGCATTTACCTTTCCATTTATCTTTTTAACCACCGATTTAACCATCCGGGTATTTGGTGCCAGCCTTGCCAGAAGAATTATCTTTGTTGTCATGATACCTGCTTTACTGTTCTCTTATTCCATTTCGGTTGTATTTTTTGAAGGGCATTGGATGGGATTTTCAGCATTGTGTGATTTTAACAGTTTTGTTTTTCGAATTGCATTAGCCAGTTTTGCTGCTTATTTGGTTGGGCAGCTTATGGATATTACTGTGTTTAATTATTTACGCAAAAATAAAGCATGGTGGGTTGCGCCTTCGGCGTCAGCGGTGTTAGGTAATGGTATTGATACAATTGTCTTTTTTGCTATTGCCTTTTATCAAAGTAACGACGAATTTATGGCGAATCATTGGATCGAAATAGCCTCAATTGACTATAGTTTTAAAATTTTAATTTGTGGATTATTCTTCTTACCGCTTTATGGCATATTGTTGAACTTGCTATTAAAGCGTTTGGTCACATCAAAGACAAGTTAGATATTGTGATAATATTAATTTAATTTTTAATAATTAGAAAGGCGCTTAATTTGCGCCTTTACTTGAATTAAAATCATATCTCTCATAAGAGACAAGTAATAATTAACTCATGCCATATTGTTTCAATTTTTTACGTAAGGTACCACGGTTAATGCCAAGCATATTTGCAGCTCGAGTTTGATTACCACGAGTATACTGCATCACCATGTCAAGAAATGGTTGTTCTACCTCAGCCAATACAAGTTCATAAAGATCGGTAGGGTCTTGACCATTTAATTGTGATAAGTAGTTCCGTAATGCTTGTTTGACTGAATCTCGTAATGGTTTTTGGGTAATTTGCTCTTGAGAGTTAACAGTTGTGAATTTTAACGCTTCAGCTGTAACACGAATTTCTGACATAGTATTTTTAACTCTTTAATTAAAATTAGTTTTTTGAAAAAATGCTTCTAGTGCATTAATTTGCTGATTGGCATTATCAATGCAACTAAATAAGCGCCTAAAACGATCGCTCCCAACACAATTTTGGGTATACCAAAATACATGCTTTCTTGCAATCTGCAATCCTTTCTTTTCACCATAAAATTGATACAGAGCTTTTAAATGTTGTAATACAATGTTTTTTACTTCATTTATACTCTTTTCTGATTTTGATTTTCCATATTGTAAATAGAACGCTATGTCTTCAAAGATCCAAGGCCTACCTAATGCTCCTCTACCGATCATTATAGCATCAGCTTTGGTATATTGGAAAACTTCTTCCGCCTTTTCGGGGGTTATTATATCTCCATTAGCTATCACGGGAATAGAAATATATTGTTTTACTTGCTTAATCGAATCGTATTCCGCAGAACCTTTAAATAAGCATTCACGTGTCCTACCGTGAATAGTAATCGCCTTTATACCGCATTTTTGAGCAATTTGTGCGATATCTAAACAATTTTTATGCGCTTTGTCCCACCCCGTGCGGATTTTTAACGTAACTGGGACATTCACTGCTTGTACCACGTTAAGCAAAATTTGTTCCACTAATTTTGGATACTGTAACAGGGCAGAGCCAGAAAGATTTTTATTCACTTTCTTGGCGGGACAACCCATATTGATATCAATTAGTTCTGCACCTGAATTCATATTTAAAATAGCTGTTTTTGCCATTTCATCAGGATCGGCGCCGATAATTTGTACCGCTTTAATGCCAAGCTCTCGTTCATTAGCAAGTTTTTGTCTTGACTGTTGGGTATGCCAAATTCGCGAATTGGCTAAAAACATTTCTGCGAAAGCTAATCCCGCACCAAATTGATAACATAGTGAACGAAAAGGTAAATCAGAAATGCCAGCCATGGGAGCAGCAATCAACCGATTTTTGATCGTTAAATTACCAATTTCAAATGATTCCAGTATCACAAACAAAATCCTCTATAGGGGCGCGTATATTAGCACTTTTTTTTGTTCTGAAAAGAGGGAAACAGTAAAATAACGTAATATTTTAAAAAAAATTTTTTTATATTCGGTTTTTTCACAGTTTTTACTACAAATTATTGAATAAATAAGTTAATTAAATTAAGGCGTACTTAGCTGATATAGATAAAGTTATATTTTATTTTTTATTGTTTATTACCATATTATGAATATCGACATAGTATAGATCGCTTTATTAATGACTTTAGCGAAAGCGAATTTTTGCCTATAATTAGTGAAATTACACATTATAACACTCAAGGTAATTAATATGAATTCAGAGCATATCCCCGTCATTGCCGTTGATGGCCCTAGCGGCGTCGGTAAAGGCACTTTATGTGTTTTATTAGCTAAGCATCTGAAATGGCATTTACTTGATTCAGGAGCAATATATCGAGTTTTGGCGTTATCAGCAATTAAGCAGCATGTGGCATTGGAAAATGAGTTAGAATTGGCAATACTTGCAAAAAAATTATTACTTAGATTCATTTCAGACGAAACAGGTGTGCAAGTGATGCTAGATGATGAAAATGTATCAGCTCAATTACGTCTGCAGGAGATTGGTGATGCCGCATCTAAAATTGCTTCGCTACCGAAAGTAAGAGAGGCATTATTGCAACGACAACGAGCTTTCAGGACTTCTCCAGGATTAGTTGCGGACGGTCGAGATATGGGTACCGTGGTATTTCCACAGGCTACGGTGAAGATATTTCTCGATGCAAGTCCCCAAGCTAGAGCCGAAAGACGCATGAAACAGTTGCAAAAAAAGAAGATTTGTGCTATATATGACGAGATTTTGCATGAAATTATAACACGGGATGAACGCGATCGTAACCGAGCCATTGCGCCACTTAGATCTGCCACAGATGCATTTTTAATTGATTCAACTGATTTGTCAATTGATGAAGTATTCAAGCAAGCCTTAAATATAATCAATAGCAAAATTAATATTAATGTGTAAGCTTTACCATAGGAAGTGGTGGAGTATTTTAAACAACCCCCATCAGGCAAGAAGCTAGATGGACGTTATTTTAAATTAAAAAAGTATATAAATATGACAGAATCTTTTGCTCAACTCTTCGAAGAGTCTTTAAATCAACTTGATACTCGTTCTGGTAACATGATTCGTGGCGTTGTTGTCGCTATCGATAAAGATGTAGTATTAGTTGATGCTGGTTTAAAATCTGAATCAGCTATTCCAGTAGAAGAGTTTAAAAATGCCCAAGGCGAATTAGAAGTTAAAGTTGGTGATGAAGTTGATGTTGTTTTGGACTCCATTGAAGATGGCTTTGGTGAAACCATTTTATCTCGTGAAAAAGCTAAACGCCATGAAGCTTGGGTAACATTAGAAAAAGCTGTAGAAGATGCAGCGACAGTATTAGGTGTTATTAATGGTAAAGTTAAAGGTGGCTTTACAGTTGAACTTAACGGTGTTCGTGCTTTCTTACCAGGTTCATTAGTTGATGTTCGTCCATTACGTGATACTTCTCATATTGAAGGTAAAGAGATTGAACTTAAAGTTATTAAATTAGATCAAAAACGTAATAACGTAGTTGTTTCTCGTCGTGCCGTAATCGAATCTGAAAGCAGTGCAGAACGTGAACAACTTCTTGAAACCTTACAAGAAGGTTCAGAAGTTAAAGGTGTTATTAAAAATCTTACTGATTATGGTGCCTTCGTTGACCTCGGTGGAGTTGATGGTTTACTTCATATTACTGATATGGCTTGGAAACGTGTTAAACACCCAAGTGAAGTGGTTGAAGTTGGACAAGAAATTTTAGTTAAAGTATTGAAATTTGACCGTGACCGTTCTCGCGTTTCTCTTGGCTTAAAACAACTTGGCGAAGATCCATGGGTATCAATTGCTAAACGTTACCCAGAAGGAACTAAAGTAACTGGTAAAGTAACTAACTTAACTGATTACGGTTGTTTTGTTGAAATTGAAACGGGTGTTGAAGGTTTAGTACACGTTTCTGAAATGGATTGGACTAATAAAAATATTCATCCATCTAAAGTCGTAAGTCTTGGTGACGTGGTTGAAGTTGTGGTTCTCGAGATTGATGAGGAACGTCGTCGCATCTCTTTAGGCTTAAAACAATGCAAACCAAACCCATGGTTACAATTTGCTGATTCACATAATAAAGGTGACAGAGTTAGTGGTAAGATCAAATCAATCACTGATTTTGGTATCTTCATTGGTTTAGATGGCGGTATTGATGGTTTAGTTCATCTTTCAGATATTTCTTGGAATGTTCCAGGTGAAGAAGCAGTTAAAGCTTATAAGAAAGGTGATGATATTGAAGCTGTTGTTCTTCAAGTTGATGCTGAACGTGAACGTATTTCGTTAGGTATCAAACAACTAGAAGAAGATCCATTTAACAGTTTTGCAACTAATTTCAAAAAGGGCATGATTGTTAAAGGTAAAGTGACATCAGTTGATGCCAAAGGTGCAACAGTTGAAATTGCTGAAGGTGTTGAAGGTTATTTAAAAGCACAAGACATTGCTCGTGAACGCATTGAAGATGCAACCACTGCAATAAAAGTAGGCGATGAGGTTGAAGCTAAAATTATTAATTTAGATCGCAAAACGCGTGTAATAACTTTATCAGTCCGTGCTAAAGATGAAGCTGATGAGAAAGAAGCATTGGCCGCTGTAAATAATGCCCCTGCACAAGATGATGCATCATTTACTAATGCCATGGCTGAAGCATTCAAAGCAGCTTCAAAATCAGAGTAATTTTTCAAATTATTTAGGGTTCAAATTAAAGAGGGCATGCCCTCTTTTAATTTTAATAAACATTACGAATAAAATTTATAACAAAAAAATAATTAGCTAAAGTTACAACAAAAATAAAAAGGGTACTACTCATGAACAGATCAGATCTAACTGAAAAAATCGCCAATTGGCGAACGCATCTCCCAGTGCAATTAGTTGATGAAGCCATTAGAGATATTATTGAGCAAATTACTACAGCTATGGAATCGAACGATCGTGTTGAAATCCGTGGATTTGGTAGTTTCGCATTAAATTATCGGGCACCTCGAAAAGCAAGAAATCCAAGAACAGGTGGACAAGTTGAAGTTAGACAGAAGTATATTCCACACTTCAAACCTGGCAAAGAATTAAGAGAAAGAGTTAATAATGGTATATAATTTAGTTTTTCTACTCTTTTAACTATTTAAAGAATAATCAATAGCGTTTGTTCTAAAAGAATAAACGCTTCTACCTTTAATGATCAGTTGTTGTGCAAAATTGATTAAATGATAATTAATTGTAATATTTACTATAATTTTTATTAATCAATTTTGGTGTTTTTTTATTCGTCAATTTTTAGAATAAAATTTAATTGGAAAAGTTAAATAAAAACACAAATTATTGCGATTTAAATTGCATTTTTATGTTATTTAACCATTCTTCTAGAATAATTATGTAATTCTTTATATTCGTTATACTACGCGATATAAGGGATCATTTGATTAATAAAATTCCATATGACCTAATTTGTTTATCTTATTCTTTAGGTTGTTTACCGCTTCTGTTTATATCTTCTTTACCATCTGAATACAATTGGTATTGTTGGCTAATTCTGGCAATTCTTCTTTGCAGCATTTATTTTTTTTATCAAGTATTTAAACTTCTGCCCATCATATTTATCTTACTAGGATTCTTATGGTCAACCAATTATGCCAAGGAATATCTGATTTATGTTCAGCAATATATTGATGAAACGCTAGTAATTCGTGCTAAAGCGATTAGTTTGAATATGAGTGATAATCATGAAGTTGCACAGAAAAATGTCCATTTTTCAATTACTCATATAAATCACCAGTCAGTCAATTCTCCTCTGCCGATCGTTTTATTTTGGCAATCTACAACTTCACCTTATGCTGGTCAAATATGGGATATGAAAATTAAAACAAAAGTTGTTCATAGCTATCTTAACGAAGGAGGATTCGACAGTCAGCGATATGCAATGGCAAATCACCTACTATTAACCGGTACAGTAGAACAGGCAAAAATTGTTGAAGAACAAATTGGTTTAAGACAAATGGCAGTGAACGCCTTATTACCTTATGTAAATTTATTTGAATACAGCGATATTATGTTAGCCTTGGCTTTTGGTGATAGGTCAAGATTAACTCCAGAGCACAAAAAAATAATGTTTGAAACAGGAATAGCCCATCTAATGGCAATATCCGGTATGCATATTTTATTAGTAGCTTTAATGGGGAATCGCCTCACCCGTGGATTACAATTTTTACTTCCTAATCAAATGATTAAATATTGGCACCCATTATTAATCGGTTGGGTAATGGCATTATTTTATGCCTGGCTAACCGGTTTGAATGTACCAGCTTTACGGGCGATTTTGGCACTGACTTTATGGTCAGCTTTTCGTTACTTTAATTACTATTTAACGTCTTGGCAATTGATTAATCGCATTATTGCCATCTTACTAATATATGATCCATTAATGATTCTTGCTGAAAGCTTTTGGTTATCATGTTATGCAGTCTTTTGTTTGATATATATAGCAAATTGGTTTCCCTATCATGTTGTTGATAATAAATGGCAATATTTTAGACAATTATTGCGTTTACAATGGTTATTAACTTTACTATTTTTACCACTACAACTAATTATTTTTAATGGAATAAGCGGTGTCAGTTTGGTGGCAAACTTGCTAGCAATACCACTTATCACAATAATCATCTTTCCTGCAATTTTGATGTTATTAGTTTTCAGTATAATTGGTAATTTTTATATTACAGTTTGGTTTGGTTTTATTGCGGATCAAACACTTTATTATTTATTTGCTTTTCTCAAACCTATTGCTACATTTTGGATTAATGTAGAACAAGCCTATTTTCTGTTGAGTTTAAGCGGATGGTTAATGCTGATTATCTTGCGGATCAGTTTTTGGCGTAATTATTTTATATCCTGTCTTTTAATTTTGATAATTTTGCTTACTCCCTTATTAAAATCTAACCGAGTTCTATGGCGCGTAGATATGCTAGATGTAGGTCATGGATTGGCTGTTGTAATTAGGCAAAATAAATCGGCTATTCTTTACGATACAGGTGCAAAATGGCAAAACAGTTCTGCTGCAGAAAGAATTATTATTCCCTTTCTAAAATGGCATGGACTTAAACTTGAGGGAATTATCATCAGTCATGAGCATAATGATCATATTGGTGGACTTAATGTAATTCAACAACATTATCCCGAAGCATGGCTAATCACATCAAAAAAGCACTTAACTAATACTTATCCATGTATAGCCGGCAAAGAAATGTCTTGGAAGAATCTAAAAATGACATTTTTATGGCCATTAAAATTGCATGATCAAGCTTTTAATGCCGAATCTTGTGTGGTCAGAATAACAAGTAATAATTTTTCATTATTATTAACCGGCGATTTAGAACGACAACAGGAAGAACAGTTAGTATTAAAATATCGTAAATTATTATTTTCAACAATTTTACAAATTCCTCATCATGGGAGCAATACTTCTTCCTCATTTGCTTTCTTATCACATGTTAATCCAAAACTTTCGATAGGATCTGTTTCACGATATAATCCTTGGAAATTACCGTCTAATAAGGCTTTACATCGTTACGAAGATCTTAAATTAAAGTTTCTTTTAACTAGTAAAACGGGGCAAATATCACTGTTGTTTTATCAAGACAATTGGCTGATTCAATCCTATCGTAATCAAATAAAACCACGTTGGTATCATGATTGGTTTGGTGCTTTTGCTAAATAAAGGTAAAATAGACCAATTCTAAACGTATTATGGATTTTTTTAGTGAATAAAAATACAATAGATAAAGATTTGTCTACCTGGAAAACCTTTAGGCAATTATGGCCAAATGTTTCTAAATATTGGGGCTATTTGCTGATTATCATAATTAGCTTGGTGATCAATGGTTCTTCTGACACTTATATCATTTCTTTAATTCAACCTTTATTGGATAAAGGGTTTGTTAAAAATGACCATGAATTTCTATTCAATTTAGCATTTATTGTATTAGGATTATTTTTTATTAGAGGACTTTCCAGCTATATTTCTGGTTATATTCTCGCTTGGATTTCCGGTAAAATTGTTATGGAGATGCGTCAGAAGTTATTTGCGCATTTTGCTTATTCACCGGTAAGCTTTTTTGATCAAAACTCAACTGGGCGATTATTATCACGAATTATTTACGATTCAGAACAGGTGGCATCATCCTCTGCTGATTGTTTAATTAGTGTTGTACGAGAATCAATTTATTTAACTGGATTAGTTTGTGTCATGTTTTATAACAGCTGGCAATTATCATTGATTCTGTTAGTAATTGGACCGATTGTCGGCGTTTTGATTGTTGTAATTTCTAAACGATTTAGAAAACTAAGTAAAGTTATTCAAAATAGTATGGGAATGGTGACCGCTTCAGCCGAACAGATGTTAAAAGGTCATAAAGAGGTATTAATTTTCAATGCGCAAGAAACCGAGATTAATAATTTCAAAAAGGCTAGTAATCGTATACGTCAGTTGGGTATGAAAATGGTATCCATTTCTGAACTATCAACACCGATCATTCAAATTATCGCTTCTTTTGCGTTAGCAACAATTTTAATTTTGGCAAGTTATAAAGATGTTTTAGGTTTAACAGCAGGGGAATTTACGGTTGTATTTACTGCAATGATTGCATTAATGAAACCATTAAGAGAATTAACTAAAGTTAATGCAAAATTTCAACGTGGAATGGCTGCATGTCAAACAATTTTTAATGTTTTAGCACAACCTGTTGAAAACGATGATGGAAAAATAGTTTTAGCTAAAGCGATTGGTGAGATTGAGTTTAGAAACGTGACTTTTACCTATCCAACACGTGACAAACCAGCCCTTAAAAATATTAGCTTTAAAGTTGAAGCCGGTAAATCTGTTGCATTAGTTGGGCGGTCAGGTTCCGGGAAGACAACGATAGCAAGTTTATTAACCCGATTTTATGATATCGATGAAGGGGAAATTTTTATCGATGGTCGTAATATTAAAGATTACACGCTTGAATCATTACGAAATCAAATTGGATTAGTATCGCAAAATGTGCACCTTTTTCATGATAGTGTGAAAAATAACATTACTTATGCTCGACAAGGTCAATATACTGATGCACAAATTTATAGTGCAGCTGAACATGCCTATGCAATGGATTTTGTTAAAAATTTAGAACAAGGTATGGATACAATTATTGGTGAAAATGGTGTATTACTGTCTGGTGGGCAGCGTCAACGAGTTGCGATTGCTCGTGCATTATTACGTGATAATCCGATTCTCATTTTGGATGAAGCAACTTCTGCGTTGGATACTGAGTCAGAGAGAGCTATTCAATCTGCATTAAATGAATTACAAAAGAATCGTACTTCATTAGTTATTGCTCACCGTCTATCAACAATTGAAAATTCAGATGAAATTTTAGTTTTGAGTAATGGGCAGATTGTTGAACGAGGTAATCATCAAGAATTGATAGTAAAAAACGGCGCTTATGCTCAATTACATCAAATTCAATTTAGTGACCAATAAGATTAATAAGGAATAGGGTATATGATAGCCAGAATTTGGTCAGGTAAAAACAAATTGTATTGGCTACTTATCCCTTTTTCACTGTTATATGGTTTGGTAGTTGTGATACGTAAAACATGTTATCGCATTGGCATCTTTAAATCTTGGCGAGCACCAATCCCAGTCATTGTTGTAGGGAATTTATCGGTTGGTGGAAATGGTAAAACACCCCTAGTGATTTATCTTGTTGAACAACTACGTATCAGAGGTTATAAGGTTGGTGTAGTGTCAAGAGGATATGGTGGTTCTAGTGAACATTATCCTTTGATAGTAAATGAAACCACATCTGCACATATTGCAGGTGATGAGCCGGTTTTAGTTTATCAACGTACTAAAGTTCCCTTTGCTGTATCACCAAAGCGAAGTGAAGCAATAAAGTTATTGTTAACACAGCATAAATTAGATTTGATCATTACTGATGATGGTCTACAACACTATGCTTTACAACGTGACATTGAGATTGTCGTTGTAGATGGTAAGAATGGTTTTGGTAATGGTTGGTATTTACCAGCAGGTCCAATGCGAGAATTACCAAGCCGCTTGAAGTGTGTCGATTTTGTGGTGGTAAATGGTCAAAGTCATCATGTATATCAACATGCTTACCTAATGACTTTGTTGCCGCATAAAGCAATAAACATGCTAACAGGTGAACAAAAGCCGGTGACAGAATTACAGTCTGTTTGTGCAATAGCCGGCATAGGTGATCCGAATCGTTTTTTCAACATGCTTAAGGTGCTTAATGTTGATGTAATAAATAATGTTTCGTTTACCGATCATCAGAAGTATTCTTTGCAGCAGTTATCAAATTTAGTCGATTCATCAGGCATTTTGTTAATGACTGAAAAAGATGCTGTTAAATGCGTTTCATTTGCGCAAAATAATTGGTGGTATTTACCGATTGATGCAATACTACCTACACCATTTATTGAAAATTTGACTCACAAAATCAACCAGTTAAAAAATATTTAATCTATCATTTATCGGGTATGGATTATGAAAGAAAAGTTATTAAGCGTTTTAGCGTGTCCGAAATGTTATACTTCATTAGATTATAATGAAAAAGAACAGATTTTAATTTGTTCACATGATCAGTTAGTTTATTTGATTTCGGATGGTATTCCGGTTTTACTTGAAGATAAAGCGAGTATAATTAAAAGTTCTATCATGGAAAGCAATGAGGTAACACGATGAATTATACTGTGGTCATCCCTGCTCGTTATGCTTCGACACGTTTACCTGCAAAACCATTAGCCGATATCGCTGGAAAACCGATGATTATTCGTGTTATGGAACAAGCATTAAAATCTGGCGCTCATCGCGTGATTGTTGCTACTGATAATCAATTGGTGTTTGATGTGGTAACCGCTTATGGTGGAGAAGTAATCTTGACCAGTGATAAGCATAATTCAGGAACCGAACGCTTGGCTGAAGTAATCAATCATTGTCAATTTGCTGATGATGAAATCATTGTCAATGTGCAGGGTGACGAACCACTTATTCCACCGATTATTATTGATCAAGTAGCAGATAATTTAATGAAATATCAGACAGGCATGGCGACATTGGCAGTGCCAATTCAATCAGTGGAAGAAGCATTTAATCCTGGTGCAGTTAAAGTTGTTACTGATAAAGATGGCTATGCCCTTTATTTTTCGCGCGCCACTATTCCATGGGAACGCGATCGATTCGCTCAATCTCAAGAATCGATTGGTAATTTTTATTTACGTCATATTGGTATTTATGCTTACCGCGCTGGATTCATTCGTCGCTATGTTAATTGGCAATCAACTAAGCTTGAACAGATTGAAATGTTAGAACAGTTAAGAGTTCTTTGGTATGGTGAAAAAATTCACGTGGCCATAGCTAAAGAAACACCAGCAATTGGCGTCGATACTCAGCAAGACCTTGATGCTGTAAGAACCATTTTTATTGAATTAGAGGGAAATAAATGAGTCAATTTAAAGGGTTTTCACAAGCTGGTTTAGATTTTTTACAAAATGTCTGTATTTATAACAGCCGTGAATGGTTTACCAAGAATCGTGCTATTTATGATAATGAGTTAGTTAAACCATTCCGTTTATTAGTTGAACAATTAGCGCCTGAAATGTTAAAAATCGATCAATGGTTTGAAACTAAGCCAGCAATCGGTAAAACGTTATCTCGTATCAATCGCGATACGAGATTTTCTAAAGATAAATCTTTGTATCGTGATCGCCTTTGGTTGACATTCAAACGACCAAGTAAAGATTGGAAAGAATCACCATGTTTTTTCTTTGAAATGGATCCATATGGTTATCGATATGGTTTAGGTTACTATTGTGTGCCTAAACAAACTATGGATATCTTTCGTGAGGAAATTAATCAAGATCATGAGAAGTTCTTGCAAATGGCAAAATGTGTCAAAAAACCATTTAAGTTGGTGGGCGAAAGTTATAAACGACCTTTAGTCAAAGATTTACCGCCCAAGATTGCTAATTGGTACAACCGTAAAGATTTAGCTGCATTAGCAAGTAGTGATAACATTGAAGATATGTTCGGTGAAAAGTTGGTTGACACACTTAGCAAAGGTTTTAAGCAATTAACACCGCTATATGATTATTTATTAAAAGTCGAAATAATCAAGCATATCCCGACATTGTAATCATCAATCAGGAATAGTCCTGATTGATCACATAGGTCAACTTTGAGTATAAGAATGTATTAACTCTAAGATTCCATTAATAATAAATTGTGTACCCATGCAAACTAACAAGAATCCCATGATTCTTGAAGTTGCTTCAATTCCACTTTTACCAATTAGGCGCATAATACTCCCCGCGCTGCGCATACAGAACCAAAGAATAATACAGAGTAAAAGGGGGACTAAAATGGAAGCAGTATAAATAACCCATGTTGAAACATCATAGCCATCATTTTGCACCGTAGATGCCATGCTAATGATCATTGCGATGGTTCCAGGACCCGCAGTGCTTGGCATTGCTAAAGGTACAAAAGCAATATTATTAGAGGGTTCTTTCTTTTTTGCATCAGCTTCTGGTGTTTTATGGACAGGTTGTTGCGGAAATAGCATTCGGAAACCGATAAATGCAACAATTAGTCCTCCAGCTATACGCAAACCAGGTATTGAAATACCAAAAGTATTCATTACGATTTGACCACAATAAAATGATACCACCATAATGATAAAAACATAAATACAAGTCATGTTTGATTGGTGATTACGCTCATCATTGGTCATATCACCAGATAAACCGAGCAATAGTGCAACTGTTGTGAGTGGATTTGTTAATGGAATAAACATTAACAGACCAAAACCGACAACTTGTATTAATTCAAGCATAAATTATAATTCTCATATTTTTATTATGCGATATGAAAAATAAATTCTCATAAAATCTGGATGACTTAGTTTACCTTATAAAATGATTAATAAACAATTTTTAATTGCATTTTATTTTCAAATTTAGCTCATCGTTATATACCTAATATATGCTATTAGTGTTGCTCTGAGCATATACAAATCATAATTAATAATTCAATGTATAATTTTTTAGAAAAGTTAGTGTAATGCAATTTATAATTGAGATTAAGAAGAAAACGTATGATTGTACCTTATTAAATAGCTTTAGTTACGTTTAACCAATAAATGAGGCTATATTGTATACATTTTATCATAATAAAGAAATCATGATTGAACATCTATATAGTTTGATTTTTTTATAATTTAAGTGATTCTTATACCAAAGATATCTTATATTTCCTAACTTTAAAATATATTTTGTTTTATTACCAGCCAAAAATTTAAATACCAGAGTAAAAAATCAAACAATAGAGTATACTCAGCTAGAATGACTTGAGCAAACCAAAAGATTATTAAGTTTTAGAAACAAATAGCATCATATTTGATGGCTTAATTACAGGGCATTAGCTATTTTGGTTAGACAATTTAATTCAGGCAGTTTATCTGTTTGATTCATGTTTTCACAGGTTTAGAAGCAAGCACATTAGATCTAAAGGAGATGATTATCTGCCTCAGCATACAAAATATATGGCGAGTGAAACTGTGACGGTCAACAAAAATTGGAGACATTCTTAGACAGTTTTTAATAAATTATATTCAAATTCTGCAGGTGAAATAAATCCCAGTTTATAATGTCTTCTTTTTTAATTATAAATAGGTTCGATGTAATCAATAATATCCGCTATGGCTTGCTCTCTACTTACATAATCTCGATAGTTGATCCTTTCTGATTTCAATGATCTCAAAAATCGTTCAGTCACCGCATTGTCTAAGCAATTTCCTGCTCGGCTCATGCTAAAGGTAATTTGATAAGATGCTAATATCTATTGGAACTGTTCACCGCGATATTGAATACCCTGAACGCAATGAAATAAAGTTGAGCTTTCTCCTTTTCGCCGCTGTATTGCCATATTTAATGCTTTAACCGTAAGGTTACTATTCGGCTTGTCAGAAAAGGCCCATCCAATAATACGCCGAGAGCATAAATCCATGATAACAGCCAGATAGAGCCGGCCTTGTCTGGTGCGAATATAGGTAATATCACCTGACCAATAACGGTTAATCGTCGCTGGATTAAATTGTCGATTTAAATGATTGGATGCTAATATCGACGATTTACCTCCACGAGGATAGACTTGTTGTCTCGGTCTTTTTGCAACGAGACCTAATTTTTTCATTAAGCGTCTGACCTTATCTAAACCAAGCTTAACCCCTTTTTTAATCAGTTCAACGAGCATTCTTCTTTTTCCATATATGCCACCATTTCGTTATGAATTGATTTCATGGCTATTTCAAGCCGAGTATTAATTAATTTAAATGTACGATGCTTAATTCGATAATAAAAGATAATGGGGTGATAATGATAAACACCGACAGATTCGAGCAGCTTCATTTCCTGCCGTCTTCAACATCAACGCTATTGGTTGCCGTTTGTCATTTCCATTGCGAAGAAGGCTGAAGCTTTTTTAATAACTGATTATCACTTTGCAGCTGTTTAACTTGTTTCTCTAAAGCTTGTATTCGTTTTTGCTCAGGAGTCATCGCACTACTTTTAGGTGTAATACCTTGTCGCTCTTTTCTATATTGCGTTACCCAACGCTGGATTGATAAAATACTAACATTCATTCTTTTTGCGGCATCTTTATGTGCATAACCATAATTGAGAACTAATTCTGCACACTCTCGTTCCAATTCACTACTTAATTGTCTTGTCATGAGATAATCTCCTTAGTTGATGGTTTATCATACCGCTAAGAATGTCTACAAGAAAAGTATACCGTTACATTACTCGAATAACTAAGAACTTATTTTAATATGAATCTGCGATAACGACTGATTCTCTGATAGCAATATGTTTGTTTAAATTTAAATCTCGGTTTAATAGTGTTTAAGCTTAATATATTGGTTTTTAGCTGTTAGAATAATAAAAATAATAAGTCATTTATAACGCAATAAACACTAATAAATCGCCTTGTTCAAAATTAATTGTTACTTGATCCTGACAGGCTTTATTACGGATACTGATTAATCCACCAAATTCTAAGTCGGCATTGGTTAATGGATATTCGAATCCTGTAATATTCAATTTATTAACAGGACTTAAGGGAATTAATGAAATGGTTTTATCTTTTACATCATTAATTATCATGGGAGATGTGGCAAAAAAGAATCGACAAAAATTGTCATAAAAAGTGAAATTAAAAAGATGATGATATTGTAACGCTACAGAAAGATTACCTAAAAAGTGATCACTAGCATGTCCATTTGCACCAAAAATATCAAATTGTGTGATGCCCTTACTTGATAAAAACAGTATGGCTTTTTCAAAATCCGTTTTATTTTGATCAGGGGTATAAATAATTTGTATATTTTTATTAATAGTTTGATTAAGTAAGCTATCCAAATCACCTATAATAAATTGTGGCACAATAGCGCTTTCAAGCAAATAATTATGATAAGCACCATCAGTGCAGGCAACAATATCATACTTATCTAACTGTGTAGGTAACGGTTTTGGTGGTTCCCCATTAACAAAAAGTAGTGCTTTTTTTACCATTTTATACTCATATAAGGTTAGATATTGGTTCAATTACCCTTCTAAAATGAAATGTTATAAGCCATAATAATCGCATCTTCATGACCATTTTTCGTCGGATAATAATTTTTTCGGATACTGATTTCATTAAAGCCAATTTGTTGATAGAGTGCAATTGCAGCAGCATTCGATTCCCTAACTTCTAGCCATAACACTTTAATTTTTTTGGCTTCAAGTTCTGTGATTAAATTGTTTAATATAGATCTCGCTAATCCTTGTTGACGATAATTAGGATCAATCGCTATATTAAATAATGAAGCCTCATCTAATACAGTCTGACAGATAAGAAAACCGACTAAATGATCATCAATCTCAATTTTTTTATTTAAGTAACGTTCTCCTTGATTAGAATAGAAAGTGATTTCGCTCCATGGGTATTCATGACACCGTTTTTCAAGTTGATAAGCCGCTTGAAGATCAGCGTTAATGAGTTTGGAAATTTTTTTCATATTGACAAAGTGTTCGCCAGAGTTGGCGCTTTTGTTGTGGTGATGATGCTAGTTCCCTTAAAGAATAGGTCTTAATAATCGCGGTGTTACGGATATCTTGCTCGGACCAATTTTCGGGTAGAGGTGTATCAATAAACCAAATTACCGATTTGATTTCTTTAGCAGGCATTAATAATTGTGTTGGCATTAAAACCAAACAGTCATCACTTATTACATGAATTGCATTCAATATATCTTGAAAGATCTTTTCAGTAGGATGATTCTGACTAACTACAATTAATCGAATATTATCAGTGATCTCAACTTTTGCTTCTCCTTTGATTGCCTGAGTGTTTCGCAAAATGTATTGAGGTATCTCTAGTTTATTTAAATACCAGTCTCGCTTATTCATAGGGTTTTATTAGTGATAAATGAAAGTTAATTGTATAATCTATCCAATATTTTATAAAGTTATTTATTCGAGGTTAATTAATGTCGGTTTATACGCCTGCCAGTCAAGTTTTACAACGTCATGAAGCAATTTTTATTGATAAATCTATTCTCGTGTCGGGTGATATTCATGATGATTATGTATTGCAAATCGCATCACAACAAACAACGATTCATTGCACGCTATATCATGTTTATTTAATGCTTTGTGCACGTAAAAGCCATAGCCAAATTGAATTCGGTGTGTTTCCTTCTGATTCATGTTATCAGAATGTGGATACGTTAATTTATTACTGGCCAAAGAATAAAGTTGAAGCACAATTTCAACTCTCTTTTCTTTTAAATCACTTACCAAAAAAAGTTGATGTTTTTGTGGTTGGTGAAAATCGAAGCGGTGTGAAAAGTGTTGAAACATTATTAAATGATTTTGGATCAATTCAAAAGATAGATAGTGCCCGACGTTGTGGTTTATATCATTTTCATGGTGAAAATCGTTTGGCTTTTAATGCTGATGAATGGTGGTATCAATATCATTTACAAATGAATGATATGAATTTGATAATAAATAGCTTACCAGGCGTATTTAGTCAAAAAACACTTGATATGGGTAGTCAATTATTGCTTAATGCACTTACTGAACACCCTGAAATTATTAAAGGACGCGTATTAGACCTTGGTTGTGGTTGTGGTGTGTTATCGATTTTTATCAAAAAATTGAATCCACAAATACAATTAGTTTGTTCCGATGTTAATGCAATGGCATTATCCGCAACCAAACAGACATTGGCGAATAACCAGGCCACGGCTGATTTAATTGCAAGTGATGTATTTTCTGATATTTCGGGACAATTTGATTTAATCATATCAAATCCACCATTTCATGATGGCAAAGAGACTGACTATAATGCTGTAGATGCACTAATTCATCAAAGTAAACAGTATCTTACTCAAAATGGCAAATTATGTTTAGTAGCTAACAGTTTTTTACCTTATCATCGTTTATTAGCTGACTGTTTTAACAAGGTTACAGTCATTGCACAAACAAGTAAATTTAAAGTATATTTAGTGCAATAGTCAATGAAGTAATATTACTTATGCCGGTAAAAAGTGTAATGTAAGTTTTACCTCAATCCAAAAAATTTTATATAAGGATGACGCATATCTATCATTATTTAACCATTTGTTAATCAATTGTACCATGATTATAATTTAATTTATTATTAGGATTATTTAGATAAATTTGTTGATAATTTATTTTTTCAACAAATTGGCGAAATTTTCAGTATTTTCCTATTTTTAAACAAAAAATTATTGACAAATAGATAATGAACGCGGTATAAAGTGCGCACCTTATCTATTTTCAGTGTGTGTTATTTTTATATTTTAATTAATAAGTTAAATAATAGTATCGCGTAATAAGGTATGTTGAGTTTAGTTTATAGGAGCTATATGGATACTCAATCGGGTAACCCCAGATTTATTTTGGGGAGCAGTTTTTATCATTCATTTTCGGTTAATTGACCTGTTTAAATAGTCATTTTTTCAGTTCACAGCCGAGATGAGTAAAATCGGTCAAGGTGAACGATATGCAAATTCGTACCAATCAAAGCTATCACACTTATTTTCGTCAACGCAATGTTAAATGTCATTTGGCATTAGATCTATTATCATTTTCTGAAAGGCTTTTAGAACCCCCAAGTTGTATCTAAATTCATATCAATTTATTGATTCGTAATCCAACTAATCACCCCTTTATGGTTATGTTGGTGAAAACTATTGGTTATTATCAATAATTAATCTTTAACTAAAACATTAGGCAGATTATGTCGGTGATTTAAACCGCTGGCGGATTTCGTTCGGACTAATTAATTTAATTCCTTTAATTAGCATGTTGTGATTAAACTTATCATGCATTGTAATGAAGGATTTATTAATTGCTGAATAATGCGCTATCGGGTTTTAGATGATTGAACATAAATTGCATTAGTTAAATGTGGTTAATTCGATAGAATTTAGGTATATGTTATGAAACAAAAAACGAAAGAAAAGAAATTTAATTCTCAAATTAAAGCTGTAATAGAAGCTAAACATTCTTTAGAAGAGACTTTAGCCAATTATCAAACGGATTTAGCTGGATTAACGGAGCATGAAGCTAAGCAACGAATTGAACAATATGGTAAAAATGAAGTAGCTCGGGAACATGTACCTTCAGCTTTTACTCAATTGTTATTAGCTTTTAATAATCCGTTTATTTTTGTATTATTGGCATTAGCTTTGGTCAGTTTTATTACAGATTATTGGCTACCATTACAAAATGGTGAACCCACTGATATTACAGGTATCACCATCATTATAGTTATGGTTTCTTTAAGTGGACTATTACGATTTTGGCAGGAGTATCGTTCTAACAAAGCAGCCGAAGCTTTGAAGTCTATGATAAAAACTACCGCAACAGTTATGCGTCGTCCAAACAATAATGCTCAGACTCAGTCAATTGAAGTGCCACTAGATCAGTTAGTTCCTGGTGATATTATTTTCTTATCTGCCGGAGACATGATGCCAGCAGATATACGATTGATTGAGTCGCGAGATCTTTTCGTGAGTCAGGCTGTATTGACCGGTGAATCAATTCCTATTGAAAAATATGATACGTTAGGCGCTGTATCACAAAAAGGCAGTGAAGGTACACCAACAGAAATAAATAGCAATAATATATTAGATATCAATCATATCGGTTTTATGGGAACGAATGTTATCAGTGGAACCGCAAAAGGGGTTGTTATTGCTACAGGAGCTGATACGTATTTTGGTTCGTTAGCTAAATCCATCATCGGCACGCGTTCACAAACTGCTTTTGACAAAGGAGTCAATAGCGTAAGTTGGTTATTAATCCGTTTTATGTTGGTAATGGTTCCCATCGTATTATTAATTAATGGGTTAACTAAAGGGGATTGGCTTGATGCTGGGTTATTTGCTTTAGCCGTGGCTGTTGGTTTAACACCTGAAATGTTACCCATGATTGTTAGTGCGAATCTTGCGAAAGGCGCAATAGGCATGGCAAAACGTAAAGTCGTGGTTAAGCGTTTGAATGCTATCCAGAATTTTGGAGCAATGGATATTCTTTGTACTGATAAAACTGGGACTTTAACACAAGATAGAATTATTTTAGAGCAACATCTGGATATTAATGGACAACTTGATCCATCGGTTTTACAACTAGCGTGGCTTAATAGCTATTACCAAAGTGGTATGAAAAATTTGATGGATAAAGCCATTATTCGTTTCGCTGAAGAAAAAACCAATGCGAAAACCATGGGATTGGGTAAATATACTAAAATTGATGAATTACCCTTTGATTTTAGTCGGCGACGTTTATCGGTAGTAATGCAAAATGGTAATGATGATCACTTGATGATTTGTAAAGGGGCCGTGGAAGAGATGCTATCTATTGCTTCGCATGTTTATGAACAAGGGCAATATTTACCATTAACCGAAGAAAGGAAACAAAAATTAATTGAATTGGCATATCAGTATAATCAAGATGGATTTAGAGTTTTAGCTGTTGGTTTCAAAGATATTCCAGTACAAGACACAAAAGCCCAGTATGCTGTTGCTGATGAAAAAGATTTAGTAATTCGTGGATTTTTAACATTTTTAGATCCACCTAAAGATAGCGCTAGAGAAGCGGTTAAAGCGTTACGAGAACATGGTGTCGCGGTTAAAGTGTTAACCGGTGATAATGATATTATTACCGCCAAAGTCTGTCGTGAAGTCGGACTTGAAGCTGGCAAGCCTCTACTTGGCATCGAAATTGAGCAGATGAGTGATCAGCAATTGAAACAAGTTATTGAGCAAAGAACAGTATTTGCTAAGTTAACACCATTACAAAAATCACGTATTATTCGTTTATTACAAGACAACGGTCATACTGTTGGCTTCTTAGGTGATGGTATTAATGATGCACCAGCTTTACGTGATTCGGATGTCGGTATTTCAGTCGATACCGCAACAGATATTGCTAAAGAATCAGCGGATATCATTTTGTTGGAAAAAAGTTTAATGGTATTGGAAGAAGGTGTGGTAAGAGGACGTGAAACCTTTGGTAATATCATGAAGTATCTTAATATGACGGCAAGCTCTAATTTTGGTAATGTATTTTCGGTATTGGTTGCCAGTGCTTTTTTACCATTTTTACCGATGTTAGCTATACATCTTTTAATTCAAAATTTACTTTATGATATTTCACAATTATCTCTACCATGGGATAAAATGGATGACGAATTTATCCAAAAACCACGAAAATGGGATGCTTCAAATATTCGTCGTTTTATGATTTGGATAGGACCAACTTCATCCATTTTTGATATCACGACATATGCTATAATGTGGTTTGTTTTTAGTGCAAATAATGTTGATATGCAATCATTGTTCCACTCTGGTTGGTTTATTGAAGGATTGCTATCACAAACATTGGTTGTGCATATGTTAAGAACACAGAAAATTCCATTTATCCAAAGTACAGCAGCTTTCCCAGTTATTGTAATGACTATGTTAATTATGGCTGTTGGGATTTATATTCCATTCTCACCATTTGGTAGCATGATTGGACTTGAGCCATTGCCATGGTCATATTTCCCATACTTGGCTGGGATTTTAATTAGTTACTGTGTTTTAACCCAATGTGTAAAAACGTTTTATATTAAGCGTTTCGGACAATGGTTCTAATTATATAGTATTCAAATTAAGTAAATTGATTGTAATCGATCAATTTACTTTTAATTGCTTCGATAATAACTATTTTAGAATTCACAAATAATTTACTTAATTTGATAATATTTAATGGGTTTAATTTATACGAATAAAGTGTTACATATTAATATAATTATCCTTTTTTATATTACTTTAAAAAACATTCGTTAAAATGTGTTCTACTTTGGCAATGACTTGAAATGGTGTCGTAAGACTATTTTGTTTAATTAAATGATTTTTAAATGTTGGGTTATCATTAATAAGATGATAACCATCTTCAACAGGATCATATTGGATCCGTTTGAGTAGTAATTTGTTATTTAGTAATATAATATAAACACCAGCCAATACACATGTCATTTTATCTTTGCCAAATTTGATAATAGCAACATCACCATTTTTAATGGTGGTATCCATATTGTTGTAAGGAATTTGTACTATAGCTAAATTTTCCGAAGATAAACCCGATCGGAATAACCAATCTCGGCTTAAAGCCCACTCTGTGATAATGTGTTGCTTTTGCAAACCTTCTGAATTATCTTGCAATTCTATATTTAATAGTGTGTTAAATTCTATTTCAGGTATTGCTATAACAATATTTTTATTATCTTTCGATAAAAGTGCTGCATTAGACAAAAATGGATCATTACCAGTTGCCAGCCATGCTACAGAAACGTTACCAATATCAGCAATGGTTAACAAATTCTGTAAGGTTGGTTCTGAATCTCCCCTAATGTATTTTCTAATCGCACTTTCTGATAGTTGGCATTTCTTAGAAAAACTTAGTAAAGATTCATTTCCAATGATATATCTTAAGCGTTGTGCGAATGTCGAATAATTTTGTTTCATAAGAGTATTTCTAAAATTGATAAAAACAATAAAAAACAATTCATTATAATTAGCGGTAAAGATTATCTATTTTTAAACCGATAATGTCATATTGCTATCAAAAAATAAAGAAATATAGATAAATAGTAAAGGTTTTATTAATTTAATTTGTAAAGACGATTGCTCTTTATGACACTTTGCGCTACAAATAAAAATAATACAATAGTATTCAAAATTAATTTTAATTACTTAAAACGTTTGACATTGTCATTTTCTATTTTGCACAATTATAAATTATCTTAAATTAATTCATTTAATAATTGTTTAATAATATTCAAATTGATAAATTTTTACGAAAGATATAAAAAAAAATCTATTTAGACGTATAATACCTTGCCATCTGGCAAATAGCTATCAATTACCTGTTTAAAATAACATAGAGTATCGTCTAATGCTAAAACAGTTCTTTCTATTTTTTGTTAATTTATTGTTAATTTTATTCTTTAATAATATTGTATATGCAAAGTCACTATCTTTTTTAAAAAATAAAGATGAGATAAAATTAATTACAAAACCTGCTTGGCTGGTATTAAATGATTCTAATTTTTATGATGCTGAAAGTGATGATTTAGTAACAGCTGGGATCGGTTTTTCTAAATTATCTCATTCTGTTGCAATGACTAAATTCGCAAATAATCTACAACCCTCAATTCATGAACTCAGGCAGGCAAAACTAAATCGCTTTATTGATAAGAAAACCGGTGAAGGTAGTTTATTTGGCTTTAAGTCGACACAATTAACAACCTTATTCGATGGTAAAATACCAGGTACAGAGGTTCAGGCTTTTTTAGATAATCATGGTGTTCAGGTTGCCTTTCTGTTACAGGTTCCATTAGATTTTGATCTGAAAAAGCCCTGCATTGTAGCAATACCGACAATTGATTCTCAGGGAGTATATAATGCAACAGATATGCAAATTCGGGGATTATGGGGTTTAAAGCATAATTGTGCAATAGTATATAATGATAAAGGATTAGGAAATGCATTATATGATTTGACCAAAAAACAAGGGTATTTCATTGATGGCAAAGTATCCAAACAAAATAACAAAGAAAATAAGTTAATTTACATTGTTAACGATAACATTCCATCTAAATACACTTCCAATCGTTATGCGGTAAAACAGTTACACTCACAACAAAATCCAGAGCAAAATTGGGGTGAATATGTTATCAAATCGTTAGAATTTGCCTTTTATTATTTGAACACCATGTATTCGAAAAATGAGCAGATTCTTTTTGATAAGGATAATACTATAGTCTTGGTTTATGGAGCAACAGATGGCGGTGGAGCAGCGTTAAAAGCAGGAGAGTTTGATACCGAAGGTATGATAGATGGTATTGTTGCAGTAAATCCACAAATTCAAGTTCCTAATAATCCGGAAATACCATTATTCATTCAGCGTGGAGAATCGCCAGAAGAACCACTAATTACTAAATCATTAATAGATTATAGCACTTATGGCGCTTTATATATGCCATGCGCTGTTTCGGCGATACAAGACATTAATTCCGAACTAACTATACCTAATATCGATAAATACTTTTTTGTCAAAAACCGCTGTCAATCATTAAAAAAGGCCAATTTGTTAGTTTCAGATACCGTAAAAGCACAATCTTTCGAAGCACTGGAAAAACTTTATGAATACGGTTGGTCGCCACAAATGATCAATCAATTACCGTTCCATTATTATACGCAAACAATGAATCTGCCGTATAAATATATTAGCCAATATGGTCGTTTTAGTGTCAAAGATCATTTATGCCATTTATCTGTTGCGTCCATTAATCAAGAACTATTATATAACAATGGTGAAGTAGCCCCATTAACAAAAACGAATTTTGCGCAATTATGGGGTAATAATTCAGGTTCCTTACCCATTAAAATGCAAAATAATATTACTGCTATAGATTTAGTGAATGATGATGATCCTAAAGGTCCTCATCAAGAGTTTTTTTCTCGTTCTAAAAATGGAACGAATATAGATTATAATTTGGCTGGTGCAATATGTTTGAGAGATAAAATCACTGAAAGTAGAGTGCAAAATGGGCAAAATGAAGTTTTAGCAAATGGTAATTTACATGGCACTAAAACGATAATAGTTCATGGTCAACTAAACGTTAGGAATTTACCAGATTATTCATCGAGAGCTTATGTGGCGCTAAATAGTTATCGTGAAGGTAATGCAAGTAATTTACGTTATATGGAAATTGAAAATGCCAGTTATATTAATAGCATTATACCATTTGATAATACTCTCATCCCAATTGATTACTATGGTGAGAGCGCTATGGATTGGTTATGGAGTAATATAACCAAACAAACCAGTTTACCTGAAAGTCAGGTTGTTCGCACTGTGGTACGTGGTGGTGATATCGGCGCTGCACCGCAAATAACAGAAAAGAATTTGACGCCAATTGCACAATCGCCGAGAACTGAAAACAGAATCTATGTGCAAAAATCAGTAGTTCGATTACCTAAATGAAGTTTAAGTAAATAAATCATGCGTTATATTATCCGTTGGTAATATGTTAAGTTTCTTAATATTAATTAAGATTTCAAAATTTTTTACCAATTGAAAATATTATTTTTAATTTGCATAAGCTTAGTTTATTAAATTATTTTCTTAAATTTATCTAAAAATGTGATCTAGCTCATTAATTTTACTATTACCTGCTTGATTTCATTAAGAAGTTATGCGGTAATAGTTACCGACAAATAGCACAAAGCATAGAATTTTGTCAGTAACATTAATAATAAAAGAATGTGACCTTTTGCAGATTATTTTGTATTTGTTTATTCCTTTACTTGATGTTTATTTTCAATATTTGTTAGTGCTGTTGTCTAAAATATATATAAAGACAGTAATCAATTTTTTAGGATATAAGTACATGAGTAAGAAAACAGGGCAAGTAAAGTGGTTTAATGAAAGTAAAGGTTTTGGTTTTATCACTCCAGCTGATGGAAGCAAAGATGTATTCGTTCATTTTTCTTCCATTTCAGGCGAAGGTTTTAAAACTTTAGCTGAAGGACAAAAAGTTGAATTTTCAATTCAAGATAGCCCACGCGGACCAGCAGCAGCTGAAGTTGTTGTTATCTAGTTCAGCAAATTGAACTAAATAAAAAGTCTACTATGGAAGTAGGCTTTTTTTATATTATAATCATGCAAATTATTTCTTTTTTATTTTTTTATATCTTCAAAGTTATATGGTATACCTTTTAATCGTTACTGCAATCTGGTCTTTTTCTTTTAGTTTAATTGCTGTTTATTTAAGTGGGCAAGTAGATACTTGGTTTGCTGTCGTTGCTCGAATCACATTGGCATTTTTAGTTTTTAGTCCATTTTTACGTATAAAGTTATTTACACTGAAGCAAATCGTATTATTGATGGGGGTCGGTGCTTTTCAACTCGGCATTATGTATATTTTTTACTATAATGCATTTCGTTATTTAACAGTCCCTGAATTATTATTATTTACCATCTTTACTCCCATTTATGTGACGTTATTTTATGATCTACTACAAAAGCATAAATTAAGAGTATCCTATCTTTTTACTACAATATTAGCCGTTATTGGTACCGCGGTGATTCGTTATGATCATATTTCGGCTGATTATATTATTGGTTTTTTAATGATCCAAGGAGCAAATATTGTATTTGCAATTGGTCAGGTAGGTTACAAACGAATTATGGAACTATATCGTTTACCACAACACAATGCTTTTGCTTGGGTATATGTTGGTGCGGTTATAGTATCAATGATTTGTTGGTTAATCTTTGGTAATACGGAGCGTCTACCGACTACATTTATTCAGTGGGGAGTCATAGTTTGGTTAGGTGTTATAGCTGCTGGTTTGGGCTATTTTCTCTGGAACTATGGTGCAACAAAAGTTGATTCTGGTACATTAGCAATAATGAATAATGTTGTTATACCGGCTGGTATTTTAGTCAATGTAGTATTGTGGAATCAATCAATTGATTGGATACGCTTTTTAGTTGGTTCCGTAATAATTTGTTTATCATTGTTTATTCACCGAAAATGGTGTTCTGGTTCAGAGCGAAAATCTTCATTGTGAATTTTGTTAAAATTTGATTCAGTTATGTATTATAAATAATATGCTATACCAGACAAAAAAGCCATCTGATTAAGATGGCGATGGAATAAAATGAAAAATATGCAGTGGCATATATTAAGACCACGAAAAAATTAATAAGTTCCTAAATATTACATTTTTTTATTTTTATAGCTCAATTAATTTTACTCAATTCTTAAATTATGATATTAAAGTCAATATCGTTAATTATATGAAATTCTAAATTCAAGTTGGTCGTTACAATACATGAAATGCTGTTATTATGAACAAAAAAAATGTTTATCTTGTCGATGGATAGAAAGATCATATCCATCACAATTACAAGAGAAACAACAATATATGATTAACCAACTAAGCCAATTTTCTCCTAAGCAGATTTTTCAACCAATAGCTAGTAAAGAATCTCGTTTTCGAAATAAAGCAAAAATGGCAGTACTTGGAACCGTAGAAAAGCCGATTCTTGGTATTTTGAACAATAACCAACCTATCGATCTTTGTGATTGTCCCCTTTATAGTGAAGCAATGAAAATAGCACTTCATAAAATTAAGATATTTATTAAAAAATTACAATTGGTTCCCTACAATATCACGAAAAAAAAAGGGGAATTAAAATTCATTATTATTTCTGAAGCAGAAAATCAATTTATGCTTCGCTTTGTTTTGCGTTCAAATAAGTATCAATTAAAAATTGCTAATGCAGTGGATGAACTAAAAGCGACAATTACTGGTCTCGCTGTTATTACGGTTAATATTCAACCACAACATGCAGCAATTTTAGAGGGAAAGGATGAAGTAATCTTAACCCAGCAAAAATATTTACCAGCTAAACTAAATCATATACCTTTATTTTTACTAAAAGGCAGTTTTTTTCAAACTAACACATCGGTTGCAGCGCAGCTTTATGCAACAGCTCGCAATTGGCTAACAAATTTACCAATTCATTCCGTTTGGGATCTATTTTGTGGAGTAGGTGGTTTTGGATTGCACTGCGTTACACCTGAAAGAAAATTGGTAGGAATTGAAATCAATCATGAAGCAATTGAATGTGCTAAATTATCAGCTAATTTATTAGGCTATTCACAATTGCATTTTCAATCACTGGATGCGAGTCAGTTTGCACTGAGTCAAAAAAGTCATATTCCTGATATCATTTTAGTGAATCCTCCTCGGCGTGGAATTGGCAATGTATTGATTGACTATTTACAAACCGTATCACCTAATTATATCTTATATTCAAGTTGTAATTTAAGCAGTTTAGTTGCTGATTTGAAAGCGTTAGCTAATTACCAAATTCACTGTGCACAACTTTTCGATATGTTTCCACATAGTGAGCATATGGAGGTTTTAGTATTATTAAATAAAAATAATAAGGAAAATTAAGGCATGAAAACCATTGGTTTAATTGGTGGTATGAGTTGGGAAAGCACGGCAACATACTATCAAATTATTAATCAAGTGATTAACAAGCAATTAGGTGGTTTACACTCAGCTAAGTGTGTTTTATATAGTGTTGATTTTCAGGAGATAGAACAATGTCAGTCTAGCAATGATTGGCAAAAAAGTGCGCAAATTTTATTACAAGCCGCGTTAAGTCTACAGAAAGCAGGGGCTGACTTTATTGTGATTTGTACTAATACAATGCATAAGGTTGCTCCACAAATATTACCTCATCTTAATATACCAATTCTCCATATAGCCGAAATGACTGTAAAGGCTTTAAAAAAACAGAATATGACAAGAATAGCTTTATTAGGTACCAAATACACCATGGAACAACATTTTTATAGAGAAATCATTATTCAGCATGGTATTGAGGTTATTATTCCAGATGAGCAAGATCGACAAATAATTAATGACATTATTTTTAAAGAATTATGCCTAGGTGTCATTAAATTAAATTCTAAAAATGCTTACTTAGCTATTATTGATAAATTGTGTAGATTAGGTGTGCAAGGTGTTATTCTGGGGTGCACAGAAATCGGTTTATTGATAAATCAAAATGATACAGCGATCCCGTTATTTGATACCAGTTTAATTCATGCGCAAGAAGCTGCATTATATGCTTTAGGTTAATTTGAGAAGTTTTCTTTTCTATTTAGTCAAAAATCAATAGTAATTAATTTATTGAAAAATTTATTTTAAATTGATAATTTGCGATGATGTTACAATTTAATCAATTAAATCGTAACATCATCTAATCTATATTATGCTAATATGGTAAAGATTAAATTTAAGTAGGAAGAACAATATTATGATTCCAGATGTATCAAAATCATTAGCATGGCTTGAAAAACATTATACTATTCTGGAGGGGATTCAACGTGGCGTTGAACGAGAGACGTTAAGGATCCGGCCTGATGGTAGTTTGTCACCAACACCATTTCCCACTGAAATTGGTTCAGCTTTGACACATCCCTGGATTACAACTGATTTTGCTGAATCCATGCTTGAATTTATCTCGCCAGTTAATACTAATATCGAATATACATTAACATTTTTACGTGATTTACATCGGTATGCCAACATACAAATTCATGATGAGCTAATGTGGCCATTAAGTATGCCCTGCTTTGTTGGTAATGAAACTGATATAATTTTGGCTCAATACGGTAATTCAAATGAAGGTCGATTAAAAACGCTTTACAGAGAAGGATTGAAAAATCGTTATGGTGCGATGATGCAAATTATTTCGGGTGTGCACTATAATTTTTCTTTACCAACGGCTTTTTGGCAAGCTAAAGACGGCATTAAAAATGCTGAGGAAGGAAAAGAGGTCATATCAGATGGTTATTTAAAATTGATCCGCAATTATTATCGATTTGGTTGGGTTATTCCGTATTTATTTGGTGCTTCTCCATCGGTATGTCAATCATTCATTAAAGATCCGCAAAAATTAGCTGAATTTTCAAAACAAACCAATGGCAGTTGCTTTTTACCTTATGCAACGTCTTTAAGATTAAGTGATATTGGTTATACCAACGATGCTCAGAAACAATTAGGCATAACGTTTAATGATCTACAAACTTATGTAGATGGTTTACGCAAAGCGACACATACTCGTTCGGAACGATTCAGTCAAATTGGCGTGAAAGTTAATGGAATTTATCGCCAAATTAATGATAATGTTTTGCAAATAGAAAATGAATTTTATGCACCAATAAGACCAAAACGTGTACCTAAAAAAGGTGAAACTCCATCTGCCGCGTTATTGAGAGGGGGGATAGAATATATAGAAGTACGTTCTTTAGATATCAATCCTTTTTCACCAATTGGTATTACTGGAGAACAAATTCGATTTATTGATCTTTTTTTAATTTGGTGTGCCATAGCGCCGGCACCAGAAATGACCAGTGATGAGTTGCAATGTACTAAAGTCAATTGGAATCGAGTCATTATGGAAGGGCGTAAACCTAATCAGATCATTAGTTTGGGATGCGGTAATTACCATGAACCTTTAGCAAAAGTCGGTCACGATTTATTTAAAGATTTATTACGTGTTGCTGATGTATTAGATCATAAAGACTCACAACGCCGTTATCATCACGTTTGTGAGCATTTAGATGTTATGTTTGATCATCCCGAACTAACTTTGTCTGCACGTACCCTACAAGCAATAAGTGATATGGGAACAGCAAAGTTTGGTACAGCTTTAGCCAAGCAATATAAACAACAGCTTAATGCAGAACCGTTACAGATTTTGACTGAGAATGACTTTATTTCCCAACGTAATCAATCATTATTAAAGCAAACTACTAAAGAGCAGCAACAACAATTGTCATTTGATGATTACATTCAGCAAGTGAATAAATAAACATATTGGTAGCTTATTATGCATATATTTAAAATGAATAAATTATTATTCGATACTGATTATGTGATCCGCTATCAATCAGGACAAACCGCAAAACTGGTTGAACCGAACGAAATGAATTTTCTGCCGACATCAATTGTGGATTCAAAACGACTCAGTATTTTAGTGTGGAATATTTTTAAACAAAAGCGATCCGAATGTATTCATTTTTTGGATACATATGCTAACACAACAGCATTACTTTTGTTGCAAGAGGCTCAAACTACCCCTCAATTAATAAATTTTATTCATCGCAATCATAAAATCGCCGATCAAGTTCCTGCTTATACATTTAAAGATGTCTATTCTGGTGTGATGACTGTTTCTAATGTTACACCAATAAATGCTATAGGGTTTAAAGAAAAAGAACCTTTAATTCGTATTCCTAAATCTGCCTTGATCACACAATATCAATTGTTAGAAAATCAAAAAACATTGTTAGTCGCTAACATTCATGCAGTAAACTTTAGTTTAGGAATTAAAATATATAATCAACAAATTAAGTTATTATTAAATCAACTTGCCACCCATGAAGGACCAATTATTTTGGCGGGTGATTTTAATTCTTGGAGTAGACAACGTTTGCATATACTTTATCGTTTGATTCGCATGAGCAATTTAAAAATGGTTAATTTTACAAGCGATATGCGCAAAACATTTATGGGACGACCATTAGATTTTGTGTTTTATCGAGATTTAGCCATAGACCAAGCGAAAATAATTCATACCGATGCATCCGATCATAATCCGTTATTGGTTGATTTTATTATTAATTAACTAAAAAAACAAAGCATATAATTGAATCTTCATGTGAGAAATTTTTTTCTAATAACTTTAATAATTATTAACGGTTTTCAATGTTGATAGTTAATTTATCCCCGGGTTTAAGTTTATTGCTATTTGTCAGCTTATTCCACTTAATGAGTTCGTTAACTTTAACTTTATAATTCTTGGCAATTTTATAAAGATTATCACCATTTTTAACTTGATAAATTATTTGACTATAACGTAAATGTTCTTTTTCATAAAAACGAATATCAATATCATTAATTTTAATATATTTGTTGTTAGTCAGCGCGATTGCATCAAACGAATTTGGCATCGAATGGTTAATGTTTTCTAAATACATCAAATCAACAATGTTAGGTGAGGCTAATTGTAACTCTTTAAGTTTTGTAATTAAGTTGTCAGCATATGCTGTTGGGATAAACAGATGATATGAGCCACCTTTAACTACCTTTTTAAGGTAGGCAGCATTATATTCTAATAATTCATCGAGCGAAATTCCTGAATACTGCGCTATCTTTTCTAAACTAATTTGCTGAGTTAATTCAATTCGTACAAGAGAATTTTCATATTCACATGTTGGTAAAGACAGTTTATATTGCTCATTATTTTTTAGAACATCAACTAAAGCGAGAAATTTTGGAACATATTGCATGGTTTCTTTTGATAAATTAAGTGCCCAAAAATTAGTCGGTAATTTCTTATCTTGATTCCACTTAATTGCTTTACGTATACGGCTTTCGCCAGCATTATAGGCAGCAATGGTTAATAACCAATCACCATCAAAACGTTGATTAAGATATTGTAATAGATTTATGGCTGCATCAGTTGATTGAATAAAATCTCGTCTTGAATCGAAGTATCTGTTTTGTTCCAGACCATATTGCTTGGCCGTAATGGGAACGATTTGCCATAGCCCGGCAGCCTTAGCATGAGAGGTTGCTAATTGATTATAGGAGCTTTCAATTACAGGAATAAGCGCTAATTCAACCGGCATTTTACGTTCATTAAGTTGTTTGACTATATAGTATATATAGGGTTCAGAACGCTGCAAATTGGTTTCTAATGAAACACGATTTTTTAGAATTTTTTGCTTTTCCGCTTGAATTCGTTTATTTTCTGGAATATTAATGTGCAATTGCTTTTGGACAAAGTTCCAAGGATCTTGGCTAATCAAAGATGAACTGGCATTTAATTTAGACGAGTTATTGCGATATTTTAAACGTTGTTGGCCTGTCGATGATGACTGACAGCCAACTAATAATCCTATAAGTAAAGTAGTGACAATAAACTTTTTCATTAGTATTTATTTTTAGTATATAAAAATGGCGGTTATTATACCTAAAAATTATCTTTTTGGATCCGCAAAAAAGTAAAAAGATCTAATGCATTGCTAATATTAAAATGATGTTGTAAATTTTGCTCATCACATCGTAAAAATAAATTTATTTGCTTTTCTTTAAGCATGGTTGTCGGTAGTGTAATGAGCTGATTCCGTATCTGCTGGTAATAGGTTTTTATCAATCTATCGTCAGGAAGAATGGTGAGAGCAAATTGTAAATTATTTATTGTGTATTCATGAGCAGGGCATACTATCGTATCATTGGGAAGTTGTTTTAATTTGTTGAGTGATTGGTACATTGGTTGATATGATCTTTCAAAAACGCTTCCACAGCCAGCGGAAAATAACGTATCACCACAAAATAAATAGGGTGCACAATAATATGCAATATGACCTAATGTATGACCTGGAACAGGAATAATATTAAATAATTGTTCATCAATGAAGAATTCAGCTTTATCAGAAATATGGGTGATTGGTAATGGCACCTCTAATGGACCATAAACTTTAATAGTCCGATAATGTTGTAAAAGCGCCATTACACCATCAATATGATCTTTATGATGATGGGTAAGAATAATAGCAACTGGTGTCAAATGGTGATTAACGAGATAATCGATGACAGGTTTTGATTCTCCAGGATCGACAATGACTACGCGTTTCTTGGATGTTTCTAATAACCATATGTAGTTATCTTTTAAAGCAGGAACTCTATGTAACATTTTTCCTCCGTTAGTTAATAAGATGTTGGTGATTAAGCACGATCTAATATAAAAACATAAGAAATCTAATTTTTTATTTATTGTCCTGAATAAAGCCGTCATCACTGAGTGATGGTTGATTAGCTGCTTCTTTAGCGAGAATGTCGCAACGCTCATTTTCTTCGTGACCGGCATGACCTTTAACCCACTGCCAATCGATTTGATGGTGAGCCACGACATCATCAAGGCGACGCCATAAGTCGGCATTTTTTACCGCTTTTTTATTAGTGGTTTTCCAACCATTTTTTTTCCAGTTAACAATCCATTTTAAAATACCATTACGCAAATATTGGCTATCAGAATAAAGCGTGACAGCACATTTTTGTTTTAAGGCCTCTAAAGCGACAATAGCAGCCAATAATTCCATGCGATTATTGGTGGTAAGTGTATAACCCTGAGTGATAACACGTTCAGTACGTTTATATCTTAATATAGCAGCATAACCACCTGGTCCAGGATTACCTAAACATGAACCATCAGTAAAGATTTCGATTTTTTTTAGCATATTGAAAAGAACATTGGGTAATTGATAAATAAAAGGTAAACTATATTACAGATTTAAAACATAATGAAAAGTATTAATGTGATTTTATGAAAAATAACAAGATCTTAACTCCTGAAAGACAGATAGTTCTTGATACTGAAACCACTGGTATGAACCAAAATGGTAAAAACCACTATGAAGGTCACAAAATTATCGAAATTGGTGCTGTTGAAGTCATTAATCGGCGTCTTACCGGCAATCATTTTCATGTCTATATTAATCCTGAACGCCAAGTTGATCCAGAAGCATTTGCTGTACATGGTATTAGTGATGAGTTTCTTAAAGACAAGCCATTATTTAAAACTATAGCTGATGACTTTATCGCTTTTATTGATGGTGCCGAATTAGTTATTCATAATGCCACGTTCGATGTTGGATTTATGGATTATGAATTTAGAACAGCTGGTATTGATTTTGTTACCGCTTCGCATTGTTTAGTAACCGATACCTTAGCAATGGCAAGGCGGATTTTTCCAGGGAAACGAAATAATTTAGATGTGTTATGTGAACGTTATCAAATTGATAATTCTCATCGAACTTTGCATGGTGCATTATTAGATGCTGAAATTCTAGCTGAAGTTTACTTAGCAATGACAGGGGGGCAAACTATTTTGTCATTTAGTCATGAAGAAAATAGCACTAATCATAACGTAGCTCAACCATTGCCATTAGAAAAAATTCAACGCGAACAGTTTAACTTAAAGATTATCCGCGCTTCTGAAATCGAACTTGAAGAACATGCAAAATCACTTGATAAGATAGATAAAAAAAGTGGTGGATCAATATGGCGTAAGTAATATAATTTACTTGCTACATGTTGAATTAATGTACAAACAAAATTGCTACGGTAAATTTATATTGACGATTTTGATGTAAATGATTATTATGCGTCTACTTTATCAAACAGCTTGTATAAAGTATATTTTAAATTTTAATCTAAAAGTTTAAATAGTTACGCGGAGCGGTAGTTCAGTTGGTTAGAATACCTGCCTGTCACGCAGGGGGTCGCGGGTTCGAGCCCCGTCCGTTCCGCCAAAATTTAAAGTATGTTGTAATTAAGGCGCTCAATGAGGCGTCTTTTTTTATGCTGATAATTCAATAAATTTCTATTAAGATAATTAGCAAATGTCATAGGATTGACTGGTTAGGGGGAAAAGGATTTTGTGAAAAAAGTTATCTTAATGCTTGTTTTCAGCTTACCTCTTATAGTACATGCAAAAAATTGTAAGCAGGGCATTCCCTGTGGCAATTCCTGCATATCTGCAGATAAGATTTGCAAAATAGATCATGTCACGAGCCAATATTTATCTCCATCAATTAACCCAGTTCAACAAAATACATCTAACACACTAAATAAACAGAATTTTAATAATGCCAAATCCAATTTGGTAAAACTGTATAATGATAACGCCGAACAAACGACATTTTATTGTGGTTGTGAATTTAATTTAAATGATAAAAAGCACATGGTGAACTTTAATAAATGCGGTTATCAAGTACGAAAAAATCAAAATCGAGCTCAACGTATTGAATGGGAGCATGTTATGCCAGCCGAAAATTTTGGACGACATTTATCGTGTTGGCAAAATGGTGGGCGTAAAGCATGTAAAAAAGATATCTTATTTAATCAAATGGAAGGGGATATGCATAATTTGCAGCCATCCATAGGTGAGATAAATGGTGACAGATCAAATTACCGTTATTCACAATTTACGCGTGAATTTCATCAATATGGACAATGTAAATCAGCAGTTGATTTTAAACAACGTAAGTTTCAACCACGAGATGAGATACGGGGAATTATTGCACGAACCTACTTTTATATGTCTGATAAATATCAAATTAATTTATCAAAACAAGAACAACAATTGATGACAGCATGGGATAAGTTATATCCACCGATCAAATGGGAATGTGATCGAAATCGTTTGATTACCAACATTCAAGGGAATGATAATAAATTTATTACTAAACACTGTGCTAAATAATTGAAGATTAAGTTTGAATTGTTGTGTTTTATTTCAACTAACGAGTCAAATATCTTTTGTTTTCTAAGATTTTAACTTTTATCTTGATGATCAATTAATAAATACATTTTAGTTTCACAATTAAAATTGTATTAAGATAAAGGGTATCAAATTTTTATCAGAATAATATTTTGGGATACTGAGAAAAGATTACAAAACTCAATAGCTATTCCAAAAACAATTTATATAATATTTCCTCTAAATTTTCACTTGGTATTGACTGATACTATCTTTTACGTCGGCATATTCTATGTTCTACCATGGTACCGATAAGTCTAATTTCTTGGTTTAATATATTCAATTTTGTGTAATTGGGATTCAATCGAATAAGTTCAAATTGCATTCTATTTTGATTATCATACCCAGTTCACGTTATTTTTTAAAAGTTGCTTCCGCTTCGCCATACATTGCTGTGATAAACATCACCAGATGTAGGTTTCGCTGCAGGATCAATAAATACAATATCACATTCTTTAAACTCTGGTTTCATTGTGTCACTTTTTATTTTTAACGCAAATGCCTCCCTGATAATGCTAATGAAGTCATAATATAATCAAATCCTGTTGAACCTTGAAATTCCCAGATTTCTCGTAACATCGCTGCTTGCAAATAAATAATAAGAGGTATCTGATGAGATAATATTTCTACATTATTAATTTTTTTCTTTTCACTAAGTAACCACGCTATTTCACAATTAAGCGTAATCGATAGTTCATATAAATTTCTTGGTTTTTTGGTTTCAGCTGATTTTATAGCCTGATAGGATTGTTGTTTTATTAAAACTTGTTCAGCCACTTCGCGTTCTATTAAATCTAACGGTTCTCTTTTTGTCTTAATTCTTCGACTTATATTATTCATTAATGTTATCTATCCGATTTTGGAATAATTTATTTATAGTTAGAGCTGTCATTGACAAACAGTAAAAATTGTTAGAAAATGCTGTATGTATATACAGTATTTTGGCGACAAATATAATAAAATGTTATTAATAATAATTAAATCAAAGAATAGATTCTTTGTTTTATAAAAATGATAAGGATGATAGGAAAATGATGTACGAGATTACAGCGGAAGTTAAAAAAGGTATGCAATCATGGGGCAATATTAAATTACGTCGTGATTATGCAATGACCAAGGAAGATTTAATTCATACACTTGAAATAACAGAAATCGATTTTGATTGTTTAATCAAAACGGATATTTTAGTGAAAAATTTTCAATGTATTAAGCTTGGATGTTGAAAAATTAAATCAGATTAGATTTATTTATTATCAATTTGGATGACAACTTATCAAAGAGCAAGATAAGTTATTTTAAAAATATATCAAAAATTAATATAAAAAGATGTGCTAAAGATATTGATTAAACCAGCTATTAAAATGACTTCACCTTGTGTCGCGAAAACAAATCACTGACATTGATCGTAAAACACAATATACCCTTATTGATATATTAACCCCAATGGTGAAATTGGTCCTGTCATAAAGTAATGTTCAATTATAAAACAAGCAATAAGTCAGACAGACTTGAAATCATACAGTTTGAGCTGGTTGTTAATGATAACGATAATCTCATGATTGATTCAGCAATGACAAATTTAGGTAAACAAAAAACTATCAAGATCAATATCAGGTACTTAAAAGTTATTCTTTTTAAGAATATATCGCAGTAAAAAAATTATGATTGTATGCGATCTTTGATTCATTTGGCAAAATTAACGTATTCGTGTGGAGAAGCTATAAAACTTATAAAATTATGTAGAGAAAATATATATTAGCGATGCAAACAATGCTGACAGGAATTGAACTAGATTTATTTGAGAATAGGATACGAAATTGCTCTTCACAATGTCATAATGTTGAATATTTTGTTGTTTTATTTGCATAATCAAATAGTTAATTTGGTTATATACTCAGTGTCAATTTAATTCGCCAAAATGTTTATGATTAACGATCATAGACATGTCTTTTAATGTGATAGAGATTATTTTGAATTATTTATAAAAAAGCCAATATTATCTATCTTATTGGCTTAGCAATAGTTTAATTTACTTCAATTTGATTTTTATCTATTTGATTAAGTAAATGACTTGTTATGATACCTGCTGTCATGGATCCACTAACATTTAAGGCTGTTCTTCCCATATCGATAATAGGTTCAATCGATATTAAAAGCGCGACGAGTTCAATCGGTAAGCCCATCATTGGTAAAACAATTAATGCCGCATATGTAGCGCCTCCACCAACTCCAGCAACCCCGATCGAACTTATGGTTACAACTAAAACTAACATAATCATAAATGATAAATTCAATTCAATGTCTACCGTTGGGGCAATCATCATCGCTAACATTGCAGGATAAATACCAGCACAACCATTTTGCCCAATCGTGGCACCAAATGAAGCTGCAAAACTCGCAATACTTTTTGATACACCAAACCGTTTTTCTTGAGTTTGAATATTTAATGGAATCGATGCAGCACTGGAGCGGCTGGTAAAGGCAAAACTCATTATTGGTATTATTTTTTTAAAGTAACCGAAGAATGATTCACCAAATAAAGCAATTAAAAATCCGTGGATAATAAACATAATAGCTATCGCGGTATATGAAGCAATAATAAAGATTCCCAACGAAATGATACTTTTTGCGTCTGATGTGGCTGCCATTTTTGTCATCAGTGCAAAGATACCAAAAGGGGTTAATTGAATAATAATTCGCACCAATTTCATAATCCATTGTTGAATAAGATTAATGCCCGATAGTAATGTGTTACCATTTTCTGGATTATCATTGATTAGTTTTAAAGCGGCAATGCCAAGGAAAACGCTAAAAATTACTACACCCATTATTGATGTTGATCTTAGGCCAGCTAAATCTTGAAAAGGATTGCTTGGTAAAAAAGCCAGAATCATATTGGGAATATTTAATGAATCAAGTGAATTATTTTTGATATCTTGTAATTTAATTGCTCTTGTTTGTTCCAGTGAACCTAAAGCTAATCCATCAGCAGAAAGATTAAATAAATACGAAACTAATATCGCCACAATAGCTGAGATAAATGTGGTGAATAATAAAAGGCTAATGACAGAACAACTAATCTTTCCCAGTGAAGAAGCGTTATGGAGTTTGGCTACGGCACTCAGTATAGAAACAAAAATGAGTGGCATGACGACCATTTGTAAAAGTTTAACGTAGCCATTGCCAATGATATTAAACCATTCAACTGACTGATGGATAATAGTGGTATTAACGTTATGGTAGATTAATTGTAATATAATACCGAACGCTAACCCCAATATTAATGCGATAAAAACCTTACGTGATAAAGACCAATTTTTAAAATGAAGCTGAAGATAAATCAGACCACTCAATAAAAGAATAAATAAAATGATATTCAAATAGATAGCCATAGTATGTCCTGAAAAGAATTGATTGATTCAGTTTAACAAAACAATTGCTCTCATATTATGAAGAATAGGAATATTGTTATAAAGAAAGGGCATAAGTGAAGTAGTGATAAAAAAAGTGAAATCCTATGTATCGATTCGGCGATTAATAAGAATAACATCAACACGATCAATTAATCGTGACATTGTTTAATATAATAACCAGTTATAACGATGTAATTTTAAGTTATTTAGTATTTATAGTGTTCATTGTTAAACTTTAATCAAATGGTAAATGAGGGTAAAACAATGATATTTAAGCTAAAAAATTTTTTGAAAAACATAACAATAGGATTAACTTTATTAGCTAATGCTGTAGCAATAAATTATGCTTATGCCGATCGATTAGATGATATTGAAAAACGCGGTGAGATAAAAATTGCTGTCTTTGATAGTAACCCACCTTTTGGCTATATTGATGAAAAAACTAATCAAATTATTGGTCTTGATGTGGATTACGCTATGGCAATAGCTAATGCGTTGAATTTAAAACTCAAATTAGTATCAACCAATCCAGCCAATAGAATACCGCTATTAACTTCCCAGAAAGCAGATTTAATTGTTGCTAATTTTACTGTTACAGAGGAACGTTCTAAAGCAGTTGACTTTAGTGTACCGTATTTTGCGACTGGTCAAAAATTTATCGCAAAAAAAGGTGTAATAAAAACACCAGATGATATAAAAACTTTACGCATTGGAGCTGATAAAGGAACCGTTATGGAAATCACCTTACGCGAAAAATATCCAACAGCGAAAGTGATATCTTATGATGATACACCATTTGCATTTGCTGCTTTACGTAATGGGGTTGTACAAGCGATTACGCAAGATGATGCCAAATTAGTAGGATTACTGGCGAATATTCCACAAGTTCAACGCGATGAATTCGAAATTTCACCATTTAGTATTACCAAAGAGTATCAAGCCGTCGGGTTGCCAAAGGGAGAAACCCGATTAAAGGAAAAGGTTAATCAAATACTGTTAGCACTGGAACAAGATGGCGAAGCGCTAACCATTTATAATCGATGGTTTGGGCCACAGACATCATCAGCAATGCCAAGAGGTGATTTCAAAATTGGTGATGGATCACTATATTAGTAACTTAATACTGAAATTAATTTTACTAATCCTAACGGTAATGTCGCTATGGACGATATTTTCGATTAATCAGAGTCAATTATGTTTTTTCAAGAAATGTCTGAACAGTTATTAGCACCCCGTTATTTAGGCTGGTTATGGGATGGCTTTATCGTTACGATAATGATTTCTTTTTTAACCATCCTATTTTCAACTATTTTCGGTTTTTTACTGGCTATTTTAAGCCAAAGTCAGTATCGAGTTATCCGAATTTTAATCCGTTGTTATAATGGCATTTTTCGTTACTCACCATTATTACCACAATTATTCTTTTGGTACTTTGGTATAGGTAACATTTTACCGTTAGAATTTAAATTATGGTTATTTGATGAACCAGCTATTGATTTAGGGTATTTAAGAATAACCATGCCATCATTTGAATTTATTATGGGATTGACTGGCTTAACATTTTATTCCACAGCATTTATTGCTGAAGAATTTAGAGCTGGTATGCAAGGGGTAAAACAAGGTCAACTCAGTGCCGCATTTGCTTTAGGATTATCCCATTGGCAAAGTTTTCGCTTTATTATCTTACCGCAGGCATGGCAAATTTCGTTCCCTGCATTAGTTGGTCAATATATGAACATTATCAAAAATTCATCTTTGACTATGGCTATTGGGGTATTAGAACTTTCCTATGTATCACAACAAATTGAAACAGAAACTTTAAAAACGTTTCAAGATTATGCTTATACAACAATGATTTATATAATGACCATTATTATGGTAGGAACATTTGGAAATTTTTATCATCAGCGATTATTAGAAAAAGGAAAGCGATAATGGACTTGAGTAGCTTTAGTGATGGATTTATTGTCATAAAGAATAATTTAGCCTATTTTGTATGGGGGAATTATCCGGAAGGTTCCATTGGTGGCATTATATTAACACTCATCTTAAGCTTAAGTGCTATCATTATTGCTTCTGTGTTTGGAGTTATTGCCGGTATTGGTTTAACCATTTTGATCGGATGGCAACATAAATTGTTAGTATTAATACTTAGTTTTTTACGTGCTATACCTATTTTAATGTTAATTTTTTGGACTTTTTTTCTATTACCGATGATATTCAATGTGGATGTCCCTGCCATAGCAACGGTAATACTGGCTTTAGCGTTAATTGGAAGCGCTTATATTGCTTATGCTGTTTATGCTGGAATGATAACAGTCTCCGTTGAGCAATGGCAAGCAGCGTATTCTTTGGGACTTAACCGCCAACAAGTTATTCGTTATATCATTTTGCCACAGGCAATAAGAATGATGATGCCATCATTTGTCAATCAATGGGTATCATTGATTAAAGATAGTTCTTTAGCATACATTGTCAGTGTCGCTGAATTTACTTTTTTAGCCACTAAAGTGAATAATAGAAGTATGGTATATCCAACAGAGATATTTTTATTTGTCATTGTTGTCTATTTTATAATCTGTTATGCACTCAATCTTTTGGTTAGTTGTTTGACCAAACGAAAAAAACCGCTGATGTTCAACTAAATAAATTTTAATATTTTTCTGGCTATTACTATGTTAAGTGTGATTAACTTATTGATCATTTTTACTGATTGATTTTTTTATAAATGATTTAATTAAGGACTAACTATAAGTTAAGATCATTTTATAAATATGATTAATATCAAAAACCTACAAAGGTTTATTGACCCATAAATGTTTTAACAAATAAAGTGATGGTTTATAAACCATCTATTCAATAGCTGAAACTGATCTTGCCAAACTAGAAGATATTTATTGTAAGTATGTAATCAAAATAGTTAAATCTGGGGGAATCTTTTCATCGTAATAAAATTAGAGATAAGCTAATTTGACATCATAAAATGGTGGGTTATATTTTAGTGTTTATAAATATTTGGATTATGATACGTTACTAAATTAAATAGTGTAACGAATTAGCTTAGACAGAGGTTAAATACATCATCTTACCATGCTCTAAGGCTTGTATAATGTTGTACTGTTAATTATTTAACGCATGAATGGTATTTATTAATAATGCCAAGTTAGTCATATTTATACTATGACCTAACTTGATACTATCTATATCATCTGAACTGCAAAATCAACTTAATAAATGACAAGATTTATTCTACTATAAGGAATATCGTAATCGCTGATTAATCTTTATCATCACAATTAACTTTATGTTCTCGATAAATAACTTTATTATATGCAAAATCGATGTCGCGGTGTTCTATAACTTTGCCATTACGAATAAAAAACCAATATTTTTTAAATGGTTTATAGTAACCTTCATTTTTTATACCATTAATATTTGCACAAACCGAATAACCATAAATGGCTTCCTGATTTTCTGAATCCGTTACTAAATATTCTTCACGAGGCGAACTGATTGATAAATAATTAATTGATTTTGGGTTGTCAAAAAACTTTTTACCCCATTTTTTTATGATTTCAGGATAATTAGTTGGATATGAACCAAAATCAGCATGAGTAAGATCGGGTCGCCAATTAGGATCGGTTGACTTAGTGCCTGAGCAAGCTATAAGTAAACAGGCTAAAGTTGATATAGTTAAAATTTTTTTCAAATTATTTGCCCTTATTTTTATAATGACCAAAATGATAGTGTAATCATGTTGGTCGTCTTATTGTCGCCAATAGCTAATAAACGGTATACTAACTGATTTGATGTAATATTGTCTACGTAATAATTAAGATTCTAATGCTCTTTCAAATCAATAAAAAGAATCACTTTAGAAAAAGTTATAAATCATAATTAAGTTTAATGCATTTCTAATGGAATTTTATGTTTTGGAACCGGAAAGGTTTTATCCAAAATGATTAAGTCTTCAGCACTTAAAGTAATATTAAGTGATTTTATATTATCTATAACATGAGTTGTTGACGATGCTTTGGGAATTGCGACAACGTTTTCTTTTTGTAGAACCCACGCTAAAGCAATCTGTGCAGGTGAAGCTTGATATTGATTAGCCATATCAATTAGTGCTTGATGTGTTAATATTCGACCACGCTCAATTGGTGAATAAGCCATTATTGGTAGGGATTTTTTACGACTCCATGGCAGTAAATCAAATTCAATACCTCTTCGACTCAAATTATATAAGACTTGATTAGTCATAATTTGATGCTGGTCAACATAAGATTCTACTTCGAGTAAATCATCTAAATCAAAATTACTCACCCCCCAACGTTTAATTTTGCCTTGTTCAACTAAAGTTTGTAAGGCATCAAAAGTTTCGGTTAAGGGAACAGAGCCTCGCCAATGAAGCAAATACATATCTAGATAATCTGTTTGTAATCGTTTCAAGCTATTATGACATGCTTGAAGCGTTTTTTGATATGATGCATTAGACGGTAACACCTTACTGACAAGAAATATTTTATCTCGCACACCTTTAATAGCTTTACCTACAATAATTTCTGCACCACCATCAGCATACATTTCTGCCGTATCGATTAATGTTAAACCATGTTCAATACCCAGTTTTAAAGCTGAAATTTCTTGCTGTTGTTGGGATGAAGATTCTCCCATAAACCATGTTCCTTGTCCTAATGCTGGGACTTTAGTTCCATCTGGTAATAATACCCATCGTTGTATAGCCATAAATCCACCTCAGTATAATTTTCATTTACAAAGTTAACATCTCATTGTTTTATATAATATTTTAATGATGAAACTTCAATAAGGATACTGTTATATTATCCTAAATTTGTAATGAACAATTTTTTTTATGCCAAAGTGTGTCGCTAATAACGGATTCGAACCGTTTTTTAGGATATAAATTTCCAGTCATTACATAAACTCACCAATCATCATTTAAATAAATTTGAAAAGTTTCATCTGTTAATATTGTTTAGAGAGTGCGTTAAAGTCTCACATACACTAAAAATATTGTTTATTATTAATGACTTTTATTAGATAGTCGCGAGTTTCTTTGGCTTTAACTTGTGTGGTTAATATGCGATATATTTCCTTTGGTGTTTTATGATTAATCATGGCAATAGCTTGATTGCGATCTTTATTAAACGTAGCTAGAACAGTTCCTGCTCCACCGTTATAAGCACTAATCACACAATATTCATTACTCATTTGATGTTTTACGCCTTGTAAATAACGATTTTTTAAAATATCGATATAAACTGTTCCCATATGAATATTATTTTCAGGATCAAAAAGATATTCTCGATTAGGTTTGCCATTTTTTTTGTAAATAGCTTGATAAGCGTCAACTCCTGCGGTATTAGGCATAATTTGCATTAAACCCACTGCACCACTTTTACTAATCGCGTATTGGTTGAAATCACTTTCCGTTTTGATAATGGCATAAATTAGTTTTTCATCAACATGATATTTTTGAGCGTATTTTGTGACAATAGCGTGATATTTATTAGCTCGAATATTAGTGTGTTTTTTGAGCATTGGGATTTGTACATAATAAGCTGTTTTATTATTTTTTAATTGATACCTTTTAACGCCATTTTGAATTAAATAATCTGCGAATCTACTAGCGCGCCATTGCCAACGAATGGTTTGCCCCTCATGATCAACCACTTCTCCGTAAAGATAAGGTTCGCCACCTAGTTTAATGTTATTGGTATTAAATAAATCGGTGGCGTTTGGATCATTCGGCATCAGCAAAGTCATGATGATGGCATCTTTAAGATTTTTATTCAGGTTATTCGTATCAATCGTACCAATATTTATCATCCCTTTTTCATAGTCAATAATAGCGCGACTTTTATAATTATTAGTATATTTTACATACTCCTTGGCACTTGGTTCTTTAGCATCATGTTCACCCCAGGTTTTAGATACCGACTTTTTTAAATCGCTAAATGCTTTAGTTATATTTTCCAATCTTTTAATATCCTCATGGAGTAAATTAGGATTTTGAGCATATTGCCGAGCTTTTTGCTTGGCTAGTGTCCTTAAAGCGTTTTTAGAATTGGAAGAATTAACCGCCGTTTTTAAGTGTTGATATTCGTTAGCGGTACAGCTCAATTGGGTAACTATAATTAATAGAATGGCTAAAATCTTTTTCATTTAAACTAATTTAATTTTTATTATGCTTTTATTCTTAAATCGCATTATAAAACAATTGAAAACACATAAAAATAGAATTTAAATATAAAAATTAAATTAAAAAAGTGGATAAATTTAAAACGAAAGGTAATTTTAAAAAAAGTTACGCATTATCGTGCGTAACTTAATATTTGGTTGATTTATTCTAAAGTTTTACCTTTGGTTTCAGGAATTAAGAAACCAAATGCACACGCCGATATTAAATAAGCAATGGATAGTAAAGCTAATGCATAACTGATTGAGTATTGAGCCGCAAGATATCCAATTAAGACTTGAGCTATGCCGGCGACCCCTCGACCAACATTAAAGATTATATTTTCGGCACTGGAACGGGCATCAGTTGGGTAGTGTTCGGCTAGTAATGCACCATAACCACCCATCATACCATTAACAAAAAATCCTATAACAGAACCAAATATAATTAAAATAGTCATATCAGTTTGTTGGAAATAAAACCAAATTGAAATAGCTGAAATTATTAAAAATCCGATATAAGATGGACGACGACCTAATTTATCGCACAACCAACCAAAGACAATAATCCCCAATACCATACCGGTGGTAGTAGATATTGTCCAAAAAGTTGTATTTTTAAATGGCAATTCTAACTCATTAGCAATCATGGTTGGCATCCACACCATTAAACCATAGAAGCCAAAGTTTTGCACAGCACAAGCAATGGTTAATCCTATTGTTGTCAAAGACGTTCGAGGCGTTATAAATAACTTATTTAAAGCAATCTTGTTTTTTTTATCTTCTTTAAGATTTTGCCAAATTTCGGGTTCTTTTAACCCTTTGCGTGTCCAGGCAACAAATAAAGCGGGTATGACACCTACCGCAAATGCCCAGCGCCAACCGTAACTTTCACCAATATTTGTTGCTGTAAGCGTTGCTAAAACTATGCCAACCTGAAAACCTAATGCGACGATAGCGGTTGCTCGTGAACGTTTATGTTTGGGCCAGCTTTCGGAGACTAACGTCATACCAATACCAAATTCACCACCTAACCCTAAACCACTTAAAAAACGGAATATAGCAAATGTTTCATAGTTTGGGGAAATGGCACATAACCCAGTAAATAGTGAAAAAATAATAATTGTCCATGAGAAGACTTTGACTCGACCAAATTTATCAGCCATTATGCCAAAAATAATACCACCAATGACAGCACCTAATAAAGTAATGGAGTTAAGCGTTGCTGCTTCAGTTTTTGTCAAATCGAAATATTTCATAAGCATCGGTAAGCAAAAACCTAGTAACATCATATCCATACCATCTAAGGCATAGCCGACTGTTGAAGCAAATAGTGTTTTCTTTTGATAAGGTGTTGCTTGATGTTTTTGCTCAACGGATGATGTTCTCGCATTGAATTCTTTTTCCATTATAACCTCAGGCATTAAAACGTAATAATAATTGTTGCTCAATATTATCTATTAAAGTTTTATCATTTTAGCACCTTTAATGACAAAGAAAAATTAACATCATGAAATTCAAACTAAAAATAATAATTAATGTTTTATAAACCTCAGCATTTTCATGAAGCAGCGATGACTTCTAGAATTAAACTTTCAAAAATCAATAATTTTAGATAAAAGTAAATTATTTTTAAAATTCATGGTACTTAAGTATGACAGAAGGATAAATGAATGATTGGAAATCAAAAGTAAATTGATTATAATCGCCACTAACTTAATATTTTATTATTTCCTATCATGCATTTATATCCCATTATTCATCGATCAAAAGCTTGGTCAGCCATTTTATGTTTAGCTTTTGCGGCATTTATTTTTAATACTACGGAATTTGTACCAGTTGGGTTATTACCAAACATTGCTGAAAGTTTTGGTATGACTATTTCTAATACTGGATTATTAATAACCATATATGCATGGGCGGTATCGTTGTTATCGCTACCATTAACCATTCTAACAGCTAAATTTGAACGCCGCCAATTGCTTATTTTTTTATTTATTCTCTTTATCTTAAGTCATATTTTAGCTGGTTTTGCATGGGATTTTTATAGCTTGTTAGCAGGGCGAATTGGAATTGCTTGTGCACATGCTGTTTTTTGGGCGATAACCACACCATTAGCGGTAAGATTGGCACCAAATGGTAAAAAAGCCCAAGCAATGGGGTTTATCGTTGCAGGTACTTCAATGGCAACGGTTTTAGGTGTACCGCTTGGCACTATGGTCGGTCAGTTAGTAGGGTGGCGCATGACTTTTTTGTGCATTGGTATTGTTGCTTTTGCCGTAATGATAGGTCTGGTTTATTTGTTACCGCGTTTACCAAGTAACAATCTAAAATCATTGAATAGCTTACCTTCTTTGCTTGCCAGACCAGCATTAATCCATATTTATATTCTAACTGCCGTTGTTATAACGGGGCATTTTACGGTTTACACTTACATCACGCCTTTTATGCATAAAGTTGGTGGTTTTGATGATAAATTTGTGGTTTTTTTACTCTTATGTATTGGATTTTGTGGTATTTTGGGTAGTATTATTTTCGCGAAATATTCTGAAAAATACCCAGTAACGATTTTCTTTGTTACTTTATTCATGTTGATGACGAGTTTGATCTTATTTTCGCTAGTATCCCTTTATAGTTATAGTGCCATTATTATTTGTCTAATCTGGGGGACTGCTATTACTATATTTGGTATGTTAATGCAAAGTAAGGTAATTGAAGCTGCACCTGATGCAACGGATATCGCTACAGCCATTTATTCAGGAATTTATAATATTGGTATTGGTGGTGGTGCGTTAGTTGGCGGACTGGTTATTCATTATCTATCCATTAATGAGATTGGCTATTTTGCTGGAAATTTTGTCTTTATCGCTTTGTTTTTTTTCACAACATTTTCTAGAAAAATTTGGATAAGCGGACAAAAAAATGCCCAATAGTGATATTGGGCAAACATAAGGAATAGGAAAACAATGAAATTTTCATTGAGGCTGTATTATGCACTATTTTTATTGTTTTGTATGTAAGTTTAAAGAAAAGATCCGATAAAAAACGCAGATTTAATAATCAAAACTGTAAAGAAATCGTTAATTAAGGGGTTGTGGTTATTTTTATGGTTAAATAGTCAACCTTGAAGCATAAATCAAATCATTATTTTATAATTAAAAAACATGACAACAGACTAATGAAAATATTGTCATTATATAGTAACAGCGATGTTATTGATTTATGTTAATATTTTATATGTCAAAATTATTTTAACAATATTTAGTTAAATTATGAAATTACCATTTAATAAATTATTACAGTGGGTTATGGTTATCATAATAAGTATTCTTATTACTATGCCATTGTATTTGAACCAGCTACCAGCAGCCTTTTTATTAGGACCTATGCTGGCGGGGATTATATTTGGTTTAAATAATGCAACTATTGTAGTATCGAAGTCGCTATTTAATCTATCGCAAGGTGTTCTTGGATGCCTAACGGCGGAAGCAATAACGGCAAATTTATTGGTGAATCTCGTGTCTTATTGGCAATTAGCAATAATCATCACATTTTCTACGATATTCATTAGTATTATTCTCGGGATGTTAGTCTGCCGTTTTTCTTCGTTACCTGGTTCTACAGCCATTTGGGGTATAATGCCAGGTGGTGCTTCAGCTATGGTAGGTATTTGCGGTGATTACGGTGCCGATCCAAGGTTAGTAGCCTTAGTGCAGTATTTACGTGTTATCTTTGTTGTATTGATGTTAGCTTTAATTGCGCATTATTTTAGCAATGAATCAATTGTAACATCACAACCTATTGAACTCTTTCCTATCCCAAGTATCAATCTTATTTACACAATTTTAATTGCTATTGCTGGTGTTTGCATTACCAACTTTATTAAGTTTCCTTCAGGTCGTATTTTACTGCCCATGATTTTTGGCGCGATTTTACAAATTCATGGTGTGATTCAATTAGAAACACCCCAATGGTTATTAATGATATGCTCAGGAACAATTGGCTTATCTGTGGGCTTACGGTTTAATTTAACTACTATAAAATTAGCACTAAAAACGCTACCTATAATTTTATTAACAATTTTTATCATGTTAATCTTTTGCTATGGTCAAGCATATTTATTGCATTATGTCATGGATATAGATTATTTAACCTGTTTTTTAGCGACTAGCCCAGGTGGTTTAGATACATCAGTGATAATTGCTCTCGATACGCATTCGGATTTAGCAGTGATTTTGCCATTACAAATTTTACGTTTTTTTAGTGTATTAGTATTGGGACCGAGTTTAGCACGTTTTTTATCAACCAAATTACCTTTATAATTTACTTTAATATCTCTCACCAGTCACTGATAAATAAGAAAAAATTGGTTATTAAATCTTTTTAAAAGTGTTATTAACGCTGTTCAAACATAATTATTTCATTTCCAATGACATTTTAATGCTATTTAAATGATAATAGTTGTTATTCAGTATTGATAATTAATTCCAATCGCCATAATATAGGCGACAAATAATTAAAAAGAAAATTAGGTGTTACATGTTTAGGCTAATCCAAAAACTGTTCACAATTCTATTTATTTCATTAACATCTATTACAGTCGCTAAAGCTGATATTCAATTACCTACCCCACAAATGGAAAATGGTATCGGTATTTTCACTGCGCTAAAAAAACGCGCATCAACACCAGGTGGTGCATTTGGTATCGGCAATATATCTGATCAAGAATTATCAACAGTGTTATGGGCAGCAAGTGGTTTAAATCGTGGAGAGAAGGGATGGACCATACCAATTGCTTCTGGTCAACCACCTTATGTTAAGATTTATGTTGCAGGACAAAATGGTGTCTACCTTTATAACTGGCGAGGGCATTATCTTCAACAAATTAGTCAAGAAGATATCCGAAGCGATATTGCGCAACAAAGTTTTGTTAGACGTGCGGCTTATTCATTAATTTTTATTAGTGATAGTTTGGCATTAAATCAGTTTAACGATGATGAGAAAGCGCATGATTTTAGTCAAATTGCGGTTGGCGCAATGAGTCAAAATATCTATTTAACTGCTGCAGCATTAAAACTAAATGTTCGTTATATCCATTCGATAAAAAAAGAGAGTATTAGCGAAGAACTCAATTTGGTTGAGAAAGATAAACCTATTGGCATTATGTTATTAGGCAAATAGAGGGCAAATTAGTGAAACGGTTTTTAACAATCTGTATTTTATTATTGTCATGTGGTTTGGGGGTTCAATCATCCGCAGATGCTGCAACTAAAAAAAATTATGAAAGCTGGAATGCATTAGTTGATGAGATGGATATTATCTTAAATCAATCCTATGATGCCTATTTTATGAAAAATATTGATGGCGCTAAGGAATTGGTTAACAAAGCTTATTTCGGATTTTATGAGAAACATGGTATTGAGCGAGCAGTAATGTCTTATATTTCAGGGCAGCGTGGAACGGATACCGAATATCAATTTGCCAAAATTAAACGTCTTATGACGGATAATGCGCCTAATAAAGTGGTTCGAACTGAAATAGACGTTATTCTTAAAATGCTTCATGAAGATGCAAATGAGCTGGATGGCAAAGAGGATAGTGGCTGGCGTACATTCCTGGCGGCTTTAGTTATCATATTACGTGAAGGTACTGAAGCTATTCTTGTGATCGCTGCGATTACCGCTTATTTGGTTCGCTCTGGTAATCACTCTTTAGTCAGAGTAGTTTATTTAAGTTCATTAGCAGCAGTAGTTGCTAGTATCATTGCTGCCATTGCTATCCAGTATATTTTCAACATAAGTGGTGCTAATCAGGAGATGATCGAAGGGATTGCGATGTTACTTGCTACCGTAGTACTGTTCTTTGTCAGCAATTGGATGTTATCTAAAGCGGAGTCACAAGCATGGAAAAGTTATGTTGAAGATAAAGCCAAAGTAGCGGTGGCTACAGGAAGTAGCTTTGCTTTAGGTAGTGCTGCATTTTTATCGGTATTTCGTGAAGGTGCTGAAACAATTTTATTTTATCAGGCAATGATTGTGGATGCTAAAGAGCATACCTTCATGGTATTTTTAGGATTAGGCATTGGTTGCTTAATATTGGCAGCTATTTTTATGGTCATTCGATTCCGATTAATGAAATTACCGTTAAAATTATTTTTTATTGGCACCAGTGTATTAATGTATATTTTGGCAATTGTGTTTGCTGGCGGTGGTGTTAAAGAATTACAAGAGGCGGATATCATTAAAGTTACCCCTGTCAATTTTGTCAAGTCGATTGATATTTTGGGTATCTATCCAACTGTTGAAACATTGATTCCGCAAGTTGTTATGGTCTTATTTGTTGTTATTTCGATCATTTATTTCCGTTGTCGCAAGGTAAATCAATAATGCGATAGATTACATAATTAAATTTAATTGCAATTCATTGCTTAAATTACAAAAGGAGTAAAATCAATGAAAAAATTAGCTTTAGCCGTGGGTATCACATCTATTTTAGCTTTATCCCCTTTGGCTGCCAACGCTGCCGCTCCAACACCTGATGAGGTGGCTGGGTTTGAAGAATTTCCTATTGGTGATGAAGTAACAGTTGGGCCATTACATATTGCTGCTGTTTATTTTCAACCAGTGGATATGGAACCTGCCGGTATGGGGGGTTTAGCCGCTTCTAAATCAGATATGCACCTTGAAGCTGATATTTCGGCAGCTGATGGAAATGAATTGGGTTATGGTGCAGGTGATTTTGTACCTTATTTAACTGTCAAATACAAAATCCAAAAGTCCGGTAGTAATAATATTATTGAAGGTAATTTCATGCCCATGAATGCATCTGACGGTCCACACTATGGTAATAATGTAAAATTAGACGGGGCAGGTAAATATAAAATTACTTTTATTATCGAAAATCCTGAAAAACAAGGTTATTTGCTACATGTTGATAAAGAAACGGGTGTAGAAGGTCGTTTCTGGAAAAAACCTATCGAAGTATCATGGGATTTTGACTTCATCCCACGCGTTTGGTAGTTCTTTTTAATCTAAACAAGTAATAATTTACAAAACATCAAAGGTTAATAGTGAATACACTATTAACCTATTTAATTCAACTGAATTTATTAATTGTTCACTTATAATTACAATTAAGTCTAACGGACTAAGCTATGTTGCAATACCTAATTAATGTAACCGATAATACTTTTATTTCTGCTGTAATAGTTGCGTTACTCATTTCAACTCTGCGTATTGTGGGCACTCAACCGAAAAAAATCATTTGGTCAAGTTTGTTGTTAGGTTGCTTAGTTGCATTGGTATATGCAATTTTAAAACGTAATACCGGCACAGTGATCAGAGAGTATTATGACTTAGTTTTACTCTGTTCATGGGGTATTTTCATCATTCCTACAGTATTTTGCATCTGGATTTGCTATATTAAACAAAAGCGAGCCAATATGAACGCGTGGTGGCAATTATCTGTTAATTGTGGTATTACGTTACTCTTAGCGCTTGTTTTTGCATTATTTATGCCCAACCTATTGCTCTATCCATTTGCATTTGATGTCGGGATGGATTCTATTTTTAATACCGATTATCTATTTAAATGGCTAGGATATACAGCAGCTATCATCTTAATGTTATTAATAACACTGTTTATCTGTCGTATTACATATAAATTAGCAAATAAATTGGTATTAATCATAATCAGTATTGCTTTGGCTATTTTTACCATTCAGAATTTTATTACTATTGCGCAAATTATGATTGTACGCCGCATTATTGCTTATCAACAATGGTTAATGGATCTTATTATTTTTGTATTAAGCCATGGTAATTTTTTTATTTTCGTCTTTATTTGTATCAGTTTATTATTAACTTTGATGCTTTATATAAAGAGTAAAACTACACCATTGAATGGACAAAATCCTGCCCAAATTCGAAAAATAAAAGCAAATATTCGCCAAGATCGGCGCAAAGTTTTGATGATTATGGCAGCAACGGCGATTACAGCTTTTACAGTAACTCGTTTACGCTACTTATATGAAAAAGGAGTTGAAATTTCTCCTGCTGAGCCTATAGGGTTAAATAGCAATGGTTTACTTGTTATTCCGTTAACAAAAGTCAATGATAGTAAGTTGCACCGTTTTGGATATACAACGCAGGACGGCACTATTGTCCGTTTTATTATTATTAAGAAAAGTGAAAATGCTTATGGTGTTGGTTTAGATGCTTGTGATATTTGTGGGGCAAGCGGATATTATCAACGTGGTGATCAAGTGGTTTGTAGCTTATGTGATGTGGTAATGAACATAGCAACTATTGGTTTCCCTGGTGGTTGTAATCCTGTGCCACTAAAGTTCCAAGTAAACGACGGTAATATAGTTATAAAACCAAAATATCTGGAAGCCGAAAAAAATCGGTTTAAATAGGTCTGGATTATTATGTTTGGCAAAATGTTATTAAGGGTTTTGACCCGACAAAAGAAAAAATCATTGTTGATTGTTCTGACAGTAGCATTAGGAGTATCGCTAGCAACGTCAATGCTTAATGTGATGTTTGATGTTGGTGATAAAGTTAATCAAGAGTTGAAAGCTTATGGTGCAAATTTAAATATTGTTCCTAAAGGCGCTTCTTTTGTTAGCGATATGTATCAAATTGATGATAACAATCAAGCTACACCATCACAATTCATTCAAGAAGATGAGCTTGTTAAAATCAAAATGATATTTTGGGCTTATAACATTGTTGATTTCGCTCCTTATTTGAGTGTTACGGCCAATATTGATGATAAACCAGTCAAAATTGTTGGTACATGGTTTGATAAACATTTAATCATTCCTACTGGTGATGAAATCGATACCGGCATGTTAGCTATGAAATCATGGTGGCAAATTGATGGTTCTAAAATGGTAGATGATAATTTGCATGGGGCGATGATGGGGGAAACTCTCGCCAAAAAATTAAATCTGAAAATCGGTGATGAATTTACAATTGTTGCGCCAAAAACGCAGCAAATAATCACTTTAACCGTCAATAATATTTTCCATAGTGGCGGTATTGAAGACAGTGAAATCTATGTATCATTACCCATAGCTCAAAAACTAGCAGATAAAGTGGGGTTAGTTGAACGTATTGAAGTGAGTGCCCTCACAACGCCAGAAAATGAACTTGCCCGCCGCGCCGCGCAAGATCCAAATAGTTTATCGCGTAATGAATGGGATGTTTGGTATTGTACAGCTTATATCAGTTCAATTGCTTATCAATTAGAAGAAGTCATGCCTAGTGTTCGAGTAAAAGCGATTATGCAAGTTGCCGAGTCAGAAGGTGCGATCTTACAAAAGACGCAATTATTAATGATTCTATTAACCATACTCTCTCTAGTCTGTTCAGCTTTAGCAATATCTAATTTAGTTACCGCAAATGTGATAGAACGTAGTGCAGAAATTGGATTATTGAAGGCTTTGGGTGCCAGTAATTCTGCAGTTGCGATGTTAATTATTTGTGAGATTTTGATAATTGGTTTCATTGGTGGCGTTATTGGTTATTTTATAGGTGTTGGTTTTGCGCAAATCATTGGCTATACAGTATTTGGTTCCACGATAGAACCGAAAATATTGATTATTCCACTAGTAGGCTTGATGGTTCTATTTATTACATTGTTGGGCAGTGTTCCAGCTTTGAGGATGATGATTTTTTTAAAACCTATTGATGTTTTACACGGTCGATAAAGGTATTTGGCTATGCTTAATAAAAATAGACTATTTATAACCAAAACGTTACTAAGTTCTTTAATACGACGACGTTCACGTATTTTAGTCGCGTTATTAGGAACAGCAATAGGCGCAACGGTTCTATTCGGGATGGTGACACTTTGTTATGATATTCCACGTCAAATGGGTAAAGCGTTTCGTTCCTACGGTGCAAATATTATTTTCATGCCAGCCGGTAGTCATGCTACTATCGATCTTAACCTCGTTAATGCTGCAACGGATTTGATTCCATCTACACAGCGAATCGGTGTCACACCGTTTCGTTATTTAGCGGTGCGTAGTAATGTCGTGCCTTATACTTTGGTGGGAACAGATTTTCAGCAAATTACTAAAACGAGCCCATATTGGTTAATTGAAGGTCAATTTCCATCACAAGATAATGAAATTATGATCGGTATAGATGTCGCTAACTATGCGCATTTATCAATTGGTGACATAATGCCAATTGCTGGTAAGTCTAGACAAAATGATAATTTCGACCAAATATTCAAAATTGTGGGGATTGTTAAGACAGGGAAAACGGAAGATAGCTTTATTTTTGTGAACTTTACTAAATTGGAAAGTTTATTACAAGAGCAAAATCAGGCTGAAGTCATTGAATTAAGTATTAGTGCCCCTAAAGAAGAACTTCAAAATTATATAGCTAAAGTGAAACTGAATTTTCCTAGCATTGAACCTCATCTTATCAAATGGGTAACACAATCAGAAACCCAGGTGTTAGGAAAATTATCGTCATTACTCTATTTGGTTACATCTGTGGTGCTAATTTTAACGATGATCTGTGTTGCGACAACTATGATGACAGTGGTGATTGAGCGTCGTAAAGAAATTGGTTTGAAAAAGGCACTCGGTGCTGAAAATCGCCGTATTGCTAAAGAATTTCTTGCTGAAAGTCTTTTTTTAGGTTTTATCGGTGGTTTGATAGGTTCATTATTTGGATTATTATTTGCACAAGTAATAAGTCGGGAAGTCTTTGGTAGTTCGATTGTATTTGAATTTTATCTTATTCCATTTACGATATTAATTTCGATGCTTGTTACGGTTGTTGCATGCTTAATGCCAGTTAAGCAAGCAGTAGAAGTTGAGCCGGCTTTAGTATTACGGGGTGAATAAACATCAAGAGTGAGTGATAATTGTCTGTGCTTACCTGCAATTATATTTAACTTATCTTATCTAGGTAGTAGAATATAACTAAAAAAAGAGTATAAAAAAATGAATATACTTGAAGTGAATAATGTATCAAAAAATTATGGTTCGTTATATGCATTAGCTGATATCAATATGACGGTAGGTGATGGCAAGTGGTTGTCAATCATGGGACCTTCAGGTAGTGGTAAAAGTACACTCATGAATATTATTGGATGTATGGATAAACCAACCAGTGGTTCGGTTATTCTTGATGGACAAGATATTACTCAACTTTCATTAACGGATTTAACGGTTATTCGGCGTGATAAGATTGGCTTGATATTTCAACAATTTCATCTTGTTCCCTATCTTACCGCTTTAGAAAATGTCATGTTAGCACAGTATTATCATAGTATGGTTGACGAAAAAGAAGCCCTTAATGCCTTAGAAAGAGTAGGACTGCATGCAAGGGCAAAACATTTACCTCGACAGTTATCGGGTGGTGAGCAGCAGCGCGTTTGTATTGCGCGGGCATTAATTAATTATCCAAAATTAATTTTGGCCGATGAACCAACAGGGAATCTGGATGAAGCAAATGAATCATTAGTGATGAATTTATTGCACCAATTACATCAAGAAGGTAGCTCTATCATTGTTGTCACACATTCGCCTGAAGTTGCTAAACATGCTGAAACTACGGTGGTATTGGAGCATGGAAAGATTGCACAAATTATTGATAATCTTAAATAAGATATCAATCATAAAGTTAGGAATAAAATAATGAATCGATTTCTTAGTTCGGCTTTTGTAATTTTAATAGGATTACTGGTAATATTGGTTCCAACCTATATTTTACCAGTATGTCCTCCAACAGAAATTATGGCTAATAGTCATGATCATCATATTACTTATAAATTTATGAAATGTCATTGGACATCGCAAGCAGAAATTGGGATAGGAACGGCAATGGTGGTAATCGGTTTGATTATACTATTAATCAAATCGACATTAATTCGTTTGGGATTAAATATATCATTGCTTGTGATTGCTATGTTTGTTGCAGCAGTGCCAACAGTACTAATTGGCGTTTGTCCCAGTGAAATGATGGCATGTCATATTGGTACATTACCTGCTTTATTACTTTTAAGTGGCATACTTTTTATTGGTATACTTGTCAATATATTCTATTTAAAACGACTCAGTTAAATAATTTTTTTCATTTTAATTTTATTATTTTAAAAATAATGTCGATAAAATCGGAATAGAACTTTATGCATATAATGCCTCAGATTAAACCCATAACCATTTATTGCTTGGCTTGGCGTAATTTAGCCCAGAAACCGTTTAGAACGACATGTTTAATCATTATGACATTACTTTTTTCAGCTAGCTTATTTGGTGGCAGTATCTTAACTAAAAATTTAAATGATGGCATTGCTGGGATGGCAAATCGGTTAGGTGCAGATATATTAATTGTGCCTTATGGTTATGAAAAAGAGTTAGAAGTAGCTTTATTACGTGGTGAACCAAGTACTTTTTATTTAAAAGCCGATTTAGCCCAAAAAATCGAAAAAATTAAGGGAATTAGTGCTGTATCATCACAGTTATTTATAGCCTCATTAAGTGCTGGTTGTTGTACCTCAAAACTACAGTTAATTGGCTTTGAACAATCGACGGATTTTGTAATCTCACCGTGGATGAAACAACAATTAACGGCTCGTTTACACGACAATGAAGTGGTCGTTGGTTCTAAAATTCTGGCTGATGTTGGTGATGAAATAACCTTTTTTAATCATCGTTTTCGCGTTGCTGCAAAAATGGACAGTACCGGAATGGGGTTTGATACGTCTGTCTTTATGACTATGGATGCAGCGTATAATTTAATGAAAACGGCCGACCTTCTTAGTGGTGATGTTGATCATATTAGGAATTATGTATCATCTATTTTTATCCGCGTGGATCATGATTATCAACCAAAAGCAATTGTTAATCAGATTATGCAAAAGTATGCTGTTGAATATAATTTAGATTTTGTGATGACTAAAGTAATGATTAGCGATATCTATAAATGGTTAAACAGCTTCTCGGTTATTGTGTACACTTTAGCAGCTATCTTTTGGTTATTGGCAATAGTCGTTATTTTTATTGTATATTCTTCAACGATTAATGAACGTAAACGAGAAGTAGGTATTTTAAGGATCCTCGGTGCTTCGCGTAGCATGCTGGTAAAAATGTTATTTATTGAGTCGTTTATCATTAGTGTAATTGGCGCAATAATAGGTATCATATTCGCTACTATAGTGTTATGTGCATTTAGTATGCTGATTTGTCAATCCCTGGGATTACCTTGTATAAATGCTAGCTTTAGTAGTGCGATAACCTATGGTCTGATAGTGTTCATACTAACGTTAATTATTGCACCTTTAGCTAGTAGTTATTCAGTATTATCCATTACAAGAACTGACAGTTATCAGGCATATAGAGAGGGTGAATAATGTTATTGGAAGTGAAAAATATTCGCAAGCAATATCAGCGCCAAACACTTTTTTGTGCGGTAGATAATGTTTCATTTTCCTTACAACAGCGTGATTATGCTTGTATTATGGGGCGTTCAGGCAGTGGTAAAACCACATTACTTAATATTATTGCTGGCATTTCTACGCCGACACAAGGACGAATAATTATCGATAATACCGATATTGCACCATTTGATGATGAACAAGCTTCACAATTTCGTAATCAAACGATTGGTTATGTTCCGCAAGGGAGCAGTTTGCTAACCAATTTAACCGCAATGGAAAATATTTGTTTACCTTATTATCTTTATTCTAAAAATAAACAGCCAGATAATATTGAATGTTGTAATAAACGCGCTCAGCAATTAATGCAAATGGCTGAAATTAGCCATTTAAGTGAAATATATCCTAACCAGATGTCAGGTGGTGAAATGCGACGGATTGCTATTGTCCGGGCTTTAATCTGTTCTCCAAAATTATTACTAGCGGATGAACCGACTAACGATTTAGATGATGAAAGTTCGCGGCAAATTATGCAGTTGTTTTCTGGTTTACATTCTCAGGGCACTACAATTTTATTGGTCACTCATGATCATGAGGTTGCTAATTATGCTAGCAAGCATTTTAAAATGGAAGCGGGTAAACTAACTGATTATTCTTGAACATCATTTATTAAAATAAATAGAAATTTAGCGCCCTAATTGATTCGCAATAGCAAAAATGCAACCAAAATAATTATTCCTAATTTATGTTCGATTTATTACAGATTTGTAATAAATGTTTATTTTTTAAAGATTCTTCGCAAAATTTAATGATTAATAATAGACATTTGTAGCACTATAGTATATATTACGAGGGTCTTAATCTAGACTTGTCTGCAATCCTTCCACTTATGTCGATTACTATTTATATCAAGCATCGTGGAAGTGTACAATAATATAATTATTTTAAAGCTCATTTTAACATACATTATTTTGAGTTTCTTTATATTGTAGAAAAGAGATGACATGATAAATCTATAGGCTATTTAAACAATTTAAATACATATAACTGAACGACATATCGAACATATCCTCAATAATCTTAAAAAACTTATGAATTTAACTGAATTAAAAACAAAACCAGTATCTGAGCTTATCGCTCTTGGTGAAAAAACAATGGGGCTTGAAAATTTAGCCCGCTTACGCAAACAAGATATTATTTTTGCAATTTTAAAACAACACGCTAAAAGTGGTGAAGACATCTTTGGTGACGGTGTTATCGAAATTTTGCAAGATGGCTTTGGTTTCTTACGTTCTGCTGATAGTTCGTATTTAGCTGGACCTGATGATATTTATGTATCACCGAGCCAAATTCGACGTTTTAACTTACGTACTGGCGATACGATTTCCGGTAAAATACGTCCTCCGAAAGAGGGGGAACGTTATTTTGCCCTCCTAAAAGTTAATGAAGTCAATCACGATAAACCAGAAGATGCTCGTAATAAAATTCTCTTTGAAAATTTAACACCATTGCATGCCAATTCACGATTGCGTATGGAACGTGGTAATGGATCAACTGAAGATATTACCGCACGAGTTCTTGATTTGGCCGCACCTATTGGTAAGGGACAACGTGGTTTAATTGTTGCTCCGCCAAAAGCAGGTAAGACAATGTTATTACAAAACATTGCTCAAAGTTTAGCAATGAATTATCCGGAATGTGAATTAATGGTATTGTTAATAGACGAACGCCCGGAAGAAGTAACAGAAATGCAACGTTTGGTAAAAGGTGAAGTGGTTGCATCAACATTTGATGAACCGGCTGCTCGTCATGTACAAGTGGCTGAAATGGTTATAGAGCGTGCTAAACGTTTAGTTGAACATAAAAAAGATGTCATTATTTTATTAGATTCAATTACTCGCTTAGCGCGAGCCTATAATACCGTTGTACCATCATCAGGTAAAGTATTAACCGGTGGGGTGGATGCTAATGCGTTACATCGTCCTAAGCGGTTTTTTGGTGCCGCACGTAATGTTGAAGAGGGTGGTAGTTTAACAATTATTGCTACGGCATTAGTCGATACTGGATCAAAAATGGATGAAGTAATTTATGAAGAGTTCAAAGGAACGGGTAACATGGAGCTTCATTTGTCGCGTAAAATTGCTGAACGCCGTGTATTTCCAGCTATTGATTTTAACCGTTCTGGTACACGTAAAGAAGAGTTAATGACATCACCGGATGAATTACAAAAAATGTGGATCCTTCGAAAAATCCTTAACCCAATGGGGGAAGTTGATGCAATGGAATTCCTGATTGATAAATTATCGATGACGAAAACAAACGAAGATTTCTTCGACATGATGAAACGGTCGTAAGCATTAATTCGTCATTCGTTTGAAAATGAATGATTTTATTGTTTAATCTTTAAAGCCGCCATATTCATGACGGCTTTTTTAGTTTAATAATTTGTGGTTTAATATCTGAAGGATTTATTGCGCTTTTAGGCAAATAGTACAATAAAAGAATAGGGTACAAAAAGAGGTTTTAAAATGTCTAAACAAGAGATTGGTGTAATTGGTATGGCGGTCATGGGCCGTAATCTAGCATTAAATATTGAAAGTCGTGGATATTCGGTATCAATTTATAATCGTTCTAAAGATAAAACAGAAGAAGTGATAAGTGAAAATCCCGGAAAAAATTTAGTGCCTTATTATACCTTACAAGAATTTGTTAATTCTTTACAAAAACCTCGACGGATTTTAATTATGGTGCAAGCGGGTAAAGGTACCGATGCTGTTATAAATGAGCTTAAACCATTATTAGATAAAGGAGATATCATTATTGATGGTGGTAATGCTTATTTTGAAGATACCATCCGTCGTAATAAAGATTTGTCAGATGCTGGTTTTAATTTTATTGGCACTGGTGTATCTGGTGGTGAAGAAGGCGCACTGAAAGGACCTTCTATTATGCCTGGAGGCCAAAAAGAAGCTTATCAATTAGTAGCCCCTATTTTAGAAAAAATTGCTGCTAAAGTTAATGGTGAACCATGTGTAACCTATATTGGTCCAAATGGGGCAGGGCACTATGTCAAAATGGCGCATAATGGTATTGAATATGGCGACATGCAGTTGATTGCTGAAAGTTATGCATTTTTAAAACATGCTGTTGGCTTGACTAATGATGAACTCGCTGAGGTATTTACTGATTGGAACAAAGGCGAATTAAATAGTTATTTAATTGAAATTACGGCTGATATCTTTAAGCACAAAGATTCATCAGGTACTTATCTGATTGATGTTATTTTAGATGCCGCCGGAAATAAGGGAACAGGTAAATGGACAAGCCAAAGTGCTTTGGATTTAGGTGAACCATTATCGTTAATTACTGAATCAGTTTTTGCCCGGTATATTTCAGCATGTAAAGCGCAACGGGTTGCTGCATCGAGAGTATTACAAGGACCAAAGGTAACGGTACAATCAGATAATAAACAAGCATTAATCGAAAAAGTTCGTAAAGCATTATATATGGGCAAGATTATTTCTTATGCTCAAGGTTTTGCACAATTAAAAGCAGCTTCGGAAAAATATGAATGGAACCTTAATTATGGTGAAATTGCCAAAATTTTTAGAGCAGGTTGTATCATTCGTGCACAATTCTTACAGAAAATTACCGATGCCTATACGGATAATCAGGAAGTGGTTAATCTATTATTAACACCATATTTCAAACAAACTGTAGAAGCTTATCAACAATCATTACGTGATGTAGTTGCGTTAGCTGTACAAAACGGTATCCCTGTGCCTACATTGTCTGCTGCCATTACTTATTATGATAGTTATCGAAGTGCAGTATTGCCAGCAAACCTAATTCAAGCGCAGCGTGATTACTTTGGCGCTCACACTTATCAGCGAACCGATAAAGAAGGTGTATTTCATACTGATTGGATGGGAATTGAAGGCTCGCGTTAATTAGCAATGAACGATAATCAAATGCGATAAGGAAGCTAAGGCTTCCTTTTTTGTATGTTTAAATTAGGTTTAATCAGTAAACCTGTATATAATTAACAACAATTTTATAGTATTGTGATATTAAATGAATAAATTATTTTCCAGTTGTCCGCGGGGGCATGAAGAACTCCTCAAACGAGAGTTACAAGATATTGGAGCAACCGCTTGTCAGATCGTGCAAGGTGGGGTTAGTTTTGAAGCTGATGATAAAACCTTATATCGTAGTTTACTTTGGTCCCGATTAGCATCACGCATTTTTCTACCGATTGCTGAATTCGATATTTATAGTGATCTAGATCTTTATAGCTGTGTACTTAATCTTAACTGGACTAATATTTTTAATGTCGATACCTCCTTTATGATTCACTTTGTTGGAACTAATGATTTTATTCGTAATAGCCAATACGGTGCTTTAAAGATTAAAGATGCCATTGTGGATGTATTCAGTCGTAAAATGGCAGAACGACCTAACGTTGTTAAAGATAATCCAGATATTCGGATTCATGCATTCTTGGTAAAAAATCGTATAACTTTATCGTTAGATCTCAGTGGCGAAAGTTTACATCAACGCGGTTACCGTGAGAAAACCGGTGAAGCACCACTAAAAGAAAATCTAGCTGTAGCAATTATACAGCGTTCTGGATGGCAATATGATCAAGTCTGCATTGACCCGATGTGTGGTTCTGGAACGTTATTAATAGAGGCCGCAATGATGGCAGCTAATATTGCTCCCGGTTTAAAACGTAAAAATTGGGGTTTTTTAGCATGGAAAAATTTTAATGCCACATTATGGAATGAAGTACTGTTTGAAGCTAAAGAACAGATTAAACCAGTAACCACGCCATTTGTAGGTTATGATAATGATGCTCAGGTAATTAAAAAAGCTAAACAAAATGCTAATAAAGCTGGTGTGGGGCAGTATGTTGACTTTGTCGTGCAAGATGTGACACAACTCACCAATCCTTATCCTGACCAAATTGGTCTTATAATAAGCAATCCGCCTTATGGTGAACGATTAGAGAGTGAGCCGGCATTAATTGCGTTACATACTACGCTAGGTCAGCGAGTTAAACACTTTTTTGGCGGATGGCATTTATCATTATTTAGCGCAGCACCACAATTGCTGGATTGTTTGCAAATGCGTGCTGATAGAATATTTAAAGCCAAAAATGGTCCATTAGATTGTGTACAAAAAAATTATTACATCGCTAAGCGAGATAATACAAATTCATTAGATAACATCATACCGGCTACTGATTTTGCAAATCGCTTACGTAAAAACAGCCTAAAATTAGCAAAATGGGCAAAACAGGAAGGGATTGAATGTTATCGACTTTATGATGCAGATTTACCAGAATACAATGTAGCAATCGACCAATATAAAGATAAAGTGGTCGTTCAAGAGTATGCTGCACCGAAAACAGTTGATATGGCTAAAGCGAAACAGCGTCTATTTGATATCATTAATGCTACCATGTCAGTGTTAGCTTTGAATGCAAATCAGTTAATCCTAAAATCACGAGAAAAGCAAAAAGGTAAAAAACAGTATCAAAGTTTAGCGCAAAAGCAGGATTTCTTTTTAGTTAACGAATATAACGCAAAATTCTGGGTTAATTTAACGGATTATTTAGATACTGGTTTGTTTTTAGATCACCGTATTGCTCGTAAGATGCTCGGTGATTTAACGAAAGGAAAAGATTTCTTAAATTTATTTGCTTATACCGGTAGTGCTACAGTTTATGCTGGGTTGGGTGGTGCCAAAACGACCACTACTGTGGATATGTCACGCACGTATTTAGAATGGGCAGATCGTAACCTAAAGCAAAATGGATTAACCGGTAAAAATCATCGTATTATTCAAGCAGATTGCCTGTTTTATTTACGCGAGAGTTCCGAACAATTTGATATAATCTTTGTTGATCCACCGACTTTCTCTAACTCAAAGCGTATGTCTAACACATTTGATGTACAACGTGATCATTTAGATCTTATGAAAAATTTAAAACGTTTATTACGTCCTAATGGTGTGATTATGTTTTCGAATAATAAGCGTGGCTTTAAACTTGATTATATGGGCCTCAAGGAACTTAATTTGCAGGCAGAGGATATTAGTGAAAAAACCATTTCATTAGATTTCAAGCGTAATAAACAGATTCATTGCTGCTTTATGATTAAACATTGTGCAGGGTAAAATTTAGTTACAAAAGATAAGTCGGTTAACTATTTTGCTGGTAAATTCAGTTTATGACGCATGGCTCAATTTCAATCAAGGTATGCGTTTTCTTTCTGCATTTTTGTTGGGTTTATATTTTAACTGGTTGATTTGCATTATTAAATTCAGTTTCAATCTAACGGGTATGACATTAAATTTTTGACATGAATCAAGATGTTCAATCATCGCTCGATGAAAAGAAAATGAAGTTACACCTCAAATCTTAGACTCAACTCATGCTCGACAAATTTCACACGAAAGCTAACTGGCGATCATTCTCTTTGATAAGTAGTTTTGCCATTTAATAGTTAAAAGTAGTAGGAATTAGTGAGACAGTTTGACGTTATTCAAACGTATTCGAGCATTATATGGCAATTCAAATAAGATTATAGTGCCAAATAATAAAGTATTTTCGCATCTATAGCTTTTTTTTGAAATTAGAGTGCGTCCGTAGGGGCTTTGTGTATGACCTCATACTAAGTGGTAAACTTTGTGTGATGCGTCATTTCTCATCAACAAGATTAATGCCTGTAGTTACCAAATAATTGTGATTACCATATCATAGTTATTGCTAATATGTATAAAAATAGTTAGTAATGAGTAATAAAATTAAATATTAACTACATTGAAGGAATTAACAGTATTTATTACCTAAAAAACATTCCAAACACTCAATACAAGCCTACAAAACAGTTTAATTGTATTGCAAAGCGGCAATAAATATCGTTATTTTAAATTTTGGTGCAATATCGCTTGTAGAAAGTGTAAAGTATTTTCTTTACAACTTTATTAATCTAGAATGTTATTCTACAAACTCCCCTTAAAAAAACAGTTTCGAATGTTTATATAAAGAAAATTAATAGACAAAATTAATTCAACTATCTTTTTTATAATCACTATTCAAAAGGAATATACAGAAATCCTAAAATATTAGAAAGTGATATGATTTGAATTCAATATAAGAACTTATCTAATTCTATCTCAGTGCTAGCAAAATAATGGTCGTTTTTATAATCAAAATTTTATAAACTCAAAAACTTATATTAATTACTTTTCAATTTATTTATAAGAACTGACATAGAATTATAATTAGGAATATAGGAAATGAAATATTATCTGGAGTTTAAAGATACATTATCAAACAAATTTTGGTATATCACCCAACAAGACGAATCCCTAACAATCGTATTTGGTAAGATAGGTACAAAAGGACAAACACAAGTTAAAACGTTTTCTTCGCCTGCCGATGCGGAAAAAGAAGCGAACAAACTAATAAAATCGAAAATCAAAAAGGGCTATGAGGAAAAAGCGATCCCACCAGCGCTTGAACAATCAACCTGCACAGAAAAAACAATCATCAAAATGGCCGACGCCCCAAAACCCAAATACCACCCAAAACCGATTCCACCTAAAGATGTGATTGATGATGGTAAAGAAAAACCGTGGAGAAATCTTGTAGAATTTGATTTTGAAGAGTTACGTAAAGTACCTCCCGTTCAACAACTAACAAAAAATATTAATAACCCGATCAAAGAAGGCACTTTAACCAAAACACCACAAGAACAAGAATTCGATAACTTAAAAATATCATTACGAAGTTATATAAAGCAAGGTGAGCAGTTCGATATCGAAGCGACATTTGAACAATTAAAAGCATTAAGTCCAAGTGCTGAGGTATTTCAAACGTTAGTTAAAGATACTCTTGAAGTTATTTTTTCAAAATTCATCAATAAAATATCGCCAATGCATTTTGATTGTATAACCTATCTCCTAACAATCAAAGATCCCAACATAGTGGTAAAAGATTTTTATGCTCAAGGTGTATTGAAATATATTTATGACTATTATCAAACCCGTCCCGATTCAATCCATCGTCTGGCTGAACAATATCTTACCGATTATCCGGTACAAATGGCAGATAAAATAGCCAGCACGTTACAACACATTGTTGACACTATTCGAGCCTGTGGAGAAGATAATATTCCAGCTAACAAATTAGCTGAAAATGTTTGTGGTTTTTATATTACCTTCGATGAAGTATTTCTGAGAATACTCGTTTTAATTCGAGGCGAGAATCCAAAAAATTATCGAACATTTGATATTAGTGATCTAGAGTATAATGCGCCTCAGTATTGTGATCAGATAAATAATCAATATTTTGTTCCATTACTTACCGAAAAACTCCAGAAAATGCTGGATGATGGTTTTTTTGGTGATATGACTAATAGATATTTCAAAATTGCCCTTTTCCAAACAGATAATATTCTTATTGAAATACCACTAGAGCAAACCTACCGACAAACAAAGGTATTTGAGCTTGAAAGAGACCTAAAATATCTCGAGCAATCAGATGAATATTATGCAGATTTGCTAACTGACACGGTTGAGGAATATTTTGCCTATAATGGCATTATTGATAATTATGATACCGATAGAATTTTAGCATTACTAAAAAAATATCTTTATTCATGTGAAAAAGAGGCTGAATCGGAAGGACGTTCTCTGTTAAGGAAATACAAAGATTTTGATTATAACAAATGGTGGTTAGTTTATTTACAGTTTGAATGGGCTAATTTTGATTATAGATATGCTTATAACGGTGTTGAATGCTTAGTTGATAAAGGATATGAACCAGCAATTTTACAAAAACAAGCGTGGGATAAGCTGGGCATTATTGATAGCAAGTCAGAAAAAAAAGACGATTCACGCTATCAATCAGCAACCGAACGTTTTTATAATACTTTTACTGAAAATGATGTTTTTTGTGAAATTGATACTATTATCGCCAGAGCCATGCCAACGGGCGGTGAAATTTACTTACGCTTTAAACAAGAAAGTGAACAGGCATATTCCGATGCGCTTGATTATTTAAATGGAATAATGGCAAAAGGTTATTCAGAAATATTTCAGGGGCATTGGCTTCATATTTATTTTGTTGCCAAGCCTAAATACTATTCTGAATTTGCTAAATATGTTGAAGACTTTGAATACCTTAAAGACATTGAAGAATCAGAACTAGGGCTAGCGATAGGAGGTATAGTCTGTGGTTCACATGCCTTTTTCCGCAAAGCAGTGATGTACGAAAGTTTACACGATAAAATAAGAGAGTTTGTTGACTTAACCATGTATCAAGATCATAAAAGTTTTGAAATACAAAATGAAAGTTCAGTCGCCGGGACATTCGCCGCCATAGCCTTAGCAATGACGGATGTAAAACATATGGATTTGGCTATTAAATTTGCTAATGAAATCGATAGTTACTATGAAGATTTGGCTAGTAATTTTGGTATTGTTCTTGAAAAATATTGGGGCATTACGCCCGAAACAGCGGTTGCGATTGCGTTATTGCAATTAAGTTATGAGTGTCATACGGCTAAATTATCTAGTCAATTTTATAAAATTCCGCAAAATTTAGCTAGTTTGACGGATTATTACAGAAGGAATGAGCCAAAAAACCCAAATTGTAAATTGACTAATTTAGTAATAGAACTTTTTGATAATTATAAACCTAGTTATGCTCTTAAAAAGTTAAAAAAATTATTTAATAATGCGACTGATCCGCAAGAAAAGTTGATATACGCAGATTTTCATAATTTAGTTATAGAAGCTTTTGAGGAAGAAGGAGAAGTTAGCGGTCAACCAATTATCTATAATCTCCCTCCTAAATATGAAAACGATTCCAAACCGTTAACAATAGTTGACCAAAATTTTATCGAAAATCCACCTTGTGTCATTACGCCATTGGAAGCTAAAAAGCGTGGGTTTAATGTTAGAGAATTGGAAACTTATGATTCCTCATGGAGAGCAGTTATTTTTGCGCCATTAACGATAACTAATCCTTACATTTTCGATGCTATTATCCAATATTGTAAGGTGCAAAATGACATAGGTACTCGCTCTGTTATCCTTTGGGGCGCTGAACAGGCATACTGTTTTGGTAAAAAGGTTGTGATTGATTTTAGTGGCACCCCCTATCAAGTGGGTATGGGAATTTATGGTATAAATCAAGCTCAGCTAATTTATGGTGTAATGGATTTTGCTAAGATTGCTGTTGCAATGAACAAACAAGCGCCCGATAAAGAAAAATTATTCGCACTGCGAAAACAATATTATTATTTCGATAGTCCAAAAGGGAGTCCTGTTATTGATAAATCTAAGCCTGGTATGATGTATTTGGATGAAGCTTTAGCAGCTGGGGTTTTTGAGGATGATAATTATCGGGCAATCAAAAAGCTTGAAAAAATCACCCCAGATATGGGCGAAGTCTATGATGCCTCACTGCTGTTTATGGCATATATACAGCAGAAAAAACTAGATTATGCCATGGAGAAACTGCAAAGAAAACTCGATACTACTGAACTAAAACAGGTGTACCAAACAGCACAAAAACGCCTGCCACAATATCAAGAATACTGGCAGGAAAAGTTAGCCAAATTATAATTAATAAAAAGGCTTACTAATTGGGGCTTATGCCCCAATAAACAGGATAAAGTCAAATTATTCTAATAAATATAAAAAAGATAAGTATTAGGAAAACATAACACAATGAAAAAGTATTTAGAATATAGCGATCTACAGTCAAACAAATTTTGGTATATCACCCAACAAGACGAATCCCTAACAATCGTATTTGGTAAGATAGGGACAAAAGGACAAACACAAGTTAAAACGTTTTCTTCGCCTTACGATGCGGAAAAAGAAGCCAACAAACTGATCAAATCAAAAATCAAAAAGGGCTATGAGGAAAAAGCAATTCCACCAACGCTTGAACAATCAACCTGCACAGAAAAAACAATCATCAAAATGCCTGATGCTCCAAAACCAAAACAACACCCCAAACCCATTCCACCCAAAGATGTGATTGATGATGGTAAAGAAAAACCGTGGTTTAATCTTCAAGGATGGTCATATGGAGGTCGATCTAATCCATTTGGTTTTGAAGAGTTACGTAAGATGTCGTCTGAAAAAGTTACTCCTATTCAGCCACAACCAAAAGAAATTCATGCCTCGATTAAAAAAGAGACAGCCATCAAAACACCACAAGAACAAAAATTTGATAATTTAAAATTATTGTTACGAGGTTATATAAAGCAAGGTGAGCAGTTTGATATCGAAGCGACGTTTGAACAATTAAAAGCATTAAGCCCAAGCAATAATGAATTTCAAATTTTTATTAAAGAGATGCTTCTGCTCATTTTTTCAAAATTTATCAAGAATATTTCGCCTATTCACTTTGATTGCATTACGTATTTCTTGAGAATCAAAGATCCAAAAATTACTTTTAGCGGGCTCTTTGCTGAAGGAGTAATGAAATATATTTATAGCCACTACAAGACTCGCTCTGAATCAATCCATAGTCTGGCGGAACAATATCTTACCGATTATTCGGTACAAATGGTAACTAAAATAGTTAACGCATTACAATGCATTGTGAATACTATCCGAGCAGGTGGCGCAGATAATATCCCAGCTTACAAATTACCGAATCAAATTAATGGTTTTTATATTACTTTTGATTATAAAAATCGGGGAATGGATAAATTTCTAGAAATAAATTCTTTAACATATAAATGCAATCAAAAAACATATTATTCAGAAAATATAAATGAGCTTGAATATGATCCGGAAAGTTATTGTGATCAAATAAATAATCAATATTTTTTTCCACTACTTGCCGAAAAACTCCAAAAAATGCTAAATGATGGTTTTTTTGATGGTATAACTGATAATTATTTTAACATTGTAGTTTGTCAAATAAACAATATCATTATTGAAACACCACTTGAACCAAACTATCGACAAACAAGGCTATTTGAGCTTGAAAGAGACCTAAAATATCTGGAGCAATCAGATGAATATGATGCAGATTTGTTAACTAATACTGTTGATAAATATTTTGCTTTTGATGGTATTGTAAGAAAACATGATACCGATAGAATTTTAGTGTTACTAAAAAAATATCTTTATTCGGGTGAAAAAGAGGCTGAATCGAAAGGACGTTCTCTACTAAATAAATACTGCGATTTTGATTATAACAAATGGCGTTTAGTTGATTTACAGTTTGAATGGGAAAATTTTGAATTTAAATATGCTGATATCTATATTCAAGACTTAGTTGATAAAGGATATGAGCCAGCAATTATTCAAAAACAAGCGTGGGAACAGCAGCTCATTAATGATTGCAAGCCAGAAAAAAAAGACGATTTAAGTAATCAATCAGAAACGGAGCGTTTTTATCATACTTTTTCTGAAAATGATATATTTTGTGAAACTGACACTATTATCGCCAGAGCCATGCCAACGGACGGTGAAATTTATTTACGCTTTAAACAAGAAAGCGAGCAGGCATATTCAGATGCACTTGATTATTTAAATGGCTTAATGAAAAAAGGTTATTCAAAAATATTTAAAGGGTATTGGCTTAGGATTTATTTTATTGCTAAACCAGAATACTATCCTGAATTAGCCAAGATTATTGAAGAATTTGAAACATTAGCCAGTGATTCACATGCCTTTTTCCGCAAAGCAGCGATGTACGAAAGTTTACATGATAAAATACGAGAATTTATTGAATTAACAATGGAGGTATCTCATTGTTGTTTAGATCTCCAAGATGAAGATAATTCTGTCGCTGGGACATTTGCTGCTATTGCCTTGGCGATGACGGATGTGAAACATATGGATATGGCAATTAAATTTGCGCTTGAGACCGACGATGAACACGATTTTTTTGCAAGTTATTTTGGTGGTGTTCTTGAAAAATATTGGGGTATTACGCCTGAAACAGCAGTTGCGATTGCATTATTGCAGTTAAGTCAACAAGATCCCCCTGATTTATCCAGTCAATTTTATAAAATACCGCAAAATCTTGCTGAGCTAGCTGATTATTTTAATAGCTGCGATTTCCCTTTTAAAAGTCGCAAAATTATTACCTTGGTAGAATGTCTTTGGGGAGATGGCAAATATAGCTTGAAGAAGTTAAAAAATTTGTTCAATCGTGCTACTGATCCTTTAGCAAAAGATATTTATGCTGATTTTCATAATTTAGTTTTAGACGCTCTTGAGGAAGAAAGAGAAGAGAGTGGTCAACCAATTATCTATAATCTCCCACCTAAATATGAAAGCGAATCTGAACCGTTAACAATAGTTGACCAAGATTTTATTGAAAATCCACCTTGTATCATTACACCATTGCAAGCTAAAAAGCGCGGGTTTGATGTTAGAGAATTGGAAACTTATGATTCCCCATGGGGAGCAGTAATTTTTGCGCCATTATCGATAACTAATCCCTATATTTTCGACGCTATTATCCAATTTCATAAAGTGCAAAATAACATAGGTGTCCGCTCTGTTATCATTTGGGGCACTGAACAAGCGTACTGTTTTGGTAAAAGGGTCGTGATTGATTTTAGTGGCACCCCTTATCAAGTGGGTATGGGAATTTATGGTAAAAACCAAGCTCAGCTAATTTATGGTGTAATGGATTTTGCTAAGATTGCTGTTGCAATGAATAGACAAGCCCCCGATACGGAAAAATTATTCGCACTGCGAAAACAACACTATTACTTTGACAGTCCCAAAGGAAGCCCAAACATTGATAAATCCAAGCCCGGTATAATGCATTTGGATGGGGCTTTAGCCGCCGGGATTTATAAGGATGATAATTATCGGGCAATCAAGCAGCTTGAAAAAATCACCCCGGATATGGGCGAAGTGTATGATGCCTCACTACTGTTTAGGGCATACATGATGCAGAAAAAACTAGATTATGCCATGGGGAAACTGCACAAAAAACTCGATAATAGTGAACTAAAACAGGTGTACCAAACAGCACAAAAACGCCTGCCACAATATCAAGAATACTGGCAGGAAAAGTTAGCAAAATTATAAAAAGGGGCTTATGCCCCAAAACAATAGGATAAATTTAATTTATTCTGATAAATATAATAAATAAGATAAATATAAGGAAAACATAAAACGATGAAAAAGTATCTAGAATATAGCGATTTACAGTCAAACAAATTTTGGTATATCACCCAACAAAACGAATCACTAACCATAGTATTCGGCAAGATAGGGACAAAAGGACAAACACAAGTTAAAACGTTTTCTTCGCCTGCCGATGCGGAAAAAGAAGCCAACAAACTGATAAAATCGAAAATCAAAAAGGGCTATGAGGAAAAAGCAATCCCACCAACGCTTGAACAATCAATCTGCACAGAAAAAACAATCATCAAAATGCCCGACGCCCCAAAACCGAAATATCACCCAAAACCCACACCACCCAAAGATGTGATTGATGACGGTAAAGAAAAACCATGGTTTGATCTTGATGAATGGGCAGATGAAGGTAAACCTAACCCATTTGATTTTGATGAGTTACGTAAAGTTACGCCTAAAAAATTTGCTCCAGTTAAACAACCACCAAAACAAAGTAATGCCCCGATAAAAAAAGAGACAGTCACCAAAACACCACAAGAACAAGAATTTGATAATTTAAAAGTTTTATTACGGAAATATATAAAGCAAGGTGAGCAGTTCGATATCGAAGCGACGTTTGAACAATTAAAAGTGTTGAGTCCAAGTACTAAGGTATTTCAAACGTTAGTTAAAGATACTCTTGAAGTTATTTTTTCAAAATTCATCAACATAATATCCCCAATGCATTTTGATTGTATAACCTATCTTCTAACAATCAAAGATCCCAATATTGTAGTGAAAGAATTTTATGCTCAAGGAGCATTAAAATATATTTATGACAATTATCAAACCCGTCCCGATTCAATTCATCGCCTGGCTGAAGAATATCTTAACGATTATCCAGTACAAATGGCAGACAAAATAGCCAGCACGTTACAACACATTGTTGACACAATTCGAGCTGGTGGTGAAGATAATATTCCAGCTTTCAAATTACCGAATCATACTTATGGTTTTTATATTACCTTCGATGAAAGATATCTGAAAATACTCGCTTTAATTCGAGGCGAGAATCCAAAAAGTTATCAATCATTTGCTATTAGTGATATTGAGTATAATCAGCCTCAGTATAATGATCAGATAAATAATCAATATTTTACCCCACTACTTACCGAAAAACTCCAGAAAATGCTGGATAGTGGTTTTTTTGAAGGTATTACTGATCATTATTTTAGAATTGCTTTCTGCAATAAGGACAATATTTTTATCGAAACACCAATAGAACAAACCTACCGACAAACAAAGATACTTGAGCTTGAAAGAGACCTAAAATATCTCGAACAATCAGATGAATATGATGTAGAATTGCTAACTGACACTGTAGAAGAATATTTTGCTTATAATAGGATCATTGAGCAATACGATACCGATAGAATTTTAGCATTATTAAAAAAATATCTTTATTCGGGGGAAAAAGAGGCTGAATCGAAAGGGCGTTCTCTGTTATGGAAACACACCCATGTTGATTTTAGAAAATGGTGGTTAGTTTATTTACAGTTTGAATGGGAAAATTTTAGTTATAAATATGTTTATAACAGTGTTGAATGCTTAGTTGATAAAGGATATGAACCAGCAATTCTACAAAAACAAGCATGGGATAAGCTGGGCATTAGAGATAGCAAGCCAGGAAAAAAAGACGATTCAAACAATCAATCAGAAACCGAACGTTTTTATGATACTTTTACTGAAACTGATGTTTTTTGTGAAACTGACACCATTATCGCCAGAGCCATGCCAACGGACGGTAAAATTTACTTACGCTTTAAACAAGAAAGTGAACAGGCATATTCGGATGCGCTTGATTATTTAAATGGTCTAATGGCAAAAGGTTATTCAAATATATTCGAGGGGCATTGGCTTCATATTTATTTTGTTGCCAAGCCTGAATACTATTCTGAATTCGCTAAATACGTTGAAGAATATGAAGACTTTGAAGAATTAGAGCTAGGGGCAGGAGGAATAGCTTGTTGTTCACATGTCTTTTTCCGCAAAGCAGCCATGTACGAAAGTTTACATGATAAAATTCGAGAGTTTGTTGACTTAACCATGTATGAATCTGATTATAGTTTTGATTTACAAGATGAATATAATTCAGTCGCCGGGGCATTTGCTGCTATTGCCCTGGCAATGACGGATGTGAAACATATGGATTTGGCTATTAAATTTGCACTTGAAACCGATGGTGACCATGAATATTTGGCAGGTAATTTTGGTATTGTTCTTGAAAAATATTGGGGTATTACGCCCGAAACTGCGGTTGCGATTGCGTTATTGCAATTAACTCAAGGTCAACATATGTCTGAATTATCCAGTCAATTTTATAAAATTCCGCAAAATTTAGCTAGTTTGACGGATTATTACAGAAGTAATGAGCCAAAAAATCCATATTGTAAATTGACTGATTTAGTAAAATATCTTTTTGGTGAACCTAGTTATAGTCTTAAAAAGTTAAAAAAATTATTCAATAATGCGACTGATCCGCAAGAAAAGTTGATATATGCTGATTTCCATGATCTGGTTTGGGAAGCATTGAATGAAAAAAATAAAGCGGTGGGTAATAAAATTGAATTTACACCACCTAAACCAGAAAGCGATTCCGAACCGTTAATTATTAATGAGCAAGATTTTATCGAAAATCCACCTTGTATCATTACACCATTGCAAGCTAAAAAACGCGGGTTTGATGTTAGAGAATTGGAAACTTATGATTCCCCATGGAGAGCAGTTATTTTTGCGCCATTAACAATAACTAATCCCTACATTTTCGACGCTATTATCCAATTTCATAAAGTGCAAAATAACATAGGTGTCCGCTCTGTTATCATTTGGGGCACTGAACAAGCCTACTGTTTTGGTAAAAAGGTCGTGATTGATTTCAGTGGCACCCCCTATCAAGTGGGTATGGGAATTTATGCTAAAAACCAAGCTCAGCTAATTTATGGTGTAATGGATTTTGCAAAGATTGCTGTTGCAATGAACAAACAAGCGCCCGATAAAGAAAAATTATACGCACTGCGAAAACAATACTATTACTTTGATAGTCCAAAAGGAAGCCCAAACATTGATAAATCTAAGCCCGGTATAATGTATTTAGATGAGGCTTTAGGAGCCGGGATTTATAAGGATGATAATTATCGGGCAATCAAACAGCTTGAAAAAATCACACCGGATATGGGCGAAGTGTATGATGCCTCACTACTGTTTATGGCATATATGCAGCAGAAAAAACTAGATTATGCCATGGAGAGACTGGAAAGAAAACTCGATACTACTGAACTAAAACAGGTGTACCAAACAGCACAAAAACGCCTGCCACAATATCAAGAATATTGGCAGGAAAAGTTAGCGGAATTATAAAAAATAAAATCATAAAAAGGGGCTTATGCCCCAATAAACAGGATAAATTCAAATTATTCTGATAAATATAAAAAATTAACCATAAGGAAAACATAAAACAATGAACCAATATTTTGAATGCATTGATGAAGTGAATAATAAATTTTGGTATATCGAGCAAAAAGATAACCTTTACACGGTGCTTTACGGTGCGGTTGGAACCGAAGGGCAAAAACACACTAAGACCTTTGCCTCGCAGGAGGAAGCAGAAAAAGAAGCCTGCAAAATAATAAAATCAAAACTTAAAAAGGGTTATCAAGAAAAAACCATACCAGCAACCCTATTGCCCGCGATAGCCCGATTAAGTCAAATTATCAAAATGCCCGATGCCCCAAAACCGAAATACCACCCCAAACCCACACCACCCAAAGATGTGATTGATGACGGTAAAGAAAAACCATGGTTTGATCTTGATGAATGGGCTGATGAGGGTCAACCTAACCCATTTGATTTTGATGAGTTACGTAAAGTTCCGCCTAAAAAAGTTGCTCCAGTTAAACAACCACCAAAACAAAGTAATGCCCCGATTAAAAAAGAGACAGTCACCAAAACACCACAAGAACAAGAATTTGATAACTTAAAAGTTTTGTTACGAAAATATATAAAGCAAGGTGAGCAGTTCGATATTGAAGCTAAGTTCGAACAATTAAAAGCGTTAAGTCCAAACAATAAGGAATTTCAAATTTTCATCAAAGATATGCTTCAAATGATATTTTCAAAATTTATGAAGAAAATATCACCTATTCACTTTGATTGCATTCCTTATCTTTTGAGAATCAGAGATCCAGAAATTCTTTTCCAAGAAATCTTTGCGCAAGGTGTGATGAAATATATTTATGACCGTTATCAGACTCATTCCGAATCAATCCATTGTCTGGCTGAACAATATCTTACCGATTATCCGGTACAAATGGTGGATAAAATAGTTAACGCATTACAGAGTATTTTTGAAACTACCCAGACAGGAGGTGAAAAAAATATTTCAGCTAACAAATTCCCTGAAAATGTTTGTGGCTTTAATATCACCTTTGATTATAAAACGCTGGAAATATATGCTTTATTCAATGAACGAAATTCCAAACGCTATTATTCAGAAAGTCTAAATGAGCTAGAATATGATGGGACTAGTTATGGCGTTGAGATAAATAATCAATACTTTGTTCCATTACTTACCAAAAAACTCCAGAAAATGCTGGATGATGGTTTTTTTGGTGGTATGACTGATAAATATTTCAGAATTGCCCTTTTCCAAACAGATAATATTCTTATTGAAATACCAATAGAACAAACCTACCGACAAACAAGGATATTTAAGCTTGAAAGCGACCTAAAATATCTCGAGCAATCAGATGAATATTATGCAGATTTGCTAACTGACACGGTTGAGGAATATTTTGCCCTTAATGGCGTTATTGAGCAATACGATACCGATAGAATTTTAGCATTACTAAAAAAATATCTTTATTCAGGTGAGAAAGAGGCTGAATCGAAAGGACGTTCACTGTTAAGGAAATACGACGATTTTGATTATAACAAATGGCATTTAGTTGATTTACAGTTTGAATGGGCTAATTTTGATTATAGATATGCTTATAACAGTGTTGAATGCTTAGTTGATAAAGGATATGAACCAGCAATTCTACAAAAACAAGCGTGGGATAAACTGGGCATTATTGATAACAAGCCTGATAGCAAGCCAGAAAAAAAAGACGATCCAGACGATCAATCAGAAACCGAACGTTTTTATGATACTTTTACTGAAACTGATGTTTTTTGTGAAACTGAAACCATTATCGCCAGAGCCATGCCAACGGGTGGTGAAATTTACTTACGCTTTAAACAAGAAAGTGAACAGGCATATTCCGATGCACTTGATTATTTAAATAACTTAATGGCAAAAGGTTATTCAAATATATTTGAGGGGCATTGGCTTCATATTTATTTTGTTGCCAAGCCTGAATACTATTCTGAATTCGCTAAATACGTTAAAAAATATGTACACTTTGAAGAATATGAACTAGGGATGGGGATAGCTTGTTGTTCACATGTTTTTTTCCGCAAAGCAGCGATGTACGAAAGTTTACATGATAAAATTCGAGAGTTTGTTGAATTAACTATGTATGAACTTGATTATAGTTTTGATTTACAAGATGAATATAGTTCAGTCGCCGGGGCATTTGCTGCTATTGCCCTGGCAATGACGGATGTGAAACATATGGATTTGGCTATTAAATTTGCACTTGAAATCGATGGTGACCATGAATATTTGGCAGGTAATTTTGGTATTGTTCTTGAAAAATATTGGGGTATTACGCCCGAAACAGCGGTTGCGATTGCGCTATTGCAATTAACTCAAGGTCAACATATGTCTGAATTATCCAGTCAATTTTATAAAATTCCGCAAAATTTAGCTAGTTTGACCGATTATTACAGTATGAACGAGCCAAAAAATCCATATTGTAAATTGACTTATTTAGTAAAATATCTTTTTGGTAAACCTAGTGATAGTCTTAAAAAGTTAAAAAAATTATTTAATAATGCGACTGATCCGCAAGAGAAATTGATTTATGCTGATTTTTATAATTTAGTTTTAGAAGCTCTTGAGGAAGAAGGAGAAGGTAGCGGTCAACCAATTATTTATAACATCTCACCTAAACCAGAAAGCGATTCCGAACCGTTAATCATCGATGAGCAAGATTTTATCGAAAATCCACCTTGTGTCATTACGCCATTGCAAGCTAAAAAACGCGGGTTTGATCTCAATGAATTATATACTCATGATTCCTCATGGAAAGCAATTATTTTTGCGCCATTAACGATAACTAATCCTTACATTTTCGACGCTATTATCCAATTTTATAAAGTGCAGAATGAAATAAATCCCAACTCTGTTATCGCTTGGGGCACTGAACAAGCCTACTGTTTTGGTAAAAGGGTCGTGATTGATTTTAGTGGCACCCCTTATCAAGTGGGTATGGGAATTTATGGTAAAAACCAAGCTCAGCTAATTTATGGAGTAATGGATTTTGCAAAGATTGCTGTTGCAATGAACAAACAAGAGCCCGATAAAGAAAAATTATACGCACTGCGAAAACAATACTATTACTTCGATAGTCCCAAAGGAAGCCCAAACATTGATAAATCCAAGCCCGGTATAATGCATTTGGATGCGGCTTTAGCAGCCGGGATTTATAAGGATGATAATTATCGGGCAATCAAACAGCTTGAAAAAATCACCCCGGATATGGGCGAAGTGTATGATACCTCACTATTGTTTATGGCATATATACAGCAGAAAAAACTAGATTATGCCATGGAGAAACTGCAAAGAATCGATACTACTGAACTAAAACAGGTATACCAAACAGCACAAAAACGCCTGCCACAATATCAAGAATACTGGCAGGAAAAGTTAGCCAAATTATAATTAATAAAAAGGCTTACTAATTGGGGCTTAAGCCCCAATTAACAGAATAAATTCAAATTATTCTAATAAATATAAAAAAGATAAGTATTAGGAAAACATAACACAATGAAAAAGTATCTAGAATATAGCGACCTACAGTCAAACAAATTTTGGTATATCACCAAACAAAACGAATCACTAACAGTCGTATTTGGTAAGGTAGGGGCAAAAGGACAAACACAAGTTAAAACGTTTTTATCGCCTGCCGATGCGGAAAAAGAAGCCAACAAACTGATCAGATCGAAAATCAAAAAGGGCTATGAGGAAAAAGCAATCCCACCAGCGTTTGAACAATCAACCTGCACAAAAAAAGCAATCCCACCAGCGTTTGAACAATCAACCTGCATAGAAAAGCAAAGCCAAACAATCATCAAAATGCCCGATGCCCCAAAACCGAAATACCACCCCAAACCCACACCACCCAAAGATGTGAAGGATGACGGTAAAGAAAAACCGTGGTTTAATCTTCAAGGATGGTCATATGGAGGTCAACCTAACCCATTTGATTTTGAAGAGTTACGTAAGGTACCTCCCGTTCAACAACCAACAAAAGAAATTAATAACCCGATTAAAAAAGAGATAGTCACTAAAACACCACAAGAACAAGAATTTGATAACTTAAAAATATTGTTACGAAACTATATAAAGCAAGGTGAGCAATTCGATATCGAAGCGACATTTGAACAATTAAAAGCATTAAGTCCAAATGATCTTAAATTTCAAATTTTTATCAGAGAGATGCTTCAACTCATTTTTTCAAAACTTATGAAGAACATCTCACCTATGCATTTTGATTGCATTACTTATCTTTTGAAAATTAGAGATCCAGAAAATAAATTTGTAGGCATCTTTGCCCAAGGCGTGATGAAATATATTTATGACCACAACAAGACTCACGTCGAATCAATCCATCGTCTGGCTGAACAATATCTTTCCGATTATCCGATACAAATGGTGGATAAAATAGTTAACGCATTACAGAGTATTTTTGATACTACTCAGGCAGAAGATGAAAAAAATATTCCAGCTAACAAATTCCCTGAAAATGTTTGTGGCTTTAATATCACCTTTGATTATAAAACGCTGGAAATCTATGCTTTATTCAATGAACGAAATTCCAAACGCTATTATTCAGAAAGTATAAATGAGCTAGAATATAATGCGAGTATTTATGGTGTTGAGATAAATAATCAATATTTAGTTCCACTACTTACCGAAAAACTTCAAAAAATGCTGGATGATGGTTTTTTTGGTGATATGACTAGTAAATATTTCAGAATTAGTCTTTGTCAACCGGATAATATTCTTATCGAAACACCAATAGAACAAACCTACCGACAAACCAAGATACTTGAGCTTGAAAGCGACCTAAAATATCTGGAGCAATCAGAAGAATATCATGCAGATTTGCTAACTAACACGGTTGAGGAATATTTTGCCTTCAATGGCATTATTGATAATTATGATACCGATAGAATTTTAGCATTATTAAAAAAATATCTTTATTCGGGTGAAAAAGAGGCTGAATCGAAGGGACGTTCTTTGTTAAGGAAATACGAAGATTTTGATTATAACAAATGGCGTTTAGTTGATTTACAGTTTGAATGGGCAAATTTTGGATTTAAATATGCTGATATACATATTCAACCCTTAGTTGATAAAGGATATGAACCAGCAATTCTACAAAAACAAGCGTGGGATAAGCTGGGCATTATTGATAATAAGTTAGGAAAAAAAGACAATTCAGACAATCAATCAGAAACCGAACGTTTTTATGATACTTTTACTGAAACTGATGTTTTTTGTGAAACTGACACCATTATCGCCAGAGCCATGCCAACGGGTGGTGAAATTTACTTACGCTTCAAACAAGAAAGTGAACAGGCATATTCGGATGCGCTTGATTATTTAAATGGCTTAATGGCAAAAGGTTATTCAAATATATTTGAAGGGCATTGGCTTCATATTTATTTTGTTGCCAAGCCTGAATACTATTCTGAATTCGCTAAATATATTGAAGACTATGAAGACTTTGAAGAATTAGAGCTAGGGGCAGGAGGAATCGCTTGTTGTTCACATGTCTTTTTCCGCAAAGCAGCCATGTACGAAAGTTTACATGATAAAATTCGAGAGTTTGTTGACTTAACCATGTATGAATTTGATTATAGTTTTGATTTACAAGATGAATATAATTCAATCGCCGGGGCATTTGCTGCTATTGCCCTGGCAATGACGGATGTGAAACATATGGATTTGGCTATTAAATTTGCACTTGAAACCGATGGTGACCATGAATATCTGGCAGGTAATTTTGGTATTGTTCTTGAAAAATATTGGGGTATTACGCCCGAAACAGCGGTTGCGATTGCGCTATTGCAATTAACTCAAGGTCAACATATGTCTGAATTATCCAGTCAATTTTATAAAATTCCGCAAAATTTAGCTAGTTTGACCGATTATTACAGAAGTAACGAGCCAAAAAATCCATATTGTAAATTGACTTATTTAGTAAAATATCTTTTTGGTGAACCTGGTGATAGTCTTAAAAAGTTAAAAAAATTATTTAATAATGCGACGAATCCGCAAGAAAAGTTGATATATGCAGATTTTCATGATTTAGTTTTAGAAGCTCTTAAGGATGAAGATGAAGTTAGCGGTCAACCAATTATTTATAACATCTCACCTAAGCCAGAAAGCGATGCCGAATCGCTAATCATTAATGAGCAAGATTTTATCGAAAATCCACCTTGTGTCATTACACCATTGGAAGCTAAAAAGCGTGGGTTTAATATCGATGAATTAGATTCTGATGGTTCATCGTGGGAAGCATTTGTTTTTGCCCCATTAACGATAACTAATCCTTATCTATTTGACCATCTGATTGAATTTATTAAACCTAGAAAAAAAATAACCGCTAACTCATCTATCATTTGGGGCGCTGGACAAGCGTACCGTTTTGGTAAAAAGGTCGTGATTGATTTCAGTGGCACACCTTATCAAGTGGGTATGGGAATTTATGGTAAAAACCAAGCTCAGCTAATTTATGGAGTAATGGATTTTGCTAAGATTGCAGATGCAATGAACAAACAAGCGCCCGATAAAGAAAAATTATACGCACTGCGAAAACAATACTATTACTTCGATAGTCCCAAAGGAAGCCCAAACATTGATTACTCTAAGCCCGGTATGATGTATTTGGATGAGGCTTTAGGCGCTGGGGTTTTGAAGGATGATAATTATCGGGCAATCAAACAGCTTGAAAAAATCACCCCGGATATGGGTGAAGTGTATGATGCCTCACTACTGTTTATGGCATATATGCAGCAGAAAAAACTAGATTATGCCATGGAGAGACTGGAAAGAAAACTCGATACTACTGAACTAAAACAGGTGTACCAAACAGCACAAAAACGTCTGCCACAATATCAAGAATATTGGCAGGAAAAGTTAGCGAAATTATAATTAATAAAAAGGCTTACTAATTGGGGCTTATGCCCCAATAAACAGGATAAATTCAAATTATTCTGATAAATATAAAAAAGATAAGTATAAGGAAAACATAAAACAATGAATCAATATTTTGAATGCATTGATGAAGTGAATAATAAATTTTGGTATATCGATCAAAAAGACAATCTTTACACAGTGCTTTATGGTGAAATTGGAACCGAAGGACAAAAGCATACCAAGACCTTTGCTTCGCAGGAGGAAGCAGAAAAAGAAGCAATAAAAATAATAAAATCAAAAATTAAAAAGGGCTATCAAGAAAAAACCATACCAGCAACGCTATTGCCAGCGATTGCCCGATTAAGTCAAATTATCAAAATGCCCGATGCCCCAAAACCGAAATATCACCCCAAACCCACACCACCCAAAGATGTGAAGGATGACGGTAAAGAAAAACCGTGGTTTAATCTTCAAGGATGGTCATATGGAGGTCAACCTAACCCATTTGATTTTGAAGAGTTACGTAAGGTATCTCCCGTTCAACAACCAACAAAAGAAATTAATAACCCGGTTGAAAAAGAAACTTTAACCAAAACAGCGCAAGAACTAGAATTTGAAAATCTTAAAAATATGGTTCAAAAGCATATTAGACAAGGTGATCAATTTGATGTCGTAGCTACTTTCAATAAACTTAAAGTTCTTAGTGCATCAGAAACAGTATTTCAAACTTTAATAAAAAATGTACTTGAAGCTATTTTTTCTGATTTTGTTATTTTGGTTTCTCCAATTCATTTAGATATCTTAGCTTATCTTTTACCTATTAAACATTCAAATATATTGATAAAAGAACAGAATGCTAAGGGAGTTTTGAAATACATTTATGACAATTATCAAAGCAATTTAACAGGTATTCATGGTTTAGTTGATAAATATCTAACCGCTTTTTTTAAAGATATAGCTGAAGAGGTGGTGATTCAAGTTAAAAAATTAGTCGAGACAATTCGCTCTGGTGGAAGTGATAATATCCCAGCCTTTAAACTTCCCAATGCTACTTACGGATTTTTCATCAGAACGTTCAGTAAAGGATGTATTAAAATTTGTAGCCTGAACTATGACAATCGCTATATTGATTATACAGAACACAATTGTGATATGCAGTATCATAATCCAATACTTATCATCCAATATTTAACACAATTTTTAAAACCTAAATTACAACAAATGGTTGATCAAGATTTTTTTGAGGGTCTTACCGAAAATTACTTTAAAATTGCATTTTTCAATCAATTTCAACCATTAGCGGATAAACGCTTGAATGAGGATCACCTTAATGAATTAGCAAAAAATATAGAGGCAAATCTTCAAAAACTTGAAAAATCGGATGAATATGATATCGAACTCTTATCTGATACAGTTAAAGCGTATTTTGCTTCAGATGGCGTTATTCTGCATCTTAAAACGGATAGAATTTTAGCATTATTAAAAAAATATCTTCATTCTGGTGAAGCAAAACCCCAAAAAATAAGTATAAGTCTTATAGAAGAATATGCTGATTTTGACTTTAATAAATGGCATCTGGCTAACCTCCAATTCAAATGGAAAGATTTTGATTTTAAAGTTGCTTACAAAGGGTTAAATCCTCTAATAAATGCTGGATATGAGCCAGCAATAATACAAAAACAAGAGTGGGATCAGCTGGGTGAAATTCATTACACACCCCGTGTAATAGAAGATTCAATAAATCAACATGTAAATACATATTCTTATAACTCTTTTACTGAAAATGATGTTTTTTGTGAAACAGATGCTATTATTGCTAGAGCTATGTCAACAAATGGCAAAATCTATCTGCGTTTCAAAGAAGAAAGTGAGAAGGCATATTCACAAGCACTTGATTATTTAAATAGCTTAATGGCAAAAGGCTATTCTAAAAAATTTGATGGTTATTGGCTTAATGTTTATTTTGTTACCAAGCCTGAATACTATCCTGAATTTGCTCGCATCATCAAACAATATCCTGATCTAGCCAGTAATTCTCATGCCTTTTTTCGCAAAGCAGCGATATACGAAAGTTTACATGATAAAATACGAAAATTTGTTGAATTAACAATGGAGAAATTTCACCATTGTTTAGATCTCCAAGATGAAGATAATTCTGTCGCAGGCACATTCGCTGCCATTGCTTTGGCAATGACGGATGTGAAACATATGGATATGGCAATAAAATTTGCACTTGAGACCGATGATGAACACGAATTTTTGGCAAGTTATTTTGGTGGTGTTCTTGAAAAATATTGGGGTATTACGCCTGAAACAGCGGTTGCGATTGCATTATTGCAATTGAGCTATCAAGAACAACCTAATTTATCCAGTCAATTTTATATAATACCGCAAAATCTTGCTACGCTAACTGATTATTTTAATGACTGTGATATCCCCTATAAAAGTCGCAAAATCATTACTCTCGCTGCGAGCCTTTTTGGTAACGGAAAATATAGCTTAAGAAAACTAAAAGAGTTGTTTAGTGATGCGACTGATCCTTTGGCAAAAGAGATTTATGCCAATTTTCATAATTTAGTTTTAGACGCTCTTGAGGATGAAGAAGAAGTTAGCGGTCAACCAATTATCTTTAACATCTCACCTAAACCAGAAAGCGATTCCGAACCGTTAATCATCGATGAACAAGATTTTATCGAAAACCCACGTTGTATCATTACACCATTGCAAGCTAAAAAGCGCGGGTTTGATGTTAGAGAATTGGAAACTTATGATTCCCCATGGAGAGCAATTATTTTTGCGCCATTAACGATAACCAATCCCTACATTTTCGACGCTATAATCCAATTTTATAAAGTGCAGAATAAAATAAATCCCGACTCTACTCTTATTTGGGGTGCAGAACAGGCGTATTGCTTTGGAAAAAAAATCGTGATTGATTTCAGTGGCACCCCCTATCAAGTGGGTATGGGAATTTATGGTAAAAACCAAGCTCAGCTAATTTATGGTGTAATGGATTTTGCTAAGATTGCTGTTGCAATGAACAAACAAGAGCCCGATAAAGAAAAATTATACGCACTGCGAAAACAATACTATTACTTCGACAGTCCCAAAGGAAGCCCAAACATTGATTACTCTAAGCCCGGTATAATGTATTTGGATGAGGCTTTAAGCGCCGGGATTTATAAGGATGATAATTATCGGGCAATCAAACAGCTTGAAAAAATCACCCCGGATATGGGTGAAGTCTATGATGCCTCACTACTGTTTAGGGCATACATGATGCAGAAAAAACAAGATTATGCCATGGAGAAACTGCAAAGAAAACTCGATACTACTGAACTAAAACAGGTGTACCAAACAGCACAAAAACGCCTGCCACAATATCAAGAATACTGGCAGAAAAAGTTAGCCAAATTATAAAAAATAAAATCATAAAAAGGGGCTAATGCCCCAAAACAATAGGATAAATTCAAAATAATCGATAAGTTTGCTTTTTTATCAACAAGCCTATCTGATTTTGGTAAGTTTTATAACATAAAATAGTCATACTTTGGTACTGACTAGTCAGTTCTTTTAAGTGATATCTAAGCTTGTTATCTAACTTTGCTTTGGGTTTGAGGCATTATATGCTTCGATTTACATTAGACAAATAGCACACTCTATGTTCGGTTAATTTTACATATAAATTAATAGGAATGTGCGAATTAAATCGTCATATGTAAAGAAAATATTATTTATTTCGCGTTATTATGATCTAAAACTAACCAATAACCGAGTAAATATTTGCTAATTTGAGTTAATATTATGGGGCATTGTTTTATCAGCAATTCATCTATTTCTATCAATTATTGAGATTTAATATTATTGATTATTTAAATAAAAAAAGAGTGAGAGTATCTTTATCAATTTTAATGTTAATATTAAAATTGCCTTTTATTTAGCAAAACGACTCATAGCAGATTAAATGCTAAAGCAAAATGACCGTTTCAATATGAAGGGACTAGCGGATATCCGTTACTCACAATAAAAAAATCACTTTAATAATAAAAAACTGTTATCGAAGGTTGTTAAAAATGATTATTGCCATAGATGTATATTATATTGCCAATCGTGCCAAAACAGTGGGGATAACCTTTGAGCGTTGGACTGATAGCAAGAATGATATTATTGCTTTAGTTAGTGATTATCAAAACGATGTCGCACCTTACCAATCGGGGCAATTTTATCAACGTGAGTTACCTTGCATAATCTCATTGTTAACTAAGATTGATTTATCTAAAATCACCATGATTGTCATTGATGGTTATGTACATTTAGATCATGGTAAATTTGGTTTAGGCGGTCATCTATATAATGCATTAAATCAAACCATACCTATAATAGGTGTTGCTAAAAAGCCTTTTTTAGGTAATCGTGAGTATTTAATAGAAGTCATACGGGGTAAAAGTGCACATCCTTTATATGTGACAGCAATTGGCATTGCATTAGAAGATGCAGCTGAGAGCATTAAATCAATGGCTGGAAAATATCGAATGCCCGATCTGCTCAGTTATTTAGATCAACAAACAAAATTATTTAAATTTGAATGAATACCAAATATGTTTGGTTTTATTAATCGTAATTTTTCGAGGAATTTTATTTAAAATTCCAATAATAATAACGGACTCATAATACAAAAATAATAAATTTTTAAAATTTTTCTTCCAAAAAATTTGGCAACAAGTGTTTAACTTTACGATCAGTATTAATTGTGCATTAAAACGAAATTTTTTCGATATTTCTACAAATTAGTAACTCAGCGATAACAAATTAAGTGCAGTAACAAAATTAACTTTGAATGGCTATGGGATAAATTGTAAAGATAATCCTAAAATATTAGTTGGTTTCTATTACCTTTCAGTAAGCGGTGGTTATTGTTCTAATATGGTAAATAGGCAATTATAAATAAACCCGTTATTTATTTTTTTATGTTAATTGACAGAATAAACTGCGATTTATGGCGATAGTATTTTTAACGAATCACTGAATGTAAAAAATATTTATCACCGATAAATTATACACAGCAAAACATCTAGTATTATCAACGTTCAATAATAAGATAATTTAATTATTAGTTGATAAAAAATGATGGTTTAAATGTGCCATTCACATCATTATTTTTGAAATGGTTTTGTCACAATTGAAAACATACCTCATTATCTGCTAAAGATATCAGTTTTGCCGCATAAACATCATGTTTATCTCTATGCTTTAATAAAAATAATAGGAATTTGCAATAAACGTATTGGTTCTGTTTAAATGATAGATAAGATTATAATTTTTAAAGGTGACAATTCATGCTTGACATAGTTTTTTAAAGGTAAGTTAATATTAATATAGATTATTTTGTCATCACAATAAGTAGAAACCTAAGTTCAAATTCCCACTTAGGTTTTTATAAAAATAACCATTAACTAAAATATGTAAGATTTGCAATTGTTAATCATTATAGCTTTAGATCGCCGAAAGCATTTATCCAATCATTATCAAACTGTTTAATCGCAGCGTCTACTGCAGGGTCAGCAATGAATAATTCCGCAATATCTGTTGGAATAGTAATTGATTTACAACCAGCTAATAAGCAATCAAGGACTTGTCGTGGTGTCCGAAAACTTGCCGCTAAAATCATTGATGAGGGGCAATGCATCTCAAGTAATGTTTGTAATTCAGCAACGACTTCAATTCCGCTACCACCTTGAGCATCGATACGATTAACATAAGGCGCGACATATTTAGCACCAGCTAAAGCTGAGAGAAATCCTTGTCCTGCACCATAAACGGCCGTACCTAGTGTAGTTATTTCCTGGGCTGACAACTCTTTAATTGCGATTAATCCTTCGCTAGTGACAGGAACTTTGATTACAATGGTTGGAAAATACAGTCTTAATTTTTCTGCCTCTTTAATCATATCTTTAGCATTATTTGCGATAACTTGTGCAAATAATTGACTTTTAGCACCAACTGCTGCTTGTAATTCATTCAATACATCAAAAATAGGTTTTTTCTCTTTTGCCACAATACTAGGATTAGTTGTTACCCCTTGTATCGGTAATATTTTTGCTAATCTTTTAACCGATTTTACATCAGCAGTATCTAAATAAAGTTCCATATTCATCCTTTTAGTAGTTAAATTTACGTTCGAAAGTAATTTTAATGCAAAAAGAAAGTTGAATCTTTTATTTATTTAAAAATTTGTGAGTTACATCACATAAATTTTTGTTAAAAAACTATTGAGGTATTGAGCTACTTTTTATTATATTGATGAGATACCATTGTCGCAACATATTAAAATAATTAATATTTAATGTGATTTTGATGTTTAATAACGAGTAAAATTATGCAACATAACACATTAATATTTATGCAGCTGTGGCTATAGATATTATTTTTATCGTATTATCGCCAAAATTTAATATGATACGAACAATACGATTTAAAAATTGGCAATAATAAACATTACATTATTCACAAATGAGTCCTAACCATCATGCTGAATAATAACATGATGGTTTGAATTTTATTAATGAGATTATAGAATCGTAGTCGATTGCTCTTGTTGTTCTTTGGCGTAGGCAATAGCATCCATTTTTCTAAAGAAGGGATAATAGCCAATGACTGAGATAATGAGAATAACTAATTGAATCAGTGCGCCTTGCCAACCGGCTACCAAAAATCCTGATAAAATGCCAGGTGTACTCCAAGGCAACATGACACCCGAAAATGGAGCCATAAATCCTATTGCAATAGAGGTATAAACTAAAATTCCACTTATAATAGGCACCAAAATAAATGGGATAAACATAATTGGATTAAGAACTATGCCGAAACCAAATGTAATCGGTTCATTAATATTAAATAAAGTTGGAAATATAGTTGCTTTACCTAAAAATTTATATTGTTTTGATTTTGCTGAGAAAATCATAGCAAACACAATTCCAAATGTAATTCCTGAACCAGTAAATAAAATAAAAGTATCCAAAAACTGTTGTGTTACAATATGAGCGCCATCACCAATATTTAAAGAGCCATTTTGAGCAAGCAAACGTGTATTATCGATGGCATTAGCTGTTAATATCGATGTTACGATACCATTTACGATTGATTGACCGTGTACACCAAACCACCATAAAAATGATATAAAAAATGCGATGGCAATAACACCACCAAATGAATCGGTTAAACCTTGTAAAGGCACTTGAATTAAACTATAAATTGCTTCTAATAGTGTGGTTTTACCATAGGTTTTAAACATGGCATAGGTTATTAATGAAAGTAAAAATATACAGCATGCAGGGATAAAGGCAGTAAATTGTACAGCAACAGTTTTTGGGACTGCTTTAGGCATTTTGATAACAATATTACGCCGTAAAAAAAGCGAATAAATAAAACCAACGGTAAGTCCAATGATAATCGCAGAAATCATGCCTTGACCACCAATCCATGCCTTGGCGACGGTATTATTCACTACTTCACCAGAAATAGGTGCCACAACATAAGAATTCGATGTTATAAAAAAAGCGGAAACCGCTAACACGCCAGCGGGCAATGGCTCAAAACCTTCATTTTTAACATATGCATAAGCAATCGCAAAACAAGAAATTAGCCCCATTATTGCAAAGGTTCCACCATAAACCTGCATAAATGGCTCAGTCCAATCATTACCTAAAATACTGGCAATCCAATCATTTACCGTTTTAGATGGTATTTGCCCGACAACTAAAAAAAAACTACCTACAACGGTTAATGGCAAAATACTTAGCATTCCATCTTTTACCGCAGTAATTCCTTTAGAGTTAACAAATGTTAAAACTTTCGGAAGAATTTTAGTATTAATATATTCAACGATACTCATCTATTGTTCCGCCTTAGTTTGATATAGATTTAATGCAAAATTTAATACGTTTTCCCCGTTCATTGTGCCATAGTCAATCATTGGTATCACTTCAATTGGCACATTAGCTGGGGCACAAACTTCTTTCGCTTTTTTTAAAGCATATCCCACTTGCGGTCCTAATAAAGCCACGTCCATATCATTAACATAATCTCTAAGTTTGGCATGTGAATGAGCTTGAATATCTACATCAATACCTTGTTGTTGAGCGGTTTCTAACATTTTTTCAACTAACATACTCGTTGAAAATCCAGCAGCACAGAATAATTTAATCTTAATCATGATATTTTCCTTATTTTTATAAATTGCTTATTGTTTTTCGATTAACGTGTTTAAGATTTTGCGTAATTCGATAATTTGTTCAATTAATGTGATTTCAGATATCGCATTCATCAAATGATCTTGAGCGTGTACAAAAAGAGCATTTACATTTAATGATTCTCCATTCGCTTCCAATGTTAGTAATGTAGTCTGTTCGTTATGTGCTAATAACAAATATTCATTCGCTTGTTTAAAATTTTCTTCTGCTAAACTATAGTTTTTTTCATTTACGTTTGATAACGCATTATAAGCATAGGATTTCGCTGCTCCAGAATTAACGATTAAGTTCATGATCGCTTGTTCAATATTGTCCATTACTTGTTCCTTATATTAATTTCCAATAATTTGTAAAAAGATTAGCTTAAAAAAAAGAAAAATAAATTTTTTTACTTCGAAAGTATGATTTAAATCACAATAAAAGAAAAATATCAGCTTTCTATAGAAATCTTAAAAGGAAAATAAAAAAGTGATAAATATCAAATAACGGTTTTTTATTATTGAAAATATCGATTAACTAGGTGCTATTGCATATAGATTTGCCGATGTTAGATTAATTATAATTTTTGATTAAAAGAAAATTCAATTTTGTTAGTAATGATAAAAAGAGGAAATAGTTAATTGGCTATTTAAGTGGCTATCTACTCAATCAGAAAGACCACTAGCTTAATATATAGTAGTCTTGACTAATCTTTAATGGGATTTAAAAGTGTTTGTTGGCGTGTGAATGGGTAAAACGATTAAGGTAATTTATAAACATTTATAGACTTTTTCATTATGTCGTTTTCAAAATTTATATCAAGATTATTGTCAGTAATGATGTGTTTAATTTTATCGATCGCTATTGTATAGGCAAACACCGAACCAAATTTAGAAGAATCAGTAATAACATAGTTTTGAGCACCTTTATCAAGTACACAATTAATGACTTCTGCTCGCATCATATCCCGCCCAGTAAATCCCATTTCAGGATGATAACCATCGATACCCAAAAAGGCTTTATTAAAATGAGTTTGTGTTATGCACATACGAGTTAATGGTCCTATTACACTGTCGCTTTTGGCTTGCAGTAATCCACCTAATAAAATCACATCAAATTTTGCTTCTTTTAACAGCTGAGCAATATAAGTACAAACTGTAATAACAACAATTTCACCTTCAAAATTTAGTAATTCTCGAGCGAGTAAGGCATTAGTACTACCACCTTCTATAAAGATTGAATCCCCGTCTTCAATGAAGTTTAATGCATATTTAGCCAATCGCTGTTTTAGTGAAAAGTTTAGTTGAATGCGCTCACTCATTACATCCCGGTCCAAAATTTCAGCAAAGCCATGTGTTCGTTTGATAAAATTTTGTTCTTCAAGGTAGGATAAATCATTGCGAATAGTCACTACGGATACATTAGTTAGTTTGGACAATTCATTAACACTAATTTTTTGCCGGTTATTGATTAATTCCAATATTTTCTGGTGTCTTTTGTGCATGCCAATCACTATAAAATGCTAATTATTTAGTTGCTCATTATCATACACAAATTTTGTTAAAAATTAAAATAACCCGTTGCTATCAGGTAGTTTTTAATTTTATTCAGTGCGGTAAATACTAGATAAGTCGTCACTTATTTTTCTTAATTTGATTGATGGAAAAATTTTTTTTAATCGTAAAAATGTGATTTATATCACGGACACTTTCTTTCGAAAGATGCTCTAATATTGCAAAAAGGAGCACGGTTATGATTTTCAATCTACAACGCTATTCAACTCATGATGGTCCAGGAATAAGAACCGTTATTTTTTTTAAAGGTTGTTCATTGAGCTGTTTTTGGTGTCAAAACCCAGAAAGTCAATCACTTAAATCTGAAATTTTATATGACAAACGCTTATGTATACATGATTGTCAATTGTGTGTAAAAAAAATTCCGCAAATTTTTAATAAAGAGTGTGAAGAATTGACCATTGACCGTGCTCACTTTAATGAACAATTGATTGAAAATGTAAAGTTTGTTTGTCCTAGTTTGGCAATTAGTGTTTGCGGGGAACCTCAAACTGTCGATGAAATTATGGTGGTTGTTAATAAAGATGCGCCATTTTACTTACGCACAAACGGTGGTGTAACTATATCGGGAGGTGAGCCATTCATGCAACCGGATTTAATTCAGCAAATTTTACAACGTTGTAAAGAAAAAAATTATCATACAGCCGTTGAAACTTGTTTACATGTACCCTGGAAATATGTCGAACCGTCCTTACCTTATCTTGATCTCTTCTTAGCTGATTTGAAACATACTGATGAAAAAAAATTCAAAGAATGGACAAACGGTTCGGTGAAACGCATTTTGGATAATTTTCGACAATTATCCATTACCGGTAAAGCAATTACCGTAAGAGTACCAATAATCCAAGGCTTTAATGCTGATAAATCATCAATGCGCTCAATTATTGATTTTGCAGCTAATGAAATAACCACTCATGAAATTCACTTTTTACCCTATCACACATTGGGTATTAATAAATACAAAATGTTAGATATGCCATATTACGCACCAACTGAACCGCTAAATGACAATGAGTTAGTTGACTATGCAATGCATTATGCTGCGGAAAAAAAATTAACAGCTGTTTTAAGAGGATAAATGCTATCAAAATAGCCAAAGGAGACAACGATGACAAAACTAAATTTAACAGAGATCACCCCCAGAATTCAAGCACATAAAGATGCTTTAATTCATATTATTAAACCCCATATTTGCGTTGAACGTGCTGAACACTATACTGAATCATATAAAAAACATTTCGCACAACCAATTGTTATCCGTCGCGCATATGCTTTGGTTAATCATTTGGCAAAAAAAACAATTTGGATAAAACATGATGAATTAATTGTTGGTAACCAAGCTAGTCATCCTCGAGCGGCACCCATATTTCCAGAATATACCGTCGGCTGGATTGAGAAAGAAATCGATGAACTAGGCGATAGACCTGGTGCTGGTTTTGAAGTCAGTGAACGTGATAAAGCAGTGTTGCATGATATCTGTCCGTGGTGGCATGGTCAAACAGTATTAGATCGCTGCTATGCACTTTTTACTGATGAACAGAAATCGTTACTTGATACGGTAATGATTAAAGCAGAAGGAAATATGAATGCTGGAGATGCTCATTTAGCAATTAATTTTCCACTGATTCTAGAAAATGGCATTGATGGCATTATTGCTAAAATTAGAGAACGTCGTGAGCGCTTAGATTTAACTAACTTAGATGATTTTTATAAAAGTCATTTTCTAAAAGCTTCCGATATGTCAATGGTGGCAATGAGTGAATATATTGAACGTTATGCTAAGTTAGCCAATAAAATGGCAGAAACCGAAACACGCGACTGGCGTAAAAAAGAGTTACAGGGAATCGCTGATAACTGCCATTTAATTGCGCATCAACCGCCAAAAACTTATTGGCAAGCATTGCAACTATGCTATTTTGTGATGTTAATATTACAAATAGAGTCAAATGGTCATTCCGTTTCCTTTGGGCGTTTGGATCAATATCTTTACCCATTTTATCAAAAAGATGTTGAACAAAATAAACTAATAACTCGAGAAAATGCTATAGAATTATTACATAGTTGTTGGTTAAAACTTTTAGAAATTAATAAAATTCGTTCTGGTTCTCACTCAAAAGCCTCTGCAGGAAGTCCAATGTACCAAAATGTTACTATTGGTGGGCAAAAACTTGTAAATGGTAAACCAATTGATGCGGTAAATAGTTTATCGTTGGCGATATTAGAATCCTGTGGTCGTTTAAAATCAACACAACCCAATCTTAGTGTGCGTTATCATGCAGGATTAAGTAATGAATTTTTAGATGCATGTGTGCAAGTTATTCGTTGTGGCTTTGGTATGCCAGCGTTCAATAATGATGAAATTGTAATCCCTGAATTTATTAAACTGGGCGTTGAACCACAGGATGCCTATGATTATTCTGCAATTGGTTGTATCGAAACGGCGGTTCCAGGTAAATGGGGATATCGTTGTACAGGTATGAGTTTTATTAACTTTACACGTGTTGTACTGGCAGCACTTGAGGGAGGTAAAGATGCAACGAGCGGAGCCGTTTTCTTAGCACAAGAAAAAGCATTGAGTAAAGGTAATTTTACGAACTTCAATGAAGTGATGCAATCTTGGGATAAACAAATTCGTTATTACACCCGTAAATCTATTGAAATCGAGTATGTCATAGATACCATGTTAGAAGAAAATGCTCACGATATTATTTGCTCTGTTTTAGTCGATGATTGTATCGAACGTGGTAAAACACTCAAACAAGGCGGGGCTAAATATGATTGGGTTTCAGGTTTACAGGTCGGATTAGCCAATACAGCCAACAGTCTTGAAGCAGTTAAAAAATTGGTATTTGAACAAGGTATGATTAGTCAACAAGAGCTAGCTGAATCTTTAGCGTCAAATTTTGACGGTTTAAATGGTGAACAATTACGTCAACGTTTATTAAATGGTGCACCTAAATACGGTAATGATAATGATGAAGTTGACCAGTTATTAGTTGATGCCTATCACAGTTATATAGATGAACTCAAAAACTATAAGAATCCACGTTATGGTCGTGGCCCAATAGGTGGGACTTATTATGCAGGTACCTCCTCAATTTCTGCCAATGTTCCATTTGGTGCACAAACGGCAGCGACGCCAGATGGACGTAAAGCTTGGACTCCTTTAGCAGAAGGCGCGAGTCCTTCATCAGGTACCGATACATTAGGTCCTACAGCGGTATTCAATTCCATCGGTAAATTACCAACCGATAAAATTTTGGGTGGGGTATTACTTAATCAAAAACTTAATCCATCTACGCTCGATCATATCCAAGATAGGCAAAAGCTAATGCTTATGTTACGAACCTTTTTTGAAGTGCACAAGGGGTGGCATGTACAATACAACGTGGTTTCACGTGAAACATTATTGGCAGCAAAAACAAATCCCGATCAGTATCGAGATTTAGTGGTTCGTGTTGCTGGTTACTCTGCATTCTTTACCGCATTATCACCAGAAGCACAAGATGATATCATTGCCCGAACTGAGCATGTTATTTGATTACATTTTTATACTTTATCTAACTAAAATAAGCCATCATTTGATGGCTTAATTATTTATTTTCATTATTCAATAATATTAGCCTTCATTTACAACTTTATTAACAATCAATAAAGGGTGGTTTTATCATTAAAATATTACTTGAAAGATAAATAATCACTCAAGTAGTATTTCAATCGGTTAAACATTTAATGATTGTTGTCAAAGAGTTGTGTAAGATAGTCGCCAGTTACTCTAAAAACAGTATAGATGATATAAAAACTATAATTAAAACAACTGTTAAATCTATTACACATCACATATGTAATGACGCGACGGAATGATTCTCCTGATTAATTAAATTGTTGGAATAAAAGGCTAGCTATAAATGTTTTATTTAATGAATGAACGTCAAAAAGAAATTATTTACCGAGTCAATGAATTAGGACAAGTTAAAGTCGCTGATTTAGCCCAGTATCTGGCTGTTTCGGTTGTTACCATTCGGCATGATCTTAATTTCTTAGAAGAAAAAGGTTACTTAAAACGTGAACATGGTTATGCCGTGACAATGGATAGCGATAATTTAGATGCGCGAATGAAAATTAAATTTCCGCTAAAACAAAAAATTGCTGAATATGCTGCTTCATTAGTCAATAATAATGAAGTTATCTTTATCGAAGGGGGAAGTACTAACGCTTTACTTGCTCGTCATTTAGCCTTTACTCGCCGAATAACCTTAATTACTTCAAGTTATTATATTGCTCAAATACTTAAAACCACTGATATTAAAGTAATTGTGATTGGTGGCGAATATCAAAAGAAGAGTGATAGTGTTGTTGGCGAACTTGCATGTTTAGCCATTGCGCATATTTCTTTCGATAAAGCGTTTATTGGTGTTGATGGATTTACTGAACAAACTGGTTTTACTGGACGCGATAATATGCGCACAGAATTAGTCAATACAATTTTAGATAAACCTAGTGAAAATATCATTATTACTGATTCATCAAAATTCGGTCAACAACAGAAATATTTATTTCACCCGCTTAGTGCCATTAATCGAGTAATTACCGATTCTAATATAGATAGTAAAAATGAACGTTACTTACATGATAATGCAATTATTGTTGATAAGGTTAAATATTAATTGCGGTTTATATTTGTGGACATTTTTATTGTGAGTAATCATACTTAATAGGCGAAAAACTTGATTTGCGCCATTCGCAATGTACATAACCATAAAAAATTGTTTGTTATGTACATGGCAGTCTATCTAATTCTTTTCGGTAATTAAACCGCTTAATTTTTATTGTATATGAAATATTTATATTTTCTTAAATCGTCAATTATCCGTTTTATCAGAATATTTCCCATATCTTTTCAGGTGGGCGACCAATTATAGCGCGATGATTATTTACCACGATGGGGCGTTCAATCAATATCGGGTATCGATGCATCGCATTAAATAATTGTTGTTCAGTAATATTTTCACCATCTAGATATAATTCTTGATAAAGCTGTTCTTTCGTTCGCATAATTTGCCGTGCTGAGTTAAAACCAAGTTGGTTAACTAAGGTTTGTAACTGTTCGATTGATGGCGGATTATCTAAATATAATACAATGTTTGGTTTAATACCTTTATCAATGAGTAACGCGAGTGTTGTTCGGCTTTTAGAGCATTTAGGGTTATGGTATAAGGTAATAGTTGTCATTTTGATTGAAGATTATTATTGGAACGTCATACTTTATCGTTATTTTTTAAATCTGCAATAAATAAAGAGAAATAAATCAAAAAACAGGTATAATTTCGGCGTCTTTTTTCGTTGTGGATTTATCATGCTATCATTATCAACACATCATCTCGAATTACTTAGCCCAGCTAAAGATATTGAAATTGCTAAACATGCTATCTTGCATGGCGCGGATGCCGTTTATATTGGCGGCCCTCAATTTGGTGCTCGGCATAATGCCGGTAATTCGGTTAGTGACATTGCTAAATTAGTCACTTTTGCTCATCTCTATTATGCTAAAGTTTTTGTAACTTTAAATACAATTTTACATGATAATGAATTGGAACCAGCTAGACAATTAATTCATCAACTTTACAACGCAGGTGTCGATGCATTAATTATTCAAGATATGGGGATTTTAGCTTTGGATATTCCACCAATTGATTTACATGCCAGTACGCAAATGGATATTCGAACCCCTGAAAAAGCCAAATTCTTAGCTGATGTCGGTTTTTCACAAATTGTATTAGCAAGAGAGTTAAATTTAGCTGAAATTAATGCCATTCATCAACAGAGTCATGCTACCATTGAATACTTTGTGCATGGTGCGTTATGTGTCGCATTTTCTGGGCAATGTTATATTTCTCATGCCCAAACTGGGCGAAGTGCCAATCGTGGTGATTGTTCACAAGCCTGTCGCTTACCCTATACTTTGAAAGACGATCAAAACCGGGTGGTCGCTTATGAGAAGCATTTGTTATCAATGAAAGACAATAATCAATCAAATAATTTATTAGCCTTAATTGATGCGGGTGTCCGTTCTTTTAAAATTGAAGGGCGGTATAAAGATTTAAGTTACGTAAAAAATATAACAGCTTTTTATCGGCAACATTTAGATAATATTTTAACAAAGCGTCCGGATTTATGTCGTGCTTCAAGTGGTAAAACAGAACACTTTTTTATACCAGATCCAGATCGTACTTTTCATCGTGGTAATACCGATTATTTTGTACATGGTCGTCAGGCGAATATCGGGGCATTTGATTCACCTAAATTTATTGGTATAAATGTCGGTGAACTGATAAAAATTTCCGCTAATACGTTAGATATTCGGGCAAAATCTCCTTTGGTCAATGGTGACGGTCTTAATGTATTAGTTAAGCGTGAGATAGTTGGTTTTCGTGCTGATAAAGTAGAAAAATTATCGGCTGATGTATATCGTGTTTACCCAAATGTATTACCGAAATCATTAATGTCATTGCAATTACCTTGCCAGATTAATCGTAATTTTGATCATGTGTGGCAACAAAACTTATTAAAACAATCCAGCCAACGGCGAATAGGGGTTTCATTTGCTTTAACAGATTGTCAGGGTGGCATTGAGCTCTTTGTAAAAAGCGAGGAGGGGATTACTGTTAGTAAAAGGTTAATAGCTAATTTTAATATTGCACAACAAATTGATAAAACGCGCCAGAATTTACAAGAAAGTTTAGCAAAATTGGGACAAACTATTTACTATGCTATAACCATCGACATTGACTTGCGTACCCTTTACTTTATTCCAAGTAGTCAATTCAATCAATTAAGACGTGATGTGATTGATATGCTAACCCAAACGCGGATTGAGCGTTATTGTCGTAAAAAACGCCGCTCGGAGTTATCTCCCATACCTGTATATCCAGAAACCCATTTAACTTTTTTAGCTAATGTTTATAACGACAAAGCACGTGAATTTTATCAACGACATGGAGTGGAATTGGTTGAAAGTGCTTATGAAGCGCATCAAATAACAGATGATGCGCCTCTTATGATTACCAAACATTGTTTACGTTATGCTTTTAATTTATGTCCTAAACAAGCCAAAGGTGTGCAAGGTGTTAGAACCAAAGTGACACCAATGAAACTTATCCATAATAAGGAAGAGTTGACTTTGAAATTCAATTGTAAGGCTTGTGAAATGCAGGTTTGGGGAAAAATTAAGCCACATATTCTTAAAATGCCGTTACTTGGCAGTGAGGTCATTTTTTTAGATAAAAAGTAGGTGAAAATAAAACGTTTTATTGATTCTTGCTACAATGGCATGGGTAAATAGCAAATTATTTACATTCCCGATAAATTCATGCTTGATAGTCAGTTGTAATTTATTTAAATATCTGATGTTATTTAAGATATTGAAGAAAATAAATATGAAACATCATCGCAATAAATATGTGTTCACAGTTCATCGCCTAGTTTTTTCAACTAATTCTGGCTACTAGTCATCTAATATAATTATAAAAAAACCGATATAATCTAAATTATATCGGTTTATTTTAGGAGGCTATTAATAAGTTATTTCATGAGTAATTTATTTACATTTTTAATAAATTTACTCGGATCATTTAAAGCGCCTTTTTCGGCTAACAAAGCTTGATCAAGTAATAATTCTACCCAATCTTTAAAATCAACATCATCTTGCGTATCAGCAGCTTTTTTAACTAACGGATGCACAGGATTAAGTTCGAAAGTATATTTTACTTCTGGTGCTTTTTGGCCTGCTGCCGCAAACAGTTTAGCCATTTGCGTTGTCATTTCACCTTCTTTTGTTGTCACTATTGCCGGAGTATCTGTTAAACGATGTGTTAATTTAACATCTTTAACTTTATCCCCTAAAACAGTTTTTACTCGGCTAACAAATGGTTCAAGTTCTTTTTCTGCTTGCTTTTGTTCGTCAGTTTCTTGATCTGCTAGTTTTTCAATAGATTCATCAGATTTACTCACTGATTGGAAGGCTTTCCCAGAAAATTCAGTTAAGTTACTCATCATCCATTCGTCAATGCGATCTGAAAGCAGTAGCACTTCTATACCTTTTTTACGGAACAATTCAAGGTGTGGGCTATATTTTGCTGCTTGATAACTATCAGCGGTAATGTAATAAATCTTCTCTTGACCTTCTGACATACGATTAATATATTCTTCCAAAGCCACTGTTTGCGCATCACTATCGTTATGGGTTGAAGCAAAACGGAGCAATTTGGCGATAATCTCTTTATTTGCAAAATCTTCACCGGTACCTTCTTTAAGTACTAAGCCAAATTCAGTCCAGAATTGTTGGTATTTTTCTTTGTCCTCTTTAGCTAATTTTTCTAACATCTGTAAAACACGTTTACTACAGGCGTTACGTAAATTTTGTGTTACTTTGCTATCCTGTAAAATTTCACGTGAGACGTTTAAAGGAAGATCATTAGAGTCGATTAAACCTTTTACAAAACGCAAGTAATTAGGCATAAATTGTTCGGCATCGTCCATGATAAAGACACGTTGTACATAAAGTTTTAAACCGTGTTTATGATCACGATTCCACATATCCCATGGTGCTTTTGACGGAATATAGAGTAGGCTAGTATATTCCTGTTTACCTTCAACACGGTTATGGCTCCAAATCAGTGGTTCGTTATAATCATGGGACAAATGTTCATAAAATGCTTTATATTCATCATCAGAAATATCTGCTTTACTACGGGTCCAAAGTGCTTGGGCTTTATTGACTTTTTCCCACTTAATTTCTTTACTTTCTTCTTCAATGGTTTGAATTTCAACCGGTAAAGAAATATGATCAGAATATTTACTGATGATTGAACGCAGACGCCAGTCATCTAAAAACTCTTTTTCATCGTCTTTCAGGTGAAGTGTAATTTCCGTACCGCGACTTGATTTATGGGCATCAGAAATAGTGTATTCACCTTCCCCAGCGGATTGCCACATGACCGCTTCATCTTCTTTAGCAGTTGCAGCACGGGTTACCACGGTAACGTTATCGGCTACAATAAATGCCGAATAGAAGCCAACACCAAATTGACCTATTAGTTGACTATCTTTAGCTTGATCGCTGCCGATTGACTCTAAAAAAGCTTTAGTCCCTGATTTAGCAATGGTACCTAAATTTTCAATGACTTCATCACGAGTCATACCAATACCATTATCAGCAATAGTAAGTGTACTTGCATCTTTGTTAACCCAAATTTTAACACCTAATTCACCATCTCCAGCATATAGGTTAGGGTTTTCTAATGCTTTAAAGCGAAGTTTATCTGCAGCATCAGACGCATTTGAGATAAGTTCTCTTAAGAATATTTCTTTATTAGAATAAAGTGAGTGAATCATTAAGTGAAGAAGTTGTTTCACTTCTGATTGAAATCCACGAGTTTCGGTTCCTTGGTTACTCATTGATTAATACCTCTAAATTTATTATTAAGACATCTATCTATATAGGCATAAAAATTAATATTTCAAGTCTGAAAAAAGATATCGCCTAAATTAAAATTTATAGAAGCAATAATTAAAACAATATTTACTATAATGATAGGCTAAAAAGAGGAACTGCTGATAATCGAGGAGATTTTCTAAATCTCCAAAAGCTTAATAATTGTAGAAAAAATAATAATAAAAGTAGATATAAGTCTTACTATTATTATCGATTATTCAAGAGTTAATCTAATTATCAATGCTTGTAGACATGCCATTTAATTTGCCATTTTTATTAACACATTGATAATTGGCATTAAGTAGAGATATATCAAATATCCATGCTCCATTCAATAATGACATTAATATTATCTATAGCATATTAAGTCTCCATATCGGTTAATTATTTAGCGTCGTAGGCATATTTAAAGATACTGTTATAAAGTTAGTATGAATAGTTTTTCGAACTTTTTGGACCATTTTGAATACCATATTGTCATAACATTCATTAATAATTCAATAAATGAATTTAAATCAGTAATCGTTTTTTTTATTTATGGTGTGATTGCCAGCTTATAATCGATAATAGTCGAGAAAGATCTCAGCGTTAAATCTGCAATAGTTGCACATGGAGATAGGGGTATTAAACAGAGTAATTTATCATTTATGTAATCTTACTTTTTGCAAATATTCATATTTATCATTTTTTTCAATGGCTTTCCATCTGTTTGTATCGTTTGGATTAGTAAAATGATATTAATAAATTAATTTTATGGAGTGTTGTATCTAATTATTGGTAATTAATAAAAAATTAAAATGTTAGATATTGAATAGTAAGAAAATTTGCCTAAATAAAACAATAAAAAAAGCTAAAACTTTAGTGTTTTAGCTTTTTTAGATAGTTTGAATGACTATTATTTAGCAACAACTGCTATTAAGTCTAATACTTTGTTTGAATAGCCAACTTCATTGTCGTACCATGCAACTAATTTAACAAATGTATCACTGATTTGGATACCTGCTTTCGCATCAAATACAGAAGTGCAAACTTCACCCAAGAAATCAGTAGAAACTACAGCATCTTCAGTGTAACCAAGAACGCCTTTCATTGGACCTTCTGCAGCAGCTTTAATTACTTTACAGATGTCTTCGTATTTAGCAGGTTTAGCTAAACGGGCAGTTAAATCAACAACAGAAACATCTGGAGTTGGAACACGGAAAGCCATACCAGTTAATTTACCATTTAGTTCAGGGATAACTTTACCCACAGCTTTAGCGGCACCAGTTGAAGATGGGATGATGTTTTGAGCAGCACCACGACCACCACGCCAATCTTTGTGAGAAGGACCATCAACAGTTTTTTGAGTTGCTGTAGTTGCGTGAACAGTTGTCATTAGACCTTCAACGATACCAAAGTTGTCATTGATAACTTTAGCTAAAGGTGCTAAACAGTTAGTTGTACATGAAGCATTAGAAACGATATCTTGACCTGCATAATCTTTATCGTTAACACCCATTACGAACATAGGTGTGCTATCTTTAGAAGGGCCAGTTAAAACAACTTTTTTAGCACCAGCTTGGATATGTTTACGAGCAGTGGCATCATCTAAGAATAAACCAGTCGCTTCAGCAACAACATCAACACCTACTTCGTTCCATTTTAAATTTGCAGGATCTCTTTCAGCAGTAACACGAATTGCTTTACCGTTAACGACTAATTTGCCATCTTTAACTTCAACTGTACCATCAAAACGACCGTGAGTTGAATCATATTTTAGCATATAAGCCATGTAATCAACGTCTAATAAATCATTAATAGCAACGATTTCGATGTCAGAACGTTGTTGTGCTGCACGGAAAACAATACGGCCGATACGACCAAAACCATTAATACCTACTTTGATTGTCATAACAATTACCTTTTTGTTAAATGTGAATAATATGGATTGGCAATAAACTATCAAATTTAAGTGTGTTATTCAAGCTGAATATAGTAAATAAGCAGGAATTGTTACAATAAGATATTTATAGATTTAACAAGGTTTAGTCGGAAAAATATAACTTATTAATTTTGCTATATAATAGATTTTTAATAGCCAATATTCGTTTTATATATTGTTATTGATCAACTAATTAGCCATTTATTTTTCATCTAATCAATGGGTGCTATTTTATTTAAAAAGTTTTGCCATTTTTGAATAAAAAATAACGCATAATTATACTAATATTAGGTTTTTAAAGAGTGATTGAGTATACTAGTCACATTTTTTATAGATGGTTACCGTTGTGCGTTTAAATTTAAGTCAACAGCAAGCCGTTGAGTTTGTATCTGGTCCATGTTTGGTTCTAGCTGGTGCAGGATCGGGTAAAACGCGGGTTATTATTAATAAAATTGCTTATTTGATCAAAGTTAAAGAATACCAACCAAAACATATTTTTGCGGTTACATTTACTAATAAAGCTGCTAGAGAAATGAAAGAACGAATTACTCACTCACTTGGTCGCCAAGAAACGAGAGGGTTAAAAATTTCAACTTTCCATACATTGGGGCTAGATATAATTCGCAAAGAGTATAAACAGGTCGGTATTAAAAGTAATTTTTCTTTATTCGATGATCATGATCAGTTTGCATTACTTAAAGAGTTGACCGAACAGTGGTTTGATGGTGATAAAGAACTCATCAACCAATTGCGTAGTTGCATTTCAAATTGGAAAAATGATCTTGTTGATAGCACGTTAGCCATGGCTAAAGCGCAAGGTAAAAAAGAACAATTATTTGCACATTGTTACAAATTGTATGAACAGCAACAAAAGTCATGTGGTATTTTGGACTTTGATGATTTGATCTTATTACCGACATTATTATTAAAAAATAATGAAACTGTCCGCGAAAAATGGCAAAACCGAGTACGTTATCTGCTCGTTGATGAATATCAAGATACCAATACGAGTCAATATGAATTAATTAAATTATTAGTTGGTCATCGTGCGAAGTTTACCGTCGTAGGTGACGATGATCAATCGATTTATTCTTGGCGTGGTGCCCGACCGCAAAATTTAGTATTACTCAACCAGGATTTCCCGAATCTTAATGTTATCAAATTGGAACAAAATTACCGCTCGTCGGGGAGAATCCTTAAAGCAGCTAATATTTTAATTGAAAATAATCCCCATTTATTTAGTAAAACTCTCCATTCTGAATTAGGTTATGGTGAATATATTAATGTATTATCAGCAAATAATGAGGAAGATGAAGCTGAAAAAGTCGTGAATCACCTTATAGGTCATCGTTTTGCTAATAATGCTCGTTATGGTGATTATGCAATTTTATATCGTGGTAATCATCAGTCGCGTTTAATTGAAAAAATGCTTATGCAAGGCCGTATTCCTTATAAAATTTCAGGGGGAACCTCGTTTTTTTCGCGAATTGAAATTAAAGATATCATGGCTTATTTGCGACTATTAGTAAATTTAGATGATGATAATGCGTTTATTCGGGTTATTAATACACCTAAACGAGAAATTGGCCCTGCCACCTTACAAAAATTAGGTGAATTAGCAGGAACACGTTCATTGAGTTTATTCAAAACAGCTTTTGATGGTGAGTTAACCGAAATATTATCTGCTAAACGATTAACATCGTTGCAAGGATTTGTTGAATGGTTTAATCAATTATCACAACAAGCACAACATGATCCAATGTCTGCAGTTTACGAATTATTGCAAGGAATTGATTATGAAAGTTGGATGTATGAAACATCGTCTTCACCAACCGCTGCTCAGATGCGTATGAAAAATGTTGAACAACTTATCACTTGGCTGGATGATATGCTAAAAGGTAATGATATTGATGAACCATATACTTTGGAAGATGCCGTAGCGCGCTTTACTTTGCGTGACATGCTCGAACGCAATGAAAATGAAGATGAACAAGATGAAGTGCAATTAATGACGTTACATGCTTCGAAAGGTTTAGAATTTCCTTATGTTTATTTAATTGGCATGGCAGAAGGACTATTACCGCACCAAACCAGTATTGATGAAGAAAACATTGAAGAAGAAAGACGATTGGCCTATGTTGGTATTACGCGAGCACAGCGAGTTCTGACGCTTTCATACAGCAGAGAACGTAAGCAATTTGGTGAGAGTAGTCAATTAGAGCCAAGTCGTTTTCTTTTTGAATTGCCACAAGATGATCTTAATTGGAGTAATGGTCGACAACAACCGACAGCGGAACAGCGCTTTGAGCACGGTAAGAGTCGACTTGCCCTAATCAAAGCTCAATTGGCTAAAGCCAGAAACAAAAGTGATTAATAAAATTAATAGATTAATTGTGAATAAGATAATTAAATAACTTTCGGCAAAATTTATAATAAGCAATGTTAAGGTTTTTAAGTTTTGGTTTTGTCAAAAATTAAAAAAATGCGCCAATTGGCGCATTTTTAATTTATCTAAACGTTATTTTGTTGGTATAGAAATATCTTTATCTTGATTATTCTTTTTACGATCAAATTTATCGACAAATTTAGTTAAATATAAAAAGAATAATGGTATATAGAATATAGCGATAAATGTAGCGGTAATCATACCACCGATAACACCAGTACCAACTGAATTTTGACTGGCTGACCCTGCGCCACTATTAATCGCAAGTGGTAAAACACCCAGAATAAAGGCAAAAGAGGTCATTAAAATCGGTCGTAATCGTAAACGGCAAGCTTCCAATGTAGCATCAAAAATGCTTTTACCTTCTTTTTCAATAGCATCTTTAGCAAACTCTACAATTAGAATCGCATTTTTAGCAGTTAATCCTAAGGTTGTTAATAATCCAACAAAGAAATAGATATCATTTTCAAGTTTGAATAATGAGGTTGCTAAAACCGTACCAAATACGCCAACAGGTATTGTTAAAAGTACCGAAATTGGAATAGTCCAGCTTTCATAAAGAGCTGCTAATGAAAGAAATACAACGATAAGAGAGATAAACATCAGCATCATTTTTTGAGAACCGGTTTCCCGTTCTTGATAAGATAATCCTGTCCAATCATAAGTAAACCCTCGAGGTAACTGTTGAGAAATATTTTCCATGATTGCCATTGCTGAGCCCGAACTTTCTCCAGGAATTGCCACACCACTGATTTCCATGGCTGAAACACCATTGTAACGAACCAATGAAGGTGATCCGAAGGTTTTAGATGTTTTAGCAAAAGCATCATAAGGAACCATATCGCCATTATTATTTTTAACATGCCAAATACTAAAATCATCAGGTAACATACGATATTTGGCATCTGATTGGACATAGACTTTTTTTACACGATTGTTATAAACAAAATCATCAATATACGCTGATCCTAAGGCGGTTGATAACACACTATTAACGTTGCTAACTGACACACCTAATGCTTGTGCTGTTTCAAAATCGACATCAATTTTATATTGCGGAACATCGAGCATCCCACCTGGTCTGACTTGGGTTAGTAGTGGATTACGCATTGCGGCAGATAAGGTTTGATAAAATGCTCCCATCAACGCATTATGACCTTGACCTGCACTGTCCATTAAAACGTAAGAGAAACCATTAGACATACCTAAAGAAGGAACAGCTGGCACATTGAGTGCAAAACTGCGCGCCTCAGTAATGGTTCTTAAGAAGCCATTTGTACGCTGAAGAATTGCACCAATTTTTTGATCACTACTTTTTCTTAAATCCCAATCTTTAAGTTTAATAAATCCTAAACCGACATTTTGTCCACGCCCGGCTAGACTAAAGCCAGCAACAGTGAATGTTTCTTTTACGGAGTCGGCTTCTTTGGTTCTAAAGTAATTGGTTGCTTTACCAAGTACAGCTTCAGTCTGATCAAGGGTTGAACCTGGTGGCAACTCAACCATCATAATAATTACCCCCTGATCTTCATCAGGTAAGAAAGAAGTAGGCAGTTTCAAGTAACCAACGATGAAAACTAAAAGAATGATAATATAACCTAAAAGACTAATTATTGGTTTATTTAATGTTTTAATAACGCCTTTTTCATAGACGTGCTGGCTTTTGGTAAAAGCAAAATTAAAATAATAAAAAATCTTATTTGTCGCTAATGATATCCAATTAAATGGCGGAATATTTAAGATTTTTTGGAAAATCGATTTTTTTTCTGTTCCGTGTTTTGATGGAGCTTTAAGGATTTGTACACATAATGCTGGTGTTAAAATAATAGCCATTATTACGGATAAAGCCATGGAGGTAACAATCGTTATTGAGAATTGACGATAAATTCCACCGGCCGCACCGCCAAAAAAAGCCATGGGAATAAATACTGCAGAAAGTACCACGGCAATACCGATCAGTGCGGAAGTGATTTGCTCCATCGATTTTACAGTAGCATCATAAGGTGATAACCCCTCATCATGCATAATACGTTCCACGTTTTCAATAACTACGATTGCATCATCCACTAATAAACCAATGGCAAGAATCATCGCAAACATGGATAAGGTATTGATAGTAAAGCCTGTGATATATAAAACCGCAAATGTACCTAATAAAACGACCGGAACAGTAATCGTTGGAATAATGGTTGAACGGAGATTTTGTAAGAATAAAAACATCACCAAAACAACTAATACGATCGCATCAATTAATGTTTCAATCACATTATCAATTGATAATTTTACAAATGGCGTAGTGTCATAAGGAAAATCATACTTAATGTCATCTGGAAAAATCTTAGCTAACTCGGCTAACTTGGCATCTACAGCATCGGAAGTATCCAGTTGGTTAGCACCGGTTGCCAAATAAATGGCTAAACCACTTGATATCTGTCCATTATAACGTGATATAAAGTTATAATCTGCAGCACCTAACTCCACTTTAGCTATATCTTTTAATAGTAAATTAGAACCATCGGTATTGACTCGAACTAAAATATTTTGGAACTGTTTTGGCGTTTTGAGTCGAGATTGAGCAGTAATAGTGGCATTTAATTCTTGACCTTCTTTAATCGGATAAGCACCTAACTGACCTGCTGTAACTTGTGCATTTTGTGCTTGAATAGCCGCAATCACTTCTTGAGTAGATAATTTAAAATAGTTCATTTTATTTGGATCGAGCCAAATACGCATCGCATATTCTGAACCAAATAAAGTGGTATCACCAACGCCTTGTACTCGGCGTAGTGGATCTTGAACTGTGGAGTAGATAAAGTCAGCAATATCAGCTTGTTTTTTTTCAGGATTGGTTGAATAAAAACCAATGACTTTTAAGAAGTTAGTGTTATTTTTTGCTACCGATACACCATTTTTCTGGACACTATCAGGTAGACGTGATTTAACACTTTCCACTTTATTTAACACTTGAACCTGAGCGAAATCGGGATCTGTGCCTGGTGCAAAAGTTAAAGTAGTTTGAACGATTCCTTGAGCACTACTGGTTGATTTCATATAAAGTAAGTTGTCAATACCAGTAAGATTTTGCTCAATTAATTGGGTGACTGTATTTTCGATAGTCTGAGCATCTGCACCTGGATAACTTGCTGTTACTGTTACTGCAGGGGGAGCAATATCAGGATATTGTTCAATTGCAAGTAATTTGATGCAAAGAGCTCCTCCCAACATCATCATAATTGCAATTACCCAAGCAAAAACTGGGCGATCAATAAAAAACTTAGCCATTATTAAAAACTCCGATTTTTCTACTTGAGATTATTTTCAATGATTGTATCTAACTGTTTTTGACTGAGCATATCTGGTTCTTTTATATTCATAATATTTACGATAGTCTTATTTTTAGGGTCATTAAGATTTCTTCCTGCCAAATTCAATAATCCCGAAATTACTACTTTTTCGCCAGCATTAATACCACTAGTTACAATCCAATATCCTGGTATACCAGAATAAACTTTAACATTGTTACGTTGTTCTAAATAATACGCTTGTTGCTCATTGCCGCCGGCGGTGTTATTCATTGGAATAGCAATGATTGCAGTATAATTACCAAGTTGGTTACTAGTGATACCTTTTTGCGGAACCAGAATCGCATTTTCAATATTACCAAGGGTATAGTGAGGTTTTACAAACATACCAGGTAAGATCTTAGAATTAGGATTAGCAAATTCAGCTCGTAAAGTTACCGTTCCAGTTGTTTCATTAACTGTTTTATCTGAAAACTTTACACTTCCGTTATATTCATATTTAGAACCATCATTAAAGAATAATTCTACCTTTTCGGCAGGTTTATAAAGTGTGTCACGATCTTTCTCATTGCGTTCAAAAATGGTAGCCGCTTGAGTCATATCGACATAGATCGGATCAAGTTTCTGCACTAATGCCATAGGTGTTTGTTGCCCAGCATTGACTAATGCACCTTCAGTAACATTTGATTTACCAATGTACCCCTGAATTGGTGAGTAAACTTTGGTATAGTCAAGATTGACTTTTGCCGTGTGTAAATTTGCTTTGGCAACCAGAACTGCTGCATCGGCTTGTTGGGAGTCAGCTTGCGCTTTATCATAATCTTGTTGACTGATAGACTTGGTTTTCAATAATCCTTCATAACGTTTTAAGGTTAAATGAGCAATATTCGCATTAGCTTCGGCGCTAGCAACACTCGCTACTGCACTATCATAAGTGGCTTGATAAATTGCCGGGTCGATTTGATAGAGTGATTGTCCTTCAGTAACGTTACTACTTTCATCAAACTCACGTTTAAGAATAATGCCACTGACTTGTGGTCTAATTTCAGCAATCTGTGATGCGACAACACGCGCAGGTAATACTGTTTTGATGGTATAATTAAGCGGTTGAGTTTGAAATATTTTAACTGCTACCGGCGGTATTTTATTGTTATCAGCATTAGATTTATTTTCACCACAACTTGTCAGTAAGATGCTTCCCCCTATCATCAAGGCAAGGGTAGCTGGATGTAATGCTTTTTTTAATCTCATATTAAAATAACCTCGGTAAAAAATTAGAATGTTAGTATGTAAAAAAGTAGATCATAAATTGTAAAGGAAGTTGATTCTACAGAATTTCAGATTTGAATGTAAGCTACTATTCTCATGATAGCACAGAGAACTAAAAATTTATATATTTAAGGTAATGGGATGTTAAGAAAACTTATGATTAATCAAGATTATTATTTGCTAGGTGACCTAATTGAGATTTACTTTTTCTGAATTCAAGATTTTATGGTGAAAAATGATATATTTTGTTTTTTTTGATAAATTTATGATAATAAAATTCATATCTCTTTGTAATCTAACACAATAAATATTAAAATTAAACGGATAAAGTTTTTAAGAAGCTTGAGTATCACTAATCAAATACAGTAATATAGCAACACAAAATTAATATAGAGATAGGTATGATGGATAATTTACGAATTGTACTAATTGTTATTGCCTCGTTGGTAATCATTGCATTACTGATTCATGGATTTTGGATTAATAAAAAAGAGCGTTCACATCTTTTTGAATCTAAAAGACAATCAAGAAATAAACTAGACTCTAATGACCTATCTTGGCAAGATTCTCGTTCTTTTGAAGAAGATTTTAATGATAATTTTACCGATGATTTACATTCACGAGATATCATCGCGAAGAGAAGCGATGAAAGCGTTTCCAATTCCTCTCCAACGTTTTTTGATAACTCAGCGAAAGATTTTATAATCGAATCACAACCGTCTATACCTATCCAACGGGATTTATTTGCTGAAGAGGACCCTTTATATGCTAAAAATTCTAATCAACATCAGCCAAATAACACTTTTGATAGTCATATTGATGAGCGACCAGATGTGGAAAGTATTAAACCATCACCTATAAAAGATAATCCAATTACGTTCATGCCGGAAAAAGAGCTGTCTGAAAGTCTTGAACAAGAAAATAAACAAACAGAACAAACAGAACAAAAAGATAGCCAAAATGATGTGTTAGTGTTACATGTAACGGGTCTAAATGGTGAAAATATCCGCGGTGATTTATTATTAAGTAGTATTATTCAATCAGGTTTTCAATTTGGTGAAATGCAAATTTTTCATCGACATTTAGATCCTGCTGGAAATGGACCGGTACTTTTCAGCTTGGCTAACATGGTAAAACCTGGAACGTTAGATCCTGAAACAATGCATGAGTTTTCGACACCTGGTGTATCGATTTTTATGATGATACCATCTTATGGTAATACTTCACAAAATTTTAAATTAATGTTGCAATCTGTTCAACGGATTGCTGATGATGTCAATGGCGTTGTTTTAGATCATCAACATCACATGCTTACTCCGCAAGAAATTGATAGCTATAAAAAACGAATAAAAGCGATATGTAATGGATAAACAGCTTTATTAAAATGATATCTATTTTTTAACAACTTTAATTATAAACGATAAGACGAGCTGTGAGTAAGCACCCATGAATATTAAACAACAAGTTGAACAATTGCGTAATATAATTCGTCAACATGAATATCAATACTATGTATTAGACGATCCTAAAATTCCTGATGTTGAATATGATAAATTGATGCAACAATTACGCGATTTTGAGCTAAAATATCCTGCACTAATCACGCCAGAATCCCCTACGCAACGAGTTGGTGGGATGGCATTAAATCAGTTTACAACAATTCGACATGAAATGCCGATGTTATCCTTAGATAATATTTTTGCTGATGATGGATTAATCGCATTCGATAAGCGCGTTCGTGAACGAATTGATAGCTCGTCAGCCAATTTGCAATATTGCTGCGAATTGAAATTGGATGGTTTAGCTGTCAGCATCCTCTATGAAAATGGCAACTTTGCACGTGCTGCAACCCGTGGTGATGGAAATATGGGGGAAGATATCAGTGAAAATGTCAAAACGATAAAATCGATTCCACTTAAACTCATTGGTGAAAATATTCCTTCACGTTTAGAAGTGCGAGGCGAAGTTTTTATGACGCATCAAGCGTTTGATAAATTAAATCATGATGCAGAAAAAAACCATGAAAAAGTATTTGCTAATCCACGCAATGCAGCAGCTGGTTCGTTACGGCAGTTAGATCCAAGAATCACTGCAAAACGCTCACTTTCATTCTATTGTTATGGCGTCGGTATATTTGAAGGAGCAACATTGCCTGATACCCATTACGGTAGATTAATGCAATTTAAACAATGGGGTATTCCGGTTAGTGACTATGTCAAAATTGTTAATGGTGCGTCAGAAGTATTGGATTATTTCCATAATGTCGAAAATGAGCGTATGACATTAGGTTTCGACATTGATGGCGTGGTAATAAAAGTTAATCAAATTGACTTACAACAACAACTTGGTTTTGTAGCTCGCGCTCCACGTTGGGCTATTGCGTTTAAATTTCCAGCTCAGGAACAAGTTACACAGCTATTAAAAGTCGATTTTCAAGTTGGACGAACGGGGGCTATTACGCCTGTTGCTAGACTGGAGCCTGTAGCCGTTGCGGGTGTTGTGGTCAGTAATGCAACACTACATAATAGTGATGAAATTGATCGTTTAGGTATTCGTGAAGGGGATTTTGTAACCATTCGTCGTGCTGGGGATGTTATCCCTAAAGTGGTCGCTGTGATGTTAGATAAACGTCCTGAAAATACTCGAACTATTGAATTTCCAACGCATTGTCCAGTATGCGGATCGTTGATTGTTCGTGACGAAGGGGAAGCCATATCTCGCTGTTCTGGTGGGTTATTTTGTGCTGCGCAACGTAAAGAATCTTTAAAACACTTTGTTTCACGCAGAGCAATGGATATTACCGGTTTTGGGGATCGTATTATCGAACAACTTGTTGATAAACAATATATTAAAACGCCGGTTGATCTCTACTATTTAACATTACCACAATTGTGTTCATTGGATAAAGTTGGTGAAAAATTAGCGACTAATTTACGTAATGCTCTAGATAAATCAAAACGTACAACTTTAGGGCGATTTATTTTTGCGTTAGGTATTCCACATGTTGGTGAAGTTACCGCTGAAAGTTTGGCTAATGAATTTGGTTCATTAGAAGCTATTCGCAATTGTGATGTAGAGCAACTACAAAAGGTCAATGATATTGGTGAAGTAATAGCAAAAAGTATTGTTAATTTTCTTGAAGAAGAACATAACCGTAATATAATTGATGCCTTAATCAGCGATAAAATCGGGATTAACTGGCAACCCGTTACGGTAAAAGCACCAAATATTGTTAACAATATTTTTAAGGATAAAGTGATTGTTTTAACCGGCACTTTATCATCTATGCCACGTGATGAAGCAAAAGAAAAACTTAAGCAATTAGGTGCTAAAATCACCGGAAGTGTGTCTAAAAATACCGATATAGTTATTGCTGGCGAGTCTGCAGGTTCTAAATTGACCAAAGCAGAAGAATTATCTATTCAGATTATGGATGAACAAACGATGTTAGATCATTTTAAGCAATCTGATATCTCAAATAATTAAATGGAGAGGAATTATGCCACTACTTGATAGCTTTAAAGTCGATCATACTAAAATGAAAGCACCTTTTGTTAGAGTTGCTAAAATTATGCAAACGCCAAAAGGTGATACGATAACTGTCTTTGATTTACGCTTTACTACACCTAATAAAGCACTACTTTCCGAAAAAGGAATTCATACACTTGAACATCTGTTTGCTGGTTTTATGCGAGATCACCTCAATAGCGAACAGGTGGAAATTATCGATATTTCTCCTATGGGGTGCCGTACTGGATTTTATATGAGTCTAATCGGTCAACCATCTGAAAAAAAAGTTGCTGATAGTTGGTTAGCCGCGATGCAAGATATAATGCAAGTAAACTCACAAAAAGATATTCCTGAACTAAATGAATATCAGTGTGGTACTTATAAAATGCATTCGCTTGACGACGCAAAACAAATTGCTAATATGATTATTCAATCGGGAATATCCATTTGTCAAAATAGTGATATTATGTTGACTGATGCCCAGATTGAACAGATAAATCGTTTGAACTAAAAGGAAAGAATATGCCAAATGTTGTGATAGATTTTTTGGAAGGTAGAACCATCGAACAAAAACGAGAGATGGCGAAACGAGTTACTCAGGCAATCGTTGAAACATTGAATTGTAAACCAGAAGCAGTACAAATTATCATTCATGAAATTTCGAAAGATCAGCTCGCTAATGGTGGTGTATTACGGTGTGATAGAGACTAATTTGCCAAGGGACATTATAAAATTGAAAGGTTACCTGAGTAACCTTTAGCGATTATAAATACCCGTTGAAAAGATGTGTGGGTTGCTTAAAAATCTAACTCATCCCACCATATATCAATTAGTTGGCCTGTTTTAACCCTATTAAGTCCATGATTAACTAACCAATCGCTAACGATCTTACGATGTTCTTCAGTGCAATTACCAATTTTTTGCATACATATTAAACCTTGCCAATTTAGATCACCACTTCCTTCATAAGCTAGACCATTTGGTTTAATAGCTTCGTTAATAAATAGATCAACAACGCTATCCAAAGTTTTAGCATCAGTACCTTCTGCAAATGACCAACTAACGGTAAAACCTAATTCCTTGAATTCTTCAATAAGTAATTTTTTTTTCAAACGACGACTGCGATTAGTCATGAAATAGTTCCTTATTAATAGAATAAAAAAGTACCTGGTCAGAGTTTTCATCATTAGCAATTGACTTTATCTGATTTAAATATTGTATGCAACATTGTTTTGCTATTAATTTGTCTACATTCCGATAAAATCAATATTCGCGTATATTTGATGAAAATAAAAAGTGTAATATTAATAATTGTTTTATTTAAGTTTCTTGGCATTTTTATGAATACCATTTTTCTTTACTGAAGTCGGTTTAATATTAGGATTGACGGCAAATCCTTCAGTAGTTAATTTTGGAATATTAACTTGGATCAATTTTTCAATTGATTTTAATTGTGGCAGTTCATCAACACAGACCAACGAAATAGCTTGACCACTATTTTGAGCTCGTCCAGTACGACCGATACGATGTACATAATCTTCGGCAATCTGTGGTAGATCATAATTCACGACATAAGGCAAGTGTTCAATATCAAGTCCTCTCGCAGCAATATCAGTAGCAACGAGAGCTGTAATTTTCCCATGTTTAAAATCGGCTAGTGCTTTCGTTCGAGCGCCTTGACTTTTATTGCCGTGAATTGCCGAAGCTTTAATACCATCTTTATTAAGCTGATCAGCTAAATGATTAGCACCGTATTTGGTACGCGTGAAAATAAGAACTTGTGACCATTGTTGTCTACCTATTAAATAGGATAATAGTTCACGTTTACGGCTTTTATCAACATGGTGTACATACTGGGTGATTTGCTTAGAAGTACTATTAGTCGTAGCTACAGCTAAGGTTTCTGGAGAATTTAAAAGCGTGTGTGCCAGTTGCGTTACTGCATTAGAAAACGTAGCTGAAAACATTAAATTTTGGCGTTTTTTGGGTAATTTAGTAATCACTCGGCGAATATCGTGAATAAATCCCATATCTAACATGCGATCAGCTTCATCAAGCACCAGAACTTTTACTGTTTTTAGATCGACAGCATTTTTTTGGACTAAATCTAATAATCGTCCTGGCGTTGCCACTAGGATATCAACACCGCCACGCAATTTCATCATTTGTGGATTAATACTTACACCACCAAAGACAACTAAAGAGCGAATTGGTAAAAAACGACTATAATCACGAATATTATCACCTATTTGTGCAGCCAGTTCACGAGTTGGCGCTAAAATTAAAGCATATATTGGTCGCCTACCTTTTTTCGGTTCTATCACATCATTTTTAAGGTTAGATTTAACAAGCCACTTCTGTAATATAGGTAAGACAAAACTAGCCGTTTTACCGGTACCAGTTTGTGCACTGCCCATAATATCTTTACCGGCTAGAATTTTTGGGATTGCTTGTTGTTGAATTTCGGTGGGTTGGGAAAATCGTAGGGCATTAACAGCTTCCACTATCTTGGTGTCCAAACCAAGTGAATTAAATGACATAAAGATCCTTGATAAATTATAACGCTAATAACAATTTGTCATTATAGCTTAAATGATCATATTTTATTAGGTGTTATTCAGAGCTTATGGAAATTAACATTTATTAATACTAATTATCGTTAGTCTTATTTTAAGCGATTTTTTATCTATTTGGTGGAAAAAAACGTGCATTTTATTATTGCACGTTAATTAATGCGGAATACCGTATAACCAATTTTTGTCGTTATTTTGGTAGATGCGTAATATAATTTTTTATGATATTAATACTGTTGTCGAACAGTTTTTGTTCCTGACTATTGAAATCAAGTGTAATAATTTTTTTTATCCCATGTTGATCTAGTATTGCCGGTACACCGATTGCCACATCATGATAACCATATTCACCATCAAGGACACAAGATAAAGCAAGCGCTCGGTGACTATTGGTCATGATATGTTGGCAAATTTCAGCAATCGTACTGCCAATACCATATTCGGTACAATGTTTACAGTTAACAATTTCAAACCCCATTTTACGTGCTTTATCGCCAATTAATTCAAAATTGAGTTGTGTTTTATTCAGATGATTAAGTTGAATACCATAAAGTGAGGAATGAGACCAAACCGGAAATTGAGAATCGCCATGTTCACCGACAATAAACGCGTCAATGCTTTGTGGACCGATATCCATTGATTCTCCTAGTAAACGGCGTAATCGTACAGTATCTAGCCATACCCCTGTACCTAAAATGCGATGTTTAGGTAACCCAGATAATTTCCAAACATAGTATGTAATCGCATCACATGGATTAGTCGCAATAAGAAAAATGCCTTTAAAACCATTTTTCATCATTCCGGGAACTATATTGGCAACAATCTTAGATGTGCCAATAAGCTCTTCGGCACGACTTTTTTGAGCGAGACCAGAAGTAACACATATAATAGCAATATCAATATCAGCACAATCATTGGCTTCGCGAAGCGAAATTTTCACCATATTTTGTCGATATGCGGCTGCATCTAATAAGTCTTGTTGATGCCCATATACCAATTCTTTATTAAGATCTACGAGTGCTATTTCTTCACAAAAACCACGATTAACCAATGTATAAGCGGTGGTGGAACCAACATTGCCAACGCCAATAATCATAATTTTACGTAATTTCATTTCATCTCCCATATCTATTTGAAATATAATGATATTATATTAATGCTATTTTTTTATTTAAGGTAGAACAATTTTTTTGGGCACTTTGTGATTAATTTTCTTATTGCTTGAGTTATAAAAAGGGCTGAATAATGAGAAAAAATTAAGTGTTTCGCTTTTAGTTAATTTATTTTTAAATGGATAGATTTATTGGATCGAGCTGCAAAATGCTAGTATTAGCTGACTGTGACATGCGCCAGATAACATAACTTGACAAACTATATTAACCGGTTTTTTGTTGTTCAACGATAGTTTATTTAAGTCTGATAAATAAAAAACTCGCCATTTGGCGAGTTTTACGTATTTTAACAGTGATACTTAGATGTCTTGTAATACTTTCTCAACACTTGCCTTAGCATCGCCAAATAACATGTAACTATTTTCTTTAAAAAATAATGGGTTTTGCACGCCGGCATAACCAGTATTCATGGAACGTTTAGATATAATTACTGTTTTCGCTTTCCAAACTTCAAGTACTGGCATTCCAGCAATCGGACTGCTAGGATCTTCAGAGGCTGCTGGGTTAACGGTATCATTAGCACCAATAACCCAAACGACGTCGGTATCAGGGAAATCGTCATTGATTTCATCCATTTCTAAAACGATATCATAAGGTACTTTAGCTTCAGCGAGTAATACATTCATATGACCAGGTAACCGACCAGCTACAGGGTGAATACCAAATCGAACTTCAATCCCCATGCCACGTAATTTTTCAGTAATACTACTTACAGCACTCTGTGCTTGTGCAACAGCCATTCCATATCCAGGAACAATGATAACTGAACGCGCTTCTTTTAGCGCTTGAGCAACATCAATCGGTTGCATTTCACGATATTCGCCCATTTCTTCTTCAGTGCTTGCTGCTTTACCATCAGATCCAAAACCACCCGCTATGACGCTGATAAATGAACGATTCATTGCTTTACACATAATGTAAGAGAGAATTGCTCCTGATGAACCGACTAATGCACCTGTAACAATTAATAAATCATTATCAAGCATAAAGCCGGCTGCAGCAGCGGCCCAACCTGAATATGAATTTAGCATTGAAATCACGACAGGCATATCAGCGCCACCGATTGAAGCAACTAAATGAACACCAAAAGCTAAAGCGATTAATGTCATAATGATTAAACAAAACGATGCAAAGGCTGTATTATCATGAAAATTTAGGAACATAGTCATTAAAAGAACTGAGAACAGTATTGCACCTAAATTTAAATAATGCTTATAAGGTAATGACAACGGTTTAGAACTGATGCGACCATTAAGTTTGCCGAAAGCGATAATTGAGCCAGAAAATGTTACTGCACCAATAAATACACCAACAAAAATTTCTATTAAATGAACCATGAGCTCATTATTAGTATTAGTCTCAACTAGATTTTTTAATAGTTCATGCGATGAAAATTGTTCACTGTCAAGGTAACTGTTAAAACCGACTAATACCGCAGCCATACCAACAAAACTATGAAGTAATGCAACGAGTTCTGGCATTTGAGTCATTTCCACTTTTTTGGCTAAAATGATGCCAATTGCACCGCCGATTATTATGGCTATGATTACCCATCCGATACCACTATTTAAACTTCCTATCGTCGCAATTAAGGCAATGCTCATACCGATTATGCCGTAAATATTGCCAGATCTAGCTGTTTCTTGTTTAGATAAGCCACTTAAACTAAAAATAAATAGTAGTGCTGCAATAACGTAAGCGGCTTGAATAATTCCTGAATTCATGTTTATTCTCCTTTAGCTTTGCTATTGTTACCGCCACGTTGAAACATTTTTAGCATACGGTGGGTGACAAAAAATCCGCCAAAAATATTGATACTAGCAATCAAGATGGCAATAGTAGCAAGGAAAATGATAAACCCATTACTAGCTGTGACTTGTAATATTGCACCGACCATAATAATACCTGAGATGGCATTAGTTACTGACATTAATGGAGTATGTAGTGAATGTGTAACATTCCATACTACGTAATAGCCAACAACACACGATAAAGCAAATACGGTGAAATGTGATAAGAAACTTTTCGGTACTGCTGAAGCAATCCAAAAGAATAACAATATCGCAAATGCTAAAATACTAAAACGTAATGCAGGCGACATAGGTTTCGCTTCAGGCTTGACAACCGGTTTAGCCGCTGGTTTTTGCGGTTGCGCTGATACCTGAATCGGCGGTGCCGGCCAAGTAATTTCTTGGTCTTTCACTACAGTAACACCACGAATGACGACATCTTCAAAGTTAATATCGATCTCACCGTTTTTTTCTTTGGCAAGTAATTTCAATAAATTAACAATGTTTGTACCGTATAATTGTGACGCTTGTGCCGGCATGCGGTTAGCCAAATCAGTGTAACCGATAATTTTGACTTTATTTTCGGTTTCATAAACTTCGCCTGGGTGAGTTAGCTCGCAATTACCACCGGTTAAAGCAGCTAAATCAACAATAACACTTCCTGGCTTCATTGATGCAACCATCTCTTTAGAGATCAATTTTGGCGCTGGTTTTCCAGGAATTAAAGCGGTTGTAATAATAATATCTACATCTTTCGCTTGAGCAGCAAAAAGCGCCATTTCTGCTTCAATAAATGCCGCTGACATTTGTTTGGCATAGCCATCGCCACTGCCAGCTTCTTCTTGGAAATCAAGTTCTAAAAATTCCGCACCCATACTTTGGATTTGTTCGGCTACTTCAGGACGAGTATCAAATGCGCGGACAATGGCACCAAGACTAACTGCGGCTCCAATTGCAGCCAGACCAGCAACACCGGCTCCAATGACTAATATTTTAGCTGGTGGAACTTTACCTGCAGCCGTGACTTGGCCAGTGAAAAAACGACCAAATTGATTAGCTGCTTCGATGACAGCACGATATCCAGAAATATTGGACATAGAACTTAATGCATCAAGTGATTGGGCGCGTGAAATCCGTGGTACACAATCCATCGCCATAACCGTAATATTTTTCGCGGCTAGTTTTTCTAGGAGTTCTTTATGTTGTGCGGGATAAATATAGCTGATTAACGTTGCTCCTTCTTTAATAAGGGCAATTTCCTCATCAGTAGGCGCATGTAATTTAAGTATTAAGTCATTTTGCCAAATATCATGCGTAGTTTGGATCGAAGCTCCAGCATCAATAAAGGCTTCATCTGCAAAGTTAGCGATTTGACCAGCACCTTGTTCTACCGAAACGGTAAAGCCAAGTTTTAGCAATTGACCTACAGTTTGAGGTGTAGCTGCTAATCGACCTTCGTTCGGTAACCGCTCTTTGGGGATACCTATATGCATTGTATAGTCCTTATGGTTATGTGAAGTTAGTAATGTTTATTAAGGGAATATAACATTACGATGTTCAGTAAAAAGATTTTGCCGATAAATTTAACACGTTAGTCAATTAAAATCTATTTATCAGTCTGAGTAAAATCCTAATTATGAATCAGATTGATTAATTTACAAACATTTATAAATAACAATTATTTCTCAACCTGAGACATAATTTTAAATTGTGAATTGTTATTTAATGGCCTGATTATAAAAATAAATTATTAAATTTTTATAGTGTTTGTTATTAATCTAGAAGAGTTAAAAAGTCGTTTTAATATGTTATAAATAGCAAAAAATTAAGTTATAAATTATCTTTAATTAAAGATGAGTTAATTCGTGAAAACATCTATAATCCGTCGTAAATAATGTACATCTAATTAATTATTATTGGAGTAAGCATGCTTAATTATACTTTAGAACAGAATCTTAATGATTTTTTACAAACTTCTATCTATCGAGATTTTGCTCCAAATGGATTACAAGTAGAAGGTCGAGCCCAAATTAAAAAGATAGTGACAGGGGTAACGGCTTGTCAACGTTTATTGGATGCTGCTGTTGAACTAGATGCTGATGCGGTTTTAGTGCATCATGGTTTTTTTTGGAAAAATGAACCCGTTACAATTACCGGAATGAAATATCGTCGTCTTAGGACATTATTACAACATAATATTAATTTATTTGGTTACCATCTTCCTTTAGATGGTCATCCTTTACTTGGTAATAATGTTTTACTTGGTCATTTATTAGGTATTGATATAGAAGAACGAATATCAATTACTGATTTATTATTTAAAGGTCAGTTGCTCAAACCACAAACTGCTTTAGCGTTTAAAGATACCATTGCAAGCAAATTAGAACATTCAGTATTGCATTGCGGTGATAATGCCCCAGAAATTATAAACCGGGTTGCTTGGTGTTGTGGTGGAGGACAAGATTTTATTGAACAGGCTGCTTTGCAAGGTTGTGATGCTTTTATTACAGGTGAGGTTTCTGAACGAACAATTCATATTGCTCGTGAATATGGGATTAATTTTTATGCTGCAGGCCATCATGCAACAGAACGTTACGGGATTAAAGCATTAGGTCAATGGTTGGCGGAGGAATATGGATTTGAATCTACATTTATTGATATTGATAACCCAGCATAAATAATTAACCGTATATCATATTTAAAAGTAAATAAGGTAGAAATTTTGGACAGTCAAATAATAAATAAAAATAATATGATTTATAAAATTGTTACAATTAATTATTTCCTATATAAAGCACGGCGGTTAAGTTGAATTTCGTTGGAAAATGCCCCATACTGTGGCAAAAATTTTCCTATCATCAAATATAATTACAATCGAGGTTATGTTATGTTTACAGGCAGTATTGTAGCGCTAGTTACGCCAATGGATGTTAAAGGCAATGTAGACAAAGTAAGCCTAAATAAATTAGTTGAATACCATATACAAAATGGCACCTCCGCAATTGTTTCAGTCGGAACCACCGGCGAATCTGCGACTTTAGATCATAAAGAACATATTGATGTGATTAAACAAACCATTGAATTTGCAAATGGACGGATTAAGGTTATTGCTGGTACAGGTTCAAATGCCACGGCAGAGGCCATTTCACTGACTAGACAAGTTGAAACACTCGGGGTTGCTGGTTGCCTTACTGTTACGCCTTACTATAATAAACCGACTCAAGAAGGTTTATACCAACATTTCAAGGCTATTGCGGAAAATACCGGATTACCGCAAATTCTTTATAATGTTCCAGGTCGTACAGGTTGTGATCTAAAACCCGAGACAGTGGCAAGATTAGCTAAAATAAATAATATTGTCGCGTTGAAGGATGCAACTGGCGATTTAAGTCGTGTATATACGACACGTAAATTAGTTGGCGAAGACTTTAAATTACTTAGTGGTGATGATAATACCTTTGTGGACTTTATGTTGTTGGGGGGAGACGGTGTTATCTCAGTGACGGCCAATATCGCAGCTAAAGAAATTGCCAATATTTGCCAGCTAGTGAAAAAAGGGCATGTTCAAGAAGCTAGAGAAATTAATGAAAATTTAGTGAAACTACATTCCACATTATTTATTGAATCTAATCCTATTCCCATTAAATGGGCTTGTGAAAAATTAGGACTTATTCAAAATGCCACGATGCGTTTACCTTTAACACCACTAAGTAATAATGCTATACCAGAGCTTGAAAAAGCGTTAAAATTAGCCAAATTAGTTTAAAATCATTTTGGAATTAAAGTTGAAAAATATGTTTAAACAATCATTAGTATTATCAGCAATCTTATCCTTATTAATTGTTGGTTGTAGTTCCGATGATCGATTTCAACGTGAAGTTGATGGAAATGAAGATTATCTGAGTACCCCTGAAATAAGGCCTTTAATTGTTCCAAATGGAATGAAAGTTCCTCAGCCAATCCCTGATTTTTTTATTAATAAGGCCGCTTCAGAAGGTATGGTTGGTCACAACGTTGATATACGTCCACCTGTTTTGCCATTAGCTATTGTGCCAGATAGTTCTGCGACTTACCAAACAGGTGAGGTTTTAGTTGATTTGCCTGAATATGTTGGCTTTTGGGCTCAGATTCCGGCAATGTTGACTCATCATAATATTGCGATTGAACAGAATGATAATCAAACTATTAAAACAGGCTCACGGTTTATAACACAGGGTGATAAAACTGGATCGATTGAAGCAAGGTATTTATTACAACGTCATGTTACTTTTGGTAGAGAATATATCAAGATTCAACTCATTTCATTAAAGCAAAACGGGCAGGATATTTCTGCTGATGTTTTAGAAAGTCAACGTTACACCGTTGATTTTTATAACATGCTAGTAAATGATTTACCATCTTCTACTATGACTTCTAAAACAGAAGCAGAAAATTAAAATAAGGAGCAGCAATGCTCCTTAATTATATCTAGAGCAGTTTGCTTATTTTGGCTTTAACTCCGGGCATTTTAATAAATTACTTTGAAATGCAGGACATAATTAATAAATAACAAAATGTTTTGTTAATGACACGATTCTTTTAATCGATTAAATACTGGATTTGAAAATGAAAAAAATAACAGAGCTTTATCGCGGAAAGGCAAAAACTGTCTATACTACTGAAAATCCTGATTTTCTGATTCTTGAATTTAGGAATGATACGTCAGCTTTTGATGGTCAACGTATTGAACAGTTTGATCGTAAAGGAATGATCAATAATAAGTTTAATTATTTTATTATGACCCAATTAGCGCAAGCTGGCATTCCAACACAAGTTGAAAAGTTAGTTTCTGATACTGAAATTTTGGTTAAGAAATTAACGATGATTCCGGTTGAATGTGTAGTTCGTAACCGTGCTGCTGGTTCTTTAGTTAGGCGTTTAGGTGTTAAAGAGGGTGAAATTTTGAATCCACCAACCTTTGAATTATTTTTAAAAAATGACGCCTTACATGATCCAATGGTTAATGAGTATCACTGTCGAGCTTTTGGTTGGGCGACGGAACAACAATTAAATCGAATGAAGGAACTTAGTTTCAAAATTAATACCATCTTGACTGATTTATTTGCTAAATCAGGTTTGATTCTTGTCGATTATAAATTAGAGTTTGGTTTATTTAATGGGGAAATTGTGCTTGGCGATGAATTTTCGCCGGATGGTTGTCGACTCTGGGAAAATGATACCATGAAAAAAATGGATAAAGACCGTTTTCGTCAAGGTTTAGGTGGAGTGATTGAGGCCTATGAAGAAGTTGCTCATCGTATTGGTGTGCCTCTTTAGTTTTGTAATAAATTAATAAAAATCCATTCATTAATAGTGCAGTAAGAACTGCACTAAGTTAAAATAACCCTCATTAATTGTATATAATTATTCACGCTTACTAAAAATAATCTAAATTATATCCGTGTGTTAATTTTATTTTTTATCGTTTAGTTCACTTTAGGTAAATCTTGCTGCGATGATGACTCAATTTGATATCACATTTTTTATTCTATTAGCATTAGCTGGTCTTTGTTATGTAACACATAATAACACTGTTACTTTTGCTGTTTTATTGTTACTCCTTTTTAAATTAACACCTTTATCGGCTTATTTTCCAATTTTAAATCAGTATGGTTTAACAGTTGGCATAATTATGCTGACTGCTGCCATGATGGTACCTTTAGCTGATGGCTCAATTGGTATTAAAGAGATTTTAAAATCATTCGTTACTTGGCAATCCTTGTTAGCCATTGTGGTTGGAATTTTGGTGTCATGGCTTGGCTCTCGAGGAATTACATTGATGAAACTTGATCCAACTATTGTTAATGGTCTAATTGTTGGCACATTAATCGGCGTAGCCTTTTTTAAAGGAGTACCTGTAGGGCCGTTGATCGCGGCAGGTGTACTCTCGTTGATGTTAGGAAAAGGGTAGATTGATATTATGAAGGATAATTTTCGTCATTTAATTGTGATACAAGGTGATGAAAATCGAATACAACAACAGTTAATGACGATTTGTCAAAAAATTGTCGATGATTGGGTTATTATCACGGAACACCACGAACTTGCCAAACTATCTTTTAATAGCCTGCATCCGAAAGAGGCAAAACAACTTTTGGGTAGAGAGTTCACTCATGCTATTTTTGATGCCCGACAAATGTTTAATTTAGATGCTTTTGCTGTTTTAAGTGGCACATTAACTGCTGGCAGCATTTTGCTGTTATTATTACCCCATCATTGGTATCATTGGTTGGATCAAGATAGTTTACGCTGGAATGATGATGTGAAACCAAAATCAGTACCGCATTTTGTAAGTCATTTAATGCACTCAATTAGTTATCATCATCAAAGCTATCCAAGTCATTGTCATTTGTTGACAGATAAGCAGTTACAAAGCCCACAAGGATTAATCGGTATAATTAAAGCTAATCAGTTCAAGCATAATGTTTTGGGGGAATTTGCTAATAATACTGAACAAAGCGACATACTACATCAACTATTAAGTAATGCTGACGATATAGCATTATTAACCGCTAAAAGAGGTCGTGGTAAATCGGCGTTAGCTGGTATGTTCTGTCATCATCGTCGATGTTGGGTTACTGCACCTAATAAAAACGCTGTAACAACATTGCTGAAATTCGCGCCAGATGAGACGATCTTTTTTGCACCAGATGAACTTATTTTACATCTTAATTATTCAACTGATCGCCCAGACTGGCTAGTCATTGATGAGGCAGCAATGATTCCGTTACCGCTGCTATATCAATTATTAAATCAGTCTTATCGCATTTTGTTAACCTCTACGATTGATGGTTATGAAGGTACTGGACAAGGGCTATTATTAAAGTTATTTAAACAAATAAGTAAAACTAAACTTACTCATCATTATCGGTTGTATAACCCCATAAGATGGGCTCATAACGATCCTTTAGAAATCTTTACTGATCAGCTTATTGTAGCGGATCAATATAAAGCCAGTCATACTGTCACGAATGATGAAGTAATGATAAAACCATTACCACAAGCTCAGTTAGTAAGTTCATCTGAGTTATTGGCGCAATATTTTGGTTTACTTAAGAGTGCGCATTACCGTACAACGTTGCTTGACTTACGTCGCATTCTTGATGCCAATCATCTTCATTTATATGTTGCGATGTTAGCTCATAATATTATTGGTGCATTAGTAGTGATAGAAGAGGGAGGATTAACTGATGTATTAGTAGAAGATATTATTCGAGGTTTTCGCCGACCACGAGGTAATTTGGTGGCGCAGTCGTTAGTTGCCCACGCAGGTGAACGACAGGCCGCGGTATGCAAGTCTTTGCGGATTAATCGCATTGCCTTAGCGGAAAATCATCGTCAGCAGGGGATTGGAACACAAATGATAAAGCATCTTATTCAAGATCCCCAAACAAATTCTTATGATTACTTGTCAGTTAGTTTTGCTTATGCGTCAGATGTTGCTAATTTTTGGTTAAAATTAGGTTTTAGCATAGTTCATATCGGTACTCATAAGGAAGCCAGTAGTGGTAGTTATGCTGTTATGGCGATGTATCCTATCACTGACAGAGCAAAACAACTCCAGAAAAGAATGTGTCAGCGTTTAGCGCGTAATTGGTATTGGCTAAAAAATCGCATTAATCAGCCAATCCCAATTATGATAAATCATGCTCAACAATTGACACGGGACGATAAACTTGAATTAACATTATTTGCCACAACATTATACGCTTATTCGGCAAGCTTTGCGGTATTATCGCGTTTAGCTAATCAGATTAAATCTCATAATAATATTAAAATCAGACAGTCGGCACCAATATTATTAGCATTGTATTCTTCGGCATTTAATGAACAAAGTGTCGGCAAACAATATAGTATTTCCGGTAAACGTGAATTAATTAAATTACTGCGACAAGAAGTTCAAGCGCTATTAAATTTTCAGGAACTATTTAATGACTAATAAACATTGTTTTCACTATTTTTTACAGGGCTATTCACTCATTCAGATGCCAGGTATTCGTCGCTATGTTATCTTACCCATGTTAGCCAACATAATTATTATGTCCCTGATGTTCTATTGGTTTTTTGCTAAAATATCTTCTTGGATAGATTTTGGTTTCGCTTTTTTACCTGATTGGTTGCACTGGTTAAGCTATATCATGACCCTAGTTGTAGTTGTGACAATGGCTGTCTTTTTTTGTTATTTCTTTAGTACAGTTACTAATTTTATTGCCGCGCCTTTTAATGGATTATTAGCAGAACATGTCGAAGCAATATTGACTGGTTTACCAGCACCAGAAACGACTTTTTGGGATATTATTAAAGATATTCCCCGTATTATGAAACGGGAAATACAAAAATTAATCTATTATTTAATATGGGCTATTCCATTACTTTTAACCTATTTTACTCCCCTATTTGGTCAAACTATTACGCCGATTATTTGGTTTATTTTTACCGCATGGATGGTTAATATTCAATATGCTGATTATGCTTTTGATAATCATAAGATAAGTTTTAATCAAATGAAGGTGCTGCTCAGTCAAGACAAACTCGATAATGTGGCATTTGGTTCATTAATTAGCTTTTTCACTATGATTCCGTTATTAAATTTAGTTATCATGCCGATTGCTGTGTGCGGTTCCACTGCTATGTGGGTTGATCGTTATCGAGATCAAATTTGAATCACTTTAACGCATTTTTTGATTTTTATCAGCTTAATTATTTTATTGATTAAAAAAGTGTTAATAAATCGGTTACTGGAAATTTGATGATTATGATAGCCTAAAATTATCTAAAGAGGCTGAGTTTTGATAATGGAAAATGGCTCGATAATTTGTTTATATCTATCGCAGATATTACGCCATATTTTAAATTGAATTTACGATCAATATATTTCCTGAGATGTTGATATGACGCACAAACTGAATTATGAAATGGACATTATAATAATTTGATAAAACATAATTCAGTGTTGCTGAAATTTTTTTATTATCGATTAAGTTCCTCGACTAATCGGCGAATATCTTCAGGTGTCGTGCGACAGCATCCACCAATCAACTTAGCCCCATTTTCTTGCCATTCTCTAACTTGGTTACTTAACGTAAGATGATGATCGTTAACTGACCAAGTTTTGGTATTAGCATCATATAGCTCGCCAGAGTTAGGATAAACAACTAATGGTTTAGCAGTGAACTGATTAAATGTTTTTAATGCACTCGTAACTTTGTCTAAAGCGATACAATTTACTCCCATGAAAATGACTTGATCGATAGTGTTTAACCACTCGATGACGTGTTTTAATGGCGTGCCATCGCTTAAATGTTGACTATCTTTCAAAGTAAATGAAACCCAGCAAGGCATCGTTGGGTATTGTTTAATAATGTCAATTAACACTTTGATTTCTGAGAAAGATGGCATCGTTTCACAAGCCAAAATATCAACGCCAGCTTCAATTAAAGCGTTGATTCGATCAATATGAAAAAGGGTCATTTCTTGATCACTTAACGCATAGTTACCGGTATATTCGGAACCGTCAGCTAAATAAGCGCCATATGGTCCGACCGAACCAGCAATGACTAATGGTCTTGATGTAGCGTGTTGTTGTAAATAAATTGTTTTAGCGCGTTGCGCTAAAATTACACTTCTTTTGATTAATTCGATCGCCTCTAATGGTGATAGACCACGTTTTGCAAATCCCAAAGGTGTTGCTTGATAACTTGCCGTTATTGCGCAATCGGCACCAGCGTTAAAGTAATCATAATGAACAGCACTTATTAGGTGAGGTTGCTCAATTAATATTTTAGCTGACCAGAGCGCATCATTAAGATCACATCCGCGATTTTGCAATTCAGTGGCAAGAGCGCCATCGATGACGGCATAGCCCTTATGATCGATTTGCCATTGAAAAGGATTAATCATCTGCATTAGTTTTTTCCTTCGATTTTTTATAGTTATGCGTAATTTGGTAAGCAATATAACAGGCAATTACAAAAGGGATGCCACAATAAAGTGCAATGCGTTGCTCGGGATCAAATGCCAGTCCAATACATGCAATTAAGCACATTATAGCGCCGAGAATAGGTACATAAGGATAAAAAGGCGCTTTGTATTTTAAAGCGGTTAATGGTTTACCTGAACGAATATAGTCACGCCTAAAAAAGAAATGTGAGGCACAGATACTCAACCATACGGCTACAACAGCAAATCCAGAAATAGCATTCAATGCGACAAATACTGTGTTAGGTGCGACAAAGCTGGTAAATAATGCAAACAATCCGCCAATCATACTTATACTTAGAGCGATAATTGGTACACCATTTTTTGATAGTTTAGTAAAATAGCTGGGTAAAATACCTTGATTCGATAATGACCATAACATTCTTCCAGACGCATATAGACCAGAATTGGCTGCCGATAAAATTGCCGTTAGAATGACAAAGTTCAAAATATCAGCAGCATAGGGTAGGCCGATATTATCAAAAACTTGCACAAAAGGGCTCTCTATGACACCGGCCTGGTTCATCGGTAATAACGCAGATAAAACGATCACCGTACCGATAAAAAAAATGATTAATCGTATAATTGTGGTTTTTATTGCTAAAGGAATGGTTTTTTCAGGATTAACCGTTTCACCGGCAGCAATACCGATTAATTCAGTACCAGAGAAAGAAAAATTAACGGCAACCATGGTCATGATAATCGGAATAATACCATTTGGAAACCAACCAGAACTGGTTAGATTAGTGAAGAAGGGGGCGGATGAACCGTCTTTCATCGGTATAAAGCCAAAAATGGTTGCCGTCCCTGCAACAATAAATATAATAATTGTTAAGACTTTGATCAATGAAAACCAGAATTCACTTTCCGCAAAAAAGCGAGTGGTAATGATATTTAAAGTAAAAATCACACAGCAAAAAAATAGGCACCATATCCAATCTTCAATACCGGGAAACCAATGCCGCATACACATAGCAGCCCCAGTAAAACTAGAACCTAATGCCACAGTCCAGGTTAACCAATATAACCACGCTACAGTATAACCCGTGGCAGGACTAATATAACGGCTGGCATAAGTATGAAATGCCCCAGTTTCAGGCATAGAAACTGCCAATTCACCAAGACATAACATAACTAAGTATACCACTAAGGCACCAATTAAATAAGCGAGAACAGTGCCAGCCGGACCAGCTTCGCTAATAATATAGCCGGTATTGAAAAACAGACCAGTACCAATCACACCGCCCAGTGATAACATCACTAAATGGCGTGTTTTCATGGTGCGCTGAAAATGGTTCTGTGATTGCTTTTGATCGGGGGTTTGTGATTTTTGATAGTTTTCCATTATGATACCCACACAACTAAAATGTTTATTATATTAACAACATCCACTAATAAAACAAAATGAATTTAACGAGTTATAATAAGTCCTGAACTGAAATGTAAGCAGTAGTTGTATTTTGTCCTAAATCACGTTAATTTGTTCTATGTTTACTCAATAAACACCGATCGAATGATTTTTAAAAGCTTAATTTATTGAATTAGAGGAATCTAGAATGGTATTTGATATTGTTGGTGATATTCATGGACAGGTCAAAAAATTACAATATTTATTAGCAAAATTAGGTTATCGTCAATCTGATCAAGGTTATTGCCATACTGAATATAAAATGATTTTCGTTGGTGATCTTATTGATCGAGGTGACTACCAATTAGAAACCTTAAATTTAGTTAAGGATATGGTTGATAATCAAAATGCCTATGTCATTATGGGTAACCATGAGTTTAATGCCATTGGATGGGTAACACCTGATCAACAACAACCAGGTGATTTTTTACGAGAACATAATGTAACACATCGTAAACAACACCAAATATTTCTCAAACAATTACAGGAAAATAGCCATCAGCATATCTATTGGATTAACTGGTTTAAATCACTACCACTATTTTTGGACTTAGAACAGATACGGGTAATTCATGCATGTTGGGATAATTATATTATTGACCAAATCAAACCTTATCTTAATGAAAAAAATTGTTTGTTAGCTTCTGTTTTTCAAAATGCATTTAATAAACAGCATCCTTTATATGATTATTGTGAAATCTTATTAAAAGGCAAAGAAATTACCTTACCTGATGGTGTATATTACTCAGATAAAGAAGGTACGAGACGACATAAATCACGTATCAAATGGTGGTTGGAAACAGCGCAAACGTTGCAACAACTTTGTTTGCTTCCAGATGATGAAAAAATTGCTGAATTGGGATTGAAAATTAATTTTCAATCAGAAGGTTATCATGATACTAAACCAGTTTTTTTTGGGCATTATTGGTTAAGCGGAAAACCGATTGTCCAGACTCCTAAATTGGCATGTGTTGATTATTCTGCAGCGTTACCGAATGGTAAATTAGTCGCTTATCGTTGGCAAGGCGAATCTAGCTTAATTAGTGAGCATTTTATCTATTAAAATTTATTCTCTTCTTATAGCTCAATAACCTTAACAACAATAACCGTTTTTTATGTTATTGAGTACATTTATTACTTTGAGTAATACCTTTATAGAACTGATTGTCTAATAAACGTGCATTACGTATACTCTAAAATATTGTTTAAATTTATCGCAAGTTATGCATTTGCTTGTGTTACCCTTCTAATCATTTATCGAAAATAACAATAGAGGTCATATGAAAGAGATTCGCAGTATTTTAGTCGCTAATCGCAGTGAAATTGCGATCCGTATTTTTCGAGCTGCTTATGAATTAGGTATTCGTACCGTAGGTATTTTTTCGTTTGAAGATCGGCTGGCATTGCATCGTTTAAAAGCTGATGAATCTTATTTGGTTGGTAAAGGTAAAAAACCAATCGAAGCTTATTTAGATATTGACGATATTATTCGTATTGCTAAGGAAGCTAACGTTGATGCTATTCATCCTGGCTATGGGTTTTTGTCAGAAAATCCCGATTTTGCTGATGCCTGTGAAAAAGCGGGAATTGCTTTTATTGGACCGAAAGGCGATGTAATGCGTAATCTTGGTAATAAAATTGCTGCTCGCCATATGGCTGAAGTGGCTAATGTTCCTGTGGTACCAGCCACAGGGGCATTACCAGAAGATATTGATCAAGTCAAAAAAATGGCCAATGCCATTGGTTATCCATTTATGCTTAAAGCAAGTTGGGGCGGTGGTGGTCGAGGGATGCGTATTGTCGAAAATGAATCAGAACTTGAACCGGCTATCAATGTTGCTCGTCGAGAAGCCAAAGCAGCATTTGGCAATGATGAGGTATTTTTAGAAAAATTAGTTCGCCGAGCACGTCATGTTGAAGTACAAGTTTTGGCAGATACTCACGGTAATACCGTTCATCTGTTTGAACGTGATTGTACGGTACAAAGACGAAATCAGAAGGTCGTCGAAAGAGCTCCAGCACCCTATTTTAATGCCGAACAACGTGAAGCATTATGTCAGGCAGCATTACGATTAGTGAAAGCCGCGAATTATACCCATGCGGGGACTGTTGAGTTTTTATATGATGTTGATGAAGCTAAATTTTATTTTATCGAAGTCAATCCACGTATTCAGGTTGAACATACCGTTACGGAAGAAGTTACGGGTATTGATATTGTGAAAGCGCAAATTCGCATTACTGAAGGTTACCAAATTGGTGATGAAAAAAGTTATGTTCCTAAGCAAGAGAATATTCAACTGCATGGGCATGCCTTACAGTGTCGAGTGACCACTGAGAATCCGGAAAATCATTTCACGCCTGATTATGGGCGGATTTCAGTATATCGCAGTGCTTCGGGTAACGGCATCCGCTTGGATGCGGGAACTGCCTACACCGGTGCTGTGATTTCACCTTATTATGATTCACTATTAGTTAAAGTGACAGCTAAAGGGCGAAGTGTTGAAGAAGCTACCTCAACGATGGCAAGAGCCCTACGTGAGTTTCGGATTCGAGGTTTGGCAAGTAATTTACTCTTTTTACAAAATGTTATTTTGCACCCTTCATTTAATAAGGGGGATTACACAACCCGCTTTATTGATTCAACACCGGAATTATTTAAATTTAACAAGCCTCAAGATCGTGCATCAAAGTTATTGGCATTCTTTGGAGAAGTTGCTGTTAATGGTAATCCGGAAATGAAAGGTCGTACGCTACCAAAACTACCTTTAGGTTTGCCAACATTACCACCCGTCAAATTAGATTATAACATCCCAAAAGGTTCACGGGATCGCTTACAAATGCTAGGAATTAATGGCTTTATTGATTGGATTAAAAGTAATCCCAAGGCTCTAATTACAGATACTTCGATGCGTGATGCTCATCAGTCTTTATTTGCAACACGTATGCGTAGCTATGATATGTTAGCTATTGCTCCCTATTATGCGCGCATGCTACCAGAATTATTTTCCATAGAGTGTTGGGGTGGAGCAACGTTTGATACTGCTATGCGATTTTTAAAAGAAGATCCTTGGGAACGTTTAGTTCAATTACGTAAGGCAATACCTAATACGCTATTACAAATGTTATTACGTTCATCAAATGCTGTAGGCTATACTAATTATGCCGATAATGTAGTGACATTTTTTGTTAAGCAAGCGGCTGAAAATGGAATTGATCTTTTCCGTGTATTCGATTCCTTGAATTGGGTTGACAATATGCGTGTTGCTATCGATGCGGTACTAGATTCTGGCAAACTATGTGAAGGGACTATTTGTTATACTGGTGATATATTTGATCCAAATAGAGCGAAATATAATTTAAATTATTATGTAAAATTGGCAAAGCAATTAGAGCAAGCCGGTGTGCATATGTTAGGTATCAAAGATATGTCAGGAGTATGTCGCCCTGAAGCTGCAAAAACGCTTGTAAAAACCTTAAAAGAAGAAGTTGCCATGCCAATACATTTTCATACACATGATACAAGTGGAATTGCCGCTTCATCAGTTTTCTCAGCGTTGGAAGCCGGTTGCGATATTGTTGATGCTGCAATGGATGCTTTAAGTGGCATGACATCACAACCAAATTTAGGTTCAATTGTTGCTGCATTGGAACATACCCAACGTGATACTGGATTAAATCGTGAGTCATTATTAGAAATCTCCAACTATTGGGAAGGTGTGCGCGCATTATATAAACCGTTCGATGTAAATATTGCCGGAACTTCGGATGTTTATAATCATGAAATGCCAGGGGGACAATATACCAACCTACGAGAACAAGCTCGAGCAATGGGGCTTGCAGAACGTTGGCCTGAAGTTGCCAAAGCTTATCGTGATGTCAATACTTTGTTTGGCGATATTGTTAAGGTAACACCAACCTCTAAAGTTGTTGGTGATTTGGCAATTTATATGGTTGTTAATAATCTTACAAGTGCTGATGTTGCTAATTCTGAACATGAAATTGATTTTCCTGCTTCTGTCGTATCGATGATGAGAGGTGAGTTAGGTTTTCCACCAGATGGTTTTCCAACAGCAATCCAAAATCGTATATTAAAAGGTGAAAAACCAATTAATGGTCGAATTGGCGCCTTTTTACCTGCAGTCGATTTAGAAAAGGTTCGGTTAGAATTAGCCAATTTATTAGATAAACCAGTAATAGAAATTGATGATAAACAATTAGCTGCTTATTTGATGTACCCGAAAGTTTATTTAGATTATCAAGCTTATATTCGTTGTTATGGCGATGTATCAAAGATTCCAACCAACCACTTTTTCTATGGTTTACAAAATCAAGAAGAAGTCGATATCGAAATTGAAAAAGGTAAAGTGATTGTTATTCGTCGCATTGGTAAGGCTGAAAGTGATGAGTCAGATAAAGTAAAAGTATTATTTGAAATGAATGGTCAGCCTAGAACTGTTTCAGTTCCATTAGCTGGTCGCCAACAGCAAGCAAATACCAGACTTAAAGCAGAAATCGGTAATATCAGCCATGTGGCTGCACCAATGCCAGGTATGATCGCATTATTGATGGTGAAATCTGGACAAAAAGTCCTGAAAGGCGAAGCGTTATTATCGATTGAAGCAATGAAAATGGAAACGACAATTACTGCAGAGTGTGATGGGGTGGTTAAAAATGTTTATATAAAACCAGGTAGTGTGATTGAGACTAATGATTTATTAATTGAAATTGCCTAGCTGAAAACAATAATACAAGCTTAATAGCCGTTCGTAACCGATCGGCTGTTTTTTTACTGATCAATTAATTTAAATCAACACGTTAAACATTTCGATCATTATTAAATTCCCATAGTGGGTTAAGATTTATTCATGTTAAAAAACGTACTAAACGCTGATTTATTAATTTTACTACGTCTTGCCATTATAAATATGTGTGATAATTCTATTTCTTAAAAAAATTGAAATCCATACTACATGATGGCTGTAGTTAGCTGATACTTTTTAGATTTTTATGTTTACCAAATTTATAAACAAATTTTTGCGAAAACAATATTAATTGTTTAAAATTATATAGTTAGAAAAAAATGTTTTAGTTTTTAGTTTATTTTTTGTTAGTTTTTTGTTATATTGCCAATGGCAGAATATATCATTGGATATCATATGACAAATAAATTTATAGTAAGACCTGGCGATAACTGGCGCTGGTATTTCGATAAAAAATACGATTGTTTAATGTTAGAAATATCACATGATATGGTATTTCGTTCGCGTTTTTCATCGAAGACTTTGGCTCCGGATGCGTTTAAAACTACTCGTTTTTCAGTTAATGATACGAGTGCTTATTATCATTTTTATGAAAGTTGTATGGGATTAAATTTAAGCGAACCACAAAAAGTCGAATTAATCCTTAATGCCATAGTAGCACGTAATTTTTTAAAACCTCAAATGCCTAAAAGTTGGTATTTTGTGCAACAACCTATGCAATTTACACCACGCTTTGCCGAATTAATTGAAGCACAAGTTCAAGATAGTGGTCAACGTATTAATCTCTTGGTTGTTGAGATAGGGGAATATGCATCATTATGTTTAATTGCTGAAACGAGTGTTTGTATGGCCGGTAAGCAATTTAATATGGCTGATGCAGTTAAGGTAATGAATGATCGCCTATGTAGTAAAAATCCTGTTGTTGATAATTCTCAAGATCCAGAGGATGAAGAACAAACTATCCGCGATTTGCTTTATCAGTTTTGTTCTTAAATAAGTATTTTTTATTTTAGTGATTATCTCTTGATAATTATCACATTCTTTATCAAATAATGTTCAATGGATTGAATTAAGTTTTTTTTGTTATCAATTTAATTTTTATAGATTCACTTTTAGGAATGCAACTACAGGCTAAAATGTGGTTTTCTGCTTGTATTGCAGATTTCGTCATAGCGGTAATACTACCGTCTTCAAGAATAACTCGGCATCTACCGCAGACTCCTGATCGACAAGAATAAGGAATGCTTATACCTTGCTGCTCTAATTGTTCCAATAGTGGTTGCTGGCAATTACCATTAATGATTTGTTTAGCGATAGTGATTTTACAAGTTTTGACAATGTTTTTAGGATTTTTAGAAACTGATTTTATATACGTTTTAGCTGGTTGACGGGTTAATATTTCAACAGGATCATTAATTGAAATTTTTCCACTATTGCGAGCTATCATTTTCATACCAAAATCAATGTCACCTTTTTCATCTGAACGGAATGAACATAATGTTGCCATTGGTTCTTTATTTGGTAGCCATTGCAGTGTAGATAAATTGATTTGTGTTAATACGCAACGACTACACGGTTTAACTAAATCAAAAATAATTTCGCCAATTTTAATCGTTCGCCAACCATCTTCAGCAAATGGTAGACTACCATCGATAATAATATTCCCGCGAAACTGTTCAATAGAAAGTATTTCAGGGCATCGCTGCTGTAAATAATCAAAAGAAGCTTGATTTAACAATAAAAAAGGATGCCCATCGGCAAATCCTAAAGGAATACTTGGAAAATGTTTTACCCGCCGATCAGAGAAATGACCAATCCAACGTAATTGCACATCAAGCTGTAAAAATTCACTTAAAAATTGATTGACGGTAATAGGAGCAATATGTGATGAAAAATAGTTATTCCAAACTTGGGTTTTTTCGAGTGTTGGCGAAAAATCAGTAAATTTAACTCGAATCCGATTAATACTGTGTAGCGACTTAGCAATAGGTTGATAGTAGATCTCAAGTTCCTGTTTACTAATGGCAGTTTTTAGCTGTAATAATTGAGGTTTTTCCCTAGCGGTAATAAATTTTCCATTTGGTTCAGTGACCATGAATAACCGATCATTTTCTAATCCACCTGGTAATACGAAAGAGGTTTGCAATGCTATTCCTTGCATCGATTTTACTGGATAAGTGGCAAGTTGTTTAACCTTTATCATATTATATTTAATTTGTTAAAATTGCTTAGCATTATACAGCTCATTAACTTGAGAGGATAGTGGATGTACCTAATTGTCCTTTGTGACTAGTGCAAAAATTAATAACTTATTTTATCGTTAAGCTAAGTTAGCTATTGATTACATTTAGCCAGCAAAAGTGAAACTATTATGAAATCATCATGAGTGATGGGGGCATTTTGATAACATAATTTTCTAATCAATATTGATTGCTATTCGCAATCATGTATTATTTAATCTTGAATAAATCTACAGAAAGGAAAAAAATGAAACTTAAATCAATTGCTCTTCTAGTAACAGGGGCTATGAGTATTGGTAACGCACATACAAAAAATTATGATCTGGCAACCAGTAATGTTTTGCCTTCAAATCAAATCAATGAACGTTATTTTGTTACTAATAGCAGTAATACAACAGCAAATATCACTATTAATGATGACTTTATTGTTAACAGTGAGGGCTCTTTCCATCTTGGTTTTGCCGGTAAAATTGACCAGCAAGCCGGTTCTGTTGCAGCCGGCGATATTAATATGATTGTTAATGGTAATATGCAAGTTTATAACGATACTTGGATTGGTAAATTTGATACTAGATTTTTTACACAGTATTTAGGTTTGCACAAAGATTTTCCTTATAGCCCTATTGAAAAAAATATTGATTTGCACTTTACAGGCGATATAAATGTCGAATTAGGGGCGGATAAAGAACGTGGTGGTTTGATGATTTTAGCCGGTAATGTAATGGGTACAGGAGTGAATACTACTGGTCAAACCACGGTTAGAGTAGATGGTAATACCAATATCCGGAGTGGCGATAATCATTTAGCAGGGACAGCTTCGGCACCCGCAAGATTAATTACCAAGAGTTTTAATTTGACTGGGGGGGATATTGAAATTATCGGCGTTAATACGGTATTGGAAACGACCAATACTAATAACGATCAATCATCAGTTTTAGTTGGCAAAACTGGGAAAATGATTGTTATGCGAGGTGGTACGGTAGATGTAAGTCGGGGTGGTGATTTTAATGTAGTTGACGAAGGTATTTTGACTGCTAGTCGTGGTAATGGTTTTGTCAAACTTTCTTCTAATGGACAGTTAAATATTGGTGAGCACGCTCGAATTGAATCATCAAAAGGATCGCTTTCGATAAGTGATCAAACTGCGCAAACTTCAAAATTAAATATAGCTGGTATCATTCATTTTGGTGTGGCAGATAATCGTCAAATCAATAAAATTTCTGGTGATAATGTCGATGTTAAATCATCGGCTAAATTTTCTGCTACTAATGATTTTATTAAAGAGGCTTTAAATTTCAGTTCTGGTCAAGCAAATATTGTGGTATTAGCAGGTAATCAATCATTGAAAATTGCTGATATGCAAGAAGGTGAAACGCGTTCTTTGATCAAAAATATTTATGGTGATTTCAATTTCAAATTAGTGGGTAATGAATTAAATTTTGTAAATGCTAGTAACATCACTAATTTAAATGATGATCAGCAGTCAGAAGCCGCTGCTAAACGTCAACTTAATCGTTATTATCGACAAGCAGGAATGAACTCAAAAAATATCGCCAAAGGTTTTACCGCTAATTTAGTTAAAATTGCTGATAAAAGTTTAAATAATGTCAGAAATGCCGCGAATGTTGTTTCTGATAGAACTACTGCTGGCGATCTAAATTGGGAAGTATTCAAAGCTATTGCAAACGGTAATACGACTATCGAAAGCGGAAAAATGGTTACACATTTCACTCAGTCATTAGCTGGATTATATAATAACAACCGTGGATTACACCTTACTGAAATTGCTCTCAATTCATTTAATTATACCAAACTTATTATTGATAATCGCCTGCAAGAATTCAATAATTACACAACATACGATAATGACAATATATGGATTAATTTAACGCATCAGTACGAAAATACTGATAGTGCTAACGGAATTTCTGGTTATAAATTTTCAGCAAATGGATTTATGTTAGGTTTTGATAAAGCAATCATGGATAACTGGGTATTAGGTTCGGCTGTAGGTTATAGTGATGGTAATTATAAAGACAAGTCGGCAGTTTCTAATGATTCTGATCTTAAAAATTATCAAATTCAATTGTATACTCGTTATAATCTACCAAATGCTATTTTCACAAAGGCTTATTTGGGTTATGTATATGGTCAAAATAAACTTAAGCAGGATGATGGCTCTTATTTAGCTAAAGAAAAATTTCATAGCAAAACGTGGCAAATTGGTACTGCTGTAGGTTATGATTGGCAAATATTACAACCATTAATTTTCACACCAACATTTGGTTTAGCATATGTTTATACTGAAAATAGTAGACATAACGTCAAATATAACCAAATTGATCTGATTAAATATGGTAAAGCATCTAATTCTGCGATAATCATTCCTGTTGATTTATCTGCCAAATATACTTTATTACAAAACAACGAAGATCAATTAACTATCAAAGCAAAGGCGGGTTATACTTTTAATCTTAGTGATGATGAGTTTGATGGCGATATCACGGTTAATGGTATTAATGGTTTAACTAAAATGAAAACACGTACTTCCGATCGGACTAAAAATCAGTTTAACCTAGGTACCGGCATGACATTTAAACATAAATCTTTTGCAATTGATGTCGATTATCACTATTTTGGTGAGAGTCAACGTGATGCACACTATTTAACATTCACGACAAAGTATCATTTCTAATTATTTGTTAATGAATTTTCGCGATGTCACTTCTTCTAGCCGAAGAAGTGACAGAGAGGCTCTTCAAATTTCTTAGGTAATAATATAAAAAATGAATTATTAAGACTATTTTTTATAAACAGATAAGGATTGTTGACTATTTTTTAGTCTGAAGATCATTTCATCTTGCGAAAGATCGTTATTTAAGATCGCCTGTACCCAAATTGTGTTATCTTGTAATTTCAAGGATGTGAGTATAAATCCAGTTTCACGCCAATTGTCTCCTATTTTTTGTTCAAGCGTTTCACCGACAGCTGGTAGTATTCCTTCTTTGCCAGTTAGCAAATAAAGAGCTCGCTTATTAATACCTCGATATTGCGCTCGTGCAACCATTTCTTGACCGCAATAGCAACCTTTTGTAAAACTAATGGCATCAAAAAGTTGAAGATTAAACGCTTGTGGTAAAAATTGTTCACTTGCTTTAAGGTCAATAATAGGATAATTAGCTTGCATATCCAGTAATGTCCATTGTTGAGATGAAGAGTGGGGTAAATGAGTTAAAACAGATAAGGATGCCATATCTTGGGAAGGTCCTATAACGATATAACGTGGTTCAGGATAATCAATTTTTATATAAGTAAGATTTTTGATGGTGGCACAATTATTTGTTTTGGTTAATTTAGTTAATTCTTCAATTTGCACAGATGTGATGTTTCTACCTACCAATCCCATCATGGTCAGTGAAAAATCTGCTGCTATGGTGACTTTAGAAAATATGGCAAATTTTTTGAGAGCATCTATTTGCCGATCGAGAACGCTTTTACGTACAATATAGTAAATATCATCGGCACGTTTAAATAATAATAAATTACTCAATGTCTTACCTTTCGGATCACAATGTACACTAAGTAACCAATGACTTTCATTTAATTGATTAATATCGGCAGTAAGTTGCCCTTGTAAGAATTTGCTGTTATCAGCACCAGAGACCTTGACTAATTGCCAGTCATCAAGCGTTAAAGTTGATAATGGTAAATTTTGCGCGGGATATAGCATAGTTGAGCACCTAAAAACGTATTTTGTTGTAATATATCATACCTCTTCAAAGTAATTAAGCTCATGAACTACCTAAAAGGGATTAAACTCATCTATAAAATTTAATGACTAATTTGATTAAATCAATCATTTAATTTGCCAGATGGGTTGCAAAAAGACTTCAGATTTAATAAAAATTAGTTAAAAAAGTTAAGAATAACCGTTCAACAATTTTAATTTAATTTCCCTAATTAATTTATGTGGCGAACTGAACTTAAGTTATCTTTAAAACAATATTTGATATTTTCTGGATTCTATCTGGTATTCATTATTTTATTAATGGCATCATTTTATCAAACTAGTCTAGATGATTTCACATCGATAGCGATATTGTTGCTAATCATCGAATGGTGGCGAGCGTGTTGTTATAGTAGCAAGATGTGCGGTGAATTGGCATTATTTTATCACATAGGGCAGATATATTGGTCTCGCCAACGTTGGAATGTGATAAAAAAACCGTTATTCTTGCACTACTTCGTCATAATCAATTTGCAATCCAGGCGCAATGGTAAATATGGTATATTGTTTTTAACATATGACAATTTATCTTATCAAGATTGGCGAGGATTACATTATTTTCTTAAACTGTTTTATAATAATTGAGCTTCTTAATTAAAGGTTTGCTATATTCAAGATTATTTTTGCAAACTAGGATTGAGTATAATTATCGGTTAGCTACATGGTAATTAAATGCATTTATTTCATATTTCGGCAGTTTTATGTGTTAGACCAATTTGATAAAGTTGATTTTTTTTCAACCCATAAATTTCTGCGACTATAGCTGCTGCTTTTTTCAGTGGCAATTCTCGTTGTAATTGATGAAGTAATTGAATGGCTTTTGGATCAAGCGTTTGTTGCTCAACTTGTTGAAAACCTTCAATAATTAGTACAAATTCACCTTTTTGACGATTAGAATCTATTTTTAACCAAGCAATAAGTTGACCAAGAGGTTGATGAATCACTGTTTCCCAAGATTTGGTAAGTTCCTTGGCTAAGACCACCATGCGATCAGCGCCATAAATAGTGAGCATATCATTCAAACTATCCATAATCCGATGGGTTGATTCATAAAATACGATAGTGCGTGTTTCTTGTTGTAACTGTGTTAATAGATCAATTCTAGACTTGCTTTTTGATGGTAGAAAGCCTTCGTAACAAAAGCGGTCTGTCGGTAACCCTGATACGCAAAGCGCAGCAATAGCCGCACAGGGGCCCGGTATTGGTACGACGTTAATTTTCTGCTCGTAACAAGCTTTTACTAGATGATAACCAGGGTCATTGATTAATGGTGTTCCTGCATCTGATATTAAAGCGATTGATAAGCCAGATTTAAGTTTTTCAATGAGCACGGCAGATTTTTGTTGTTCGTTGTGATCATGTAAAGCAAACAAACGACCTTGTATAGCCAAATGTTGTAATAATAGACCACTATGACGAGTATCTTCAGCGGCAATTAAATCGACTTGTTTTAAAGTTTCGATCGCCCTAAGGGTAATATCACCCAAATTACCGATGGGGGTTGCAACAATATAAAGGGTAGACGGTTCCACTGTGATGAATGACGACATAATATCCAATAAATATAGTATGAAAAATTTTTTTAATAACTTAACATAAAAAAGATACGAATTGGAATGATTATTCCAAATAGAATTTTTTAATACAAATAAAAATTATTTCTATTAATGCTATTATCATGTTTTTTTACAAAAGTTGTGTATAATAATAGCAATCTATACTGAAAATAATCCATTATGCTAAACTGCATATTACAGAAAAATAAACATTTAAATTCAGTTGATTATGTAAATTATTAGTAATGATAATTTATGATTGCTATGATAGTCTTATTGTAACGATTAATGTTGTAGAATTGAATTATTTGATTTAATGTGAATTATTAAGGAGTATTGTCTTGATTACGTTAGCTAACCAAAGCATGATTAAAAGTTCAATGAAAAAATGTTTCATAAGTTCTTTTATTCTATTCATAGCATCTTGTAGTCAAACTGATCCCGCTCGGGTAAAAGACATATCTGATTCGCCAGAATTTGTCGCTGGCTCAACCACAGAAAATGTTAGTGAAGTGACATCTGATTATACAGTTCCACCTAAAAATATTTCATCCTCGGAAACGTTTTCTTCAACTACTACAACCAGTAGTAATGGTGATATTGTAGAAACGTCACAAGAACGATTTTTTTATAATCGTAATTATGAAGATATTCCTAAAGGCGGTTATCAAGGTAACACTTATACCGTTAAACGTGGAGATACTTTATTTTATATCGCTTGGATAACAGGTAATGATTTCCGTTCTTTAGCAGCTAAAAATAGAATTTCTGCACCTTATGAATTAAGTGTCGGGCAAATATTGGATGTGAGTGGTGGTACTACAACGGTTGTGGTTACCCGAAAAACTGTTATACAGCCAACACAAACAAAAACTAATCCAAAACCAATTACAACAACTACTACCACCACAACTTCGAGTAATAATCAAAAGCCAGTCACACAAATTAATACCACCACAAGTACTCCCCTTGTTGATCAAAGAAAGCAGCCAATTATCTCGCCAAATACAGCTGCCATCGTTTGGCAATGGCCAGCTAAAGGTAAAATTATTGAACGATTTTCAAATGCATCTAAAGGAATTGATATAGCGGGAAATGTCGGGGATAAGATAGTTGCTGCAGCAGACGGAAAAGTTGTCTATGCCGGTAACGCATTACCAGGATATGGTAATTTAATTATTATTAAGCACAATGATGATTATTTAACTGCTTATGCACATAATCAAAGTTTTTTAGTGAAAGAGCAACAAGATATTAAAGCTGGGCAGCAGATAGCCACAATGGGCCGTACGGGTACTAGTTCACCACGACTACATTTTGAAATTCGTTACAAAGCGAAATCAGTTGATCCAACGCGTTATTTATCTAACCCATAAGAATTTGACTAGGGATTCAAAATGTGACTGTTAAAGAATTGTTAAAATATTAATTCTAAATGAAAGGAGTTATCCATGGCAGTAAAAAAATTAGTCTTAATTAGACATGGTGAAAGTGAATGGAATAAAGAAAATCGCTTCTGTGGTTGGACAGACGTAGATCTTTCTGAAAAAGGTCATCAAGAAGCAATTGAAGCGGGTAAGTTACTAAAATCAGAGGGATTTAAGTTCGATTATGCATATACTTCTGTTTTAACTCGAGCGATTCATACTTTATGGCATGTTCTTGATGGCGTGGAACAACCGTATGTTCCTGAAGAAAAAAGTTGGCGCTTAAATGAACGCCATTACGGAGCCTTGCAGGGGCTAAATAAGGCAGAAACGGCAGCAAAATATGGTGATGATCAAGTGAAATTATGGCGTCGTGGTTTTGCAATCACGCCACCAGCTTTAGAAAAATCAGATGAACGTTATCCAGGTCATGATTCTCGTTATAAAGGTTTAACTGACAAGGAGTTACCATTAACTGAAAGTTTAGCGCTAACCATTGAACGTGTTTTACCTTTCTGGAAAGAGAGTATTGCACCTCGCGTTGCAGCTGGTGAACGAGTTATTATTGCCGCTCACGGTAATTCGTTACGTGCCCTAGTTAAATATTTAGATAACATAAGTGATGATGATATTATTGAACTTAATATTCCGACAGGAGTGCCGTTAGTTTATGAGTTCGATGATAATATGAAAGTTATAAAACACTATTATTTAGGGGATGCTGATGCGATTGCAGCAAAAGCCGCAGCTGTTGCCAATCAAGGCAAAGCCAAATAATTAGACTATTGTGATAAACTAACAAGGAAGCAAAGTGCTTCCTTTTTTAAAGCTTAATAGATCATTTATACGCTACACTTTTTTATCAATTTAGATAGTATTAGCAAGTTATCACTTTAGTTTGTTTAGTGACTTGCTCAACTAATTGAGTATCTACTGATTGGTTGGTAATCAGTCCCGTTACTTCACACCAGTCGCAAATTTTATATAAACTTTTACGTGTAAACTTGCTGTAATCAGCTAAAATAAAGCGCTGTTCAGAGTGAGCTAGAATGACCTGATCAATATAGGCATCCGATGATGAAGGGCTTGATGGACCATTTGAGTTACTAAAGCCATCAGTCCCTAAGAAGCAAAAATCAACATGAATTTGATTAATCATAGCTACTGTCCAGCCACCACAAACCGAACTGCTTTTATTACGTAATTCGCCACCAAAGAGAAAAACTTGATTTTCTGATTGAATTAACAAACTTGCCACCGGTAATGAATCTGTGAATATTTTAAAACCCGATTTAATAGATAAAAGTTTAGCTAACTCCAAAGTAGTACTACCGGTACCAATAATCATGGTGCTATTTTGCGGGATTAATTTTAATGTTTTTTGAGTTATCGTTTTTTTAATAATAATTTCTTTTTCTCGGACTTGAAAAGAGTGCTCAAAAGCAGATTGCTTTAATGTTGCTTCACCATGGCTCTTAATAGCAAAGCCAATCTGTTCTAAATGAGCCGATATTCCGTTAAATTGTCATATTAATTTTACATTAAATATTATCTTAAAAAATTTTCATCAAATTTGACACGATATAGTAACAATAGGTCAACAAATTGATCCTAATTTGGTTAGTCATTTTTTTAAATTATATAACTCAAGCGAAACATATTTTTGTCGCTGGTGCGAGTCGTTCAGGGTTAATGATTAATGCTTTTGCTAATCGTTTATTACATTTAGGTTATTCCGTAAGTATCGTTGGTGAAATTAATTCCCCCTATTCCCACCAGCCAATTTGTTGATTATTAATTCAGGATCAGGGGCAACGCTACGTTAATTGAACAGGCGAAACTCGTAAAGCAAATAAGGTTAATATTTCCTTAATTACCAGCAATATGGCATTGAGTCTAGCAAAACTTGCTGATTGTGTGATAACAATACCGTGTGAAATGCGAACAAGTAAACAACCCATGGGTTCATTATTTGAACAATCTAGCTTACTTTTAACGGATAGTCTGGTATTGTGTTTAATGGCTCAGCAAGCAGAAACCAGCCAGTCAATGACGGTCAGACATGCTGACCTTGAATAAGTTGGATATTAAAACGATGAGTTGTTATTCAGCTTAATAGTTGTTTAAATGTATTTAATAAGCTTACAAAAATCGGATATGTTGTATTAACTATAATTAGATTAAGTTACTTTATTTCATAACAATAAAAAAATCATTATAATAGCGAGTTTTGGAGCATTAATCATTGAGATGAATATGAATCGAAGTAACATTAAGTCATTTAAATCACAACTACATCCTCGTAATCGACATCGCAATGGTTATGATTTTCAAACTTTGATGGCGATATTACCAGAATTTTCTCAATATGTATCTCATAATCAATATGGTAACTTATCAATAGATTTTTCTGATCCGAATGCGGTGAAATTGCTTAATAAAGCATTATTGTTACAATTTTATCGCATCAATTATTGGGATATCCCGAAAGACTATTTATGTCCACCCATCCCAGGTCGGGCTGACTATATTCACTATTTAGCTGATTTATTGGCACAAGACAATCAAGGTAAAATACCAAAAGGGCGAGGGATTCGCGTGTTAGATATTGGTATAGGAGCGAATGTGATTTACCCCATTATTGGACATGCTGAATATGGTTGGTCGTTTATAGGAAGTGATATTAATCAAACAGTTATTAAATTAGCTAAACAGATTGTTCAAGCAAATGGGAATTTGTCATCAGCATTAGAGTGTCGTTGGCAAAAAGATAATCAACATATTTTTAAAAATGTAATAAATCATCATGAACGATTTGCTTTAACACTATGTAATCCACCTTTTCATGCTTCATTAAGCGAAGCACAAGCAGCAACACAACGTAAGTTATTTAATTTGGGAAAATCATTTGATCCTGCCAAACAACCTATGCAGAATTTTGGAGGGCAAAATAGTGAATTATGGTGTAAAGGGGGAGAAGTAGCTTTTATTGGTAAAATGATTCAAGAGAGTACATTATACAAACAGCATTGCTTATGGTTCAGCTCGTTGATTTCAAAAAAGGATTCGTTAGCGATCATTAAACGTAAATTGAAACAAATTAATCCGCAAGATGTTATTACTGTTCCGATGGCGCAAGGGCAGAAAATTAGTCGCTTTATAGCCTGGAGTTTTTATACTTCACAACAACGACAACAATTATTAGGTCAATGGCAGCACACATCGCATGAGTAATAAATCAAAGGATAGCAATTCTAATTTGATATCCTTTTAAAAGATCATACGTAGCTTACTACAACATTCCTTTGAGGCGATATAAAATATTTAATGCTTCTTTGGGCGTTAAACTATCAGGATTAATATCATGTAAAGCTTGTTCAACTTCTGATGTTTCATGTTCAGTAATTAGGGTTAATTGCGAACTATCGACATGACTACATGAGGTTTGTAGTGAGAGTGATTCTAACTCTTTTAATTTCTGTTTTGCTCGTTTTAATATCGTATTGGGTACTCCGGCTAAGCCTGCAACTGCGATACCATAACTTTTATTTGCTGCACCTTCCCGCACGGTGTGTCGAAACGCAATGGTATTGTCATGTTCAATGGCATCGAAATGAATATTATAGATGCCATTGATATGATTGGGTAGTTGGGTTAATTCAAAGTAATGGGTCGCAAATAGGGTCATCGCCTTAATGTGATTAGCTAGATTTTCAGCACATGCCCAAGCTAATGAAAGCCCATCATAGGTTGATGTGCCTCGACCGATTTCATCCATGAGTACCAAGCTTTGTTCAGTTGCGTTATGCATAATGTTGGCTGTTTCAGTCATTTCAACCATAAAGGTCGAACGTCCCGACGCCAAATCATCTGATGCACCTATTCGCGTAAAGATGCGATCAACAGGCCCAATAACTGCTTTAGATGCAGGAACAAAGCTACCAATATAAGTCAGTAAAACAATCAATGCGGCCTGACGCATATAGGTGCTTTTCCCGCCCATATTTGGGCCCGTAATAATAAGCATTCTGCGGTTTGGTGATAGCAAAAGCGAGTTTGCAATAAATGGTGTTTTTAAAACTTGCTCTATAACGACATGTCGACCATCTTTAATTTCAATTCCGGCGCTATTAGATAATGTCGGGCACTGATAATTAAGTGTTAAAGCACGTTCAGCAAGGTTAGTTAGTACATCAAGTTCAGCTATTGCATCAGCACTCATTTGCATATTCGCTAAATCAGGCAATAGTAACTCAAAAAGTTGATCGTAAAGTTGTTTTTCTAAAGCTAATGCACGACCTTTAGAGGTTAACACTTTATCTTCATATTCTTTTAATTCTGGAATAATATAACGTTCAACATTCTTCAATGTTTGCCGTCTGGTATAGTGAATCGGCGCTAAATGGCTTTGCCCTCGACTGATTTGAATATAGTAACCATGTACCGCATTAAATCCGACTTTTAAGGTATCGATACCTAGCGTTTCACGCTCGCGAATCTCAAGTTGTTCCAGATAATTCGTTGCACCGTCAGCAAGATTACGAAGTTCATCTAATTCGGCATTATAGCCAGTTGCAATCACCCCTCCATCACGAATAATAACGGGTGGGGCTTCAACAATCGCTTGATTTAAAAGATCGGCTATCTGATCAAATTGATTGATTTTAGCTCGTAAAGCAATTAAATAAGGTGATGAGTGATGATTTAACAATTGTTGTAATTCTGGCAATACATTATAGGCATCACGTAAACGAGCAAAATCGCGTGGGCGTGCTGTTCTTAACGCTAATCTGGCTAAAATTCGTTCCAGATCACCAATTTGCTTTAAGATCGGTTGAATATCACTAAGATCTTGCTGTAATTCGCTAATGGCTTCTTGTCTATTTTGCAAAATAACCACATTACGGATAGGCGAATGCAACCAACGTTTTAACATTCGGCTTCCCATAGCGGTTTGCGTTTTGTCTAATATATCGGCAACCGTATTTTCAGTGCCACCACATAAATTTTCGGTGATTTCTAAGTTTCGGCGAGTAGCTGCATCTAAAACAACAAAATCATAGGCTGACTCTTTAATGATAGAGCGAATATGGGGCAGGGCTGTGCGCTGAGTATCTTTCACATATTGCAATAAACAACCAGCGGCAGACAATGCATAACAACAATCCTCAACCCCAAATCCGACTAAATCATTCGTTCCAAATTGTAACTTAAGCTGTTGTTTCGCTGTTTCAAGATCGAAGTCCCACAATGGGCGCCGTCTTAAGCCATTACGATTGTCAATTAATGACATGGATTCGAAATCTTCAGGATAAAGGAGTTCAACTGGATTAGTCCGCTGTAGTTCTGCTTGCATTGCTTCAACGTTATCGCATTCAAATACAAAAAAACGACCAGAACTGATATCAAGAGTTGCATAACCAAAATGATTTTTGTGCTGCCAAATGGAAGCCAGCAAATTATCTTTTCGATCTTCTAAAAGTAATTCATCACTTACTGTGCCAGGAGTGACTATACGAACAACCTTACGCTCAACAGGCCCTTTACTGGTAGCAGGATCGCCAATCTGCTCACAAATTGCGACCGACTCACCCAACGCAATGAGTTTTGCTAAATAACTTTCAACTGCATGATAAGGCACGCCTGCCATTGGAATAGGTTCACCATTTGAAGAGCCTCTTTTAGTTAACGAGATATCAAGAAGTTGCGAAGCCCGTTTAGCATCATCATAAAACATCTCATAAAAATCACCCATACGATAAAACAGTAAAATATCCGGATTTTCTGCTTTCAATTTTAGGTATTGTCGCATCATTGGTGTGTGGTCGGTGAAGTTGTCGTATTCGGTCATATTATCAATTCTTTTTTATCTAAAACTCAGGCGATTACTATATATAATCTTACTAACTTTTTCGCAAAATCTTTGATTTTGCTTTTAAGTATTAAGGTAACTGTCTTAAAAAACCTAAAAATCGGTGAAACTTATTATATTAGGCATAGTTTAATATTAAATGATTGTATCACTTTATAGGCTGTATTGAAAATGAGGTGATTAAGTTATAAGCAAATTAAAGTTTATTATTAGAGTTTAGTCTGGTAATGATTAAATTTAGCTGATGGTGTAAGGATAGAAGATTAAAACTGAAAAAATTGTTCTATGGGATAATCGCAGCACAAACCATATCCGGTATGGCGCATAGCGGCATTGACAGCATTCCTCGTGAGGGTACGTGGTTATTAGATAAAGGTAAGCGTGTTGTTGACGCTAGAACCAATGCTGATTTAAAAGACTTCTTGCAAACATCGAATAAATCAGGCGGTAATATAACTGTTAATGTGCCCGTTAATATCGGTGATAGCGGTTTATCAGATGAGGAAGGAAAGCAATTAGGTAAAAATATAAAGGAAGCAATCCGTCTTCAAATCCAACATGAGCAGCGACCAGGAGGGCTACTAAATAAGCGTTGATTTAATGGTTTAAATTTCATACTATTACCTAAAAAATAAGGAGAATGGCATGAAAAAGTTAATTGTATTTATTATATTTATTGTGATATCAATAGCAGTATTTTTGATTTATGTATCTGAGGCTATTAGTGATAGTGACGTTTTTTTGTATGACCTAAAACAGCGTTGTTCATTTGCAACAAAAGAAAGAATGGTATCGCCATCTTCTTATAAAATTCTGGATTTATCTTTGTATAACAAAAAAAATTGGGATAAAGATAGAATTGAAAAATATTTCTCAGAATATAAAATAAGTGAAATTTTAAAAGAGGAGTATAGTGATCCTAGTAATTTTTATGACATAACAGCTATAGTTAAGTTTTCTTCTAAAAACGGGCTTGGGGTTGACTTGGTCGGATATTCCTCATGCGAATATTTTATTACTAACGTTCCTACAATAGACATTGACGGGGTAGGCGATATAAATATAGATGGACATGATTTTAGTAAGGATAGTTTAGATTATATTTATGCTAAACTAACTTTGAAAAAACGCGTAAAAGAGTATTCATTAATGGATAAAATAAAAATGCTAATGAATATGGAATTTAACTATTGACTACCAAAGCAATTTAATCAAACCCTCTAAGAGGGTTTTTATTGGTTATTTTTTTGCTTTATCTGCATCAGCTTCTTTCTGGGCAAGGTAATTTGGTATAACAACTCTATGTAGATAAGTTTGAATATTCATATTAAGTTTATTAGCTTGATCCATTATTAAATCGTATTTTTCTTTTGGTAAATTTAAGTAGACACCAATTTCTTTTTTCCCTTTATCTTCATCAGATAAATCTGTTTCTTCTCCGTACGCCAACCAAGAAAAAGGCACGCCTAAGTGGTTGGCTAGTTTTGAAATTATATTAGCTCTCGGTTTATTTATGCCTGCTTCATATCTAGATATTTGGGCTGCTGCGATACCCGTGCGTTTTGATAATTCTTCTTGAGAATATTCAAGTTGAGCTCGCCTTTGTATTAATCGTTTTGCAAAAGTGTCATTATTTGTCATAAATAGTATTGAAATGTATTGACATGGTTAATTATTAAAATTAGTATACTATACATTTCATGACACTTTAAGACATTTAATTATTAATTATGAAAACAAGAAAAAGTATATCTTTAATAAGCAATCATATTGGATTAGATAAAAAATTAAAATCTAAATTATCCGTATCTGAAAATGGTTGTCATGAATGGACTGGAGCAAAAAATTATGATGGTTATGGTGTGATTTGGTTTGAAGGATATTCTTGGGCTACTCATAGAATTGCTTACGAATTAGCTTATGGCGCTATATCTCAAGACAGCAAAAATTTTTGGGTATTGCACAAGTGCGATAATCCGTCATGCTGTAATCCTGAACATTTATATGTTGGTTCTCCGTCTGACAACGCAAAAGATTGTGCTGAAAGATGTAGAAAAAGTGTAGGTTGGCGTTTGTAGGCTAGTCAAGATCCTAATTTTGACCCAAGGAGAAAAGTAGGGACTGTTTATTATGAATACAGAAACGAAATAAAAACTTTACATGAATGGGCTGAACTTTTTGGAATCAATGCGAGAACTTTAGATCAGCGATTTGCAGCAGGATGGGGAGAGGAAGATATTCCTACACCAGCTAATAAATATAAAAGACATTTATTAACAGACTGTACTACTCACTATAGAAGGTTTTCAGGTATAGCAGAAGTAAATCAATATTTAGCAAATAAGGAGAAAACATTGGAAGAAAATAAAGTGTCTATATCAGCCCGAGCGCCCAACTGGATGAAAACTATCCTAAAAAACTCAGCTAAAAATTATGATAGAAATATCAGTTTAGAAATCACTAATAGATTGAAACAAACATTAACAGAGGAGGAAAAGAAAATTGCAGGTATTTAAAAAAGCAAAAACCCCAAGCGCGCCAACACCTGAGGTCTCAATCATTAATCCCAACCCTAAAGGAAATAATATAATGAAAAATGATACATCTTTAGTTAATAAAAGTCAATTGACCATGTCTAGCCGTGAAATTGCGGAGTTGACAAATAAACGTCATCCAGATGTAAAACGTGATATTAAAAATATGTTAGAACAGTTAGAAATAGGTGTGAGCAATTTTGCTCATACCTATAAAGATGTTCAAAATAAACAACAAACAGAGTATTTACTCCCCAAAAAATACATTGAATGTTTATTAACTGGCTACAGCGTTCCTTTGAGAATGAAAGTTATTGATCGTATGCACGAACTTGAAGAAGCAATAGATTGGTCAACAGACAGAAAGCCAACAGTTTTACCAAAACACATTGGCTTGGCTGAATATAGAAAAGCCAGAGCAATATCAATAGCAACTAAATCAGCAGAAGTTATTTGTAATCGATTCAATAATCTTAGTAAGTCGTCTCAGCAAGTTATTTTCGCAAAAATGGTTAATAGTTCTGTAAATGAAGAAATAATTCCGCTCCCGAGATTGGAAAACAAAACATTTTCGGCTAGCGATGTCGGTAATATGCTTAATATATCTTCAAACATGATTGGTCGTATAGCTAATAAGCTCAACTTAAAAACAGAAGACTACGGAATTTTCGTATTAGATAAATCTCGCTCATCAGATAAACAGGTTGAAACTTTTAAATATAACGAAAAAGCAATAGATGTAATAAAAAATTATCTTATTAATAAAGAAATCGCTTAACCAATGAACAACAAATTATAAGCCCTCTAAAAAAGGGGGTAATTACGAGGATATAGCATGTCAAACACAAAATTAGAAACAATTCAGTTTCACAATCAACAATTAATCGTTCTTAATCACCAAAATAAACCGTATGTCGCAATGAAACCAGTATGTGAAAATATAGGGTTAAATTGGGCAGCACAATTCAAAAGAATTCAACGTCATCATGTACTTAGTCGAGGTGTTGTCATGATGACAATACCTTCTAAAAGTGGTACTCAAGAGTACATTTGTTTGCCAATTTCAATGATCAACGGTTGGCTTTTCGGTATTGAAACTAGTCGGGTAAAACCAGAAATTAGAGCAACACTAGAACAATATCAGCTTGAATGTTTCGATGCACTTTATAACCACTTTATGCCAAAAGTAGCACAACAATACCCTAATACAATTTCACTAGAACAACAACAAGCAATTCAACAAGCTGTTAATGAGAGAGTCTATCGAACAGATGAAAGGCATCAAGCTATATACACCAAACTACATCAGCAATTCAAAATACCTCGCTATCAAGATTTGCCAGCAAATAAATTCGAGGAAGCCATTAAGTGGTTAAGTGGTATTCATTCTCGAAGCGGATTATCTGATGAAGATTGGTATGATTTAGCTTGGTTATATAAAGCCGCTGAAAGAATGCGATATCAAATAGAATTTAGAGCCTGCATTGAGAGTGATTGATTCAGGTTTTAGAGGGGCTTTCTATTCAATGTCTCATGAATATAAGCGGACTTTAAATGATGCTAGAATAATCATTAATAGAGAAACAGCGCATATTAAAGCCAAAAATATTATCGATAAATGGAACAATGTCTTGCCAGTTATTAGACATTGCTAACAAAATTAAATACCAACAACCCGCTTCGGTAGGTTTTTTTATTGCCCAAACCCTTTAAATAACATACCATACCTAAAAAATAAGGAGAATGGTATGAAAAAAGTTATCTTTTTAGGCTTATTTGGTTTTGTTTTAACCGCTTGTAACACTATGAAGTATAATTATGTAGTTGAAACTAAACAAATAAGCTATCCGGCTTTGAATGTTGTTACAAAAACCTTTATTGGCGATGATATGGTTAGACAAGGAACGGTAGCATCAAGGGATGTTATTTATTTTCCTCAAACTACAGTAGTTAGTAGGGGGGTAGATTTTACAATTCATGCAGGAGAATACCCCAAAGTAGGTGAAGATCAAAAATGCCTGTTTTTTGGTTTAAATGAGTTAAATTCTGGAGTGACAGTGGGAAAATCAACCTTTGCGGATATACCTGTAGGAATTAGAATTAGTAAAAAAGATAATGATTTATGTATTGTAACTGTTAGCGGTGGATCTATATGTAAAAGTGACGCTTCATTTTCGTACCAAAAGAAAAACGTAACTTATCAAAACGCTTTCCAACAAATACTAATCTATAATGGTAAAGTAGGGAATAAGATTAACATTGGGTATAAAGAATTTAATAATGATTTTGCTCGCCCTGCATTTTCAAATAATGTTGAATATGATTTATCAGAATCAAAAGTTATAAGATATAAAGGCGTAGAATTAGAAATTATAAAAGCAACTAATCAATTCATTGAATATAAAGTATACAGTAATTTCAATCTTAGATAAAAAGCCCTTTAGGCATAATTGCTAATTGCAATTCGTATTAACCCGCTTTGGCGGGTTTTTTATTGTTTAAATAAATTTTAGATACAATAATGAATTAACAACTAAAAATCATCAACGTGTTTTGTTTTGTGCTGCCAACTCATATTCACTGTTATTTTTATACGAAATATGATCATTGTGAATGTCTTTAACATCATAATCACCTGATTCAATCATATCTTGCACAGTTAACAAGATGGCTTCGGTTGCCATTGCTGGGATTTAGCTTTCTTTGTCGACAGCAGAATAACAACTATATTTATCATTGTATAGTGGATATCCAATAACAGATCGTAAATTAGTTGAAATGACTATTGGTTATTTTCCGAAAAAAATGTAATTAGCTTATGGTTATGTAATTTGCAAAATTTTTAAAATTGAAAAAATATAGAGTGACAAGAAAAAAATTTATGTACTACAATCTATTGAATAAAAAAAATCGATTTTATCATTTAGAAAATGATTTTTTTATTTTTAACGAAATATATTTAAGATGGTAAAGTAATTAAAAAAACAAGATTTCGAAAGTTTTAGAACAACGCCAATTTGTTCCTTGTTTCACGGAACAACTTTGGAAAGAACAGAAGTTATATTGTCTTTCTTTAATTAAGGATATAGTAACAATCTCATTTTTGGGATGAAGATATTAGGGAGAAGAAACTTAAAAAGAAAAAAAGTTATTAGTAAATAAATAAGAAATATAATACGATGCTCTTGTTATTATCAATACAGTGTTTCTAGAGCATTGTTTTCGTTATTAGAGATTTAGGTCAAATGAGTCGAGACAATTTTTCTAAAAAAATAATTCAGATTTTGCGTGAACGAGTTGCGCATAGATGTTCGAATCCAGATTGTAGAGTTGTGACTTCTGGACCCACAAAAAAAGTTGATAAAGCTAATAATTTAGGAACAGCGGCGCATATTTGTGCAGCATCGAAAGGTGGTCCAAGGTATGATGAAAAAATAACCAAAAAAGAGCGTAGTAGTATTGATAATGCTATTTGGTTATGCAGAAATTGTTCTTTCAGAATTGATAATGATGAAACAGGATATCCTGTTAATTTATTATATCAGTGGAAAAAAGAAGCAGAAAAGAAAGCATCACAAGAAATGGGTAAACCTTTGCCAGATAATAAAGAATTATCAAATATGTTAGCTATCGCTTGTGGAAAAAAAACACAAACATTTTTACCTAATGCAATTAGTAATATTCATTATGCTGCTGAAGATTATTTAGAAAAATTAGACCCTCGGTTTGAAGTTAACTCATCCTTTTATCAAGGACAAACATCATATTTATTATCAGCTAAAAAAGGTGAGTCAGTTAATATAAAGTTAAAACTAAATAGTGATACTAGTAAAATTAGAGAATTAGACTGCCGATATAATGAATTAATAAAGTATGGTAATGATTTGATTATCGATAAATGTTATATAGATAGTGAAAGTTCTAAATTATTAAATTTTTTGTCTCAAGGGCGTATGGGAAAGCTAATAATTAGTCCCAGAAAGACAGAAATTTTGGTTATTATAAATTTAATTCAGAAAGATACTAATTTGATTGAAACCATAGGAGAGTTTAAAGGGTATTTTTCTTATGGTAAACAAGGTGGAAATATTGAAGCCTTTGGATTCAATAATCATATTAAGTTATCTATAAAATTTGAGCACGATAATCAAACCATTGGAAACTGTTTTTTTACTCTTTCTTTAAAACATGAATTATGGAATGATTTGGATATCAATCAGTTACCATATTTCAGTAAATGCTATTCTTTTTTTCACAAACTGTCTGATAAATGGGATATGCAATGTAAATTAGAAAAAGATGGAGATCATATAGCAACTATTGACTCTCTCATTCCAAAAAAAGGAAATTATAAAAATATAATGACTTTGTTAAATTACACAGAGAGATGTAGAAAATTAGCAATCTATTTAAATAAAATTATTAAATACCAGTCAAACGTCCAATTTACAGCAGAAGAACACAAATTAATAAAAGAAACAGTTGATAGAATCAATTCAAATATTATTTATAATTTTAATTTTTTTGAAGAGAATCCGATTATAGATATAATTGTGACTGACAAGTTAATATCAGATATTAAGATGAAAAAATTAATAAAATTATGTTTTGTCGCAAAAACAGCAGACACTATCAAAGTTTTTAGTGATGTTTTGACATTGCCGAAAGTTAAAATAACATTAAGCAATGTATTACCATGTATCTTTGAGAAATCTCTTGAACAAATAAAAAAAGGAGATGAAGTTAAAATTGAATTGGTACCAGGTGAAAATTTTTCTTATATAGAATGTTTTGAGTGCACTTAAACAAAAACATCATATAATGGTACTTTAACTTATTTGTATTGATAGTTCTGTAAATGTATCAACAGCTTTGTAGCAAACAAATCATAGAAATTCTAGATGGTGATGTCAATGTTGGACAATACTTAGGTCAAGAAAGAAGTATGCCCTATTTAACTGGTCCTCAATTATGTGCTATCTCAACTACTTTTGGATTAACTACTAATTATTCAAAGGATAAGTTAAGTAGATGGGTGTATTTAGAAAATTTATTAAAATTCTGTATCCAAAATAATAAAGTACCTGAGTTATTATCATATTTGTTTTCAAAAAAACAATTTGTAAAAGAGTTGAACGATTTATCAACTAATGACATAGATATTACATATCAATTCATAGTATCCGAGGCATTAAAAAAAATTAATTCTATTTTATATTTCAGTGATTATGAATTAGTAAAAATAGATCATCATTTTTTGGTAAAAAAAATTAATGATTCCATAAAAATATTATCTCCAGCGATAAAAATAATTGATAGAAATTATATTAAAGAGTTGTCAGATAGAGCATTTGAGGATATAGAAAATGGTTATTTCGATAGTGCTCTTACTAAGAGTAGGACATTATTAGAAGAAGTGTTTTGTTATGTGATAGAAATGTCAGGAGAAATGCCTGCTGATAAAGGTAATATTTCTGAATTATATAATCAAGTGAAAAAATTATATAAAATGCATACTCACAAAGATCATGATGTAAGAATAAATATGCTGTTGTCTGGTTTAGAAAAAATATTAAGTTCTATTTCAAAAATGAGAAATAAAGCAAGTGATTCACATGGATTGGGAAATAAAAGAATTAACATTGAAGCTCGTCATGCCACTTTATATTTAAATTCGGCAATAGCAATGGGGGAATTTATAATTGATGTATATTTACATTCTAACATTGAGAATAACTCCTAATTTTCGAAGTCTAAGTAAATATTTTATTACTGTAGTATAGGCTTGCATTAGAAATTTAGTGCTATAAGCATTCTAAAATTATGTGGTGTATATAGTTTACTAACCCACTTCCTGATTTTAATGTAGTTAAATTGTTAGTTTTTTTATCATTCAGACTCCTCAAAGTGTAACAAAAAGTATAACAAATCATTTAAATTAAAAAAATCTAATTAAAATTCAATTGATTAATACAAACGCATCATTGGGGTATGACTAGAAAGATTTTCATTATTAATCATAGCATTAATTCTTAATTGTATTCCAACAGTTGTATTGGTGATTTCCAATATTATAGTTTAGATAATATTAAAAGATTTACTAATCTAAATTGTGGCATATTTAATATAATTATATTACACCGATATATTATTATAGCGTAAAAAGAAACCTTAAGACTATTTTCTTCGCGAGTCAAATGAAAGGTGATTAATTTAATATCAAATTTAAATATTAACCATAGCCGCCCTATTTTAGATAAGTGCTGCTATGGCTAAAAGTGATTTGATTCAGTAACTTGAAAAATTATTCCGAATTTATTATGTTTTTATTTATGATGTAAATGAAGTATATGGCCCATTTTATGTGCTTTGGTTGCTAAATAATGTTCATTATTCGGGTTTTCGCCAACTTCTAATGGAATTCGTTCGGTAATGGTGATACCTGCTTGCTGTAGGACTTTGACTTTTTCTGGATTATTGGTGAGTAATTGGATTTTATTGACGCCAAGAAGTTTTAACATATCGGCACATATTGTAAAATCGCGCTCATCAGCAGCAAAACCCAATTGCTCATTTGCTTCAACGGTATCCAGACCTTGATCTTGTAATGCATAGGCTCTGATTTTATTAAGCAGGCCTATATTACGACCTTCCTGACGATGATATAGCAAAATCCCTTTACCTGCTTTAGCAATTTGTTTTAAAGCTGCTTCAAGCTGAAAACCACAGTCACAACGCAGGCTGAATAATGCATCACCCGTAAGACATTCAGAGTGAATTCTAGTTAGAATAGGTTGTTGCTCATTGATATCACCAAATACCATTGCAACATGATCCTTGCCGGTGGTCAGTTCCTCAAAACCGATGATGATAAAGGTTCCCCAAGGGGTAGGTAGCTTTGCTTGAGCAACACGTTTTAATTGCATTGAAAACTCCAGGTTTTTTAACATTTAAAAAAGACTTATTATATCTTAAATCTAATTCAATGTTGATATTGATTGATGTGAGTTTTTTGTGCTGATTTTGTGTAAATAAAGTTAAAATTAGCTACAAAGAATGTATTTGTTGTACAGTCATTTCGCTAAATAATAGTATGATGTTTAATAACTATGTTATTATGTCATAATTCTTTATAGTCAATGAAAATATCTATGTTTGTAAACTTTCGTAAAAGCTTATTGATTCTAATAATTCTTTTAATTACACCTTTAATATTTTTAACCATAAATTGGCGTTGGCAGCCAGAATTGTTAAATAATTATTCTTATTATTTTTATTGGCTAACCGAAACAGCTGGCTCCCCATGGAGCATTATTACATGCATTTTTTTTTCATTGATAATGGTGTTATGTCTAAAAATCAGATCAAAAAACTTGTTAATTAAATTAATATTGATTTTAGCTGTTGCTATTGTAGCAGGTCAGATAATTAAATCTGGCATTAAAAATTTAATGGCCGAACCAAGACCATATGTATTATGGATGGCTGATAAATATCAGATTAATGATAAGTATTTTTATTCTTTACCTCGTATGGAACGGCAAGCATTATTACAAGTTTATTTACAATCCTCTTCAGAAGTTCCGAACTGGTTATATCAACATTGGCAGAAAGAAACGGGTTATAGTTTTCCATCAGGACATACGTTATTTGCGGTAACATGGGCGTTTTTAGTTTTCTTTTTATTAAATTTTAAGCGTTCTTATCTAATTATCGGCCTTATTATAGCTTGGGCAATATTAGTACAAGTCAGTCGTTTTACATTAGGGATGCATCATCCGATTGATGTGATATGTAGTACCTTCATTGGATGGCTGATAGCTTTATTTACTTATTCGTTCGGAATTGAGCGATACGTGTTTAAAAATAAACAATGAACTTTATAATGTTAAATTTAATACTCTAAAAGTCAAACTATAAAATGATTTTAAATAAGTATATAATTTTAATATATTCTGTTTGATTTATTAATATGAATAGTTGAAGGAAACATTAATGAAATTTATATTACTATTTTTTGTATTGATTGTGATTTTTGTGGTCGCGATAACTTTTGGTGCTAATAATGACCAAAATGTTGTATTTAACTATTTGGTTGCACAATCCCAATTTAGATTGTCTTCGCTATTGGCAATGTTGTTTGGTATAGGATTTATGTTAGGTTGGCTCTTTAGTGGTTATTTTTATTTTAAAGAAAAACTTAAATTGTCTTCGACAATGCGTAAACTAAAAAAATTGCAGAAAAAATACGATGAAGAAATCGTAACACGTCAAAAAGAGCAAGTCTCTACTTTAACAGAGCGTAAATAGAAGCGTATTATGTTTGAATTATTATTTTTGTTATTGCCTGTTGCTGCTGCTTATGGATGGTATATGGGGGGGCGTAGTGCAAAGCAAAAATATCAAAATGATTCAAACCGCTTATCGCGTGAATATGTTGATGGTTTAAATTTTCTTTTATCTAACCAACGCGATAAAGCGGTTGATCTGTTCTTAGATATGTTAAAGGATGATTCCGGCACTTTAGAAGCCCATTTAACATTAGGGAATTTATTTCGAACGCGTGGTGAAGTTGATCGCGCGATTCGAATTCACCAATCTTTGATGGAAAGCTCTTCGTTATCTTTTGAGCAACGCTTGTTGGCCATGCAACAATTGGGGCGTGATTATATGACGGCGGGTTTTTACGATCGTGCTGAAAGTATATTCACTCAATTAATTGATGAAGAAGATTTTCAACAATATGCGTTACAGCAATTAATTATTATTTATCAATCTACTAGTGAGTGGAATAAAGCAATTTCAGCTGCGGCAAAGTTAGTTAAATTAGGTGAAAAAAAATATAGCTGTTATATCGCTCAATTTTATTGTGAATTAGCCGTATTAACTATTGCGAGTGAAGATTTTAATAAATCATTATTTTATTTACAAAAATCAATATTAGCTGATCCTAATTGTGCCAGAACTTCATTAATGTTTGGGCGAATCTATATGGCTCAAGAAAATTATATTAGTGCTATTCATCATTTCACTCAAATTCTAGACCAAGATAAAGCATTTATTAGTGAAGCATTGCCTTTTTTGAGAACTTGTTATCAATATCTCAATTCACAAGAAGAATTCAAAGAATTTTTAAAACGTTGCGTCGAAGTTGATTCAGGTAGTATGGCGGAATTAATGTTGGCTGACTTGATAGAAGAGCAGTCTGGCCGCGATGCAGCACAGTATTATATATATCGTGAATTAGTTAAACACCCTAATCTGAAAGGATTTTGTCGCTTAATGGATTATCATTTGGCAGAAGCAGAAGAAGGCAAAGCTAAAGAAAGTTTATTATTATTACGTAATATGGTTGGTGAGCAGATTAAATCTATTCCCAATTATAGTTGCGAAAAGTGTGGTTTTACCGTTAATTCAATTTACTGGTTATGCCCAGCCTGCCGCTCTTGGGCGACGATTAAACCGATCCGTGATTTTAAGCAACATAGTAAGTAAAATGCTAGACTTCAGCTTTTGTATTTAAAAAGATTATAACTGCTATACTTTTTTACCAATCAAACGTGTATTTTTATAAAAAATACCAATTTAAGAGAAAGAAACCATGTTTTTAATTGATTCCCATTGCCATCTCGATAGTTTAGATTATCAGCAAAAAACTATTGATGTAGTGCTAGATGAGGCGTATAAACGAGATGTAAAACATATCTTAAGTGTCGCCACCACACTGTCTGGTTTTCAATCGATGTACCAATTATTAGATCAATATTTTGATAAAATATCACTCTCTTGCGGTGTTCATCCACTGAATCTAGGGGATGAGCCTTTTGACTTGACATTATTTCGACAGTTAGCGACTAATAAGCACGTTATTGCACTTGGAGAGACAGGATTAGATTACTATTATCAACAAGATAATGTAAAACAACAAAAAGCTGCGTTCGCAGAGCATATCCATTTAGGAAAAGAACTCAAAAAACCGATTATTGTCCACACACGTCAAGCGAGAAAAGATACCTTAGATCTGATTAAATCAGAAAATGCTTATTCAGGGGTATTACACTGTTTTACTGAAGATCAGGATACTGCTCGACAATTACTTGATTTAGGTTTTTATATTTCTTTTTCAGGAATTATTACTTTTAATAATGCTGCTGAGTTACGTGAGGTGGCAAAATTTGTGCCTTTAGATCGTCTATTAATCGAAACTGATTCACCCTATTTAGCCCCAGTTCCTTTTAGAGGCAAAGAAAATCAGCCGGCTAATGTGCGGCAAGTTGCTGAATATTTGTCTATATTAAAAGGAACTTCGTTGGAGATGCTCGCTGAGGCAACAACTAATAATTTTAGCCATTTATTTGGTGTAACAATATGTTAATATGTGCTGAATTGATGAACCTTTGATAACAAATTTTTAGATGTTAATAAATAACAGCTTAATCGCAATTTATCAACATCATAATAATATTGATATGTAAAATGATTATTGATAATAACTGAAAACAAAAAGGTAAACCTATGGTTCAAGAAACAATTTTTAGCAGAATTATTCGCCGTGAAATTCCATCTGATATTGTCTATCAAGATGATTTTGTAACTGCTTTTCGAGATATTTCACCCCAAGCACCTGTACATATTTTGATCATACCCAATAAAATTATCCCAACTGTCAATGATATTAGTGAGCATGATGAAAAAATATTAGGTCACCTATTTACTGTCGCGGCTAAAATTGCTAAACAAGAGGGGATTGATGATTCTGGTTATCGTCTGATAATGAATTGCAATAAAGATGCAGGTCAAGAAGTATTTCATTTACATATGCATCTACTGGGTGGTAAAAATTTAGGTAAGTTGGTCGAATAAATTCAGAGCAGGATGGTAAATCATGAAATATTTTCGAAGTACTATTATTTTTGCAGTATTTTTAATGTTAAGCGGATGTCAAACGTTGACAAAAACCAATAAACAATCACAAGCAGCGCCGATTATCACTATTGATGAATCACCGGTAACAGCGCAAGCGCCAAAATTATTGGAACAACCACCAAAACTTATTCAAACAAACTGGCAACCAGTTATTCAACCATTAGTAAAAAATTTACTAAGAACGGTCAAAATAGATGAAAATAATCAGCTATTAATTAGTGACGCGAAAAATTATAGTAGCCAATATGTATCATCAACTGAAATGAATAAAATTATTGTCAAATTAATATCGCAAAAACCGGTTTTTAACATTATCGATAGATTAATAATAAATCAATCTAAATCGGTCTTAGGTATTCCTTATAACGATTCATCCGTTTCACGTAGTAAAATGCTGACGTTAGCAAAAAATGTTAAGGCTGATTATCTGTTATTTACTACAGTTAACGAGCAATCTAACTTACCGGATACTCCTGTTGATGTTGTTATGGAATTAGTCTCTGTCGAGACCGGCAAAAAAATCTGGCAATCATCGACCGAGCAACTAAAAGCTAAACCTGCGTCAAAAAGTGAGAGATAAATGGGACCATTAATGATTGATGTACAGGGCTTAGTGCTCTGTGATGATGATAGAAGATTGCTGCAAAATAACAGTGTTGCAGGTGTCATTCTGTTTGGTCGCAATTTTGAAAATCCTCAACAGCTTACTGAATTAATTCGCGAAATACGAGCATGTACTGCTGAACGACTATTAATTACGGTTGATCATGAAGGTGGAAGGGTACAGCGTTTTAAACATGGTTTTACTTTATTACCACCCGCTCAAGCTTATGGCAAATTATGTGATTTAAAATCAGCAATAAAACTTGCTTTCGATGCTGGCTGGTTATTAGCCATGGAGCTAATGGCGTTTGATATTGATTTAAGTTTTGCTCCGGTTTTGGATTTAGGCCATGACTGTCTAGCTATCGGTTCACGCTCATTTCACTCGGATCGGGTTATTGCTGAAAAGATCGCATCAGCAATGATAGATGGTATGCATAATGCTGGTATGAAAACAGTCGGTAAACACTTTCCAGGGCATGGGGCGGTTATTGCCGACTCCCATAAAGAAACGCCAGTTGACAACCGTAATCAAACAGAGGTTTACAACGATATGCAGATTTTTGCTGATCTTATTAAAGCAAATAAACTGGATGCTATTATGCCAGCACATGTAATTTATTCTGCTATTGATAATAAGCCTGCAAGTGGCTCACCGTTTTGGTTAAAAACGGTATTAAAAGATAAATTAGCCTTCAAAGGAATTATATTTTCGGACGATCTTTCAATGGAGGGTGCAGCTTTTCTCGGTAATTATGCAGAACGAGCGCAAGCTGCATTAGCTGCTGGGTGTGATATTTTACTAGCATGTAACAATCGAGAAGGTACATTGTCGATATTAGCGGATCTAGATAATATAACGAGTGAAAAACCTAAATCATTATTGAGTCATACAAAAGTTGATTATCATACATTAGTTAATAGCCATGAATGGAAGATACGCCACCAATCTTTAACCCAACTCAATGAATTATGGCAACAATCGCTCAATCAATTAGGTAATAAATAATGCATCAAAATATCTATTCACCGGTGGCTTTTTTGGCAGTAGCATCTAATGGATTATTGATTGAACTCAATCAAGTTGCGCAAACCCTATTTTCATTGCCGGAATTTTTATTAAAAGATACGGCAAAGCACAATTTTAAAGTTAACCTTCACCAGCTTTTTAAGCTTGATGAGCGTTTACCTGTTTCAGACTTAAATAATATTAAAATTATTATTAATCAACAGTATTATTTGTTACAAATAATCGATAACATCGAACGTTTAATTTTGATCATTCAACCCGTGAATTATCTAAAAAATAGTTTGATAATCGAAAATAGAGTCCATCAACAAGCCTTTGATGTGTTCACCGCAATTAGCCTAACAATGCAGAAGTTAATCAAACAGGCTAAGGCCTTCTCCCGTCAGTCTGAACCGTTGCTTATTTCGGGTTCGACCGGAAGTGGAAAAGATCTCTTGGCTCTAACTTGCCATCAATACAGCCAACGTGGGGATCAGATTTTTCTAGGGTTAAATTGTGCAGCCATGCCAGATGAGGTCGTTGAGAGTGAGCTTTATGGTCATGCTCCAGGCGCTTATCCAGGCGCAGTTGATGGTAAAAAAGGTTTTTTTGAGCAAGCCAATGGCGGATCAGTATTATTGGATGGCATTGATGAAATGTCGTACCGAATGCAAACTAAATTGATTCGTTTTATCAACGATGGTTCTTTTAGACGGGTTGGTGATGATAATGAAGTTAGAGTCAATGTAAGAATTATTTGCGCTACCAAAGTTGATCTTTATTCTCTGGTAAAACAAGGCAAATTTCGGGAAGACCTTTATTATCGTTTAAATGTATTACCACTTTCTTTACCTGATTTAAAAGATCGTCAAGATGATATTATCGCGTTAGCTGTTTATTTTATCAATGAATTTGCTAATAAGCATGGTATTTTGCCACCCACATTAAGTCAATCAGCCGAGCAGGCATTATTAAGTTATTCTTGGCCTGGCAATGTCAGAGAATTAAAAAATATTCTATACTCTGCTTTAGCACAACTTAATAGTGCTCAACTGACCGAGAAAGACATTCTCCTGCCAAAAAAAATGGAAAGTATCCTACAGTTGACAGATAACAATATTGAAGGCAAAACGTTAGACGAAATGACTAAACAGTTTGAAAAACAAATACTACAACAACTTTATCAAACTTACCCGAGTTCGAGAAAACTTTCAAAACGCCTAGGAATATCTCATACTGCAGTTGCAAATAAATTGCGGGAATATGGGATTGGTAAATAAAAATTTATAAAAAAAATTAAATTTGGGAGTATTGAGTTGAAAATTTATGCTATAAATCTCGCTTCGCAAACTGAGAAGAAAAATTATATTATCAACGAATGTAAAAAACTAAATTTAGATATAGATATTTTTGATGGGGTATATGGTGCTGAATTATCAGAAGAATATTTAAAATCAAATGTGCTGGATTATCCTAATTGTTATTTAACCAGAGGTGAAATTGGTTGTGCCTTAAGTCATATTAAAATCTACGAAGATATTATCAAAAATAATCTCCCTTATGCTATGATCTTGGAAGATGATGCGGTTTTAAGTTCACAGTTACCAAATTTTATTGCTGACTTTGAAAAATTTAATACTAAAGAAGGTATTTTTCTTCTGATTGATGACTTTAAATATATTGTTAATAAAAAAATCAAAATAGGAAGTTTTGATATCTATCCCGTTGAAAGTGCAACAACAACTACGGGTTATATTATTACATTAGAAGCAGCAAAATCGATGGTAAAGTTTCTTTATCCGATACGTTATGAAGCTGACATGTTTAAGATTTTCAAAATGTGTACAGGCACAAAAATCTATGCCACTGTACCACATTTATTGAGTTCGAATGATAAAGATAAATCGAATTCATCTATCGAAGATGACCGAAAGCTATTAGTTGAAAAGAGAAAAACTTATCGAAATAATCTGTTTAAGAATTATGAAAAAAGAAAACGATTTAAGCGCTTTTTATGGCGTATTTTTATAAAACCAAAACAGAAGATACAAGTATATAAATCCTAATTTAAATCATTAACTTCGAAGTCTATTTATTAAAAATTGGAGAGCTCTATTGTATAAAAAATAAAAATAAGTTTTTCGTTAAATCTAATCGCAACATTAGTAGTTAAAATTCTTTTGTTAGAGATATAACAACATAATCATTATGTTTAAAATTAAAAATATTGTTCTTTTTGTTCAACGATATTGGTAATTTCAATGAAGCGTGAAAAATTCAAATAAAAGAACTGTGTATTTTATACTGTGATAACTCATACAAAAATGAAGTAATTATATTATTTAGTTAAGTAAAACTAGTGTTTTAAAATTAAAGCGAATTCTTTTCGTGAGGATATTTTAAATTTAAATAATAATTTTTCATTTTTTGCCAATCCATAATCATCAGAATCTCTTCTTTTTAAGAATCTAGTTAGAATTATTTTTTTGAAAAAGGTTAACTTATCCCTTCTTGCATAATCAGGTAACCATGACCCCATGAAATGGTGTATAGCATAATTATTTTTGTTAATTTCGGGCATACAAAAATAATAAGAAGGGAAAATAATAGCATTATTCATTAACTGAACTTGGCCGTTGGGATTATACGGTGGCAATAAATTAAAAGCTTTTTCAAAATAATTGGTGATTCTAATTGTAATAGGCATTAAATCAAATTCATTATTATTTTTGAATTTTAATCCACTATATAAATGTAATAAATCTCCAATTATTTTATTTCCCTTTTGAGCTCCTATAACAGCTGATGCTATTGGGAAACAAGATTTTTTATGAATTTCATGACTGGTAAAAAAATCTAAGTGCATAAAATTTTCAAATGTATTAGTTACTTCAACATCTGTATCTAAATAAATACCACCTTCATGATACAATGCATAAAGTCTTATATAATCAGATGCAAAAGCCCATTTCCTATTATTGAAAGCTTCCAGAGCATAATCATTTTTTATAAATGAAAAAGAATCATTATTCCATTCCTTTATTTCAAAATCTGGGAAATATTTTTTCCAGCTATCAATACATTTTAAAATAAAATCATTTTTTGGTGAATCACCAAGCCACACATAGTGAATCTTCTTTGGTATACTGTGCATAAGAAATGATAACCTTTCAATTGATCATTTTGTAAAATTGTTATAAATTCAGATTTAGGTATATTTAGCGATTAAGATAAAATAGCGGATGCGATTATAATGGATTTCTTAATATTCAAAAAGTTTTATTTCAATTTTTCTATATCAAACAACAATAATTAATTAGAATCTAGCTCATTAGATTTAAAATATCACCCTACAATAAAATCCGTAATGAACTCAATATAACTAATCTTGATCAGTTAATATCTGTGATATCAGTTGCTAAAAATTTTTTTTTAAGTTTTAAAGGAGTGCGATTTCCAATCGCCGCTATTTTGATGATATCTAATATCATTAAATTGGCTTTGTATTGTCAAATGCATGTATCAATATCAATTTAATATAATAATGCTAACTTTATTTGTAAAATAGAATAATATTTTGATGATTTATAGAGGTAATAGTGAATCCTATTTAAAAGGGATCATTTTTAAGTAACGAATCGTTAAATTATAGGGCTATTAAGTTACGATATTGTTAACAAAACATGAATTTTCAAACTGTTTGCTTTTATTTAGTTATTTCGATATTTTTATATTTTCAATTAGCTAATAAATGGTTAGATCATGGTTTATTTTACTAAAAATATACTAATACTATTTATTTAAGTATAATTCCATAAATTTAAAATTTATATGGCATGTCATGAAAATACTATTTGTTGGTGAAGCCCTTTCCGGATTTGGTGGTACGGAGACGGTTATAAAAAAATTAACGCAATTTATTGAAAATGATACACAAGAGCAACATCAATATATGCTCTATTTTTTATGTCGTAATAACAAATTTGATAAAACATGGTTAATAAATAAAAAAACCTTTTTTGAATATGCAAAATTGAATATTTCTTTTATCCGAAAAATGCAATATGTCAATTCATTAACAAAATTTATCAAGAATTATCAACCTGATGTGATTATCTCATTTGATATTACAACCTGTGAATTGGCAGCTAAAGCGATAAAAAAAACGCAATTATCTATCCCATTAGTTTCTTGGGTTCATTATTCCTTAGAACATAAAAAGCATCCAGAATGTGTCACTTATGCCGATTATCATTTTGCAATTAGTCGAGGTATTCAACAACAGTTAAATAAACGAGGCATAGCTAATGATAAAATATTCACTATTTTTAATCCCGTAACCAATCATTCTGATGCAATAGCCAGACCAGATCCTAATAAGCCAAAAACATTTATTTATATTGGTCGATTGAAATATGAAGGTCAAAAGCGCTTAAAAGATATGTTTGATACCTTTGCTCAAATTACAGGTAATTGGGTATTGCATATCATTGGTAATGGTTCTGATAAAGCTTTATGTCAAGATTATGTAATGCAATTAGGTATTGAAAATAAAATAAAATGGCATGGCTGGCAACCAGAGCCTTGGGATTATGTTAAAAAAAATATCAAACAAATTAATGCATTACTGTTAACTTCTTCTTTTGAAGGATTTGGTTTGGTATTAGTAGAAGCAATGTCATATGGTATATATTGTATTAGTTCTGACTGTCCTTCTGGCCCTGCGGATATTATCCAAAATGATATTAATGGCAAATTATATCCATTAGGTGAGCTGGACATTCTCCGTACCGAGATAACGGCTATTATAGATGGCAAAGTGTTGCCATCATCTGAGCAAATTAAAATATCTATTAAATCGTTTTATGATGATGAATACTATCAAAACGTTAAACAACGTTTACATTGGATCATAAACCATTTTAATTAAAAGAGACCGACATGTACTTTAATCAAGACCAAGTTATTTCTAACGTACTAAATTATAATTATTTCGATGATCAAAATGATATAAATTCTTCGTTTAATATTGCCTACGGAATAGACAAGAATTTTTTATTTGGTTGTGCAATATCGATTTCGTCAATATTGCTAAATAATAAAAACCAAAAATTTCAGTTTCATATTTTTACTGATTATTTGGATGATGATTTCAAAGCGAAATTTAAAGCACTCGCCCAGCAATATCAGACAAGTATTTCAATTTATTTGGTAAATTGCCAAGAGCTTAAAAAATTACCGAGTACTAAAAATTGGTCTTATGCTACGTATTTTCGTTTTATTATCGCTGATATTTTATACCCCACTATCGATAGATTACTTTATATTGATGCCGATATTATTTGTAAGGGATCACTTGAAGAATTAATTAACCTTGATATTGATGAATATGTAGCCGCGGCTGTAACTGAAGGTGAATCTCCATGGTGGCAAAAATGTGCGCAACGTTTAGCTATTGATAATTTGATATTGGGCTATTTTAATGCGGGTTTTCTTTATATTAATATCAAAAAGTGGCAAGAAGATGATGTTAGTGGTAAAGCGATGACACTTTTAGCTCAAGAAAGTATTAGAAGCAAATTAGCTTATTTAGATCAAGATCTCTTAAATATGATCATTGTTGGTCAAGTCTATTTCTTAGATAAACGTTATAATCGTCAATATAGTATTAATTATGAGCTAAAAGCGGCAAAAGGGACTTATTACCCAAATCCGATTGATGATGCAACCATATTTATTCATTATATCGGACCAACAAAACCTTGGCATACATGGGCTGCAGCGTATCCATGTGCAAATTACTTTATAGAAGCGAAAAGGCATTCTCCTTGGCAAAATGATCCATTATTAGTTGCTATGAATGCCAATCAGTGGCGATATTGTGCAAAACATCAATTTCACCAAAGAAAGCCAATGGCGGGCTTATTAAGTTATTTTAAATATTATTGGTATAAAATTTTTAAATAATGGATTAGCGATAATAAATAAAAGGGTCACTTGTTATAAGGTATTTTTATTAATCACATCGAGTGACCTATCACTTACAGATATGGATTTTATAACTCTTTTTGTTTCTTCTGTTAAAAAATAATTCAATGGGTTGTGGTCATAATTTCACATAAATCGTCAATAATTGCGCTAGATTAAACAAATATTGAGTAATGAAAACTACAAGCGATTAAATCAATATTCATAATGTAGGAAAAAATATAATTTAAGGCAATTTTTGCCAGAATAATATCAGTGGTAGTTTGTGCTAGATGATGAAGAGCATGTGTTGTGGTATATTCCAAAAGTGTCATCGCTAAGATTTTACCATTTACATGATCGTCTGGTGTGAACTTTACTCAGATAGCTTAAGCATTTTATTAAATCGATGTTTTTTGTAATACTAAGTGGCAGCATAGAATATTGTTCGTCTATTGTTTAATAATGAGTCTTTCTAGTTTAGAGCTGTGCAGTTACAACCTTTATTTTGGTATGCGAACTGACAACACACGTTTTCAAAACCAAATTATCCCGACAACAGTTCGTTATACAAAAAATTTTCCATATAAGCTTTTTGAGCAAAACAACTATCTGAAGCGTAAATATAAATGTTTGACATTTTGTTAAAACCAATAACGCGATCTACTAAATATTTATATTTAATACAAACGATATCTAATATCACTTGTGACGTTTAAATGAATATTTAACACATGCATGCTATTACATCTGATCACTATCATATAATTATGATAATGTCTGTGGATAATATTATTCAACATGTGAAAATATAACATTTAGAAATAAAAAAATTTTTATCTCATAAAATAGTTTTTTCATGGAAAAATAATGATTAATTAAGTAGTATTAACAACCAGTTAATACAGTGCGAAATTTTAGAAACATCTCGGGAATTTGGTAATATGATTTTTAAAAAGAAAATAGGGAAGCTGACCGTTTTTATTAAAGATAATGATAGTTTTTATGAAAAAATATTAGATGAATTTTTATCAAATCGTATGGCTATAAAGAAATTATTACGCAGTGAAGATGAAACCAAAGTGTGGTTGATTGATACTGAAAAAGGGCCAATGGTTTTAAAGCTTTATGTACCAAAAACCAAACGATTTGAACGTATTTTGAAATCCTTAATTAAACGTGATTTTTATCAAAGTTTAATTTATCGTACTAATAATGCAGTTATTCATGGTGCGAGTATGATTAATGATATTTATCTTTTAGCACAAAAAAAAATATGTAATTATGCTTATGTTCATATTATTTTAATGGAATATATTGATGGCATTCAAATTCGTGATTTGGAACCGATTTCCGATGAGTTAAAGTTAGAGATTACTCAGGTTATCGAGCAAATTCATAGTTATGATATGGTGAGTGGCGCGCCACACAAGGAAAATACGATGTTAACTAAAGATGGGATTAAATTAATCGATCTTTCGGGTAAAAAATGTACTTGTGTCAGCCGAGCTAAAGATAGAATGGAATTACAAAAATATTTAGGTATAAAAAATACCAAACAAGATCTAGGTTATTATATTTATATATCAATTAAAAATCTGAAAAAAACTTTTAAAAACATTAGAATTAAACTTGGTTTAAGAAAACCTTAAATAAATTATAATAAAGATGAGTAGAAATAGATTTACTCATCTTTCTAGTAACAATCCATCTATTTAGTCACTAATTTAAAATAAGCTTCTAGGACTGTTGAGTTTTCTTTTTTAATACTTGCTATAAAACGTTGCCATTTTCTATCGATGGAACGTTTAGCAAAATAGCGACAATAATTATCAATTTTTATGAGTCGCGCGTTACCTATATTATCGATAATCACCAAGCGATTACCAATATGACGTTTTTGATACAAGATATTTTTACTTTTTATTGTCATGGTAATAATGCGATCTTTTTGAAGAGCATCATATAAATGATTTAATGCCAAAGCCAGATCAGTTATCTCTTTATCGGTTAATGCTTGTTTTAGATAATTTTCCAGTGAGATGGAGATTTGATTATTATCGTCACGAATTAAGTCATAAACATGACCAATACCTAAATCGGTGTCAATTGGACCATAGTATTTTGATAAACAGTTCCAACGAATATGGCGTTTAAGTAGATGATTATAGTATTTTACTTCGCGATTCGTTTCTGTTTCGGCACCAGCATTATAATTAATTTTGATACATTTATTTTGATCTTCGGGATGACGATAACATTTACGATGTAACCCCTTGCCAATATAATTTTCTGGTGTGAGATAAATAATGTTTTTCATAATTTTAAACTAATAAGAATCCTATAAAATGGTTAACTATTTTTTATTTCTTAACTTTCTGGAAAATTTAATCCATTTATCTCTTAATCCAACAAAATGATATAAAAGCCCAGGTTTTTCATTTAAATTAATATCATAATAACGTTTCAGATGACGAGCATCTTTAGCTTTAGCAATACAAAACATACCATTATCTGATAAATCAATAAATTTAATGTCATTATTTTCATTCAGCAAAATATTAAAAGGATTCAAATCGCATGATGCTAATCCGTATTGATGTAATTGTTTCACTGCCGTTTTTATTTTCATAGTTAAAGGTGAATAATCGTCACAAAAATCCTTAATTGGTTTGCCTTCAACATATTCACTGAGTAAAAAAGTCTCTAAAATATTATGGGTTCTATACTGAGCGACCACAAAAATGCTGCCAACCAGATTGCAACCCTGTTGTTTTGCTTTTTCAATACGTTGTTGAAGATTGAAATAAAATGACCCTTGCAGAAAGAGTTTGATTTTTTGATCAAAATGAGCAATTTTTTCACTATCCCATTTTATCGTATATTTTTTACCATCAACTTCAATTAACCAAACAGCACGTGTTTTTTTTTCAGTTAAAGTTTGGTAGGGTATTTGTTTGGACAAAAATTGTTTTAGCATAGTGACATACTGATTATCACTAGCATGAATAGTAAAATTTTCTAAGGAAGTCGACTTAATCATAAATAATTAATTACAAAGTTAAAAAAATTTATTGTTAATGATTATTTTAACACGTTTATTTTTTAATTGACCGGAATAATTAGAATCCATTTTTTAAGTGATGTTAGTTAATAGGGTCTATTTAATATCAAATTGATTATTAAATAACAATTGGTCTTATTAAAAATAGCTTAATAAGACCTGATAAAATATGTTGGTAGCGATCAATGCTCATAAAAATATTTCATATTATTTAAAGCCTGATGAATATATTGGTAATTAGGAACATCATCCACGGTTTTGTTATATTGATCCATATAATGACTAAAACCGACACTATTAACTAGATAAATATTTTTCGGTGTGCGCACAGCATAACTACTATAATTAGACATCAATAGCCAATTGCGATTGCTAATAGGCCTAAATAAATCGTAACCTGTTGAATAATCTTGAATATCATTCGTCACTGATAAATAATGCTTCATCAAAGATGGTACAACATCTTCGTGACTTGTTAAAACATTCGCTAAGGCATTCTTGTTAAGTTGATAAGCCTCTTCGCCATTACTACCAATAACAATAAACGGTACTTTAGTTTGAGCATCGGTATAATTACCATTATGACCCCAAAATCCCATATGATTATCATTCATTTCTTGAGAATGATCGCCAGTGATAATAATAATGGTATTATCAAGCGTACCTGAATTTTCTAACTCAGTGTAAACTTGTTGTAATAAATAATCGACCGAATAAACACTCATTTTATAGCGATTGAATATGGGTTCTGGGTTAGTATCATTACTTAGACTTAAATAGTTAATATCACTTATCGGTTGATATTTCAAATCTAAATCTTTTAGAAAATCGTAACCATGGGGTTGATCATAAAATAAGAATGAAAATGATGGACGTGATGTATCACGACTATTAAACCAGGTTAACCAATCTTTAGTTAAATTTACATCTCTTTCAGATGCACTATTACCAGCACTATTAATGCGTAAGTTTTCTATACTGACAAAGGCTGTTCTATCAAATTCAGGTGCTGATATTTTTGCTGAAGAGAAGATACCAATGTTATAGTTTTCTTTTTGTAATGTCGTCACAAATAACGAAGGAATACTATTATTGAAAAAACTTTGCCAGTAAGTACCGGGAATACCATAGAATAGCCCAAAAATACCTGTGCGTGTTGCATTACCGGTAGAGTAATGATTATTAAAAATTACACCATCATGTTGTTGCACAAATTTATAGGTATTGGGTGTATTTTCTTGATTAAATGTGTCATAACGCCAAGAATCTAAAACGATAAAAATAATATTTTTTGGGTTAGGATTTGATGCGATTTGAAGTGAATGTTTGGGGTATATAACATTACTTTTAAAATTAACGGTAGTGCGGATATTCTTTTGTAAACCTTCTTTATCAAAAATACCCATTATTTTTTTTGAAGTTAGTGGATAATAGTGAGGAATATACTCTTTGATTACCACAATGGGTGCATAGGCATAATAAGCTGAGATCATATAAACAATATTACTCATTAGTAGGCTAAAAATGAAGAAAATTAACGAGATTTTGAGCCATTTTCGTTTGGTTTTTGCTTGCAGTGCTTGATTGTTAAGATAACGATCAATCAGACATAATATTGTGTATTCAATTAAAATTACCGAAAGAATTAGCACAAACATTAAAAGACAGGTAGCCATAGAAAAATCGACAACTTGTCCTGATAAAACTAACGATAATACTGATTGATTAATATGAAATCGGTATTGTTCAAATGTAACTGTATCAATATAAAGCATAATTAGCGTAGCGCCAAAGATCACGGCAAGTAATATATTGTGTAAAAATCGAGGAGTTTTTCTTATACACAAAAGTAAACTAAAACAAATAATTGATAGCAGTAAATAAAAAATAAAAGTTTGACTGAGTACAGCAAAAAAAGCAAATAGAATGCTAATACAATTCAAGGATATACCCGGTACTAAAAAGTACTTAATGGCAACTAAAGAAGAAAATAAAACATTAAGTAAAAGAAATATAAATAGTTTTTTCATCAAATTCACTTAGAAAAATAGACATGCTAACTTATAATAAAAAAATCATTGCCATTCTATATGAATTTAAAGAAATAAGCATTATCAATATAGCAAGTGATAAATAGATAAAATCACATTAACTATCTAAATAAATAAAAAAGCCCAATAGCACGATTGGGCAAAATGATGAAAAAGGAATAAATAACTATTCCTCAAATATATTATAAAAAAATCAATGAATTAACTAATCGTTTATTCATATCCATGTAATAGGTTAAAGTTTATCCAATTTATTTAGTAATGAATATCTAGCTAATTAAAAATCATTTATTTTAGGGTAGCGATTGATTATCAATGATGATGAAAACGGTTATCATTGGCCAAGTTAGTGAAATTTTCTATTTTAGCTTTTATCAGGCATAATAGTGCCATTTTTTTGAAAGGGTTGATGTATTAGTGTGTGATGATTTTGCTCCGAATGGCTTACTCGCTAAGACGATTAAAGATTTTGTTCCCCGTGAACCACAACAGAGAATGGCTGCTAAAATAAGTCAGGCTATTGTAGACGATAAAAATTTGGTTATTGAAGCGGGAACAGGTACAGGAAAAACGTTCGCCTATCTTGTGCCAGCTTTCCGCAGTAATAAAAAAGTGATTATTTCAACTGGTTCAAAAAACCTTCAAGATCAACTTTATTCTAAAGATATACCCATTATAAAAAAAGCACTTGGTTTTACGGGAAAATTAGCCCTTTTAAAAGGTAGAGCAAATTATTTGTGTTTGGAAAGATTGATTCATCATAATACCGCACCAGGTGAACTAACAAAACCCATGCAGACTGATTTAGTACGAGTCAAACAGTGGTCTACTAAAACTACTGATGGCGATATCAGTAAATGTACTACTGTTACTGAAAGTAATCCAATTTGGCCAATTTTAACCAGTACCAACGATAATTGTTTAGGAAGTGATTGCCCTAATTTTGATGAATGTTATGTAGTCAAAGCCAGACGAAAAGCACTGAATGCCGATATTGTTGTGGTTAACCATCATCTATTCTTGGCCGATATTGTTGTAAAAAATACGGGATTTGGTGAGTTAATTCCCAAGGCTGATGTTTTTATCTTTGATGAAGCACACCAGCTACCTGATTTAGCATGTCAATATTTTGGTCAACAACTGACCAGTCGACAATTAATTGATTTAGCTAAAGAAATAGCTTTATGTTATCGAACTGAAGTGAAAGATCTAGTTCAATTGCAAAAGTGTGCTGATAAATTACAAAAATGTACCCAAGATTTACGTATCGCCATTGGCAATGTGAGTAATAAAGGAAATTTAAGAGATTTGTTCACTTATACATCGGTTAATCAGGAAGTGGAATGTTTACAAGCCTCGTTAAATTTTTGTCATGAAGTTTTATTATTGGCGATTGGACGATCATCTACATTAGATAATTGTTTTGATAGAGTTAATCAGTATCAGCAACTACTTACTCGTTTGATGAGTATTCATGTTACGGGGTTTAGTTATTGGTATGAATGTATGGGGAATCATTTTTCATTGGCACTTACCCCACTTTCGGTTGCAGATAAGTTTGCGCACTTAATGGATGAACGCAATGGTAGCTGGATTTTCACCTCAGCGACATTATCGGTGAATTCCAAATTAGATTATTTTACACAACGATTAGGATTGACTGAATCAGCTTCAATGATTTTAGAAAGTCCTTTTGATTTTACTCATCAAACACTATTTTGTGTACCACGTTATATTCCTTCGCCAAACGAAAAAGACGTAGCTCAGAAATTAGTGAATATTTTATTACCGGTGATAGAAGCGAATAAGGGGCGTTGCTTTTTCTTATGCACTTCGCATATGATGATGAATGAATTAGCAAAACTTTTTCGTGAAAAAACAACATTGCCTATTTTAGTGCAAGGTGAAACTAGTAAGACGCAATTATTAGCACAATTTATCGAATCGGGTAATGCTTTATTAGTTGCAACCAGCAGTTTTTGGGAAGGCGTTGATGTTCGTGGTGATATTTTATCCTGTGTTATAATTGATAAACTGCCATTTGCTTCACCAGTTGATCCGTTGATGAAGGCAAGAATTGAAGATTGTCAATTGCGCGGTGGCAATCCTTTTAATGAAATACAAATTCCAGAAGCGGTGATTACATTAAAACAAGGCGTAGGTCGACTAATACGTCATCATCAGGATCGTGGAGCAATTGTCATTTGTGACAATCGATTAGTTATGCGTTCCTATGGTGCGATATTTCTTAATAGTTTACCACCGTCACCACGAACACGAGATATCCAAAGGGTTACTGAATTTTTATTATCCCCCAAAGATAAACCAATTAATTAATCTTTCATTTAAAAGAGATATTCAATGAGTTGTAATATATTAGCAATTGATACATCAACAGAAGCGTGTTCTGTTGGTTTACTTTTTAATGGTCAAATTAGTGAAAATCTTGTTATTTCGCAACGTGATCATACTAAACACATTCTTCCTATGATCGACAAAATTTTAAGACAGTCCGATTGTAGTTTAGCTCAACTTGATGCAATTGCGTTTGGTCAGGGGCCAGGTAGTTTTACCGGAGTGAGAATTGGTATCGGTGTGGCACAAGGTTTGGCATTAGGAATTAATTGCCCATTAATCGGAGTGTCAAATTTAATGGCTTTAGCGCAAGGAGCCTATCGCAAAACAGCGGCTAAACATGTGATATCGGCGATTGATGCGAGGATGTCAGAAGTGTATTTAGGTGTCTATCAATATTTAGATAATGGGAACTGGCAAGCAATGATTGATGAGTGCGTGATTAAACCGGGAGAAGTTGCCAATAAACTTAGTCATAGCCAATTAATAAACCCTGTTATAGCAGGAACAGGATGGCAAACATATTCAACAATGTTAGACAATGTAAAAGATAGCTACCATTATTTGCCTGAAGCGCAAGATATGGTTGTTATTGCAGAAAAACACTTTAAAGAGGGCCATATAACCGCTGTAGAAGAAGTACAAGCAACATATTTACGTAACGAAGTCACTTGGAAAAAACTACCAGGTAAATAGCAAAGGGTATGTAAATACCCTTTTTCTAAGTAAAACAGCTAACTTAAATTATTAATTTTTGAATAAATCCAAATGCTCTTTTGCATAAGCTTCAAAATCAGTGCAACCACCAATTGGTTTTTCATCAATAAAAATTTGTGGAACGGTTTCAACTGGTTTACCAACGCTTTTTGATAAATCTTCTTTAGTAATACCTTCAGCTTGAATATCCACATAACGATATGAAAAGTCATCACGTTCTTGGGAAAGTTTTTCTGCCAATTCTTTAGCTCTCACGCAATAAGGGCAACCAGGTCGACCAAAAATGACTACGTACATTAAATACCTCTTTATGTTATCAACATACTAATTACTATACTCATCTTTAGTAAAAAGTGAAATAGTTAATGATGGTTATTCTAATAAGGATGAACAATTAATAACCGGCTAAGCAATTTTTGAATCAATAAACTAACCTCAAAATTTAATTATAAAATACAGTTACTTTTGATAAATTTTTATAGTATATTTTTTACTAAACGTAGTTGATAACACAAAATTGGTTGTGTCAAAAGGTGTATAAATATTGGATAATCACTATAATTTTAGGCGTTTTTTTATTAGTCTAATCAACGATATTTTCAATTAATGTGGCAGGATTTTCGGGTTTATGAATATTATTACTTTGTTATTTTAATTGTTTATTATCATGATAGTAATGTAGTTATTCTATTATTACATACAATAATTAGTCATATAATTGATTTACGTGTGACTTTTAGAAAGCGAAAAGATTATGTTAATTGTTCCTAATTTTACGATTATTTCGGCTTGGCTCAATAAGTTGAAAGTGGTTTACCATCCATCAGAAGACAGTAATATCATTGAATTAGTTTATTTAAAAAAAGTGAAGGGTATTTCTTATGCGTCGATAATACTTCTTGATGATATTCTAACTATCTCAATTTATTCTCAAATTAAGCAGGTAGCATTACAAACCCTAATTGGCGAAGTGAGTCAAATAAATAATTCGACTTTTTTAGCTAAAGTTTATTTGGAATTACGAGAAGATGAAAGTGCAAAATTAATATTTTCCTATTCGATGCCAATTTCTGAGGGTATCACATTTAATCAATTTTGTTTATCGCTTTCTCGTTTTGAAGAAGAGGCACTACAAGTCATTGCTGAATTGGATCAATGCGACTTATTATTAAATGCATTAGACAATAATGGTTGTTTAAAGGGCAATCACTTCAATATTTACCATTAATTTTAGAATCACGAAGGTAATGTTAATTTTTGGTAAAATAGTAAATTGATTGTTTAATTATGTGTAAAAAACAATCGATTGTATGGTAAATTTTCATTATTGTAAATTAATAGATGAACTTATATTGAAATTAAGGTATTTTATGTCCTCATAATCTAGGTTGTAAATCTATTGTAAATATTTAATCAATATTTAGTAGAGACTACAATTATCTTGGTTTGTGACCTGTTTGGTTCAGGTGAATTAGGTGTTTGTTAATATGATTAATAAACATAGTGTTTAGCATGTTATTACCCGAAGGGAGTGGTGCGCATGTTTTCTCAACATAAAAAATCTCAAAGTAAATCTTTCATTAAAGTTCTTACCTTAGTAGCAAGTATTTCTGCAGGTTTTACTCATAATGCTAACGCAGAAGATCGTGTCGTTAATTTTTATAATTGGGCTGGGCAAATTGGTTCAACAACGATTGCTGATTTTGAACATGCCACTAGTATAAAAGTCAATTATAGTGTGTTTGATTCTAATGAGGTATTAGAAGGAAAACTCATGGCAGGTCATTCAGGGTATGATGTTGTTTCTCCTTCAGACAGTTTTCTAGCCAGACAAATCCAATCAGACATCTATCTACCACTGGATAAAAGTAAATTAACCAATTGGGATAATTTAGACCCAAATCTAATGCAACTGATGCAAACACATGATCCAGATAATAAATATGCTATTCCTTATGTATGGATGACTACAGGTATTGGTTATAATATTGATATGGTTAAAGCGCGTTTGGGTGAAGATGCACCAGTTAATAGCTGGGATCTCGTTTTTAAACCTGAAAATATGGAAAAATTGCAAGACTGTGGGGTGGCTTTTCTGGATGCACCAACCGAGATTTTTGCTAGCGCATTACAATATTTAGGGTTAGATCCTAACAGCCCTGATGCTAAAAATTATACTGGACCTGCTTATGACTTATTATCAAAAGTAAGACCATATATTCGTTATTTTCATTCATCACAATATATTAATGATTTAGCAAATGGTGATATTTGTGTAATTTTAGGTTGGTCTGGTGACATTTTACAATCGCGCGATCGAGCAAATGAAGCACAAAATGGCGTAAGAGTAGGTTATGAAATCCCAAAAGAAGGTGCACTGGTTTTCTTTGATACCTTTGCTATTCCTAAAGATGCGGAACATGTTGATGAAGCCTTAAAATTCTTGAATTTTATTCTTAGGCCAGAAATTGCTGCTCAAGTTACCAATGATGTTAACTTTGCCAGTGCCAATAAAGTTGCTTTTGATAAATATGTTAAACCAGAAGTAAAGAATGATCCTGCTGTTTATCCATCACCAGATGTAATGAATAACCTCTTTACTTTGAAAGTTCAAGATCCAAAACTTGAACGCACAATTACGCGTACATGGACAAAAATTAAGACTGGTAAATAAGTTGTTTGTTTTTGAGTAATAGACGGTAGATTCTTAGGATTTTGCCGTCTAGTTTTTTTTGACTTGTTGTTATGAGGAAAGTATTGATGAATAATGCAACAACAAATCAGGTTCAACTAAAAAAGAAGTTAGTTACACCATTATTGGAAATTAAAAATTTAACTAAAGTTTTTAATGACGATTATTATGCAGTAGATGATATTAATTTAACAATTTATGAAGGTGAGATTTTTGCCTTATTAGGTGCCTCAGGTAGTGGTAAGTCTACTTTATTAAGAATGTTAGCCGGTTTTGAGCAGCCAACATCAGGACAAATTATTCTTGATGGCAAAGATTTATCAACGGTACCACCATATAATCGGCCAATAAATATGATGTTCCAATCGTATGCATTGTTTCCTCATATGACGGTTGAACAAAATATTGCATTTGGCTTAATGCAGGATAAATTATCTGCAGCAGAAATTCATCAGCGTGTAAAAGAGATGTTAGCGTTAGTTCATATGGAACAATTTGGTAAACGTAAACCTCATCAATTATCAGGTGGGCAAAGGCAGCGTATAGCATTAGCGCGTAGTTTGGCGAAAAGACCAAAATTATTACTACTTGATGAACCAATGGGAGCATTAGATAAGCAGCTACGTGATCGCATGCAGCTTGAAGTAGTATCTATTCTAGAAAAAGTTGGTGCTACTTGTGTAATGGTAACCCATGATCAAGAAGAAGCTATGACAATGGCGGGACGGATTGCCATCATGAATAAAGGGCAATTTATTCAAATCGGTGAACCTGAGGAACTTTATGAGCATCCTAACAGTCGCTATAGTGCTGAATTTATAGGTTCAGTAAATATATTTGAAGGTATGTTACAAGAGACATTAGAAGATGGCTTACTTATCAACTGTCCAATGTTAAAACATCCAATTAAAGTCGATTATGATTCTCCTGCAGTTGAAGGGGTACCTATTATGATCGCATTAAGACCTGAAAAGATTCATTTATGTGATGAAATTCCAGAAGATCGTTATAATTTTGCTGTTGGTGAGGTTGTGGATATTGCTTATTTAGGCGATCTCTCAATTTATCATGTGAAATTACATAGTGGGCAAATTGTTATAGCACAATTGCAAAATGAACATCGCTATCGTAAAGGTATGCCGACGTGGGGCGATGATATGTACCTCAGTTGGGAAATAGACAGTTGTGTCGTGTTGACTGAATAATCGTGGTTTTTATGAGGAGATTTTCAATGCGGGCAATTGGGATCTGTTTTGTTTTAAACATACTTGCTTTATTAGTGTGTCTTAGCATGATGGCTAATATTAACGACAATAATGCTTTATTAGAGCTATGTTTTACGCTATTTCTTTTAGGTTTTCTAATTTCTTTATTGGGTTTAATGTTACTTAAATATAAAGTATCTAAGTTAGCTTACTGGTTAATTATTATTGGTAGTGTGATTTCATTGCCGACCCTACCTGTTGGTCTCATCTTAATCTATTTTTGTTACAAAAATATGGTGAAATTGCAAGATGATTCAGATTTGATGACAGATTATGGTCGTCTATTAGTTACTTTAATACCTTATTTATGGATGCTATTACTCTTTTTACTGCCATTTTTAATTGTTTTTAAGATTAGCTTCGCTGATATGATAAGAGCGATTCCGCCTTATACAGATCTGATTAACTATGAAGATGGTGTGTTAAATATAGCCTTTAATTTTGGTAATTACTTTAATTTAGTTGATGATACCATTTATATAAATGCATATTTACAGTCATTAAAAATTGCCTGTATTTCAACATTTTTATGTATTTTAATTGGTTACCCACTTGCATGGGCAATTAGCCAATGTAAACCTTCAACGCGTAATATTCTATTATTATTAGTCATATTACCTTCATGGACTTCATTTTTAATTCGTGTTTATGCTTGGATGGGGATTTTAAAAAATAATGGTTTATTAAATAACTTTTTAATTTGGTTAGGAGTAATTGATCAACCATTAATTATCCTAAATACCAATATAGCTGTTTATATCGGTATTGTTTATTCTTATTTACCTTTTGTGGTTTTACCGATCTATACATCATTAAGTAAAGTTGATAATACCTTGATCGAAGCCGCATTAGATTTAGGTTGTCGACCATTAAAAACATTTTTCAAAATTATTGTTCCATTGACAAAAAGTGGCATTATTGCGGGCGGAATGTTAGTTTTTATTCCGGCGGTTGGTGAATATGTTATTCCAGAATTACTCGGTGGATCAGATACGTTAATGATTGGTAAACAACTTTGGTTAGAATTTTTTAACAACCGCGATTGGCCGGCTGCATCAGCAGTGGCGTCAGTAATGTTGTTAATTTTAATTGTGCCAATATTTTATTTTAATAAATTTCAAAATCGTCAAATGGGAGGTAAATAGTACATGACAAATTTACCTATTTTGATACGTTCGATTCTTGCTGTTTTTTTTAGCTCTTTAATTGGATCGTTTATCCTGACAGTATTAATCTCGGCAAGTGGTTTCGATATTGTTGTTGATCCACTTGAATATGCACATGTTTATTTTGGGGTAATGATTTTTAGTATAATTGTAACTTGCATAATTACTGTTGTTCTTTTATTGCGTAGCCTTAAGTTTTTTATCTTATTTATTACGTTTTCATTTTTATACGTACCAATGTTAATGCTAGTTATTTACTCATTTAATAGTTCAAGACTGGTTACCGTATGGGCTGGTTTTTCAACTCATTGGTATGGAGAACTGTTAGCAAATCACGCTTTATTAAGTGCCGTTGGATTAAGCTTACTCATAGCCGCAGCTTCAGCTACACTTGCGGTTATTCTTGGTACTTTAGCTTCCTATACAATTGTTCGTTTTGGGCGTTTTAGAGGAGCTAATTTATTTTCCTTTATGACAACAGCACCTTTAGTTATGCCTGATGTTATAACAGGTCTAGCATTACTGCTTATGTTCGTTGCAATGGGACATATGATTGGGTGGCCACAAGATCGCGGTGCCATAACGATTTGGTTGGCGCATGTAACATTTTGTACAGCCTATGTTACGGTCGTGGTTAGTGCCCGTTTACGAGAGTTGGATAAATCGATAGAAGAAGCCGCGATGGATTTAGGGGCTAATCCATTAAAGGTCTTTTTTGTTATTACGTTACCCATGATTATTCCAGCATTAGTATCTGGCTGGTTATTAGCTTTTACATTATCATTAGATGATCTGGTTATTTCCAGTTTTGTCGCTGGACCTGGGGCAACAACCTTACCAATGTTGATTTTCTCAAAAGTAAGGTTAGGCGTTAGTCCAGATATCAATGCGTTAGCTTCAATTATTATCTTAATTGTTTCTGTAATTGGCTTTATCTCATGGATTTTAATGAGAAGCGCTGAAAAGCGTCGTATACAAGAAATGCGTAATATTAATAGATAGTTAAATTTAGTTATTTAATAAAAAGTAGGGGCTAAATTTTGCCCCTTTTTTGTTATTCTAATCAGTGTTAGCAGAATAATTGAATGATTAATATTGTTTAATGATGTATATAATTTAGAATATTACTTGTCACGATTCATCGCTGAACTTATTACACTACAGCATTATCAACTATTTTATATTTATGGTAGATAATTTTTTATATAAATTAAAACTGTCACTGTAAGATGAAAAAAATGTACCAATAAAAGATGTATGATGGCTTTTAAGTAGAAATAGTGTATAGCAAACTATATCAAATTATATAAAAGATAAATGGTGATTGAAATAAGTGACGAGTATTATGTGCTGTGTCAGTTTTTGAGCGTACAATGATTGCATATTAAACGCGACTAAATTAACGATAAAATAATCACTGTTATATATTACTAAAATACCTAACAATTAGGCATAGTCAAAAGTTCCCTTAAGCCGGCAGAAAATAGCCAAAATCTCTGTTATTTTAAAATATGTAAAGTGAGCACTAAGTGTGAATTAAAATAAAAGGGTAAATAATTTACCCTTTACGTGATGTAAATATTGTGTGGGTTAAATAATTAACGCTTTGGCTTCCTCATCGCTTAACAAAGCTTTGACTTCCTCATCACTTAAAGATGGAATTGCACGAGTAAACATACGTGTCATATATAATAAATATGCTAGTCCGATAAGAAACCATATAATACCAATCAAAATTGCCATTTCATCAAGACTGGTCCATAACCATAATGATAATAAAAGACCAATTGCTGGTAATACACCATATTTAAACAATATTTCTATGGTTAAGTGTGCTTTACGATTAATATATGTCTTGATTACACAAAGATTAACAAAGGTAAAAGACATTAAAGCGCCAAAGCTTATCATCGAAACCACCAAATCCAATGGTAAAACTAATGATAATAATGAAAATGTCGCCACAAATATAATGGATAGATGCGGCGTGTGGAAACGTTTATGTAATCGATAAAAGATCTTTTTCGGTAACACACCTTCGCGTCCCATTGCAAAAAATATTCGTGACACACTAGTTTGCGCCGTCATAGCTGAAGCAAACACACCAGTTAAATAAGCCGCCAAGAAAAAGTTAGTCATGATAGTTTTACCAATTGCACTGATTTCTCCAACCTTACCAACGACATATAAACTAGCAACATCAGGGTCATTTTCAAAATCATGCCAGTTTGGATATGCCAAATGGGAAGCGTACGACATGATTAAGAAAATACAACCAGCGATGATAACTGTCCACAAAATCGCTTTTGGTAGATTAGTTTTAGCATTAGTGGATTCTTCTGCCAAAGTTGCGATGGCATCAAAACCTAAAAAAGCCAGACACAAAACAGCTGCACCAGAAAATAGACCACTAATATCATCGGTGGTACATAATAGCGGTTTTAATAATGTATCAGTGGTATGTTCAACATTAGAAAAAGCAAGAATAACAAAGAGTGTGATAAAAACAAATTGTACAAAAATCAGTATAAAATTCACTGAATTGATTAATTTAATACCTAAATAATTCAATGTACTTACAAGGATTAATGATGTTAATACAAACACATAAGCCGGGATTGATGGCATGGCTTGGTGTAAGTAAATACCTAATACGAGATAATTCAGAATGGGTAAAAAAAGATAATCTAAAATTTGTGTCCAACCGATTAAAAATCCCATTCTATTACCAAATGTATGTACTACATAGGAATAGGCTGAACCAGCAATAGGATATTTATTAGCCATGCGGCAATAACTCAATGCGGTAAACAAGATCATCATTAGGGTGATAACATAAGCTATAGGTAAATGACCATCTGTAAAAATGGTGACTTGCCCGTAAGTGGTAAATATTCCTAATGGAACCATATAAGCTAAACCAAACGCAACTAATGCAGGAGTGGTTAAAACTCGTTTCATTTTTATTGCGGACATTCACGTTGCTCCTGTGTCCAGATTAACAATAAAAAACTACTAATATAGTTTTATGCCTTCAAGTTCGATGTAATTAATGATAATTACTTCAATCATAACCTTATATTGATAAAAATCATCTTATAAGTCACACTTTTTCATTTTGTTGATAAACTAGTCTCCCTCCTATTATTGTGTTGATTACGTTAACATGCTCAATTTCTTCGGGGCTAATGGTAAATGGATTCCGATCAATAATAATTAAATCGGCAAATTTACCAACTTCTATTGAGCCAATTGTTTGTTCTTGACCTAACATAAATGCCGCATCAATGGTAGCAGCACGTATAACTTCTGTGACAGTTAGATTACGATCTGTTGCTAAACGTTGAGCATTATTACCGGCTCCGATACGTGTTACAGCGACTTTGAAATCAAACCATTCATTCAATGGATCGATTGGCCAATCACTGCCAAAAGCAATTTTAGCGCCAGCATCAATAAATTTTGCACTAGGTTCTAATTCTTTAAAACGTTGTTCACCAAGCATATGATGAAATTGATCAATCATCTCATTAGTTGGACCTGCCCATTGAAAAGATAAAGTAGCAATCGTATTTAATTGCGCAAAACGAGCATAATGAGAAGGGGCTGCTAACTCATTATGGGCTAAACTTGGTCTTATATGCGCAAGTTCCGGATGTTTGGTTCTTAATGACTCAATATGGTTGAGTACAGTCTCAATAGCACCTTCACCAACGGTATGCATATGCGGATAAAATCCTGCTTTACTTACTTCAATAATCAAATTTTCTAGAATTGTGTTGTCATAATACAAGTCACCTACACGATCACTTGCTACATAATCAATGTTATTAGCAGTACCTTGATTGATTCGATAAGGTTCCAGTAATGAAGCAGTCATAATTGGCGCTTGTAATACCCCATCGATAAAAAATTTAACTAAAGAAATTTTAAGCCCAGGTTTTGGTAACCATTGAGAATCACTATAGGTTTGAGCAAATAATTTAGCTTCTTTAACCGCTTTAGGAATATCCTGAATAGTTGGGGCATCGTCGGGAGTAATTTCAATGGCACCGAATAATCGAATAGTAAGATTGTTATCATCAGCTAATGTTTTAAATGCGTTAAATTGTAAATCAGCAGCACGTGCATCCATTGCTGTAGTAACACCTTGTTGATTCAATTCAAATTGTACACGTTTTGCCACTTCAATAGCTTGTTCGGCATTGAGTGCCGGAATGCTATCAAAAGCTCGCATCGCGGGCGCATCTTCTAAAATACCGTTCAATTCACCGTCAGCAGTTCGGCCAATTTTACCATCTTTTGGCTCTGGAGTATGGCGATTTAAGCCAAACATTTCAAGTGCTCGCGTATTGGCAACTAAAGTATGACAATCATTGGAAAACAAAATAACCGGTCGACGTGTATTTAGTTGATCTAAATCTGCACGAGTAATATCGGTGCCTAACGGCAATACTTCCTGACGTAACCAGCCACGAACTTGTAACCAATCATTAGCGCCCTTACAAGGATCATTATCTAAATAGTGCTGGATTTTATCTAAAGTTTGCGCGATAGTTAAACTCGCATAATCAAGATGGCAACCGGAAAGTTGCATTCCCCCCCAAAAAGGGTGTAAATGTGCATCAATAATGCCAGGTAACATCGTTTTCCCATGTAGATCAAAAATCTGCGTATGTTCAGTAATTAATTTTTGAATTTGCGCTGTCGATCCAGTTGCTATAATATAGCCATCTGTAACTGCGATAGCTTCACAAACTGTATTAGTATTATCAGCTGTATAAATATAACCATTTATATAAGCAATATCCGCATAAGAACGATTTTCTACCATGATAACGATGCCTTACCAATTTAGTGTATAAAAAAGGACAAGGAAAGATAGCAGATTTATTAGCGGTGACAAGTAAAATTTCACTTTATTAACAATAATCATTAATAAAATGGTTGAGTTTGGTATAAAACAATGTTAAATATATTAATTAAGTTACAGCGTCACTGAGTATAAATCATGAAATATCAACAATTAGAAAATTTAGAGTGTGGCTGGAAATGGAAATATTTAATAAAAAAATATCGAGAAGGTGAGCCAATAACACGCTACATTGAAAAAAGTGCTGAACAAGAAGCGATAAGACAGTTATTGAATTTAGAAAACGATCCGATTAAAGTAACAAATTGGATAGCCCATCATCTTAATCCAGCTTTAGTCAATCGGATGAAGCAAACGATAAGGGCAAGACGCAAGCGCCATTTTAATGCAGAACATCAAAATACTCGTAAAAAATCCATCGACCTTGAATTTCTAGTATGGCAACGTTTAGCTAATTTGGCTAAACGACGTGGTATGACGTTATCTGATGTCATTATTCAACTGATTGATGATGCGGAACAAAAAGATCAATATGCTAATAAAGTATCAACAATTAAAGATGATTTAATTTCTTTGCTGGCTAACAATAAAGATAAAAAAGGCAAAGTTAACAAATAATATGTGAACAAAATTAAAAAGTATAGGTAATAAATTATGGGAAAATCCCTTGTTATTGTGGAATCACCAGCTAAAGCGAAAACGATTAACAAATATTTAGGAAAAGACTATATTGTTAAATCGAGCATCGGTCATATTCGAGATCTACCTGTCAGTGGCAATAAAACTACTGAATCTAGTGATGAAACTAAAAAAACTAGCAGTAAAGAAACGACTAAAAAAGTTAAACGCTCATCACAACAAATTCTTGTCGATAGAATGGGCGTTGATCCCTATCATGACTGGAAGGCAAATTATCAAATATTACCTGGTAAAAATAAAGTTGTTGCCGAGCTAAAAAAATTAGCAAAAGATGCTGATACCGTCTATCTGGCAACCGACTTGGATAGAGAAGGAGAAGCTATTGCTTGGCATCTTAAAGAAGTTATAGGGGGAGATGAAGATAAGTATCGTCGAGTTGTTTTTAATGAGATTACCAAAACTGCAATTCAAAATGCGTTTAAACAACCGTCTTTCCTTGACATTGACAGGGTTAACGCTCAACAAGCACGTCGTTTTATGGATCGTGTGGTTGGTTTTATGTTATCACCATTATTATGGAAGAAGGTTGCCAGAGGTTTATCCGCCGGTCGAGTGCAATCGGTGGCGGTAAGATTATTAGTTGAACGCGAACGAGAAATCCATGCTTTTACGCCTGAAGAATATTGGGATCTTTTTGCTGAATTGCAAACTCGGTCAAATGAAACCTTGTCAATGCAAGTCACTCATTTTGCTGGTGAGGCTTTTGAACCGAAAGATCGTACGGCGATCGATCTGGCCGTGCAAGAATTAAATCAAAGCCAATATCAAATTAAAAATATTGAAGAAAAGCCAACAAAAAGTAATCCGACAGCGCCTTTTATTACTTCTACACTGCAACAGGCAGCAAGTACCCGTCTTGGTTTTGGGGTCAAAAAAACCATGACGCTCGCACAGCGTTTATATGAGTCGGGATTTATTACCTACATGCGTACTGACTCAACCAATTTAAGTCAAGACGCTTTAAACATGGTCAGAGGGTATATTGAAAAACAATTTGGCTCAAAATATTTACCACAAAAGCCAAACTTCTATGCCAGTAAACAAAATTCACAAGAAGCTCATGAAGCGATCAGGCCATCTGATGTGAAGTTGACCTCTGATCAACTCAATGAGATCGAGTCTGATGCCCGTAAATTATATCATCTTATTTGGTGTCAGTTTGTGGCGTGTCAGATGACTGCTGCCGAATATAATTCGACGACCATAACAGCGCAAGCCGGCAATTTTACTTTGAAAGCCAAAGGTCGAACCTTGCGTTTTGATGGTTGGACGAAAGTACAACCGCAGTTGCTAAAAAATAATGATGACAAAATTTTACCCGCGATTAATGTTGATGAAATAGTTAAATTATTAGCATTAAATCCGACGCAACACTTCACTAAACCACCAGCACGTTACAATGAAGCATCACTGGTCAGAGAACTTGAAAAACGAGGTATTGGTCGTCCATCAACTTATGCTACGATTATCTCTACCATTCAAGAACGAGGTTATGTAAGACTTGAAAATCGCCGATTCTACGCGGAAAAAATTGGCGAAATTGTTACAGATCGATTAAGTGAAAATTTTAATGATTTAATGAGTTATAACTTTACCGCGCGTATGGAAGATACGCTTGATGAAGTAGCTCATAAAAAAATAGATTGGAAAAAAGTATTGGATACCTTTTTTAGTGATTTCACAAAACATCTCGAAGTAGCTGAACAAGAACCCGATAAAGGTGGAATGCAATTAAATCCATTGGTGTTAACACCAGAAATTAAATGTCCAAATTGTCAACGTGAGATGGGTATCAAAACGGCTAGTACTGGGGTATTTTTAGCTTGCTCAGGATACAGCCTACCACCAAAAGAACGTTGTAAACAAACCATTAATTTAATTCCCGAGCATGAGGTTTTAAATTTCTTAGAAGAAGATAGTGAAAATTCAGTTGCTGAAACAGATGCTCTACGGGCACTTAAACGTTGTCCTAAATGCCATACTGCAATGGACAGTTATTTATTAGATAGTACACATAAATTACATATTTGTGGTAATAATCCAATTTGTGATGGCTTTATTGTTGAAGAAGGGAACTTTAAAATCAAAACCTATGATGGTCCCATCATTGAATGTGATAAATGTGGTAGTGATATGCACCTCAAATCAGGTCGTTTTGGTATTTATATGGGGTGTACTAATCCAGATTGTAAAAATACCCGTAAGATTTTGAAAAATGGAGATGTTGCTCCACCAAAAGAGGATCCAGTTGACTTACCTGAATTAAAATGCAGTAAATCAGATGCTCATTTTGTCCTCCGTGATGGGGCTTCAGGAGTATTCTTAGCCGCTCATAATTTCCCTAAATCACGAGAAACTCGAGCGCCATTAGTTGCTGAATTACAACGTTTTAAAGATCGTTTACCTGAAAAATTTATCTATTTAACCCAAGCTCCCGCAACAGATCCACAAGGGAATGATGCTATTGTTCGATTTAGTCGCAAAAACAAGCAACAATATGTTACTTCTGAGGTAAACGGTAAATCTACTGGCTGGGTGATGAATTATATTGATAATAAATGGGTGGAAAACAAAAAATAATTGTCTTTTAATGTAGGCTTTTTTTAGTCTGGTAAAAAGTTAAATTTTTAGATAATGTTAAACTGAAATTTAAATGAATAATATTCTATTTATTTTCACAATTATCTATAAAATAGATGAATTGGATAATCGAATAATCATTTCGGTTATCCCGTTACATTGTAAATTTTCAGAATAGGGTAATAAATACCAACGTTCCTAACGATGCCAATTATATCGTTTTAATAATAATCATAATTGAGGTGTAGTATTTATGAAGCTACAACAACTCAGATATATAGTCGAAGTTGCTAATAATGCACTTAATGTATCTTTAACAGCAGAAAAACTTTACACATCGCAACCCGGCATCAGTAAGCAAATTAAACAATTGGAAGACGAATTAGGGGTACAAATTTTTTTACGTTCTGGAAAACACCTTTCAGGTATTACTACTATTGGTGAAATAATAATTGAAAAATCACGCGAAATCTTAAATAAAACACAAGATATTAAAATGATTGTGCAAGAATTTACCAAACCCAATTTAGGTGTGCTTGCTCTTTCAACCACTCATACTCAAGCCCGTTACGCTTTGCCTGAAGCGATTCAAACATTCGTACAAGATTATCCCAATATATCATTAAAAATGGAGCAAGCAGATTCCACGCAATGTCTGATTAATTTAAAAAACCGTGTCAGCGATTTTGCTATTACAACAGATCTGAGTAATTTAACTGATGATATGATTGCATTACCTTGCTACCACTGGAATCAATCAATTATTGTTCCCAAGCAACATCCTATCTCTGGACGTGCATTGATTTCGATTGATGAATTAGCAAATTATCCTTTGATAAGTTATGATTTATCGAAAGAAGGGGCTGATATTCGGCAGATTTTTCTCAAAAATGGAAAAACTCCTAATATTGTATTTAATACCGCCGATGCAGATTTGATCAAGACATATGTTCGCTTAGGTACTGGTGTTGGGATCATCGCTAAAATGGCAATAAATGTTCAAAATGACATTGATCTTGCCGTATTAAATGCTGGCCATATTTTTCCTTATAGTACAACTTATATCGTTTTTTTACGCTCGTTATATTTACGTAATTATATGTATGATTTTATTAAAAAATTTTCTCCGCATTTAGATAAATCGATTATTCATAAATCGCTTGCTTGTGAAAATAATCAACAGGTTTTAGCCATGTATAATGGTGTGAAATTAATGATTAAGTAGGTTATAATAACTGGGTTTTTTATATTCACTAGCTTAAGGGGCAATCATGCTTAATGCATACAAACTCAAAAATAAACATTTAGCCAAAATTCAGGATGAATTAGATATAAAAGGCTCAGCTTGGGTTGATTTGATTGAACCAGAAGAAAATGACCGAGCGATTGTATTATCGCAATTAGGTCAAAATTTAGCAACTAGTATTGAATTGGATGATATTGAGGCTTCGGCGCGCTTTTTTGAAGATAAAGAAGGGTTACATATCCACTCGTTCTTTTTTTACAATGACGCTGAAGACCGGGCTGGTAATGAGACGGTTGCCTTTACGATCAATAAAGGGCGTTTATTTACTTTACGAGAAAGGGATTTACCGGCTTTTCGTTTATATCGCATGCGTTCGCGTTATCAAGAAATGAATGATGGTAATGCTTATGAAATTTTGCTTGATTTATTTGAAGTTAAAGTTGAGCAGTTAGCCGATCAGATCGAAAATATTTATAGTGAACTTGAAGAACTGAGTTTAATTATTATGAACCGCAGTGCTCAAGAGCACTACGATGAAGCGATCACGAGCTTGGCTGAGTTGGAAGATACCGCTTGGAAAGTTCGACTTTGCCTAATGGATAGCCAACGAGCACTTAATTATCTGGTCAGACGAGCTAAAATGCAAATGGACCAATTAGAACAAGCGCGAGAGGTTGTTCGTGATATTGAATCACTGATTCCGCATAATGAATCTTTATTTCAAAAGGTCAATTTTTTAATGCAGGCTGCCACAAGTTTTATTAATATTGAGCAGAGTCGTATTATTAAAATCTTTTCAGTAGTTTCAGTCGTCTTTTTACCGCCAACGGTGGTGGCATCAGCCTATGGAATGAACTTTGATTTTATGCCTGAAACCCATTGGGAATGGGGCTATCCAATGGCGTTAATTTTAATGTTGGTGGCGGGTATTGCGCCGTATGTTTATTTTAAATTGAAGAAATGGTTATAAATCATGAAAACCGACTATTACTTTGCTGGCACTTTAGTTAATTATCTTAATTTTAATGTTTATCCTTTGTCCTGATAGTTAAAAAAGTAACGGAGTATTCAAGTAGTTGTTAATATTGAAGTAAAAAGTGCTTCAATTTTATTCACGATACTTAAAATTAAGTTCAATTTAAGTGGCGTTAAATTGAACTTAATAATCAACCATTAAAAGTCAATATCTAGACCTAATTGAAAAGTTCTTCCCGGAGCAGTAAACATATTAATATATTTACGATCTGAATTTTGATATAGCTTATTATTACTTAAATAATCCCAATATTTGTGATCGGTAAGATTATAGATACCTCCACTAAGTTTGATATTTTGGGTAAAATTGACATAACCAGTTAAATCAATAATACCATAGCCGGGAACGCTGAAATATTTTTCATTTGAATTGGGAATAGGTTGACCATTATTATCATAACTTTCGCGAGAGGTTGCTTTAGCTCTTTTACCTTTTTGGATGGTTGACGTGAGAGAAACACCATAAATGTTATTTGGATCATCCCAATTTAAACCTATGACGCCTTTCATCGGTGCGACGGTGTCAATTTCAACATTTTTATCGCCTAAATAATTAGATTTTGATTTACCTTGGCTATAACCAATCGCCAAATGAGCAGATAAACCGTTGAATGATACAATCCAAGTACCTAAATTCACTTTACTACTTAGTTCAGCACCATAAATGTAGGCTTTATCACGGTTTTCCGCTTCAAAAATCGTACGGGCTCGGGTACCTGCAATGCTTTTTCTATAACGGGTATAGGCTATAAAATCCTTATATTTACTATAAAACACCGAACTTGCTATTTGAATACCATCGGTTGGTTGACCTTTCACACCAAGCTCAAAATTATGACTTGTTTCCGTTTTTAATTTAGAATTACCCAATAGCGCATAGATATTGCTATGTGCCATATACGAACCATATAGTTGATTTTGATTCGGCATTTGTGCACCGCGTTTATATTGCAAATAAGCCGTAAAATTAGGTTTTATGTCATACATAAATGCCAAAGATGGTAAAACTTGGAAATCACTATTACTACGATATTGTTGAGCAAGTTGTGATGCACTAATGCTACTAACTGCCATATTTTCTAGGTGACGCGGTTTGGTATTTTTGTATATTATTCTTACCCCTGGTATCGCATAGATTTTGTTTGATGTGTCGTTATTAAATGCTATTCGGTCTTCAGCAAATCCACCTAGCTCGTAACTACGACTGTCTGCCTGTGGTTTTGTATAGTCCCCATCTGGGAAAATAACAATATGGTTTGGCCTAGCAGACGTGTAAAACGGGGATTCATCCTGACTCCATTTTCCGTTAATTCCAACTGAAATTGTTTGGTTATATAAATGTTTTAACAAAGTTGAAGCAAAACTATAGCTTTTTGTATTATAGTGAGTTTGGATGTTGAATTTATCACTGCCAATAGTATTGATATCAGTATTATCATAAACTTTAGTTTGCTGATAATTGATTTGGGTCACTAAGCTATCAATCCAACTAAGGTTACTAGGTTGCCATTGATCTTTAAGCATAACACTTAACCGATTATTCTTATTATCTTGATGGTCGTGAGAACTAATGGCTGAACCTCTGTTATTCCAGGTATCATAATGGGAATGTTTAGTTTTATTATTATAATCTACATGGGCACTAAGTAAATGCTCATCAGTTGCCTGCCAAGCTATGCCAACCAAAATAGAATTTGACCGCCAATTCTCTGGGTAAGCACTGATAGAATCACCATAATTACGTGTTTGTTGACCATCACGACGACTTAAAACTAGAATACCATTTAATTGATCATCTCCGAATGCCATTGTTAAACCTTGATTAAAACTTTTATCAGCACTATCGTAACCATTTTGATAACCAAAATAGCTTGGTTTGCCAGGATAAAGGTAATAGTTAGCAGACTTAGTTTTAAATGATACTGAGCCACCTAAAGCATTATTTGGATTAGCGACAGACGTTGAACCGGACTCAATATCAACTCTGTTATACATATATGGGTCAATATAATCACGTCCAATAGCATAAGTACCAAAACCAGCACGACCGACGGTATTGAAACGACGTTGTGCAATAGGTAACGCCATACCATCTACATCGATCGATACGCGGTTGGCATCTAATCCACGTATGTTATAACCAGAAAAACCACCTCTGTCCCAACTGCTCTTAGTACCACCTGCTCCAGCGATACTTCCTGGTGCTGAAATTAATGGTTGATAACGCATTATCGTACCAAAATTTGTACCGCCATTGCGACGAATATCTTGATCAGATATTTCTTGTGACGTACCTGGTTTTTTATCTGTTTCATCGGCGGTGACAGTCATAATATCATCAATAGTTTGCTCTTGATCTTTCTCTACGGAAAGAGCCGGTAATGAAATGGCTAAACTAATTGCCAAAGTAATCGTTTTTTTTAAATGAGTGAATTTACACATCGTTATCCTTAAAATTAATTAATCAATAAAATAATTCTCAAGTTTTACTTGCTAATACCGATTTACTATCACTATCGGCATTGTGTAACACATATGAAATGACCTTCAGATTTTGTTGTAACAATGAAAAATTAAAATTGCTCACCACAATATTTTTAATAAAATCAATGTCATATTAATGATAAACTGATCATTTTGGATAGAAACCCTGATAGAGCACGTCAACTGCTTGTGTTACTCTAGGACCTAATCCTAAAAGATATGCTTGATCAATGGTGATGATACGATGATTTTTCCATGCTGCTGTTTCGGTTAATCCTGGAATAGCAGATAATTTATCTAAGCCTCCCATTTGCTCAACCGATTGACTCGTGAAAACTATTGCTTCCGGATTACTAATTATGAGTGATTCAGCGGAAAAGGTTTTATAACTGGAATGAGTGGCAATATTATCCCCTCCTGCTATGGTCATGATTGCATCAGCAACGGTATTCTTTCCCGCAATCATATTATTTCCACCCATACTTAGCATAAAGAGCACTTTAGGTTTTTGTGGATGTTTAGCAATCTTTTGTTGAACTTGTGTGAGATGTTGCTGAATTTGTTGCACAAGTTGATTAGCTTCAGTGATTTTATTTAGTTTATGACCAATAGTAGTCATATTCAAATATAGCAATTCAGGAGTAGGAGGAACGCGTTGCAATGATAATATATCGACATTAGCTTGACTGACTTGTTCAATAATATTATTCGGTTCGGCATCTCGCCAAGTAATAAATAATGAGGGGCTGAGGGAGAGAATTCCTTCAATATTTAATAACTTCCAGTAACCAATTTGAGGCAGTTGTTTGACATCATCCGGATAACTACTAGTTTGATCAACACCGACCACATGGTCCCCATAACCGAGCGCATAAACAATTTCTGTTAGAGAGCCACCGGCAATTACGATCCTTTCATTGGCATAACTCACATTAAAGAAACTCATTAAACTACTTATTACTAACAACCATTTCATAAAAATGAAGTTTTTTTTCATGATAATTCCAATTTTTAATTTCTAATTATCGAAACAATATAATGAAAATGATAATTATTATCAATAAAAACTCTAATCAAATTGATGATTAATTTGTAACACCTTGTTTTAAATTAAAATATTATTAATGAGATGTTTTCCGATAAAAATAGTGATTTATTATGAGCAATGAATAAAATAAACACATTGTTTCCATTTAAGTTTATTTAATAATTTGATGGATTTTAGTTAAGTATGAGTGAAACTATAAAAAAACATTGCCAAATGATAATAATTATTATTTAATTTCCGGCAAATTATAAAAAATAAGTAAGATAGCTTATATGAAAACATTGGATGTCACACCATTTTATGCTGATACGTCAGGTTTACCTTTTAAAGATCGTTGGGCGGTGATGCCATTACAAGCGAATTTACCACTTGCTGCGGATGAAATTGAGTCACAATGGCAACAAATACAAAATACACCCTTAACAGGCCGAAAAAGACTAATTTATATTCATATTCCATTCTGTGCAATTCATTGCCTTTTTTGTGGTTTTTATCAAAATCCATTACGAAAATTTGATACAAATCGCTATGTAGATTACTTATTACAAGAAATTACACTTGAAATTCACAGCAAAGCGATACAATCGGCCCCTATCCATGCAGTCTATTTCGGTGGGGGAACACCCACTGCGCTAGCTGCTGGACAGTTAGCTAGGATTATTGATTATTTAAAACAACATGCCCCATTGGCGCCTGATTGTGAAATTACCGTAGAAGGACGAATTTCAGATTTTGATGATGAACGAATTGATAGTTATATTGCTGCTGGAGCTAATCGATTTTCGATTGGAATACAAACGTTTAATTCGGAAATCCGCAGAAGGTTAGGTCGCGAATATACTGAACAACAAATTATTCAAACATTTGAACAAATTGCTTCTCGAGATAGCGTGGCATTAGTTTGTGATTTAATGTTTGGTTTACCCAATCAGACTTATCAAACTTGGCAACATGATTTAGATATTGCCAATAGTTTACCTCTTGATGGTATCGATCTTTATGCATTAAATCTACTACCGACGACTCTTTTAGCAAAGGGAGTAGAAAACAAACGGATTGAACTACCTTCTGTGGCTGATAAAAGTGCTTTTTATCAACAAGGGGCAGAATACTTAGACCAGCAAGGTTGGATGCATTTAACTAATGCTCATTGGGCCAAGACCACTCGTGAACGCAATCTTTATAATTCCTTAATTAAGCAAGGTTCACATTTTTTTGCCTTTGGTTCGTGTGCTGGTGGTAGATTGGGTGGACAATCTTTTATGTTACATCGCAATCTTGAACAATATTATGCATTATTAGATCAGGGAAAAAAACCATTGATGATGCTCACAGGTAAAACGTTACTAGGCGATTGGCTTCATCAGTTACAAGCTGGTATCGAACGAGGCCGCATAGATCTAACACAATTAACCGATGCTTATCACTTATTTGATCCACTGATCAAACAGTGGCATCAAGCTGGTTTATTACAAGACACTGATCACTGCATGCGCTTAACATTGTCAGGGCGTTTTTGGTCAAGTAATATTTTACAAGCTTTACAGCAACTTTTATTGAAACTAAATAACCCAGAACATATTGCGTTGCAAGAACAAATGCAAAAAGCTAGAAAAGCAATGCAATCCAAACATGGCAATGGGATGCCACCTACCCATCTCAAAATGCATCCTAATAAAATTACATCATCTAATTAAAAGGTATAAATATGTCAGAACAATCAACCCAACAAATGAACTTGAAAGATTTTATGCAAAGCAATCCTGACGGAACGTTAGAAAAAATTGCCAATGATTATCAGGTAACATTAAGTGAAGTCATTCATGCTTTACCCAATGTTAAAATAGCTAATGGCAGTCAATTTGATACTATTTGGCAGGAAGTAGAAACATGGGGTGAAATTACTTTTTTAGTCCATACTGCTGATATTATTGCCGAATTTTCGGGGGAATTACCGTCCGGTTCTCATCGTTCTGGCTATTTCAATCTGAAACATAAACAAGGTCTAAGTGGTCATATTAAAGCCGAACACTGCCAGCAAATTGCTTTTATTGAACGTAATTTTATGAAAATGTCTACTGCATCAATTATCTTTCTTAATCAAGATGGTCAAGCAATGTTCAAAATTTTCGTTGGTCGTGATGCTAACCATCAGTTAAAAGTAGAGCAATTAGAAAAATTCAGATTATTAGCACAGCAATATAATGAGTGGATGTAAAGTCAGAATGAAAACACTATTAATTTTTGGTGTTAGCCCCAAACAGGGTACAGCCTATCAGGTTTTACAAGCTGCCAGAAAATGTCATCCGCAATGGCGTTGTGTCGTGTTAGTCAGACATGCCGAGTTAGCACAACAGTTAACCAAACAAGGGGTTGAATGTGTTATTGGTGATGCAACTGATCCAGTGAAAGTTAATCAATTATGTCAATTAGCCGGGCCTGATGCCATTATTGTTTCAACATTAAGTGGCATAACAGGAAATTACACGGCGCAACGTATTATTATTGATTGTGCTGAACAAATGGGACTTAAGCAGATGTTATTAGTGACGTCTTTAGGATGTGGTGATACATGGTCAACCTTATCAACACGCGCAAAACAGGCATTTGGTTTAGCGGTACGTGAAAAGTCCTTGGCAGAAATTTGGTTACAAACTAGCACTCTCAATCATTTGATTTTAAGACCTGGAGGGTTAATTGATGGTCCATCAACGGGTCACGGGCAATGTTATTACCAACAAGAAGTTCATGGTTTTATTCATCGTGATGAATTAGCGGAATTAATAATTGCCATGCTTAATAAACAACAATGGGACAATCGGGCATATAGTGTTATCGATCCGAGTCTTAAGGTTGCTAATTAAAATACATTAACAATAAGTAATATGACAATAATTATGAGGGTAATCTGTGCACACTGATAATCACCGACCATTATTATGGAAATTAGTTATTCTTTTACTTATCCTCATCATCATTGCGGCGAACTCTGGTGCATTAAAACTCTCTGTTTATCAATTAAGTCATATATCTTGTAACGATCCACTTTTAAGGGCTTGGTTTAATATTCGTTTACCGCGTATCTTATTAGCTGTGATTGTTGGTATGGCATTAGCCAGTTCAGGTGCCGTTATGCAAGGTTTATTCCGCAATCCATTAGCGGATTCTGGTTTGCTAGGTATTAGCAGTGGTGCGGCATTAATGGTTGCTTTAACAATACTTTTTCCTGCTGCGTTTCCTTCAATTGTTATGTTATATGGAAAAATGATCGCTGCTTTCATTGGTGGCATGATTATCTGTTTATTTATCTACTTATATAGCTTTAATGAACAAGGTAATATGGCAAAATTAATTTTACTTGGCGTTGCGATTAATGCCATTATTGGGGCCGTGATGGGGTGCCTGAGTTACATCAGTGATGATATACAACTCAAGCAAATTACATTATGGTCAATGGGACATTTAGGCAAAGGTTCATGGGAGCTGGTATTGGTTGCCGTATCGCTAATTTTTCCAGCATTAATTATGGTTTTGAAACTTTCTTATCAACTCAATATATTGCAACTTGGTGATGAAGATGCCCATTATCTGGGCATTAATGTGCAGCGAATTAAACGTTATTTACTTTTGCTCAGTGCATTGCTTATTGGTACAGCGGTCGCGGTGAGTGGTATTATTGCTTTTGTCGGATTAGTGATCCCACATATGATTCGCCTACGTATCGGCGCGGATCATCGATGGTTAATCCTTGGTTCAGCTTTAGGCGGTGGGTGCTTATTACTATTAGCCGATACTTTAGCGCGAACGGTGGTTGCTCCTGCAGAGATTCCTGTGGGTTTACTAACGAGTCTTATTGGCGGACCTTATTTTCTCTGGTTGATATTGAAACATAAATAACAAGGAAATCTGAACCTATGTTAACGGCTAAACATATAAGTTATCATTGTGGACAATTGAAGCTTATTGACAATATTTGTTTAAATATAAAAGCGGGTGAAATCGTCATCATCATTGGACCAAATGGGGCGGGTAAATCTACTTTATTACGATTATTAACCGGTTATTTAATCCCTTCATTTGGTGAATGTTGTATACTCAATAAACCCTTAAATCAATGGCAGGCTAAAGATTTAGCTAAAGTTCGTACCGTTATGCGCCAACATCGTCAATTATCTTTTCCGTTTAAAGTTAAAGAAGTTGTGGCAATGGGTCGGGCCCCATGTGGGAAAGCGCATTTTCATCAGGCAATTTCAGAAACGATGCGCCAGACTGACTGTTCAACGTTAGCAGAGCGTGATTACCGACATTTATCCGGAGGGGAACAACAACGTGTGCAACTCGCACGGGTACTTGCACAATTATGGCAACCGACACCTACGCCAAGATTACTTTTCCTTGATGAACCCACATCAGCATTAGATTTATATCATCAACAACATACCTTACGCTTATTAAAACAACTTGCTTCTGAACAACAATTAGCAGTTTGTTGTGTTCTGCATGATCTTAATTTAGCAGCTTTATATGCTGATCGGATTTTATTGTTACATCATGGTAAAATCGTACAACAAGGCACACCCAAAGAAGTGATTACCACCGAAAGTATTCATCGTTGGTATGGTGTTGAATTAGGTACTTATCACCATCCAAAAAATTTGAAAATACCACAAATTTATTTACATGCTTAATGTGTTGAATTCTGAACTCTGTAAAATATTTAAGTGAGATTTTATTAATTTTTCTCACTTTTAAAGTATTTTTAATGACAGAATATTTAGTACTATTAACTTAAGTCAGCTATTCGATATTCAATTAGGATTATGGTGCAGTAGACTGTTTTGGTTTATGGAGTTGTTTTAAATTAACGCCTTCAAGTGTTAATAATTGTATTTTAGTATCAATTCCCCCAGCATAACCCGTCAAATTGCCATCACTTCCCACTACGCGGTGGCAGGGAATAATGATGGAAATTGGATTATGTCCGACAGCACCACCAATGGCTTGAGCAGACATCCTTATTTTATTCATTTTTTGTGCCACTTGTTTTGCTATTTCACCATAGGTGATTATGTGTCCATAAGGGATTTGGCACAAAATTTGCCAGACAATTTGGCGAAATTCGCTACCGCTAGGAGCCAAAGCTAGTTGATTAGTAGAAGGAGATTTTCCAGCGAAATAATTATCTAACCACTTTTGAGTATGATTAAAAATTGGTAAATTAGCATTTCTAATTAACACTTGTGTAACTGTTTCACCAAAATATTTTTGATTTTTAATCCACAGTCCGACAAGTTTCTCTTGATGAGCCGCTATTGTAATTAGACCCACTGGAGAGGGATATTCAGTGGTATAGAACATATTTTTCCTACTTATAAACGATTTTCTAAATAATCATTATTGGCATTTTTAAAACATTCAGTTAACAATTAATTTTATAATATATTTTATGCAAATTGTAAGATAGCCAAAAATGAAAAAGATAAATAGACATAATTAGGCTATTCAAACGTGTTAGCTCTGAATATTTATAAAGTTAAATAAAATGATGCAATAGTTATACCAAAAAAATGATAGTTCACTATTCGCTTTGAATAATAAATGGTAATTTTGTTAATCGCAATAAAATTAGTCTTAATTTAATAAGGTTAATTGATTTATTCAGTAATTAAGATCTATTATTAAGTTAACATAATCAAATTGATTTAGAGTGGGAATGGTTAAACGAAGGAGTTTACAGATATGTTAGCAAATCTAAAATCCAATCGTGCTTGGGATTCTCGTCTTAACGAGAAAAAAAGACGCTGCAATGCGGTAAATAAACTAGCAAATGGTAAAGTTCTTGCCACTGACAGTTTTGTTGAGGCTTTGGAAAAATTAATTGTTGCTGGTGATCGAGTTGTTTTAGAAGGTAATAATCAAAAGCAAGCCGATTTTTTAGCCAGAAAATTAAGCCAAGTTGATCCAAATATTATCCATAATTTACATATGTTAATGCCAAGCATCGGCTTACCTGAACATTTGGATATTTTCGAAAAAGGCATTGCCAAGAAGTTGGACTTTTCGTTTTCTGGTACACAAAGTTTACGAATTTCGCAGTTGCTTGCTGATCATATATTAGAGATTGGTGCTATTCACACCTACATTGAACTCTACGCACGATTATTTGTTGACCTTATCCCGAATGTAGCATTAGTAGCTGCTTATAAAGCTGATCGTAATGGTAACCTCTATACAGGTCCAAGCACTGAAGATACGCCTTCTATCGTAGAAGCAACTGCCTTTAAAAATGGTATAGTTATCGCGCAGGTTAATGAATTAGTTGATGATGAAGCAGATTTACCACGGGTTGATATTCCAGCCTCATGGGTTGATTTTGTTGTTGTTGCGGATAAACCTTTTTTCATTGAACCTCTATTTACTCGTGATCCCCGCTTGATTAAACCAATTCATGTTTTAATGGGCATGATGGCTATTAAAGGAATTTATGCCAAGCATCAAGTGAAGTCACTTAATCATGGAATAGGTTTTAATACTGCAGCTATTGAATTACTGTTGCCTACTTATGGCGAACAGTTAGGATTAAAAGGTAAAATCTGTCAACACTGGGCGTTAAATCCTCATCCGACGTTGATACCGGCTATCGAATGTGGATGGGTAGAAACCGTTCACTGTTTTGGTGGTGAATTAGGCATGGAGAAATATATGGCTGCCCGTCCTGATATCTTTTTTACTGGACATGATGGTAGTATGCGTTCAAATCGTACGTTGTGTCAATTAGCTGGTCAGTATGGTGTTGATATGTTTATCGGTTCAACATTACAAGTTGATGGATTAGGTAACTCTTCCACAGTGACTCATGGTCGTTTGTCAGGTTTTGGTGGCGCGCCTAATATGGGACACGATCCTCATGGTCGACGCCATGCTACATCAGCGTGGTTAGATATGATGCAAAGTCAAAATCGAGTCGATCGTGGTCATAAATTGGTTGTACAAATGGTTGAAACCTTTCAAGCTGGCGCAAAACCCACGTTTGTAGAACAGTTAGATGCGGTGGAAGTTGGCAAAGAATCAGACATGCCAATTGCGCCAGTGATGATTTATGGTGATGATATTACGCATGTATTAACTGAAGAAGGGATTGCTTATTTATATCAAGCCAAATCGCTGGAGGAGCGTCGGGCGATGGTGGCAGCTGTTGCGGGGATCACCGATATCGGTTTAGGCGTTGATAGTAAAAGGGTAGCGCAGTTCCGTAAAGAAGGTAAAGTGGCATTCCCACAAGATTTAGGCATTCAACCCACTCAGGCACAACGCTCTTTATTGGCGGCCAATAGTATTGCCGATTTAGTTGAATGGTCAGATGGTTTATATGATCCACCAGCAAGATTTAAGAGTTGGTAAGTTGGTTACTCAATAAGAACGAACACGATAAAAAGTAATGGTTATTTATAATGTTACATATGCTATACATAATAAATAGAATATAACGCATCAATTGATTGTAAATCATTTTCATGATTGAAGAGGATGTTATGGAACGAATAGAATTGACTTATCCCGCAACAGAAAAATTGCAACATAAAGCATTGGCTGGGGTTGTAGGATCCGGTGATCTTGAAGCGATGTTTATTCCACATCAAGAAAAAATGCTAAAAATTATCATTAAAACTTCAGTAGATGGCAGTAAGCATCGTTGGCAGAATCTTTTTAATCGCTTTGCATCATTGCATGCTTTGCCAATGGGAACCTTAGAAATAAATGATTTTGCATCAACTCCAGGTGTTGCGAAATTGCGTATTGAGCAAGTTTTTGAGGAGGCTAATTATGCCTAATCGTGATATGAGTTTTATCGAATTAAGTGCGCGGGAGCGTGCTCGTCGAATATTAGATCAAGGGAGTTTCCGTGAATTATTAGATCCCTTTGAAAAAATCACTTCACCTTGGCTTGAACCACAGGGTATTGTACCTGGGTTTGATGACGGTATGGTGGTAGCCAAAGGAAAATTTAATGGCAAGCCTACTGTGATTATAGCTATAGAAGGTGTCTTTCAGGGCGGCAGTATGGGAGAAGTTTCCGGCGCTAAAATGGCTGCCGCGTTGGAGTTAGCGGCAGAAGACAATCGCTCAGGAATTGCAACACAAGCATTATTACTTTTCGAAACGGGTGGGGTAAGGTTACAAGAAGCTAACTTAGGCTTAGCTGCCATTGCTGATATTCATTCCGCAATTGTAGATTTACGTCGTTATGTGCCAGTCATAGGTATCACGGCGGGAACTGTTGGTTGTTTTGGTGGTATGTCGATTGCTGCAGGGCTTTGCAGTTATTTAGTTGTGACACGTGAAGCAAGATTAGGACTGAATGGTCCGCAAGTCATTGAACAAGAAGCGGGCATTGAAGAGTATAATTCGCGCGATCGCCCATTTATATGGAGTATGACCGGGGGGGAAGTGCGTTACAAAAATGGTTTTGCAGATATCATAGTTAAAGATTCTGTGAATGATGTTAAAACAGCAATTATCCAATGTATGAATAAAGGTCTACCAGACACATTGCGTTCGGATGATTATGACTATTATTTGCAGAAATTAAATGCGATTGATACCAGCAAACAAGCTGATGCCACTTTGGTTAAAAATATATTTGGACGAGGAGACAGAAAATGAGTAATACGGTATTAAGTCGCGGTGACTACTGGTTTTCTTTGCTCACAAAGGGCGCAAAAATAAGACGAGGTCAATGTGCTTCAATTAAAGTAGCCGATGGTGATATTTTAGGACAAGTAGCTCGTTTTATTGCTGTTGTACCCGATGAGAAAAATAAATATCCACGAGCCGCACATGGGGAAGTTGGTTTATTAGAGGGTTGGACATTAGCACAAGTCGTTCACGAAGTGATTGAATCAGATAAGCTAAATTCAAATAAAACGGCGATTATTGCCATTATAGATGTCCCAAGTCAGGCTTATGGACGTAGAGAAGAAGCATTTGGTATTCATCAAGCGTTAGCTGGAGCTGCTGGAGCATATGCAAAAGCACGTCTTGCCGGACACCCGATTGTTGGACTTATTGTCGGCAAAGCGATGTCAGGTGCATTTTTGGCGCATGGTTATCAGGCTAATCGCTTGATTGCTTTTGATAATGATGAAGTGATGATTCATGCAATGGGTAAAGAATCAGCAGCGAGAATCACATTACGCTCTGTTACAGCATTGGAAAAATTAGCAGCTTCTATTCCGCCAATGGCGTATGATATTGATAATTATAATAAACTTGGTTTATTATATAAATTATTAACGATTACTAATCCCGATAACGCATCCGACAATGAAATAACACTAGTAAAACAAACTATTAACGATGCAATAACTGATATAATTAAGCATGGTGTAGATCTCAAGTGTCGTTTAGGTGGAAAAGATCGCCATACATCCGTAGTCGTTCGTGAAAAAATGCGTGCACATTGGTAAGCTCGATTTATTGATAATCAATTCAGTTGAAAATCGATAGACCTATTGTTTAAATACAATCTTAATTAGGTGGATGTATGACATATATCATTATCAAAGCGTTATCACCGATTTTTATTATTATGTTACTCGGTTTTTGGGCCGGTAAACGTAAAATGGTTGATAATCAAAACGTTTCTTTGTTGAATGTTTTTGTTATGGATTTTGCACTACCAGCAACGCTGTTTACCGCAACAGTACAGACCCCTTGGCAAGGGATCCTTCAACAATGGTATTTAGTCATCATCATTGTATTAGCAATGTGGATTACGTTTTTCGTCTTTTATTTCATCACTACCAAATATTTTAAAAAAAACGCATCAGATGCGGCGGTATTAACGTTGACCGTTGCTTTACCAAACTACGCTGCATTAGGTCTGCCTATTTTGAATAGTATTGTAGGAGAAACTTCAGCAACATCATTATCTGTAGCTATTTGTATTGCTTGTGGTTCGGTGTTCCTCACGCCATTGTGTCTATTAATTTTAGAACGGGAAAAGGCATTAGCTGACGGGTCTTCACATCATTCAACTTTAACAATGTTACCAAGTTTAATTTGGCGTTCAATGACGAAACCAATTGTACTTTGTCCATTGTTAGGGGTTATTTGCTCGGCATTTAATCTTATTATGCCAGAAATGGTTATTATGGCGATTAAACCTCTTGGTTTAGCATCAACCGCCGCAGCTTTATTCTTAACTGGATTGATTTTATCAGCACGTAAGTTAAAAATAAATATGGTCGTTATCGTATCATGTAGTATCAAATTACTGGTTCAACCATTCATTGCTTGGGGGTTAGTTTTATTGTTTGGTGTTGAAGGGAGTTTAGCAATCACTGCTATTTTGGTGATTGCATTTGCCGCTGGTTTCTTTGGCGTGGTATTTGGAAATCGATTTGGTGTTGAGTCTCCCGATGCTGAAGCTACCTTGCTGTTAACATCTCTGCTTAATATTATTACATTACCGCTGTTTATTACATTAACCGTGGGATTATAAAAGGAAATAGCGCTATGGAAGTTCGTCCCCATGATTTAGTTTGGGTTAATGATCCGCAAGCGATAGTGATTGAGAGTGAACTGCCAGAATGGCTCAATCAGATAGATTACCATCAATTACCAATGGTGGTAAGGCGTGAGCAACTTCCCAGACAATTTGTTCCCGTTGGAATTAGGGGGCGGCAGCGAGCAGAGCGTTTAGCTGTTAAAATTAAGTTGCGTAATATTATTCAAGTAGTAACCCCTGAATCATTGATCAATCATGTCGCTATCGGGCAATTACCCTCTCATTTTCGAGATAGTTTGCAGGCTTTGAGAGACTATTTGTCTGGGTGGCAATGGGGTATTACTGGAAGTTGCGGTTATCAAATCGCCAGTGGTATTGTGTCATTATCGACTAAGAGTGATTTAGATTTATTAATACGCTGCCCAATATATACTGACTACAAACAATTAGTTGCAATAAATCAATTTGCGCAACATCAACCGTGTCGGATCGATATACAGATACAAACGCCATATGGTGGATTTGTTTTGAATGAATGGATTAGGGAACAACGTGTTTTGTTGCGTACAGCAACAGGTCCAATTTTAACTCATAATCCCTGGTGTATAGGTAAAGAATATTGAAAGTTTTATTTAGTTTTCCTGGTCAAGGGGCACAATTTGTCAATATGCTCCACCAATTGCCCACATGTGAAATAACGAGTTCTATATTAGATTGCGCTTGCGATACTTTGGATGAGGATGTTTTACTGCTAGATAGTGTCGAAGCGTTACAAACAACACGAGCTGTCCAACTTTGCATCCTGATTACAGGGGTCGTTTATGCGAATATTTTACAGCATAAGGGTGTTCATGCTGATTATAGCTGTGGTTTATCAATCGGTGCATTTTCGGCTGCAGTATTTGCCGGTGCATTAGACTTTAAAGATGCACTTAGATTGGTTTCATTGCGCGGTGAATTGATGCAGCGGGCTTATCCACATGGTTATGGTTTAACATCCATACAGGGTCTTTTACAGGCTCAAGTTAAATCGATTGTTAAACAAGTCAATAGTCAGCAATTTCCTGTTTTCATTGCTAATTATAACGATGAAGACCAATTTGTTATAGCCGGTAGCGAGCAAGCTATGCTAAAAGTTGCAACCATAGCAAAGCAATCAGGTGCACGCAAAGTGACAAAATTAGCGGTTAGTGTGCCATCTCATTGTGAATTAATGGCGAATGCTGCGCAACAATTAGCAAAAGCAATGCAGTCAATTAAATTTAAATTACCACAAATCAGTTATATTAGTAGCAATACTGCACGGTTGCTTACTCAACCCGATAAAATTGCTGAGGATTTAGCATACAATATGGCGCATAGTGTTTACTGGCATGAAACAATGGTTTCAGCTTATGAAAGAGGGGTAAAATTAGCCATTGAAATACCTCCAGGTGCTGTACTAACAGGTTTAACCAAAAAAGTGATGGAGCAAAGTGAAGTGGTTGGATTAAGTCAACTAGGAATTGAGCAAACTATACAATTATTTAATATACTCACTAAAAATTAAGATTGGTGAATTTTTATATTCAAAATATTCAATTAGATTAACTTAGTTGCATCGCTTACTTTGCTTTAATTAAATTATAATTTATCTCTAAACAGTTAAAGGTAAGATATTAGGTGTTTGAGAATACATTTTAATTATTTCCCGCTTATTAAATAAGCGATCAATCTTATCGATAAAATAAAATATTTAATATGTTAAATATTATTTTCGTCTAATTTAGTAAATGGTTTTTCTCAAATATATGATAAAAATAAGCATTTATTTTTTTGATAACTTATAAAGATTTTCACCAAAATATATTATATCAATTGATTTGAATCAAAATATTATATTTTTACCTTTTAAAGTACATAATTTCTTAATTATTCCAAATAAATCTAATTATTTTCTTATAATTGCTATTAATAATTTGTTTTTTAGTATTTTATGCTTTTTTAAAATTATTTAATGTATAAATAGTGATTTTTTTTCAATAGGTTACAGGGAAAAAACTTTTTAATTTCTTGGTAGGATTAACATTTGCTTATTATTTAAATGCATTTATAATTTCATTCAAAAATAAAAATAAATTATTCGAATAAGTATTAAAGGTTCGAATCAAATTTTTAAAATTATTATTAACAGTTGGATTGAAGGAAGTATATTATGATGAAGAGCATTATCTTGGATCGCAAAACCGGTCATGCGCAAGACATAGCCGATAATCTTTACAGCATCGGTAATTCAAAAATTGTGATATTAAATACCGCCCGAAATGATATTTTATCTACCTCTCAAAAAGGCGATCAATTAATTGTTAAATTAAAGTCAGGTCAATCAGTCGTCATAAATGATTTTTTTCATTCAAATAATAACGATAATCGGCTGGTAATTGATGATCAATCTACTGATACGACAGGGTATTGGTGGTTAGAACACCCGGCTCATGATCTAAATTGGGTACAGCTTGATGATCTTGAACCTTTAATGCTGACTTCCGACTCGGAAGGTCATTCCCCCTTGGTTTATTTGGCTGGAGCCGGACTTTTAGCAGCTGGTGGGGTGGCGCTTGGTAGTGGCGGTGGGGGTGGAGGAGGTCATCACCGCAACGATTCAACGCTTACGCCACCGTTGATCTCAACTAACAATTCTTCTGGAATTACGGGAACAGGTATACCAGGTATGGAAATTGTCCTCACTAAACCGGATAATACAACTGAAAGCACTACTGTTGGCACTGATGGAAAATGGGTATTTAATCAACAGGGTAACCCGTTAAACCATGGTGAAACAGGTAAATTTGTAACAAGGGATCCTAATAATATCAATAAAGTAAGTCAGGAAGTTACATCAACTGCAGATACACAAGCGCCGAATGCCCCGATAGTGGAAAGTAATAATGCAGCAGGATTATCAGGCACCGCGGAGCCGAATTCGGAGATCATCTTAACCAAACCAGATAATACAACGGTCTCCGTAAAAACAGATCAGAATGGTCATTGGAAGTTTGATCCCAACCCATTAGACCATAATACCCAAGGGATTGTGACGGCGACGGATGCGGCGGGTAATACCAGTATT
>NZ_JAETXP010000009.1:639322-803947 GCF_019641635.1 Frischella sp. Ac48
GGAAGTTTGATCCCAACCCATTAGACCATAATACCCAAGGGATTGTGACGGCGACGGATGCGGCGGGTAATACCAGTAACAATGCTGGTACGGGGATTGCCGATAAGATACCACCAACATTACCGACTATACATACGGCTAACATTGCTGGCGTAACAGGAATAGGAGAGCCTGGAACTACGGTCAAGTTAAAAGGGAGCAGCTCTAATATTGAACAAGAAGTTAGAGTTGATGATGATGGCAAGTGGGCACTTAGTTCAAATCCATTCGATGATGGTGAGTATATTTCTGCAAGTGCCGTTGATCAGGCAGGTAACGTAACAATTCCATCTACAAATGATAGTAATGGAATATTTAATGATGTGACCGCTCCAAATGATCCAAGAATAGAGACTAATACTGACCAAACATTAATAATTGCTTCAACACCCGGTGCAACAATAGTATTAAAAGATTCGAATGGTAACATTATTGCGCAAGAGCAAACGGATAATCGTGGTAAGGCGACATTCGAGCCTAATCCATTCAATCATTCGGGTTCATCGACTGGAACAATAGTTGCGGTAGATGCTGCAGGCAATGAATCCGAAACAATAAGCTATCCTACTAATAATAGTAATCAACAATATTCATCGGCAATCTCTCAAACTATTGAAGGTGATACCGCTGATAATATAATCAATGAAAATGAACACATTAAGGATAAAAGTGATTCAAATGCTGATATGCTTGAAGCAAATAATACCGCGTTAGCGAATCATCATGAGGTTAAAGGTCAAAGTATGTCGATTGATGATTCAAATCCTAAAACTGAAGAATCTGTTGAAGATCCACAGCCCATCGATACGAACGCAAACAATATTGCTGTTGACAACGAACAAGCAATGGCTGACGTGGAAAATAATAAAATAACAACGACAGAGCAAGCACTTGAACAAACTGATGCTGACATGATGACGAATAACACAACTGAACCAAGTGATAAACCCGCAACTAACGCCGTAGTAAATGAACCTGTTATTGACAATATTCATGAAGGCACCGCTGCTGATGATATCTTTAATTTAATCGATGGTACTCAACAAACATTAATTTATAAATTGTTAGATGCAGTAGATGCAACGGGAGGAAATGGTCATGATGTGGTTAATAACTTTACGATAGGTGATGCAACTATTAATAAAGATGCTGATATTATCAATTTAAAAGAATTATTAAATTTCAAAGGTACGGTATCTTTTTATAATGATGATGGAGAACTAAAACTTGATGATAGTTCAAAAGAAATCTTGGACTATATTAGAGTTGATCATGAAGGTAATGATACGATTATTAGTATTGATCGTGATGGATTAGCTGATGGTTATGAATTTACCAAAATATTAACGTTGAAAGATACAGATACTGATTTGCTAACATTGTTGTCGAATCATCAAATTATCTTTTAGTATACTTAACCTATTGTAGATAAACCTTCTTGCCATTGTGAAAGCAAGAGGGTTTTTTTCATTATAATAATAAGAAGGATAAGATTTTGCTTTCTATAAAAAAAATAATGATATTGTTATCGATAGTATTGGTAACACCTTGTATAGCGCAAAAACCACAACTAATGAAAATATCTGGTGAAGAGCCATTTATTTTAGCTAATGAATGCCAAGCAGGTAAATCATCCACTTTAAAAGAACTCACTTTAGTTGATGTTGTTTGCATTGCCGTTCAGCGTTATCCAACAATTGCTTCTGCAATATCAGGTTATCAAGGGCAAATGGATATGATTGATGCTGCACAATCAGGTTATTATCCACAAATTAATTTTGAGATACAGACCAGCAAGTCCAGTGGCATTCGCGATGGCTATGCTAATACACCAAAATTAACTGTGCGCCAAAAACTATATGATTTTGGCAAACAGCATAGTTTTGTTGAGCAATCTAAGGCTGAAGTCGAACGGCAAAGAGGTTATTTACAGCAAGAAATTGATAATGTCATAATTAATTCCAGTAGTATAGCTCTAGAAATACAACGTTTAGAATATATTGAAATAAAAAGTAAATATTTGATACAAGAGATTAAAAAAATATTAGAAATAGCTGCATCACGTGCCAATTCTGGGATCAGTACACATTCGGATTATATTCAGGCAAAATCTCGTTTAGAAGCAGCTGAAGCAAATTTATTTGATATACAAACACAATTGCAAACTGCAAGACGAAAATTGGTGACATATTTAGGTCATAATTATCAAAATAGCAAGATAGTGACAATTGGGGATAAATTTTTCAACCGTACTATTTTAAAATATAAAATTAATGAACAAGAGATCCCTAACTTAATCATAAACCAGGCTTCCTATGCTCTGGCGCAGGCTCAATTGGATGGCGCAAATGCGGGATTACTGCCAACTATTTCAATGGTAGGGTCAATAGAAAAAACATTGCATGGCTATAATCCCAATAATGGTAAATATCACGGCAATTATAATTATGTCGGTTTATCGGTGGAACAAAGTATTTCAAGTGGCGGTGAAAATGTAGCCAAGATTAAATCAGCACAACGAATGCTAAATTCGGCTAGTTACAATATCAAAACTGCAAGATTAGAGTTAAATGATCAAATTGATTCATTGAAATTGAATATTTACGGTATCGAATCGCGTTTAAAAGTTTTAAACGATAGATTAAAAAGTATCAATGAAACACGGATTTTATATCGTGAACAGTATACCTTAGGAAGTCGGCCAATTTTAGATTTACTCAACTCAGAAGAAGAAACATTTCGGGCTGAAGAAAATTTAGTCAATGCTAATCATGACAAATGGTTATACTATCTTCAATATCTTGTTTATACAGGAAATGCACGACAAGTTTTCAAATTAAATTCAATCATTGATAAGATATTAGGGCAGAAGAATGCAGAATAATCCTTATAAGCAATGGTTGGCATGTTTTTTGATTGTAGCCAATCATTATGGTTTAGATGTATCAAAAGAGAGTGCAAAGACATTTGTTGATTGGGGTAATACACTCAATAAAAAACAATTTTTAGTACAGTTAGCAAAACAGTTGGGACTTTCTATTCGATTTCAATCAGTGACCAAAGCCATATTTGATCCCTGGCGGTTACCGTTAGTGATTGACATGGGAAACGACAATATTGGCGTGATCATTAAATCAGATAGCAACAATAAAGTATCGTTGATGATGGCGAACGATGATGGTTTATCGATAGATATCACTTTTAAAGAATTATTGGCTAAAGCCAAACAAGTCATCGTGTTGCGTCCAGAATCTTCAATTCCAGATGCCAGAGTTGACGAATATATCAAACGCCCAGAAAGAAATTGGTTCTGGCAAATCGTTTTAAAAGATTGGAAAAGTTATTTCCATATTATAATCGCTTCCCTATTTGCAAATTTATTAGCATTAGCATCCATTATTTTTTCAATGCAGGTTTATGATCGGGTGATTCCAGCCCAGTCACAATCGACATTATGGGTATTATTTAGTGGTGTGATGATGGCAATTATTTTTGAGTTTTTACTGCGTTTTTCAAGAACGCATGTTTCGGATGCAATTGGAAAAAAAATTGATTTGCAAATTTCTGATAAAGTATTTGGTCGAGCATTGCGGTTACGCAATGATCAGCGTTCTTCTTCGACAGGATCATTTGTTTCTCAATTACGCGAAATCGATCATCTTAGAGAAATAGTTACCTCTACGACAATTAGTGCTATTGCCGATGTGCCGTTTGTCATCGTATTTTTGGTGATTTTGTTTTTTATTGGTGGACCGCTAACAGTAATAGCTTTGTTCATGATCCCTTTATTAATCATACCGGGTCTTCTCGCTCAACGAACTTTGGCCAATTTAGCTAGAGAGGGAGTAAGGGAATCGGCTATTCGTAATGCCATCATTATCGAATCGGTTGAGGCGATTGAAGACATTAAATTAATGCGGGCGGAATATCGTTATCAAAACCAATGGAACCATGTCAATACCGTAGCTGGTAGCGTGAGTTTAAAACAACGACGAATTATAAGTTTTCTGGTTTCATGGTCGCATGAACTACAATCATTAACTTATGCCGCTGTGTTATTAATTGGTGCATATTTAGTCATTCAAGGAGATATTACTACTGGTACATTAGTTGGCAGTTCGATTTTATCATCGCGTTTAATAGGGCCGTTAGGACAATGGACAGGCGTGTTATCGCGATTACAACACGCTAAAGCAGCTTATCATAGTATCAACGAATTGATGTCAAAATCTGTGGATTATCCCGAAAACAGTAATATGTTACATAAACCGAGTATAAAAGGTGATTACGAACTCAATTCGTTAGAGTTAACCTATAATATTAAAGATAAATCCCCTGCTTTAGATATAAAATCACTAAAGATTAATGCTGGTGAACGGATCGCCATTTTAGGTCGTATGGGATCTGGCAAGTCAACACTATTAAATTTATTATGTGGTATGAGTATTGCCAGTAAGGGGGCAGTATATGTTGATCATTCCAATATTCGTAATATTGATCCATCAGATGTGCGTCGTGATATCGCCTTACTGGGGCAAAACTCAAGACTATTATTTGGTTCGATTCGCGATAATTTATTAATGGGAAATCCGCAAGCGACGGATCAAGAAATGATAGACGCCATTATGATTTCTGGTGCCTTTCCGGTTATTCAAAAGCATGGAATTGATTATTTAATTAAAGAAGGTGGTCATGGTTTATCCGGTGGACAAAAGCAAACATTATTGTTAGCCAGAATTCTATTAAAAAATCCTAACGTTTTGTTACTTGATGAACCAACTGCGGCAGTAGATGAACTTACTGAAGCGCATATTATTAATTCGTTAGAACAATGGTTAGCAAATCGCACCTTGATTTTATCAACCCATAAACCTGCCTTATTAAAATTGGTTAATCGTATTATTGTATTGGAGCAAGGGAAGATAGTGATCGACGGTTCAAAGGAAGCGGTTTTATCGTATCTAACTAAACAAGGACAAAAAAAGGCCGTAGATGCAGTTGAAGGAAATGAGTTATGAGCAGGAAATCTTTAAATAGTTGGGATATTGTAGAGGGTGGTGCAACAAAAACTAAAGTAATCATCTGGCTTATAACGTTTTTTTTAGTCTGTTTTTTTATTTGGGCCTCAAGTTTTAAATTAGTGGAAGTATCTTCAGGAATCGGTAAAGTGATTGCATCATCGAAAGAACAGGTAATTCAATCCTTAGAAGGGGGAGTTCTCAAACAATTAAACGTTAAAGAAGGGGATTTAGTCGAGCTTAATCAAGTTTTAGCTATTATCGATCCGACCCGAATGGAATCAAGTGTGGGAGAATCACAAGCAAAATTGAAAGCAGCTAAAGCAACGGTTGCTCGATTGCAAGCTGAAGTTAACGAAATGCCATTAGTATTCCCCGAAGATGTTATTAATGATAGCAATTTAGTCAAATATGAAAGTGATCTGTATGACTCCAGACGTAAAGCATTAACTGAATCGATCGAAGGATTACAACAATCACAACAATTAATCTTAGAAGAATTGGAATTAACTGAACCACTGGTGTTGAAAGGGGCGGCAAGCAATGTTGAGATTCTTAGATTGAAACGACAGTTAACTGAACTAAAATCCAAAGAAACTGATATTAAAGGTCAATATATAGTTAAAGCCCGTGAAGAATTAGCTAGAGCAACTGCTGAAGTTGAATCTCAAATGGAAATTTTACGCGGTCGCCAGGATGCTTTAATGAGAACTACAATAGAATCACCCGTTAGAGGTATTGTTAAAAATATCACTATATCGACTTTAGGTGGAGTTATTCCACCTGGTGGACGTTTAATGGAGATAATTCCAGTTGATGAGCGTTTACAGATTGAAGCTCGTATTTCACCAAGAGATATAGCTTATATCCGTGATGGTTTACCTGCTATTGTGCGTATAACTGCTTATGATTATTCAATTTATGGCGCCTTAAATGGCGTAGTTGAAACCATATCACCCGATACGATACAAGATGAGGTAAATCGGGATAATTACTATTATCGGGTTTACATTAAAACTGATAGCGACCAACTCGTCGACAAAAATGGTCGCAGTCATATTATTAAGCCTGGTATGATTGCAACCGTTGATATTCGTACTGGTGAAAAAACGGTTTTAGATTATTTAATCAAACCATTTAATAAAATGGGTGAGGCACTTAGGGAACGTTAATTTAAAATTAAAGGTATGTTAAATTTAGCACAATATTAGTCAAACCAGCCTAATACCTTCTTATATCATTCCTATATTACACAATTATTAAAACGACAGATCATAATACAATATTTATACCTATAGATAATAAGGTATAAATATTGCATAAGTTAATGTAGCGTCGCTAAGGCGATAACTAATTTTTTATTATTTTTTTATAATTGGGAATTTAAGTTAGCTTATATTTTATCTCAATAAGCAATTTGATTTAATAGCTAGTAGGGATGAATTTATATCACTATTGATGTCTATTTCTTGCTTAAAAGGAATAAATCACTAATAGGGTTATAATTTTTATTTAATAGAAATTCAATTCATCAACAATCACTTTAGTCAGTTATCAGTCTGATATACTGTAGATATTACCGATAACCATCAAGTAAATTAATCATCTAAATTGGAAACTTTATGATGATGAACAATAACGATCAGGGAAGATATAAAATATCTTTAGGTTTATAATGGCTTTTGTCGAAGTTATTACTTTAAGTTTTATGAGAGATTTAAGGGTAAATCTATAATAGGGTGTATTTAATTTTTGATAAATCATAAATGTTTTTAGTGTGACCAGTTAATATGTCGCTATTTCACTGATCACAGTTCATCAATAACGTTTATTTAAAGCTGACTGCATTAAGCAGTGAATGCGGATCTTTTAATAGTTTACCAACAGGGACTGCAAAAGATTCTGCTCGACCAGGTGATGGCGACCATATAACCGCTGTGATAGCATAAGCAATGGCCACGTCTTGCCAATTATCATAAGCATTTTGAACGGGCTCTTTTATTTGGCTAACATAATGCATAAATTCATCATGATTAATGTAGCCACAATTTAACGACCATCGACAAAGATTGACCAAACGTACAGCATCCCATGCCCACAAATTAGTGACAGCCATATAATCAGCAATGTGTTCTTTATAAAGTTCTGGACAATATGAAACGATATTAAGTAATTTTCCTAACATGGCCGGTTTTAGATCATTATCTTTCATAAACTGTTTCAAAATATTTTTATTTTTAAATTGGTAATAAACGATTCCAATATTAGGGATAGTTTCATAAATCGATTTAAAGAAATTATTGGCATGTTCAATTTCTAAATGGTAATGTTTAATTAAGTTTAGTCTTGGTAAATATTTTGTTCTATGACCTTCATTAATTAACCAATTTGCTGTGTCTTTAAAGGTTTCATTGTCGGTAACTCCCCACATGGTTTCAAGGCTTTGTTTTATCCAATCTATGTGAAGATTATTTTTGATATCATTGACATAATCACCGTTATAAGCACTGAGAATCGATCCTAATGCAAGATACCATTGATATTCTTTAGGATAATGACAATCTGTAGAAAAAAATAAATCTTCATTGTAAGGTTCAAAAATTGACATGCCTATTCCTTATTATTTTTTATATAATTTTTTTGATTAAATAATTCGGCAATTATAAAACATTAAATTTGTCGGCAATAGTGGAATTTTATAAAATTATTTTTATATACATTGAACTTATATTAAGTGATTTAATTGTATTGAATTATGCAATTACAGTGATCTACCAAGATGGTTAAAGTTTTTATCAGAAATCGCCCATATTTCCAAGTGCAACAATCTTATAACGGATAATTAATGATGCTAGAAATTTTATTGTACTCATTGGTTAGCCGATATTAAAAGCTACATCAATCTAATGTTTGGCTAATAAATAATAGGTTATTTGTTAAAGCCTGATATCAAGAAGATATAAAATACCGTTTGCCGCATGACGCTGTCTTAATCATCATTTGCCATTGATTAAAAAAAATCACACTATGATAGACAATAGACATTTCTCTTATGAGGGCGATTTATCGCCCATCTTTGTGTTTATTAACTTAAATTAAAATAACTTTATTTATATATCCCCTTCATACCTTCGGGTGTATAACGTTCACCTTTTATACAAATCTGATTTTTCAAATCATTCAGTATCATGACATCTTCTTTTGTTAGCTTAACCGAACAAGCATTGATATTTTCTAGCAAGAATTTTTCTTGTTTTGTTCCAGGAATGGGAACAATACAATCCCATTGCGCAAGTAACCATGCTAAAGCAATCTTACCACTAGTACATTGGTATTTTATGGTCATTGGTTTTATAGCGGTTAAAAGTTGTTTATTATGTTCGATATTGGTATCTAAAAACCTTGGATTAGATTTACGAAAATCACCATCGGCAAAGTCTTTAGCAGATTGATATTTACCGGTTAAAAAACCACGACCAAGCGGAGAATATGGTACTAAGCCAATATCTAACTCTTTTAATAATGGTAAAATATCATCCTCAATATCGCGTGTCCAAAGGGAATATTCGCTTTGGATTACATCGACAGGAAATGTCGAATGTGCACGAATTAATAAGTCGGCAGTTACTTCACAAAGTCCGATATGTTTAATTTTACCTTCTTGTACCAATTTAGCCAACGTTGCCATTGTTTCCTCAATTGGATTTTCAGTATTAATACGATGAATATAAAATAGATCAATTTGTTCAACCCCTAAGCGTTTTAGTGAGGCCTCGCAACAAGATTGTATATAATTAGGTGAATTATTGATGCTTCGTTCATACCCATTTGAATGACTTCTGTCTATACCACATTTTGTTGCGATAATTAATTGTTCTCGTTGGGATGGTGTTAATTGTTTAAGAAAGGAACCAATCAGTAATTCATTTTGACCACGACCATACATATCAGCCGTATCAATCAAGGTTACACCATTATTTATAGCGGTATGCAATAATTTTATTGATTGTTGTTCGTTTGTCGGACCATAGAATTCACTTAATCCCATCGCGCCATATCCTAAAGCGCTAACTTTAAGATTTCTACCTAATGCTCTTTGTGGTATTTTTTTCATCAATATTTCTCCATATTGTCGTTGTAAAAATTAATTTTAAGATTGTAAGTTAAACTTATTGCAACGCATTAATTGACAGGTGATTTGGGTAATATTAATATTTCGTGAATAAAGCCTTCATTATGGATGTAAAAAAAGAAACTAAGATTAACAATCACAAAACATGTTTGTGTACATCCTAATTATTCTTTGTGTATTGCCATATTCATTTCCAACACAAGCAAATTAAACTTATGGTATAAAAGATTATACAAAAAAGACTAAATCCCGAAATACTTATTTAGTGATAGGAAATTTATATCGAAGCATGTGGCAAAATATCATTTATGCCAATTATAGTTATGCTGTTTTTTATTTGCTAAGTTGTTATAAAAAAGAGTCAAATCATTTTTAAGAACAAAATAATTGGGTTACAAAGTTACTCTCATATGTTATAAAAAGCAGTATTTATTAAAGATAACCAATTGAAATATTTACATATATTTTATTTAACTTTTTGTTATGATAATTAAATCATTAAAGGCTAGATTTAATCAAATAACGCGGCGATTAGCCGCATTATTTAAACAATAGCGAAATAATTATTTTTAATTAATTATTCATTTTAAATATTTTGTAGCCCCCAGTGGCATAAATCACACCACTTATCACCAAAATTGCTCCAATTAATTGTAATAAATCTGGAATTAAGCCAGTGATAAGAGTGAGTAACATAGTGAAAACGGGGACTAAATTAAAAAATATTGATGTATTAGCTGTACCAAGTTGTTTTACACCGACATTCCAAAATAAATATGCTAATACGGATCCGAAAATAGCCATATAAATAAGTATTATGTGGTGATAGAGAGTAATATCGGCAATTTCCTTCACTAAGGTTCCTTGATAAATCGAAAATATGACAATCCCTAATGTGCCAAATAACATCGTAAAACTGGTGGTTTGTAATGGTGTCGAATGGGATATAAATTTTCGACATCCAATAGTATAAATTGCCCAGACTATATTTCCTGACAGAATGATTATATCACCATAATTAAAACGTAATTTCATTATATTATTTATATCGCCATTACTAATCACAAATGCTACCCCGATTAAACTAATAAACATACCAACTCCTTGAGAGAATGAGATATGGTGCTTATTCGCAATTAAGGCTATTAATGCAGTTGTCACTGGGGATGTCGCCATAATGAGCGCGCCATTGATTGGTGAAGTAGTCTGTAATCCTATGAAAAAGGCTAAGTTGAATCCAGTGATGCCACATAAACCAAGTAAAATAAAGGGGAACCAATTCAGTTTAAATGTAATGATATTATCTTTATCCTTAATTATCATAAAAATAAAGATTATTAAAGTAGCAATAATAAAACGTTCTGATGCCGCAGTAAGAGGGGATATTACTGTAACAGCTTGTGCACCAACATTAAAATTAGATCCCCAAAAAAAGGCAGATAATGTCACAAGTAAAAGTGCTATTTTATTTTTTTTCATTTTCATCTCCATTTTGTAACAAAAAGTACCTATAGTTATCTAGGGAATCAATAATATTTTCTAGAGTTGTTTTAACTACATAAATATGAATGTTTTTTCTTTTTAGATCAGATAATTAGTAATAAAACTAATTAACAGGCTATGATTTTATTTATATTTCATTTATAGTGCAATAAACAAAATTGTAATATCAAATTTCAAAAATGAAATTATCTATTGATGACTTAGTAATTTTTGTAAAGGTAATTAAAGAAGGAAGTATTGTTAAAGCTTCAGAAAAGCTTTCAATACCCTCACCTACTATAAGTCGACGCTTAACTCAATTGGAAAAAGCGATCGGTGGTCTTTTAATGTATAGAAGTCATCGAAAAATTATGTTGACTGCGTTAGGGCAAATGTATATCACTAAATTTACTAATTTAGTTGAAGAATTTATTGAGACAGCTGAAAATTTAGAGGATTATTATAAAAAATTGTCGGGAACGATTAGAATAACTGCACCAATAAGTTTAACTCATCAATGGTTTGGTAAATGCATTTTTTCATTCATGAGGCAATACCCTGATATCAAAATAGATTTAATAGCAACTAATAAAATTATTGATTTAGCGGATATGAATATTGATATTGCTATCAGAGTTGGGGATCTGAAGGATAGTGATTGGATAGCAAAAAAAATATTATTATCTAAAAATATACTGTGTTCATCAAAAGATTATTTAAATCAAATTCATAACTGTGTTAATCCGGCTGATCTATTGGATAAAAATTTACTTAATATTACCCAGAATTTAAGTTGGTCATTAACCAATACCAATTTACATGAATATTATGAAGTGCGAGCAAACCCATATTTAATTATGGATGATACTGATCTTATTATTGATGCAGCAAAGGAAGGAATGGGGATCTGCTTTGTACCATCTGAGTTTGTAAAAGAAAGTATATCTAATGGTGAATTAGTGCAAATTTTACCTGACTGGGTGGGTAATCCTAGACCTATCTCCCTCATATTTAAAGATAGAACCTACCTGCCAAATCGAGTTAGATTTTTTAAAGAATACATTGAAAATTATGTCAGTTTAAATAAATAGGCTTTTAGACATCGTGGATATTTATAACAAAAAGTTACCTACAGTTAAGCAATTACAGTATTTTGTCGCTGTGTGTGAAGAACGTAGCTTTAGAGGTGCGGCTGAAAAGTTAGGTGTTAGTCAACCGCCACTTTCTGTACAAATTAAGGAGTTAGAAGAAAAGTTAGATGTGATGTTATTTTTAAGAAATTCACATAATGTAGTTTTAACCACAGAAGGAGAAGCGCTTAAGTTAAGAGTAACACGGTTATTAAATGAACTTTGTACAATAACGCATGCGATTAAGACAAAAGATGTTGCAAAGCCCGTATTTGGCACAACTAAAACACTTAGTTTTGACTTTATTCCTAGTATTAAATTATTTTTCTCTAATTTTGGTGAGCAAATCGAAATTTATAAACATAACTACACATCCAAGGAACTTTTACTGGAATTACAAAAAGAAAATATTGATTTCGCGTTAGTTTCCGATTACCCAATGCGGAATCAAAATGACAATTCACTTTTAATACATCGAGAACCATTGCTCTTAGTACTACCAGAAAGCCATCCTTGTAGTCAACAAGAAAAAGTTGATCTTAATGACGTAACCGATTTACCGCTTTTTTGGTTCAGATCCTATTTGAATCCTGTTTTTTATCAGCAGTGTGAACACGTATTTAAAACACTCAATTTTCCACTTATTCGTCGTGCAGAATTACCGGATAGTTTATCTATGTTACTTGAAGTGTCGTTAGGTAAAGGTATGATGCTTTTACCACAGTCAATGGCACAAGCAAAAGTAACGGGTGTGGTATATAAGCAATTAATTAGAAATCAAGATAGAAAATTAAGCATTCCAGTATATCTTATGTGGCGCAAAAATTTGCCAAAAAATTCGCTAAATGATGTGATTATTACTTACTTTCAAGATAAATTATGTGATGTTTAATTTAAACATCGCCTTTTTCAAATGTTGCAAAAGAACAAGTTCAGGCGTCTATCAAATCGACATTAAATACGTGAGATATATAATCCGTATATAATAGTGTAAATTGTTTTTCATTGTCGTAAAGAAACAGCACATCGCTGTTATAACGTCACTATGAGTAATTAGTTTTTTTGTTTTGAATTATTTTTCTTATAAATTAATATTTAAAGTGTCATGCATTAAATCAATAAAGAATATAAAATTAACATCTCATTTATCATTCGGTACGATTCTATTATTTGATGACTTAGATAATGTTTTTTGGGTTGGAAAAGCGTTAGATATATTAAGTTACTTGGATAGTAAATGTAGATATATTTAATGACTAGCTCATACATTATGGCATCATTTTTGGAAATTTTTAAAATTTGCAGTAGTTTCGCTATATAGCAAGTTAAAAAAGATTTGCTCATAAATAAGAACTGTTTTAATCAAATTAAAACAACATTAATCGTAAATATTTGCAATTCAAGGTTATCTTATTATGAACAATCATAACGGTAAAATAACATTAACTTAGCTGATGAAAATTATTTAATTTAGCTTTAAAATGATTCACGTCTGTTTAGTATAAAATTGTTCATCTTAACAAGCTTCATCCTTAATAAAAAGGCGATAAAAAATGTTGAAATATAATCTATTGTTTTTATCTTTATTAAGTAGTCTAAGTGCATCCTTATTTGCAGCACAGCAAGATCCTCTGCTAGAACGTTGTCAATCGTTAACCTCTTTGAAGTTTGATGATGCAAAAGTCGTTAAGACAGAATATATTACCGACCAGTTTATTCCACCCACCGAGTTAGCAGATACTTTACGTGGTGCTAAATCCAATGTGATTGCAAATTTACCACAAATTTGTCGAGTACAATTAACCATAGAACCGAAGAATAATATTGAAGTATGGTTGCCAATGGCATGGAATCATCGGCTACAAGCAATTGGTGGCGGTGGATTTGCTGGATTTATTCCATTTGATAAACTAGCTGTAGCTGCTAGAGATGGTTATGTTGCTGTAACTACTGATACAGGTCATGCAGGCAGTCTGATGGCAGGTAATTTTGTGCTTAAAGATGCGCAATTACAGGCTGAGTTGATTACAGATTTCGCTTATCGCAGTGTTCATGAAATGACGGTTAAAGCTAAACAAGTCATAGAAGCTTTTTATGGGCAAGGGCCAAGTTATTCGTATTGGAATGGCTGTTCAACCGGTGGGCGTCAAGGCTTGATGGAAGCACAAAGATTTCCAAATGATTATGACGGTTTGTATATTGTGGCACCAGCTATTCAGTGGGATAAATTTGTACCATCAGAATTATGGCCACAAGTAGTGATGCTAGAAGAGTTAGGGCAGCCGATTGATCCTGTCAAGTTAACAAAAGTTCGAGAAGCTATTATTGACTTAGTTGATGAACAGGACGGAATTAAAGATGGATTGGTCAATGATCCGTCAGCGGTAGTGATTAATGATGCTTTCTTACAACAGATAGGTCTTAATGATGCTGAAATTATAGCATTAAGAAAAATCTGGCAAGGTCCAACTAATCAAACCGGACAATCATTGTGGTTTGGACTTGAAACCACGGCGCCTCTTGATGCCTTGGCAGGTAAAGATCCTTTTCTCATAGCAGTTGATTATTTGAAATATTGGATAAAACAAGATACCAATTTTGATTGGAAGACATTGGGTTACGAAGGATTTGAAAATTATTTTAATGAATCGGTTGAGGTATTTAGACCAATAATGGGCACAGATAACGCTGATTTAAGTCAATTTAAAAAATCTGGCGGAAAAATGATTATTTGGCATGGTTGGGATGATCGTCTAATCGCCCCAAAGGGAACTATTCATTACTATAATCATATCGTAAAACTTATGGGTGACCAAAGAAATACTGATGAATTTGTTAGGCTTTATATGGCACCCGGTGTTGATCATTGTAATGGGGGGAGTGGGGCTGATACTATTAATGGATTTGAAACGCTAGTTAATTGGGTTGAAAAACATCAGGCTCCGACAACACTCATTGCACAGAAGATAGAAAAAGATCAAGTGGTTTTACAACGCCCTATATGCCAATATCCACAACAGACTGTCTATAAAGGTGATGGCGATACCAATGTTCCGACTAACTTTGAATGTAAATAGTTAAAGTTTAAAAAGTTTACTTAGCCTAAATGGTTAGTATCAATTTAGGTTGTTTATTAGGGTGAGCTGTTAACTGTTTTCATTTTATGTTTGATTGACAGTGTGATATTTTTTCAAACCATCGCATTTGGCGATCTTTTCGGTGTTATAATGGTAGTATAAAGTTCATCAAATTAAAATGATAATATGAAAGAGATTAAACAATTACATCAACAAATCGGTTTATCGACGCTTAAGTTTGTTATTTTTTATATCCTTACATTAGGATTTTACGATATGGTTTGGCTTTATTCAGCCAATAATGCATTTGAGAAATGTTTAAATACCAAAGTTAAAAGTGCAACTTACCTAATCATGTATGTTATTGTTTGCGCATGGAGTCATTTTTTTCTGAGTTTTCCTGACGAAGAAAGTTATCAAATTTTTCTAGCTATCGGTGCTTGTTTAAATTTTGTTCAATTCGTTATGGGTTTTATATGGGCAAATTCGGCAAGGTATCAATTAACTTATCACTGTTTAGCAAAACATAATATCCAACTTAAAACTCATACGATTTATGTTTTATTATTCAATTATTTTTATATTAATTATCTAATAAATCACTTAGCTAAACTTGAGTTAACCGAATCGGCATAATATAAGTCAAAAATAACCTAATGACTCAGCATAACACTAAAATAAGTAATCCATAGTAGTGGATTACTTAATAAGGAAATTCCTGTTATAGTCAAATATTGACAAACAAGTATAAAATAAATTATTACCATTTCCCTGTGGTTGATCCTCCGTCAACCACCATGATGGTACCGGTTACAAATTGAGAATCCGTAAGATATAATACGGCATTCACAATATCATTAACATGACCAATCTGATAAGTGGGGGCTAAGGATTTTAATGCCGTTACGATTTCTTGTTCCTTAGAATGCATTGGTGTTTCAATGATGCCAGGCGCAATGCCATTTACCATAATATTATCGGCAGCCAGTTCTAAGGCTAATCCTCTAATAGCACTATTAATACCGCCTTTAATCATAATAGGTAACAAAGCCGGAATGGCAATATTAGGTTGCATTGCGAGTGCGGCTGTAATATTAATAATATGTCCTTGCCGATTTACCTTCATTTGCTTAGCTGCCATTTGAGCAGGATAAAAAAAGCCTTTTAAATTCGTATCGATAAGCCTATTAAGATCCTCAGTGGTATAATCCTGAATCGGTTTAGAAATAAATACTCCTGCATTGTTAACTAAAATATCAACTTTACCAAAATGCTCTTTAGCTTGAGCAAACAAATCACGTGCTGTTTCAGGTTTGGCAATATCTCCTGCAATTAATAGCAAATTAGCTGGATGTTTTAACTGTTTAGCAGCATACTCTAAGCGTATTTTATCTCTTCCATTAGCGATAACATTATATCCACGGTTCAAATAGGCTTGAGTAATTGCAAAACCGATGCCACTTGAGGCGCCAGTAACAATCACCGTTTTTTGGGTACCCATATGATGACTCCTTAATTATGAAGTGATAAATGAGTATAAATGAGATCTATTTTTTAAAAAATAGCGTATGATTTACTTCATTTGTAACACGCTGTAATAAATGAGAAAGAATATGGTTAATTTATTGGATGATGTTCAATTAGGAAGTATTAAATTATTTTGTTTAGTGGCTAAACTTGGCAGCTTTACTGCAGCCGCTCATGAATTAGGTATTACGCCTGCTGCTGTCAGTTTAGCTGTTTCAAGAATTGAGCAACGATTAGGCGTACGTTTATTTATTCGGACTACGCGACAAATACGCTTAACAGATATCGGTCAACAATACTTTGAGCATTGTCAGCGAGCTATCATGTATATCACGGCAGCCGAACAATTAATTGTTAATGAACAAGTCATTCCTTCAGGAACTTTACGGCTAAGTGTTCCAACGGTTTATGCTCATTATCGATTACTTGCTAAGTTACCACTATTTCAGCAAATTTATCCAGCGATTAAAGTCGAGCTTCATATTAGTGATCATAATATTGAATTTACCGATAGTCCATTCGATTTGGCGATCCGCGGAAATAACTTGCCCGATTCAGGATTGATTGCTCACAAACTCGAAGATGCGCAGTTAATTATTGTTGCCACACCAGAGTACCTTCATCGTTATGGTTGTCCGTCACATTATGATCAACTTATAAATCATAATTGTATTCAATATCAATTACCTAGTACTAACAAAAGAGTACCATGGCAATTTTTAGATCAAAATCGATATATTGAATTAGAAACTAATGGCTGCTATTGTTGCCAGGCTGATTTTTCAGCTACACATACCTTAGTTAAATATGGTGGTGGCTTAATGCAAGTATATCGATTTTGTGTCGAAAAAGAATTACAGTCTGGTGAATTGGTAGAAGTGCTAGCTGAATTTGCTGGTGTTACTCGGCCTTTTATGTTGATTTATCCCCATGCGAAGTATATTCTCCTTCGCATGCAAGTATTCATAGATTTTTTACTATCACAGCGAATTACTTTTAAATAATAAGAACTACAAAACTTTGATAAAACTTATTTTACATTTCGCGATAAGTTGATAAAAACCACAAGTTAACCACTTGTGGTTTAATAACTTAATCAAATTTTTGACTATTTATTTTTTTCAATAGGTTTTAAAGTGTCATAAGTTTGTTTCTTTTGTGCGGGCGTCAATTCATGCGCTTTTTGTTGCGCTGCATGATAAGCATCTTGGGATTTTTCTTTGATGGCATCATATTTTTCATGCGCTTGTTCTTTTACCGAATTATAAGTGTCATTTAATTTTTGCTTATAATCTTGGTTTGTTTTGTTGATTGCATCATTGGTATTATTTGAATTGTTTTTATCACTAAGATTGGATTGTTCTTTTGTTACCGGCTGAACTTGTTGATTATTAGGCTGTTGATTAATAACTTTGTTTACCTCATTTTGTTGAGTAGCTGTATTATTAGAGGTTGGATTAATATTCGTGTTTGGTGTAATAGGCGGTTGTGAATTTGTATTAATACGGTTTGATGAATTATTATCATTAGTTAATTTATCATTACTGGATTTAGTAGCGTCATTATTAGTCTTATCTTTGCTTGAATCAATCATTTGATTAATTTTCTCTTTAGACGCATCATAGGCATCAGAACCAACTTGCTTAATATCTTCAAAGGCATGTTGAGTACTTTCCTTGGCTTTATCTAAAGATTGGTCTACTTTTGAATGATTACTATTATCACAAGCTACAAGTGTAAAAGTAGTAATAGCTAAAATAACAAATTTTTTCATGACGATATAACTCCAGTTTATTTCTTAAAACTTTGGATGAGTGTTTAAGTTCAATCCGCATAGCTTTACAGCTTTATTCATATTAACACTTTGTTTTTTTTAATAAAAGCTGAATAGCTTATCCAAAGTAATCAATTTCGCCTATCACTATAATTTGTTAAATGCATGAAAAATATAAAGTTTTTTCTTTTTATGAAAGAAATTCAAGTAATAGCAATGAATTAAGATGGTTATAAAAATAACTAACTATTATTAATTATATGATTATGTAAGATTTGAATGTTTACTAGCCGTTCAATTTATTGCTCATGATCACAACATGTTGATGGGGAATAATTAATTTTCTTATTCTTAATTATTTGCAAATAACAAAGTGAAAATGATTATTTCATTAATTAAAAAATTTTTGTTATTATAAAAATGATTATTAATCAAATGGTTAATTTAAAATAATAAAAATGATATATAAATCATGCGATCAAAGATTTGCCTCAATCATTTTCTAAAATTAACAATTAATTTAAAAAAAATGGTTAGAATTGCTGTAAAATTGCGTATTAGGAGAACGACATGAGTTTAGCAAATAAATATTTACAACCACTTGGTTGGGTAGCAACCATTACCGCTTTTTTCATGTATGTTTCATATATCCCTCAAATTATTGATAATCTTCACGGCATAAAAACTAATCCAACTCAGCCTTTAGCTGCAACGATAAACTGTTTGTTATGGGTCTGTTATGGTTTATTAAAAGAAAAAAAAGATTGGCCACTTTCGATCGCTAATGCACCAGGGGTTTTTTTTGGCTTATTAGCATTTATTACAGCTATATAGCTGATAATTCCCAGAATAGGGGGGTATAAAAAACTGAATTAATGCTTATAGATTAATTCAGTTTGATTTTTAGATATGTCAAATAACTAACAGGTTTTATGTTCGCTGGATTGAATAAAATTAGCCAAATTTTCTAAACCTATACGAACAAACTTTGGCATTGAATCTAAATCGATAGAGTCCATTAAATTCTTTACACAAAGTCCTAACTCAGTATCTCCTTCAACAAGTAATTTACGTTGGAAAAACAATGTATCAGGATCTTGTCGTCGAGTGGCAATCAAAACGAGATCATTCATATTACCGCTGAAACTCACATCAGCAATTTCTGCTCGGCTTACAATTAGCTTATTATCAATGTTACTAATAAACCAGACTAATTGTAAATCTCTTACTTCGATTTTGAGCCAGCGATTTTCCAAAAAATCTAAATCGCCTTCTTCCAGTGATTGTTGAAATTGTGTTTGTAATAGTTGCTCGATAATTTTTCTTTTTAAAGAAAACGGCACTAATTGTAACGGTTTACTCAATATAAACGGCGTATTTTCAACAACCATTGAATGTATTTTATTTAACATATCATTCCTTTAACAACAAACAATTAAACGCCTCAAACTTTAGTTGCTATCGGTTAGCATCGCTTCGTAGATATCTAAACCAGTACTTAATCGTTCAAATGTTTCTTCAGAAATTTCATTACGAATCTTCAGTTGATACAATGCTGCACGTTCGCTACCAATGGCAACTAGTCGCATACGTCTTTCAAGATTTTCCGCCTCTAAGGATTTTTGCTCAAGCTCTTTTAATCCTGTTCTGCGGCGCAACGATCCAATAACACGTGAACCAACTTCAATAACGATTTCACTATCGATTCCATCTGTATCTGCTAAGATGCTATTTTGCATTTTTTCTAGACTACCGATCGCTTCTTCAGCCATAAAACCTTTCGCATACATTGCTTCATTATCAACTTGGCTATTATTTAAAATCACCTTACCGTGTAGAAGTATTGGTAATACAAATACCGCGACAATTAAAGATAATAAGATCACACCGGTCGCAATGAAAACTAATTCGTAACGACCAATAACCTGAGCTGGGATAGATAGTACCCCAGCTAAGGTGATCGCCCCGCGAACACCGGCAAAGGTTGAAACCCATAAATCGCGTATAGTATAGTTTTTAAACTCAAGTGGTTTTCTTAGGATAATTGGTAAATTAGGTAATTTTTGCATTGCGAGCAACCATAGAAAACGGGTTGTCATTAAAACTAAATAAACAAAGATTACAATAAAACAGAGTTCCCAAAATTCAATTGCCGAACCATCCACAGTAGTGGCGATAAATGTATCAGAAATAATTTTTGGTAACTGAATACCTAAAAGAATAAAGACAAATCCATTGAATACGAAAGTTAACATTGACCATGTACTTTCAGATTGTAGGCGAATATTGAGTGGCGCATTACGCATAATGCCAGATTGTCTTACGGTCATACCAGCACTGACTGCCGCTAAAATGCCTGAAAAACCAATGTGCTCAGCTATTAAATAAACTGCAAATGGTAGTAAAAATAGTAATACAATCTGTATAGCAGGATCATTTTTAGTTAATAAATTAATTTTTCTTAATAATATTGTATAAATCCAAGTAACCAAAATCCCAGTGGCCAGTCCACCAATGGCAACGAATACAAAAGAAGCCGAAATTTGGAATAAATTGAATTCCATTGTTGGATCGCTTAAAAAAAGTATTGCGAAATTCAAGCAGACTAGACCTGATGCGTCATTCATTAACGCTTCACCTTCAATAATCTCCATTTTACTTTTTTCAATTCTTCCTTGTCCAACAATTCCACCTAAAGCCACAGCATCGGTCGGTGATAATACTGCTGCTAATGCTAATGCAGCGGCTAAAGCAAGATTTGGAACAGGTAAAATCCAATAAAGTATATAACCCAACGCGATTACCGTAATGACGACAAGAACCAACGCTAACCCAACGATTTCTCGTACATTGTGAATAAAGTCTTTTAATATGGTTTTACGACCATCAGCAAAAAGTAGTGGTGGTATGAATAGAACAAGAAAAAGTTCATGATCAAATTCAACATAAAAATTGAATGCAGCCAGAATGCAACCCAGAGCAATTTGCATTAAAGGCAAAGGCACCTGAACTGGCAAAAGTTTAACGACAATTCCTGATAATGAAACTAACAGAATTAAAATAAGAATAGTAGAAAATAGCTCCATGATATCTTTATACATTATTATTGAGGATAATTCATTATAACGTATATGTTAATAAAATTCAGTGAATATCTGATAAAAATTTCATTTTTTAATAAATAATAATCATTATTTTGTAAATTTTTTAACATAATGCTATTGACATTTAAAATATATTATTATGCAACATAAAAATGATGTATTTTCTAAGATTTAATCATAAAATACGTTATTGCAAAACGTCTTTTCATATATCGTAATGATTTCCGCTATTATCAAACCAAAAAATATTGAGTTTGATAATTTTTCAATATCATATGGTTATTATTTTTTAGTAAAAATGTATTTAGCATGAAGGATTGGCATAAAGCTTTTATTTTACATACACGACCTTATAGTGAAACTAGTTTATTAGTAGATTTGTTTGTAGAATCTATGGGGCGGGTAACGACGCTAGCAAAAGGAGCTAGACGTAAACGTTCTGTTCTTAAAGGGTTTTTACAACCATTTACGCCGTTAATTGTACAATTGTCAGGAACCGGTAATGTTAAAACACTTTTACATACCGAAGCCATTTCTTTATCCTTACCTTTATCAGGTGCTGCATTATATAGTGGTTTTTATCTAAATGAATTAATTCATCGTGTCATTATTTCTCAATCAGATACCAGTGAAATTTTTCAAGCTTATTTAGTAAGTTTACAAGAACTTGCACGTAAAATACCGCCGGAACATGTATTAAGAAAATTTGAATTAAATTTATTGGAATTTCTGGGTTATGGAATCGATTTTGAAACATGTTATGCGACGGGAGATAAAATTGTCGAAACGATGACTTATCAATATGTTGCCGAGAGTGGCTTTATCAGTAGTTTAATGCAAAATAGTACTAGTTTTACTGGTAAACATTTGAGAGCATTCGCTAAAAGATCATTTACTGATGAAGATTGCTTAAAAGCGGCTAAAAGATTCACTCGACTCGCATTAAAACCTTATGTTGGCTCTAAGCCATTTAAAAGTCGAGAACTCTTTATGAAATTATAAATTAAAAGCATACTCAAGATAAGTCAAAGTATGCTTAAATTAAATGTTAAAGATATTATTTAATTTCAAACGTTATTCACTATCAATGTCATCGAGTGAATCACCTAAAAGTTGTTCTCTTTGTTGTTGCCTTTTTTCATTAATTGTGCCGCCCGTTGCTAAAAAATCATTACGTTGAAAATAGGCGTTACGCATAAAATTATAGGGATCATTACTACTATTTAATAACTCTTCATATTGAATTGCTTGTGCTCTTGCCTCAATACCATCCAGTAAATAACGTGCAATCGACATTTCCACAGTGAGAGAACTTAATGGTGGATAAAGATAATCAACAAAACTTCCACCATCTTGCCGCAATGTAGCTTGACCATAAAATGGCAGTACGACATAAGGTCCATATGGTACGTCATAATGACCAAGTACTGAACCAAATGTATGTCTATTTCCTTTACTTAATTGTGGGTCTGCCATACTAGCAACATCTAATAATCCGCCAAAACCAAAGACAGTATTTAGCATAAATCGAGCCATATGTGTTCCCGCTTGATGAACATTGCCCTCTAATAAACTATTGACCATGGAAGCGGGTTCCGTAAGATTGCTTGAAACACCACTTATCCCACTTCGGATAGGGGAAGGAATATAATCTTTCCATGCAACGGCAACAGGTCGTAATAAATAAGGATCAAGTATATAGTAATTAAAATCAAACATCTTACTATTAAAGCCTGATAGTGGATCTGAATAATCATTAGATTCAGCATTATAGGTTGCACAACCATTAAGTGTGACTATAACTAATAGTAAACTTAAAATCTTTATTTTCTTCACGCTAACTATCTCATTGTTGCTTAGTTTATTTACATGTGATTTATATTGTAACATTGAGTATAAAATTAATCGAAAATTTTCTGCTATTTCCATCAAGAATAGGTGTTTCCTAACAAGAATAGTTAAATGATTTTTTAGTTAAAAAGTGTTATAGGTAGTCAATAATATAGAATCATTAAATAGATGACAGTAATCGCTTAAGTGATATATTTATTATTAACATCAATAAAAATGCAGTGTTTAAGCATTCAATACATTAAATTTGTTTCAAGTAAGGAAGTAATGATAATCAGCTAAAACTTAAATTTAGCTCGTTTATTTTAAGATGACCTGACGATACTAAACTGCTAAAAACGGGTATCGTTAGGTTATTTTTAAATCGAATTGTGGAAAATGAGAAACGATTTTTAAAATATATTTACTGATATTTTATTAATGAAATAGCTCTTCAACTATCAATAGTATGGTAGGAATAAATAACAATATAATAACAAGTTGGGTTTCTACTTAGTTGATGAGCTCCAAGATAACATGAGTATCAATTATTTTAGTTCATATTATAGAAATTAATGAAAAACTATAAATTATAATTTTTAACATGATTAATCGTAATAAATTGGCAGTGTGTTTTGACCCCAGCAGGAATCGAACCTGCAACTAGCCCTTAGGAGGGGCTCGTTATATCCATTTAACTATGAGGTCGTAGGCGCTCTATTGTAAAGGATTTTAAAAAAAATTCCATTATTTCTTTATCCAAATTAAAACCGATTTGATCTTTATAACGCATAACAAAAAGAGATCGTAAAGAACAATAATGTGTGAATTACCATTTTTCTTGATTTATCATAGGTTCTTTATTCTTCACAAATACTTCACAATATTTTCAATAGTCTTTCATACTTTTCTGATATTTTAGCTAAAAATAATGATGAAAAGGATGAAATGATGAATTCACGTTATAGTTTATTAATTAAAATTGTTACGTTATTTGTTTTGGTAATAGTGATGTTAATTCCTACCCGACTGATTATGGGAATTGTCGATGATCGATTCTATTATCAGAATGAGGTAATCGAATCGGTTAGCCGTAGTAGCAGTGGAGAACAAACTATTGTAGGACCAATTATCGCCATTCCCTATATTGAAACAAATATTTACTATGAAGATTCAAAACAAATAATAAAGCGCACCAGAAACATACACTACATCTTACCTAAGACATTAGATGTGAAAGCTAAAGTTGACGTCGCGCCACGTTATATAGGGATTTATCAAACCCAAAATTATCAATCAGATTTAGAATTTAAGGGAACGTTTGAAGCTACATCCTTTGTGCATGAAGAGAATATTGAACTGGATGAACCTTATGCAGTAGTGCTGATATCCGATACGCGTGGTATTATGCAGATTCCTGTCATGAACATCGATCAAAAAACAATTAACTTTGAGCCGGGAATTAAAGAAAATGGTTTTACGACCAGTTCCCAGCTAGGTGGTATTCATGTTCCAATAAGTTTTAAACAGTTAGAAAACAGCCTCAGTTATAATTTTTCCTTAAAATTACAAGGTATGAACCGATTAGCAATTGTACCGGTTGGACAATCAACGCAATATCAATTAGATGCAAATTGGCCACATCCTAACTTTTTAGGTTTTAGTTTACCAACCAAGCGTCAGATTAATGAAAAAGGGTTTTCTGCTGAATGGCAAAGTACTTGGTACGCAAACAATATCAATAGTTTATTTGCTGAAGATTCGCAAATAAGTGAAGAAAGATATAAAAACAAAGTCTGTGGTTCTTACGTCGACAGTTGCATGCCAATGTTTAAAGCCAGTTTTATTGAACCCGTCGATCAATATCAACTGACAAAACGGGCAATTAAATATGATATATTATTTACTGTGCTAATTTTTGTTAGTTTCTTTATCTTTGAGATTTTAAAACAAATTAAAATTCATCCTGTGCAATATTTACTTGTAGGTATGGCTTTAGCGATTTTCTATCTACTATTGTTAGCAGCTTCCGAGCATATAGGCTTTACGTTAGCTTATATAATAGGGGCATTGGCATGTAGTATATTAATAGGTTTTTATTTATCGGCAGTATTGAAAAGCATCAAATGGAGTTGTGGGTTCACGGTATTTTTACTAACTTTATATGCATGTCTGTACATTGTGATGAATTCTGAAGGTAATTCACTATTATTTGGTACTACTTTATTATTTTTGGTTTTAAGTGGCATCATGATCCTTACTCGCCATATTGATTGGTACTCTGTCGCTAAAATTGATTTAAATAATATTGACAAAGTAACACCTATAAATGAGCAAAGTAATACTAATCCTGAAAGTAATTAAGGCTGCAATGATTGCCAAAATGAAATAATGATCTTTTCTGATAGGCGTCGTTTTTGCACACAGACGCCTATATCAAATGGTTCAATTAGATTCGATGACCACTCAATGATTCTTTCTCGAATTCTTTCAGGGCTATTTTCCATCACCACTTTTGGTAATAATGCTATCCCACAGCCAACAGCAACCATTGATACAATGGCTTCATGTCCAGCAACGGTGGCATAGATGTGTGGTGTGGTAATTTTGTTATGTTTAAACCATTGATCGATACGATGACGACTCGGTCCATGTTCAGGTAAAATAAATGGAATGTTATGCCAGTCTGGTTGTTTTTGATGCAACATTTCGCTAAATGAACATTTCAATCGAGGAATCAATAACACCATTTCGATTTCACCTAACTTAAAAAATTCAATACTATTTGGAAGCTGCTTAGGTCGACCAGCAATGGCTAAATCCGCATCATTCGATTGAATTTTATCAACCGCATCAGCGGCATCGCCAGTAATCAATTTAATTTCGACTAACGGGTAGAGAGCGCGAAATCTGTCCAAAATATCAGGTAGATGACTGTAAGCAGCCGTTACTGAACAAAATAAAGTTAATTCACCTGATAATTGTTGATTATTTTCTTCAAAGGTTTGCTGTAAATGTTGCAATTCAGTCAAAACATGCTTAGTGAAAATACGAAATTGTTGACCGGCAGGGGTGATTTCTACTGAACGATTATCGCGAATAAATAATTGTTGATTCAGCGATGATTCAATACGTTGAATTTGTCTAGATAAGGTCGAAGGTGTTATATGCATAGCTTTGGCTGCTAAGCCAAAATGCTTTGTGTCACATAAGGTTAGAAACGTTTTTAAATCATGAATATTCATAATCGACTTATTTTAATGTTGCGATAATTGCAATATATTATTCAAAATATATCAATTTTAGCAATAAAAAAATTTCGGTATAGTATGTTAAATTTTTACAACACAGTTAACCTATCTCTTAAATTAAATCATCGATAAGGTTAATGCAAAACAAACATATTGATAAAGGATATAACATGTCAAACTACTTTAACACCTTAAGCTGGCGAGAAAAATTAGCGCAATTAGGCAAATGCCGATTTATGGGACGTGATGAATTTGCTTCTGAAGCTGATTTTCTAAAAGGTAAAAAAATTGTCATTGTTGGTTGTGGCGCACAAGGTTTAAACCAAGGTTTAAATATGCGTGATTCAGGTTTAGATATTGCTTATGCGTTACGTAAAGAAGCTATTGCCGAAAAACGAGCATCTTGGAAAAAAGCAACTGAAAATGGTTTTAAAGTTGGTAGTTATGAAGAGCTTATACCAACAGCAGATTTAGTTATTAACTTAACTCCAGATAAACAACATACTGCTGTTGTGCAAGCAGTGCAACCATTAATGAAACAAGGCGCGGCATTAGGTTATTCACATGGATTTAATATCGTTGAAGTTGGTGAAAAAATTCGTTCTGATATCACTGTCGTTATGGTTGCACCAAAATGCCCAGGTACAGAAGTTCGCGAAGAATATAAACGTGGATTTGGTGTTCCAACATTAATAGCTGTACATCCTGCTAATGATCCAAAAGGTGAAGGCTTGGCGATTGCTAAAGCATGGGCAGCAGCTACTGGTGGACATCGTGCAGGTGTATTAGAGTCGTCATTCGTTGCTGAAGTCAAATCGGATTTGATGGGCGAACAAACCATTCTATGTGGTATGTTACAAACTGGCTCATTATTATGTTTTGATAAATTAGTTTCGGAAGGTGTTGATCCTGCTTATGCCTGTAAGTTATTGCAATTTGGTTGGGAAACCATTACTGAAGCTTTAAAACAAGGTGGTATTACATTAATGATGGATCGCCTGTCTAATCCTGCTAAATTACGTGCGAATGCCTTGGCACAAGAGTTAAAAGTGATTATGACAGATCTTTATCGTAAACATATGGATGATATCATTTCTGGTGAATTCTCTCGAACTATGATGGAAGATTGGCATAATAATGATAAAAATTTACTTACCTGGCGTCAGCAAACTGGTGAAACAGGATTTGAAAAAGCGCCTGAATATCAAGGCAAAATTGAAGAACAAACTTATTTTGACCAAGGTGTTGTTCTGATTGCAATGGTAAAAGCAGGTGTTGAATTGGCATTTGAAACTATGACAGAAGCTGGCATTTTAGAAGAATCAGCTTATTATGAATCTTTACATGAATTACCATTAATTGCTAACACTATAGCACGTAAACGTCTTTATGAAATGAATGTGGTTATCTCAGACACTGCTGAATATGGCAACTATTTATTTTCTCATGCTGCTGTTCCATTATTAAAAGAGAAATTTATGCCATTATTACAACCCGGTGATCTAGGTAAAGCGATACCAGAAGGCAGTGTTGATAATGCGCAATTACGGGATGTTAATGAAGCTATCCGTAATCATCCGATTGAGAAAATTGGTCATACTTTACGAAGCTATATGAAAGATATGAAAAAAATTAATGTAGCAGGTTAATTTGATCTAAAAAATAAAAAGGCGTATTAAACGCCTTTTTTATTGCTAGTGATGCTCAATCAACTAAACGTCTGGTGGGGTTTCTACTTCGCTAAAAGTTGATAAAAGTTGTAACAAACGATATTTTGCTTGGACGGCTTTCCCTGATTGTAAATGTAAGCGATCTGCTGTCAGTGGCTCTAATGCTTCCAGACGTTTGAAACGTTGTTCTTTCAGTAAAGTTTCTGAAAGAATTTCGCTGTTCGGAGCTCTCGAATCCAAAGTTAATGCCGATTTACCAGCCAATGCTTTTTGGGGATCATAGCGATATAATGGCCAGAATCCTGATTTGACCAAATCTTTCATCTGTTCGTGTGATTTAGCAAGATCGTAACCATGCTCTTCACATGGACTATAAGCAATAACAAGTGACGGACCATTGTAAGCTTCAGCTTCCTGTAATGCTTTTATCGTTTGATTAAGTTGAGCACCGATAGCAATTTGTGCCACATAAACGTGCCCATACATCATTATACTCACCCCTAAATCTTTACGTGCTTTTTGTTTACCTAAATCAGCAAATTTAGATACTGCCCCCATCGGGGTCGATTTAGACTGTTGACCGCCAGTATTGGAGTAACATTGAGTATCTAATACTAAAATATTAACATTCTCAGTCAAACTCATTACATGATCTAGTCCACCAAAACCAATATCATACGCCCAGCCATCACCACCAATTGCCCAGACAGATTTATCAATCAAATAATCAGCGTGAACTAATAATTCTCTTGCTTCAGGTGATGCTAATACTGACAATTGACGGCGTAACTGTTCAACTAATTGACGTTTCTCATTTAATGATGTTTCGTTAGATTTTAAGCCAACCACTAAATCAGGTGGAATTTCAGCTGCAACTTGATCTAATAAGCGTAGTACTCGTCGTTTATGTTGATTGTAGGTTAAGCGATAGCCCAAAGCAAATTCAGCATTATCTTCAAACAAGGAGTTTGCCCATGCAGGACCTCGTCCATTACTATCGGTAGTATAAGGGGTAGATGGCATATTACCACCATAAATCGATGAGCAGCCAGTAGCATTAGCAATCGCCAAGTGATCGCCATATAATTGTGTTAATAATTTAATATAAGGGGTTTCGCCACAACCTGCACATGCACCCGAGTATTCAAATAATGGGGTTAATAATTGTGATGTACGGATATCAATGCGTTCCATGCTATTAGGATCGCGATCGGGAAGCGTAATAAAAAATTCATAATTCTTTTTCTGAGTGACTAAATTATCGATACGAGGAGCCATATTAATGGCTTTAATATCAAAATTATTACGATCACGTGAAGGGCAGACTTCAACACATAGATTACAGCCAGTACAATCTTCTGGGGCGACTTGTAATACATAACGTTGACCTTTCATATCACGCGCTTTCACTTCCAGTGAGGATAAAGTATCGGGTGCTTGTGTTAGTGCTTCCGGGGCTACAACTTTAGCGCGTATCGCGGCATGTGGGCATGCAACTACACAATGATTACATTGGGTACATAATTCTGGCTGCCAAAGTGGAATTGTTTCAGCAATGTTGCGTTTTTCCCATTTAGTTGTGCCGGTTGGCCATGTACCATCCGGCGGGAAGGCCGAAACGGGTAAACTATCGCCAACCCCAGCTAACATTGCCGCAGTCACTGTTTTAACAAAATCTGGAGCATGATCAGGAACAATAGGCGGACGTAATGGACTAGTATGATCTAAACAAGTTAGCGGAATTTGTTCTAACGAATCGACAGCCATATCAATCGCTTGCCAGTTGCGTTCAACTAAGTCCTGTCCCTTACTGCTATATGCTTTAGCTACAACATCTTTCAGTTTTTCAGCAGTAAAATCCTGTTTAAAAATTTCTGCTAAATAGAAGAATGTTGCTTGCATGACAGTATTGATCCGCGCTCCAAGCCCACATTCGCGAGCAATTTTTGCTGCATTAACAATGTAGAATTGGGCATTTTTCTTAATCAGTTCAGCTTGTACTTCTTTCGGCAATCGGTGCCAAACTTCATCTTTATTATAAGGGGTATTCAATAAGAAAATACCACCTTCCTTCAAATGTTCGACAATCTGATATTTATCGATAAATTGATCTTGATGGCAACCAATAAAGTGTGCGCTATCAATCAAGTAAGAAGATTCTATCGGATTTAAACTAACGCGCAAGTGAGAAACCGTTAAGCCACCTGCTTTTTTCGAATCATAAACAAAGTAACCTTGCACATTAAATGGAGTGCTATCACCAATAATTTTAATATTATTTTTAGTCGCAGAAACAGTACCATCACTACCCAATCCATAAAAAAGCGCTTCCAATGCAGATTTTTGGGGAATAGACTGTTTGGGTAACGGTAATGATAATCCTGTAATATCATCATAAATACCAACTGTAAAACGCGGTCGAGGAGAGGCTAATTTTAATTCATCATAAATAGCTAATACACAACGTGGATCAAATTCTTTACTTGATAATCCATATCGGCCACCAATAATTAACGGGAAACATTGCCGTTCATGACGCGAAATAGCTTCAGCAAACGCCGTCATAACATCCAAATATAATGGCTCAGCCAATGCCCCAGGTTCTTTTGTTCGATCCAACACCGCTACTTTTTTAACAGTCTGTGGTATCACGGCCAATAGATGGTGGGCTGAAAAAGGACGATAGAGTCTAACAACCACTACACCAACTTTTTCCTTTTGTGCCAATAAATGATCGACCACTTCATGACACGTACCGATTGCTGAACCCATTAATATAATAATTTGTTCCGCATCCGCCGCTCCATAATATTCAAATGGTTGATAGTGACGACCGGTTTCTTTAGCAAAAGCTATCATAGCATTGACGACATGCATATAAGTCTGGTCATAATACCGATTCACCGCCTCGCGACATTGGAAAAAAGTATCTGGATTAGCTGATGTTCCTCGAATAAAAGGTTGATCAGGTGTCAAGGCTCTGGCTCGATGCGCGGCAATAGCATCATCAGGTAATAGATTTTTAATCGAATCATCACTTATTGGGGTAATTTTATTAATTTCATGTGAGGTTCGAAAACCATCGAAAAAATGGACAAAAGGGATACGGCTATTTAATGATGCTATTTGTGCAATTAATGCAAAATCTTGAGCTTCTTGTACCGAACTTGAACAAAGCATCGCACAACCTGTTTGACGCACAGCCATTACATCGGAATGATCACCAAAGATAGATAAAGCATGCGTTGCAACAGAACGAGCAGCCACGTGCAAAACAAATGGCGTGAGTTCCCCCGCGATTTTGTATAATGACGGAATCATCAACAATAAACCTTGCGAGGAAGTGAAGGATGTGGCTAGTGCCCCAGTCATCAGAGCGCCATGTACAGTTGAAATGGCACCGGCTTCTGATTGCATTTCGATAACTTTAGGTATATCTCCAAAGATATTTTTCTTGCTAAACTCTGACCATGTATTGGCTTGCTCCGCCATTGAAGAACTCGGGGTAATAGGATATATTGCAATTACTTCGTTAGCGCGATACGCAACCGAAGAAACTGCGCTATTGGCATCAGTTGTAATCATTAAAAAACCTTATATCTACTACTTTGACATTACTCTATAATTTTATCATCAAACATTGTAACAGAAACTCAAAAAACTTTATCTATTTTATCAATTAAAAGATGAATTAATTTTAATTAATTGAGTAGAATTCTAAAGATGTATGTTGAATTAATAGTCTTAATAATTGTTAACAATGTCATAAACCCTGTTAATTTTTCGAAAATTAACAAAACTAATCAAGTTTCAAATGATTGTGACTTGATTATTAATTTATTTTATGGCAAAACGTCAATTGCTACTGGATAAATGGTGAGACATAAGTTAGCATTACACCAAAAATTTTTACTTAAAATGACATAATATATTGGGGTTGATATGCTTAGACAATCTTATTTATGGATAATGGCTTTTGCAGCCCTGTTTTTGCTTAATGCGTGTGATGACCAAACGAAGCAGAATCAGGTAAGTCAAAATGTCGAAGTTAAAAAACAAACTATTGTCATTGGATTAGATGATGATTTTCCACCTATGGGGTTTCGGGATCAGAACAATGAATTAGTTGGTTTTGATATTGATTTAGCTCGTGAAGCGGCAAAAAGAGCAGATTTAAATGTAGAATTTAAACCGATTGACTGGTCAGCAAAAGAAGCTGAGCTTAATAGTAAGCGTGTTGATGCATTATGGAATGGTTTAACAATAACTGATTATCGTAAAGAAAATATTCTATTTTCAAAACCTTACATGATTAATCATCAAATTATCGTAGTTAGAGCTGATAGTGATATTCAAACTAAAGCAGATTTAGTAGGTAAAGTAATTGGTTTACAAGATGGTAGCAGTGCATTAGATGCGGTAAATGCGGATCCTATTCATACTAATTTTGCCGAATTAAATCAATATGCCGACAATGTAACGGCATTGTTAGATTTGGCAAATCAACGTCTTGATGCTGTCGTCGTTGATGGAGTCGTTGGACATTATTACGTTGCTAAAAAACCCGATGAATATAGAGTATTAGAAGATAATTTTGGTGAAGAACAATATGGTGTAGGATTTGAGAAGGGTAATGTCGAACTACATCAGAAGATCCAACAAGCATTAACCAGCATGATTAATGACGGAACGGCGGCCCAAATTTCACAAAAATGGTTTGGTACCGACGTCACAAAATAAACCGAAAGTATGGTTTGTTTAAGCGCAGCCCTTATTGGACTGCGTTGTTTTTATAGGACTTTAGATGGATTACTTAGTAAATTTTATAGAACAATTTTGGATAACCCTTAAAGTTAGCACTTTTTATTGTATCGATATATCTCCGCAATTATGGGAAGGAACTAAACTTACCCTAGGGCTATTTATTGTGACTTTATTGTTATCTATTCCTTGTGGTTTAATATTAGCATTATTAAGACTATCGCGGTTAAAATTCATTAGCTTTTTGGTTAATGCTTATATCTGGTTGATGCGTGGCACTCCCTTAATGCTACAAATCTTTTTTATCTATTTTGCCTTGCCGATGTTAGGTATCCGTTTCCAAAGTTTTTCAACCGCTGTAATTGCCTTTACGCTAAATTATGCTGCTTATTTTGCTGAAATTTTCCGTGCTGGAATACAAGGTGTTAATAAAGGTCAGTACGAAGCGGCGAAAACGCTAGGTATGAGCTATGGTCAAACAATGTGGCGGATAGTTTTACCCCAAATGATCAAAAAGATTCTGCCACCCCTGTGTAATGAAACTATTACATTAATCAAAGATACCTCTTTAGTTTATGTTTTGGCTCTACAAGATCTGATGCGTATTGCTTATCAACTCGTGAAACGTGATTTTGATTTATCACCGTTTTTTATTGCCGCAGTATTTTATTTGGTAATGACTTTAATTTTAACGATGCTTTATCAAAGATTGGAGAAATATTATGCCCGTTATGACGACTGATATTATGATTAATGCACAGCAGATTTATAAGTCATTTGGAAATCTTTCAGTATTAAAAGGTGTTAATTTAACCGTAGAAAAATCAGAAGTCGTCGTAATAATCGGATCTTCTGGCTCGGGTAAATCTACTTTACTTCGTTGTATAAATCATTTGGAAAAAATTGATTCAGGATCTATTGCCATAGAGAATGAGCTTATGGTTAAAAATAACGAAGCTAATCAAGCTATTTATCAACCAGAGCAGGAAATTAAACGCATTTGTTCAAAAATGGGCATGGTGTTTCAGCATTTTAATCTTTTCCCGCATATGACTGTTTTGCAGAATATTATTGAAGCTCCGATGACAGTAAAAAAAATGAAGCGTGAAGAGATATTACCTTTAGCACGTGAATTATTGCAAAAAGTTGGTCTGTCTAATAAAGAAGATAGTTATCCATCCCAACTGTCGGGTGGGCAAAAGCAACGTGTTGCTATTGCCCGAGCACTTGCAATGCAACCCGATATTATGTTATTTGATGAACCTACTTCGGCGCTTGATCCGGAATTAACCGGTGAGGTTTTAAAAACGATGCAAAACCTTGCTGAAGATAAAATCACTATGGTGGTAGTCACTCATGAAATGGGCTTTGCCAGAGCTGTGGCCGATAAAGTCGTGTTTATGGATGGTGGCGTGGTGGTAGAGCAGGGCAAACCTGAAGAGGTGCTCGTTAATCCAAAACATCCAAGAACATGTGCATTTTTATCGCGATTTATTGATTAAATCCATCGATATTAAGTAAAAAAACGGAATTGTCTGCAAAAAATGATATTTATTTGCATTATTAAATTTTTATAAATGTTCAATATATTTAACAGTCCATGTTTATTATGTAGACTGAGCTTGAAATAAATAGGCTGTCAGGATATTAATTTTTGAATTGTTAAACTCGCATCTATTTTAATTATTTTTTTAATGAATCATTTTGCGCTTCTGATTTTATTTTATATTCATAAATTGATGTAGCGGTTAAATGGGCTCTCAACACTAAAAATATTTAATGCTAAATACAGAACAATATTTGAAGCGAGTTATATCAATATTGTTCGCTACTTGGTTAATATCGTATAATTGAATGTAACTTAATCAGAAATTTTATCCCATCAGATAGATTGAAATAGAGAATAAATCTAGGGAGAATTTAAAATCACCAAAATAATCAAATTATCATCTTAACAATCACCATAATAGCGAAAACAATAATCTAAAAGACAACAAAAAGTTTGTACATCAAACCTCTCTTTAGCTAACTATTCTTGCCAAAATTTTATTAATTCAGCAAATAAAAAATAGGTTGTATGATTAAAGCGATCAAGGTTGTATTAATGCTAGGGGAATTTTTGATTTATATAATGAGCAATAATTATTTAACTTAGATGTTGAGTTTAAAAATACACTGTATTATGCAAGGGAAAAGTTATTTATTAGGTATTGCTATGGCAATAAAGCTAATGGTTCATCGATTGTGTTGGTAAGTCATACGTTATCACTAAATATAGTGAGGCTAATTGTTGAATTAAATAGATTTTAATATTTATGGTAAGTAGTGGTATTTAATTTGAGGATTAATTAAATAAGATAGATAAAATACCTAAAGGTCTAATGAAAAAAAAGATTAAAACAATTAAATTATATATAGCAAAAATGCGAATAAAATATGCCATGGGGGGTGATAGAATTGCTATAAATGAAATAATCAAGCCATATATTACTGAGTTTAACAGAAAAGGAGTTCCATAAGATTCATCACGAAATAGCATAAAATCAACATTTGTCGCTATAAATGTCAGAACAAAACAAATTATAATAAACGAAATATGCTCTGATAAATCCCAAAAGGACCAATCTTTCGTTGAAAAATCAATCATTCCTGCCACTAAAAAGCTTGGAACAATAATTAAAATCAATAGGATTGTTTTTAAACTGACAAGTGACCATTGTTTCATAGGTAATTGAGTGTTTTTTATTTTAAGTTATCTAACAATCGTAATTATTGTACTATATGATACATTTTAAATAAATGTTAGTTGCATTTTTCAATTTATCTGATTAATAACATTAACCTGATTATTTTAAATAATATTAAAATAGTCAAAGTAAATAAACTGAGAAGAGCAGTTCAATGATAAAATTACCAACAGTTTGTATTAGGAGCATTTTAATAAATGCAATTAACAATGGTCGCAAATAAGTTATATATAGTTAGTTGCAAATAATAAACCTATAGCATCGATTATTAAACAGACACTTGTCATATCGATTTAAACTGAATTTAACAAAAATGTGTTTTAATCTTTTTATCAATATTACAAAATAATTCAATTTTTTTTAAATAAAAAAGTTTACACCTTGTTGTTATCATTTTGAGATTTATGATTAACCTATTAAATATAATTAAAAGTAAATAGCTTGATATTATAGCCATTTGAGGTTACAAGTCAGTGACTTTAGCAATACAATAAAAGGAATAAATAAATGCAACAACTTATCTCAGGTCAAAATACTTTATTGCAGAGCCAGCAATTTACGCTTACTGTCGATTATAAAACGAGTAATCAATGGCAACAAAGTAGTATCGATGCAGCAGTTTTTTTGCTTGATCAAAATGATAAAGTCCGTAATGATGAAGATTTTATCTTTTATAATCAACTTGATTCCAAAAATGGTAGTATTCGTTTAAAGAATCAAATGAATGGAGCCTCGATTGAGGTTAATTTGAATCTACTTGATAATACAACTAAAAAGGTTGCTTTTACTCTCGTTATTGATGGTAAAGATACATTAGCCAATCTGCAACAACTCACGCTGACTATCGCAAATCAGTACATTTTTGAGGTATTATTAGATAATCGAACAGAGAAAGCACTTATTCTTGGTCAATGCTATATGCATAATGGGGCATGGAAGTTTCGCGCCTTAGGGCAAGGTTTTAATGGTGGTTTGCGTCCATTAGCGGAGCAATATGGTGTAGAGATCATAGATGAACCGTCTGATGTTAATAGCCAAAGTAAGGCAAATCAAACTACTCCAATACCAAAATTAGAACAAACGTCACCTGTTGATCTCGCTAAAAAACTAGAGAAAAAAGCGCCACATTTGGTTTCATTAATCAAACCAATCACCATCAGCCTCGAAAAACATCAATTAACTCATGTGAAAGCAAGAGTTGCTTTTGTATTAGATGCATCGGGATCTATGCATAGTGAATTTAAAAAAGGTAATGTTCAACAAGTTCTCAATCGCATAGCAGTGCTGGCTGCTCAATTTGATGATGATGGCGCAATGGATTTATGGGGATTTGCCGAAAGACATAAAAAATATCATGATGTGACACTCGACAATGTTGATGGTTATATTGAACGAATTCAAACTGAAGATAGAAAAAAAGGTTTAAGGGGTTCTTTCACCGGAATATTACCTGGATTAGGTGGGGTTAATAACGAACCGCCTGTAATGAATGAGGTTCTTGATACTTTCAAATCGAGTAAAGAGCCAGCATTTATTGTATTTATTACTGATGGTGGTATTTCTAAAAATAGGCAAATAAAACAAATCCTTCAAAAATCCGCTCATTATCCTATTTTCTGGAAGTTTGTTGGTTTAGGTGGGCGGAGTTATGGTATTCTTGAAGATTTTGATGATTTTACCGATCGTATCGTGGATAATACTGATTTCTTTCCAATCGATAATTTCCGCGCTCTATCAGACGAAGAGCTATATGATAAATTGCTGGTCGAATTTAATGACTGGCTAAATAAAGCTAAACAGCTTGGTATACTTAAATAGAGTAACATTGATGTTTTTGTAAGTAGATATCATTTATTATTTAATGGGATAAATGATATCTAGTTTATTTTTAACATACTTGGCTGTCTAAGCTTTACTCGTTCAAAATGTCTATCCATCATAATAAATTGTGTCCGAAAAATATTATGAAATAGTTGCCTATTATTAAAAAATAAATATGCTATGTTAACTATTTTCATTCCGGCAAATTCAAAATATGATAATGAGTCCTTATAGTCTTACTCCTAAGATTGCACAGCAAATTGTAAAAAGAACCATGAAAATTATTGATTGTAATATCAATGTGATGGATGCGCATGGTTGTATTATCGGCAGTGGTGATTTAGAGCGTATTGGAGAATTACATGAAGGAGCGATGTTAGCCATATCTCAAAAACGCATTGTTTCTATTGATACTGCCATGGCAAAACGTTTACAAGGGGTTAAACCGGGGATTAACTTACCTCTAAAACTTAACGATCAAATTGTTGGCGTGATTGGATTAACGGGCGAACCATCTGATATTAGACAATTTGGTGAATTAGTTTGTATGTCAGCTGAAATGATGATGGAGCAAACGCAATTACTTCAAGAACTATCCTATGATAATCGCCTAAAAGAAGAATTAATTATCACGTTGATTGAAAAAGAGGTTTTACCTGATAGTATGGTTCAGTGGGTAAAACGGTTAGATATTGATCTTGAATTACCTCGCGTTGTTGTAATTATTGAAGTCGATAGTGGACAGCTTGGGATTGGCACAGCAATGAGCGAATTACAGAATTTACAAACGCAAGTGCAGTTAACTAACAAACATTATTTAGTTGCAATAAAATCGATTACAGAATTGGTCATTTTAATTCCGGCACTTAACCGTTATGGTAGATGGGAATTAGAAGAACATAAGAAAAAGCTAGCTAATTTAATCACTATTATAAAAAATAGAACCCAATTAGACATCCGCATTTCTTTAGGCAATTATTTTGATCAACATCCCTATCCACTTGTAAAATCTTACCAAACAGCCAAAACGACCATGCTTATTGGTAAACAGCGTATGCCGGATATCCGTAATTATCATTATCAAGAGTTAATATTACCGGTTTTGTTACATGGTTTAAGTTATGACTGGCAAGCTGAAGAGTTATTATTACCACTTAAAAAATTAAAGATGGGTGATAATAATGGTGTCTTGCAACATACCTTACAGATTTGGTTTAACAATAATGTGCAAAGTGGTGAGACGGCTAATGAGCTGTTTATTCATCGAAATACTTTAGAGTATCGACTAAATAAAATTGCTAAATTGACAGGGTTAAATTTGGCCAAATTTGACGACAGATTGCTGTTATATATTGGCTTACAATTGGATCGAAATGCCTAATAGTTAATAACATTGTCCTTATACATCCCAATAAGAACAATGTTATGATAGAGTTTTATTGCCTACTTATTATAAAAATATTATTGATATTAGGTGATTGGTGCTGGATTGAAAATAGCTAATGGATTATATAATCTCCAATGATCCGACCATGGTTTTTTGCGTCCACTTGCTACGTCTAGAATTAAATGAAATAGTCGCCATCCAATATCTTCAATCGTTGCTTTACCTAAAGCAATATCACCGGCACTAATGTCAATTAAATCAAACCATTGTTCAGCAACAATATTACGACTAGACATTTTAATGACAGGGACCATTGCTAGACCATATGGTGTTCCGCGTCCAGTGGTAAAAACTTGTAGGGTTATTCCTGAGGCCACTTGCTGAGCGCCACAAACAAAATCGCTGGCTGGCGTTGCAGCAAAAATTAACCCTTTTTTAGTTGGACGTTGTCCAGGCGATAATACTTCAACGATAGAACTCGTACCTGATTTGGCAATTGAACCCATTGCTTTTTCGACGATGTTATTTAGACCACCTTTTTTATTTCCTGGCGTCGTGTTCGCACTACGATCAACTTTACCCGCAGCGAGGTAATCGTCATACCATTGCATCTCACGAATAAGTGCCTTACCTACTTCTTCATTAGCTGCTCTTGGCGTGAGTAAATGAATACCATCACGAACTTCAGTTACTTCGGAAAACATCACTGTCGCACCACATCTAACTAATAAATCAGATGCAAATCCAACTGAAGGATTAGATGTTACTCCGGAAAAGGCATCACTACCACCACATTGCATGCCGATGACCAATTCCGAAGCTGGTACTGTTTCTCTTTTACGTTGATTAAGACGTTGTAGATGTTTTTCTGCAACATTTAAGATATGATCAACCATTGCTTTAAAGCCGTGTTCATCTTGTAATGTGACTAAATCATCCTCCAATAATTTAATCGGAATTGTATCTTGAGTACCTTTCAGTAATCTCTCTGGTTGGAGTTTTTCACAACCTAAACTCACCACCATAATTTCTCCACCAAAATTAGGGTTTTTGGCTAGATTGTGAATCGACCGTATTGGTACTATCGCCGCTGGAGCATCAATTGCTACACCACAGCCATAAAGATGGGTTAAAGCTACAACTCCATCAACATTTGGATATTTAGGAAGTAAATCCTGTTCGATAATTTTTGCCACATATTCAACAACACCAGAAACACAGTTAACGCTCATTGTGATGCCCAATATATTACGTGTACCTACTGAACCGTCTGCATTGCGATAGCCTTCGAATGTATAACCATCTAATGGCGGAAGTTCTTGAACTTTCTTGGTTGCGATTGGTAATTCGTTTAACTCTGGAGCATTTGGCATTTCTGTCACGCTTTCATTAATCCAACTGCCTTTTTTAATATTTACTTTAGCATAACCAATGATTTCACCATATCGAATAATGGCATTACCTTGATCAATATTATTTAACGCAACTTTATGACCTTGAGGTATGTGTTCTATTAACTTCAATCCATCAGAAAAAACAGTACCTTTCGGTAATCCGTTGTCATTGACAACAATCGCCACGTTATCAATATCTTTTATTTTTATGTATAGCGGCTTACTGGTATGGCTTTCCATTGTATAACTCCCATTACATACTATAGCTTTTAATTAATTTTTGATCAGTTTCATTATGATAAGTATTACTGATAGATTAGCTATATATTAAATGTGAATAAAATAAATAGCATTGTGAAAAGTTCCAATTTTAATTTTAAAATAGGCTATAAATTTATGAAGTTGAACATAAAATGGTGGATTGTATCACAAAATTGATGCAGTTATCTAAATTTTTGTGAAGAACATAACATTTAATTGTGCATTTGCATATAAATAACTGCTATTTTATCGTTTGTTTTGGTTTTTTACCGATGAAATTTTTAGCATAACTCTCCATACTTATTCCCCATTAGTGGATTACATAGACATATTTGATATCTCTTTATTTTCTACCCAGCCATCTATAAAAAATCAAGATCAACTGTTTATAATCAGTTTAGGAGCTAAAAATGGAAATAAAAAATACAACTCATAGCCCAAAGAAGACCAATGCCAGATGGTTAACGGTCGTTTTTCTCTTTATTGTAACGGCCATTAACTATGGTGATAGAGCGACCTTAGGGATTGCAGGAAAAGCAATGTCAGGTGAACTAGGGTTCGATGCTGCCGCCATGGGATGGGTCATGTCATCATTTGGCATTGCTTATGTAATTGGGCAATTACCTGGTGGTTGGTTATTAGATCGATTCGGTTCGAAACGTGTCTATTTTTGTAGCATTTTATTTTGGTCTATATTTACTCTATTACAAGGAACAGTACATTTTTTTATTGGTGCATGGGCGCTAATTATGCTCTTTACATTCCGTTTTTTAATGGGGTTAGCCGAAGCGCCTTCTTTTCCTGGTAATAGTCGAATTACTGCTGCTTGGTTTCCGTCAAAAGAACGGGCAACAGCGGTAGCAATTTTTAACTCCGCTCAATATTTTGCAACGGTAATCTTTGCGCCAATAATGGGATGGTTAACACACGAATATGGTTGGCAATCTGTGTTCTTCTTTATGGGTGGATTAGGTATATTTATTAGTCTTGTTACGATAATTGCAATTCGTAACCCTAAAGATCATCCTTTAGCTAATCAAGCTGAAGTTGATTACATTGTAGAAGGCGGTGCACTGGTTGATATGGATCAAAAAAAATCTGATGGTAAACAAAGTGGACCAAAATTAACTTACCTAATGCAACTTCTAACTAACCGAATGTTACTTGGAGTCTATTTAGGACAATATTGCATTAACTGTTTAACATTTTTCTTTATCACATGGTTCCCTATTTATCTTAACACCGAACGAGGTATGAATATTAAAGAAGTTGGTTTTGCCGCAGCTATTCCAGCAATTTGTGGATTTGTTGGTGGAATCAGTGGTGGGATTTTTTCCGATTTTCTAATGCGAAAAACGGGTTCTCTCTCTATTGCCCGTAAAACACCGATTATTCTGGGTATGTTATTTTCGATGACTATGATTCTATGTAATTATGTTGATTCAATTGCATTGGTCATTTTATTTATGTCTATGGCTTTCTTCGGTAAGGGCGTGGGGGCATTAGGCTGGGCTGTAATGGCAGACACAGCACCAAAAGAGATGAGCGGTCTAGCCGGTGGATTATTCAACATGTTTGGTAATGCCTCAAGTATCATTTCTCCTATTATTATTGGTTATATCGTAGCTTGGACTGAGCGTTTTGAATGGGCATTAGTTTTTGTTGCCGGTCATGCTTTGGTGGCAGCATTTAGTTACCTTATTATTGTTGGTCCAATTAAACGTATGGAATTAAAGAAATAATAAAAAATTAATCTTTATTTAATATATAGGAGTACCATCTTATGAATACACAGTCAGTTCCGATAATTAAGTCGATGCAAGTAATTCCGGTTGCTGGTCATGACAGTATGCTAATGAATATTGGCGGTGCCCATGGTCCTTACTTTACACGAAATATTGTTATTTTAACCGATAATGCGGGTCATATTGGTGTTGGGGAAGCGCCTGGCGGGGCAACCATTGAAAATGCGTTAAAAGAAGCGATACCACATGTTGAAGGTAGACCTATTTCAATACTTAACCGTATTGTTAATGATATGCATCAAGGTTACCTAGATGCAGATTATGACACCTTCGGTAAAGGTGCATGGACTTTTGAATTACGCGTCAATGCGGTTGCGGCCTTGGAATCTGCATTATTAGATTTGATGGGACAATTTTTAAATGTTCCAGTCGCCGAATTGCTTGGAGCGGGTAAACAACGTGATGAAGTGACCGTATTAGGCTATCTTTTTTATATCGGCGATGATAAAAAAACCGATCTTAATTATGATCAACCGCAACAACAAGGGCATGAATGGTATAACATTCGTCGCCGTCAAGCCATGACAGTGGAATCAGTAGTAGAGTTAGCTGAAGTAGCCAAAGATCGTTATGGATTTAAAGATTTCAAAATGAAAGGGGGCGTATTAGAAGGGGAGCAGGAAATTAAAACGGTTATTGAGCTTAAAAAACGTTTCCCTGATGCCAGAATTACGTTAGATCCAAATGGTGGTTGGTTACTAGATGATGCCATTAAATTATGTAAGGGACTCAATCACGTATTAACGTATGCAGAAGATCCCTGTGGGGCTGAACAAGGCTATTCAGGACGTGAAGTTATGGCTGAATTTCGTAGAGCTACAGGATTACCAACGGCAACCAATATGGTCGCCACTAATTGGCGCGAAATGTGTCATTCAATTATGTTACAAGCAGTTGATATCCCACTAGCAGATCCTCATTTTTGGACATTAACTGGCGCTAGTCGTGTTGCTCAACTTTGTGATGAATGGGGATTAACATGGGGCTGCCATTCAAACAATCATTTTGATATTTCGTTAGCTATGTTTAGCCATGTTGGCGCATCAGCACCAGGTAATCCAACCGCATTAGATACACACTGGATTTGGCAAGAAGGCAAGGAGCGTTTAACTAAAGAACCATTAAAAATCGTTAATGGCAAAATCAAATTACCTGATAAACCAGGTTTGGGAATTGAATTAGATATACAACAAGTAAAAAAAGCACACGAACTCTATAAGAAATTACCTAATAGTGCGCGAAATGATGGTATAGCAATGCAATATTTGATTCCCGGTTGGCAGTTTGATCGTAAACGACCTTGTATGATTCGTTAACACAGATTAAAAAAATAAAATTAAGAGGGAAGTATTATGAGTTCTACAACACCTATTGTCACAGAAATGCATGTCTATCCTGTTGCTGGTTATGATAGCATGCTATTAAATTTAAGTGGCGCCCATGCCCCTTACTTTACACGTAATATCGTTATTCTTAAAGATAATTCAGGAAATACCGGAGTAGGTGAAGTACCTTGTGTAGGTTCTGTCACGCAAACACTGCAAGATGCAAAACCATTAGTTATTGGTCAATCCATTGCACAATACAAAAAGGTTATGAATCAAGTCCGTAACCAATTTGCTGATCGAGATGTGGGGGGACGCGGTAATCAAACATTTGACCAACGATCCACTATTCATGTAGTGACAGCTATTGAAGCGGCAATGCTGGATTTATTAGGTAAACATCTTGGTGTTACTGTTGCATCATTATTGGGGGATGGTCAACAGCGAGATGAGGTAGAAATGCTTGGTTATCTATTTTATGTAGGGGACCGCAATAAAACCGATTTACCTTATCAAAGTCAACCTAATGAACAATGTGATTGGTATCGATTACGTCACGAAGAAGCACTAACACCGGAAAAAATCGCTCGATTAGCTGAAGCAACCTATGAAAAATATGGATTTAGAGATTTTAAATTAAAAGGTGGTGTTTTAACTGCTGAACAAGAAGCTGAAGCGGTGATTGCTATAAAGAAAAAATTCCCTGATGCGCGTGTGACCCTTGATCCAAATGGCGGTTGGTTATTAGATGAAGCTATTCGTATAGGTAAATACTTAAAACACACTTTGACTTATGCGGAAGATCCGTGCGGTGCAGAACAAGGCTATTCTGGCCGAGAAATTATGGCTGAATTCCGGAGAGCCACCGGCTTACCTACCGCAACCAATATGATCGCGACAGATTGGCGTCAAATGGCACATACTTTATCATTGCAATCCGTTGATATCCCATTAGCAGATCCTCATTTCTGGACGATGAATGGTTCTGTAAGAGTTGCGCAGTTGTGTCATGAATTTGGATTAACTTGGGGCTCACATTCCAATAATCATTTTGATATCTCTTTAGCCATGTTTACCCAAGTTGGTGCTGCTGCGCCGGGTAACCCAACTGCTCTTGATACCCATTGGATTTGGCAAGAAGGTAATCAAAGATTAACCAAAGAACCATTACAAATTGTTAATGGCAAAATTAAAGTACCTGAAAAACCAGGTTTAGGTATTGAAATTGATATGGAGCAAGTTATGAAAGCTCATGAACTTTTTAAAAGTATGGGACTGGGTAATCGTAATGATGCCATGGCTATGCAATACTTAATTCCTAACTGGAAATTTGACAACAAGAAACCGTGTTTAGTGAGATAGTCTAAAATGAAGTTCGAAACTGTATGAATACACATTATAAAGGTAAATTATGAAGAAAGTAACATGTCATAATCAATTTAAGCAAGATATGTTGGCACGAAAAACACTTATCGGTTGTTGGGCGGCATTAGGTAATCCAATCTCAACGGAAATACTTGGTTTAGCCGGTTTCGATTGGTTATTACTCGACGGTGAACATGCAATTAATGATGTAATGTCATTTGTGCCGCAATTGATGGCATTAAAAGACAGTGTCAGTGCGCCAGTCGTCCGTCCATCATGGAATGATCAAGTACAAATCAAACGATTATTAGATATAGGTTTTTATAACTTTTTGATCCCTTATGTTGAAACTGTTGAACAAGCAAAGCAGGCAGTATCTTTCACTCGATATCCACCAATGGGTGTTAGAGGTGTTTCGGTTGCACATCGTAGTAATGCATTTGGTGCAATCAGCGATTACTTTGAAAATATTAATCATAATATCTGTGTCATGGTACAAATTGAAACACAGCAAGCGGTAGATAATGTTGAAGCAATCACTGCTGTTGACGGTGTCGATGGTATTTTTGTTGGTCCAAGTGATCTATCGGCATCATTAGGTCATTTTGGCAATCCAAAACATCCTGATGTTCAAGCCGCCATAAGACATATTTTTGCTGTTGCTAACCAGCAGGGCAAAGCGTGCGGTATTTTGGCTCCGGTTGAAGCTGATGCGCGTCAATATATGGCAATGGGAGCAACATTTGTTGCAGTTGGTAATGATTTGGGCTTGTTAAGATATGCAACTCAAGCATTAGCAGATAAATATTTAAAATAACTAAGAGTATTTTAATCATAAAAAAGGAGAGTAAAATGAAAATTGGTTTTATTGGTTTAGGTATTATGGGTAAACCGATGAGCAAAAACCTGCTAAAATCTGGCTACTCACTAGTCGTTTGTGATAAAAACCAAATGGCAGTGGATGAAGTTGTCGCAGCAGGTGCACAAAGTGCAGCTAATGCAAAAGAAGTTGCTAAACTTTGTGATGTGATTATAACAATGCTACCAAATTCTCCGCATGTAAAAGAAGTGGTGTTGGGTGAAAATGGTGTCGTTGAAGGCGCAAAATTGGGCACAACCATTATTGATATGAGCTCTATCGCCCCGTTAGCTAGTCGTGAAATTCATGATGAAGTGGTTAAAAAAGGGCTATATATGTTAGATGCACCGGTTAGCGGTGGTGAGCCAAAAGCAATTGATGGCACATTATCTGTAATGGTAGGTGGTGACAAAGCCATATTTGATAAACATTACGATTTAATGAAAGCTATGGCTGGTTCTGTTGTCTATACCGGTGATATTGGGGCGGGTAATGTCACAAAATTGGCGAATCAAGTGATTGTAGCTCTTAACATAGCAGCAATGTCTGAAGCGCTTGTTCTGGCAACCAAAGCTGGGGTCAATCCAGAATTAGTTTATCAGGCAATCCGCGGTGGACTTGCAGGTAGTACTGTTTTAGATGCTAAAGCTCCAATGGTATTGAATCGCAATTTTAAACCAGGCTTCAAAATCGATTTACATATTAAAGATTTACAAAATGCCTTAGATACATCCCACGGTGTTGGAACCTCATTACCATTGACGGCAATAGTAATGGAAATGATGCAGGCACTAAAAACAGATGGTATGGGTGGTTGTGATCATAGTGCCTTAGCTCGCTACTATGAAACATTAGCAAAAATAGAAATAAAATAATTAATATGCATATTGAGTATGGCAACATACTCAATAATTTAATTCGTTCTGTAAGGATATGTATGAAAATTGTCATTGCTCCTGATTCTTTTAAAGAAAGTCTAAGTGCTATTGAAGTTGCTGAAATGATAAAAGCAGGATTTTCACAAGTTTACCCTGATTCAGAATATGCTTTGTTACCGGTAGCCGATGGTGGGGAAGGTACTGTTAATGCGATGGTCGATGCATTAAATGGGCATAAAGTTACAGTTTCTATTACTGATCCATTAGGGGAGAGAGGACAGGCTTTCTATGGTATATCTGGGGATGGTCAAACAGCTGTAATCGAAATGGCAGCCGCCAGTGGGCTGGAACGTGTTCCCTTAGATAAAAGAGATGCCAAAATTACCACCTCATACGGTACCGGCGAATTAATCAAAGATGCGCTTGATCGAGGTTGTAAAAAATTTATTATTGGCATTGGTGGCAGTGCTACCAATGATGGTGGTGCTGGAATGTTACAGGCGCTGGGTGTGAAACTATTAGACAAAGCTGGCAACCAGATTGGTTATGGTGGGCGTTCTCTAGGTGAATTGGCTAAAATTGATATTAGCCAAATGGATTCTCGAATTCAGCAATGTGAATTTGAAGTAGCTTGTGACGTAACAAACCCACTTACAGGCACGAATGGTGCATCAGCCATTTTTGGACCACAAAAAGGTGCAACACCAGACGATGTAAAATTATTAGATGCTAATCTAAAACATTTTGCTAACCTTATCAAACAGTATTTTAATATGGACATTGAATATACGCCTGGAACCGGTGCAGCAGGAGGGATGGGCGCTGCATTATTAGCATTTATGAATGCTAAATTAAGACCAGGTATAAAAATTATAACCGAATTACTTAATTTAGATACTTTAGTGCGTGAGGCTGATATTGTTATCACTGGTGAGGGACGATTGGATTATCAAAGTGTTAATGGTAAAGTGCCCGTCGGAGTGGCACATATTGCAAAACAATATCAAAAACCAGTCATTGCGATTGTAGGAAGTTTAGGTGATAAAGCTGAAGCGGTTTATCCGTATGGTGTAACAGCTATGTTTAGTATTCTAACTAATATTTCTTCTTTATCTGAAGCATTAGATCCTCAAACGGCCCGTGCTAACTTATATAGTACAGCGATGAACATTGCTTATACTCTTAAAATTGGCAAAACCCTTCAGCAATAAATCGATTAACCCTTTACCAGATAGGTATAAGGGTTTCATATGTTATTTAATCTAAATGTTATTGTATAACTTATCGTTGAATCTAAAATTATCTATACTAAAAAACATCGATTAGAAAGAATAACTTAATAACTCATACTTATTCAGCTCTGTCTGCTTTAATAAATAATCAAAGATTAAATGAGCATAATTAATGTATTGCAATTTTATTCAAATAATTGATATTGAACATAAGCAAGTTAACGATAAAGTAGTAATGATGGTTTCTTAAAAATATAGAGTTTTCATTATCGCTAATAATATAATATAGCTATTTTTTCTTTGTTTATCATACATAATATAGTTTTAGTAGTTGTATTTATATTATCTTTATCGTCTGATATTGTCTGGCAAATTTTTTATTTATCTTCATATTTTTTGTTGTTAGCGGTAATGACTGTGCTGAATTTGGTTTTGGATTATCTGTTAAGTTAAGCAATGTTGTTCATGATAATAAAGTGTTTTTTATAAAAAGTTAGGTAGTGTTATTCTGTTAACAGTTTTACTATGGATAGCATTAGTATATTTTACAATAAACAAAATTAAATCTTAATATTGTCATAGATAAACATTATTAATGTAGAAAAACGTATAACAATAAAAAGGATAATTGTAATGCGGAAATTAACTAGAAAAGACGGGCTATTATTGCTGATATCGCAATTACCAAGTATAACTTTTTCATTGATGCCGTTAATAAATTATTATGATAGTAATATTTTTTCAGGGTTATGTATCATTGCTAATATCATCTCCATAGTTTTTCTTTTCATCAGTTTATGTTGGTACGATAATTTTTTATTTTTATTTTTCATTTTAGTATTAATTACTTCGTCAGTGCTCGTTTATTGTATTAATTATTGGATAACGGTGCCGATAATACATGAAATACTACTCAATTTTTGCTTTTCAAATGTTGGTTTTTTACTTTTCTTTATAGTGATTGTGATTATAATTAAAACAGGTATATATCAATTCTTTGAATGAATATTAAATTGCCGAATCGCTAGAGATTCGGCAATTTAATATTAGATAAAATAATAACAATTATGAGATTAAGTGATTAATAGGCAGTTTATTATTCTTAATTTACATTAATCAATAACCTTGCTTTAGTATTATTTATCATACTTAATCATGGTGATTGATTATATGCATAAATCAATCGGTTGATAAGTTTTAACATCAAATAGTCCATTTGAGGTGAGCTTTAATTCTGGTATGACGGGTAACGTCATAAACACCAATGTCATTAATGGATGGGCTTTAGGATTGATACCAAAGGAATGTTTAGCAACCTCAATCATATGATGCAGTTGATCAGCAACCTGTTGCGCCGGCTGATCAGACATCAGACCAGCAATAGGTAACGGTAAATGCGCCAGAATTTTACCGTCTTGGCATAATGAGAAACCGCCCCCCATCGCTTCAACATCTTTTACGGCAACAAGCATATCAGCATCATTATCTCCCACTACGACTAGATTATGTGAATCATGGGCAACTGTGACAGCAATAGCACCATTTTTTAATCCGTAATTTGCTAAAATTCCTAGTCCCATATTACCCGTAGCATGATGTCGTTCAATCACTGCTAACTTATTCAATCCCGGATTGAGCTTACAATCAAAATGGTCATGAGCGTCTTTTTTGACATCAAGTTGTAAATGTGATGTTAGTACGCTACCTGGTTGAACACCAATCGCATTGACTTTTTCACTCGTCAAAGTCAATGTAAAATTTTGTTCGGTTAAAGTGGGCAAACGAACCGTATTGAGTACATTATCCGCTACATAATCATCCCATTGAACCAACAATTTACCGTCACGAGCAATCTCTTGGCCAGCAACAAAAACATGTTTCGGTTCAAAGGATTGCAAATCTTTTACAATCAGAAGATCGGCATCATAGTTTGGCGCAATAGCACCTTTACCTTTTAGCCGGTAACATTCAGCTGCATTTAAGGTGGCAAGTGTTATGGCTAATACTGGATCAAGTCCATGTTTCACCGCTAAGCGTAAACTTTTATTGATGTGTCCTGTAGTAAGGATATCGGCAGGTTCACGATCATCGGTACATAGTACACAACGACGAGCATTTGCTGGTGTAATTGCTGGAATAAGGTTAAGTAAATCTTTACAAGTTGATCCTTCACGTAATAATACATATTGACCCAACCGAATTCGTTCTAACATCTCTTTCTGGGTGCTGCATTCATGATCGGTCATAATGCCTGCCATAACATAAGCAGTAAGTGCTTTACCGGTTACCCCAGGACTATGGCCATCAATGATGCGATCATGATCTTTAGCCATCCAAAGTTTATTCATCATTTTTGCTTCATGATCAATTACACTGGGATAATCCATCACTTCCCCTAAACCTTTGACGCCTGGTTCATTGATTAACTGCACTAAATCTTCGGCTTCAAGCACACATCCCGCCTGTTCAAAAGGAGTAGCTGGCACGCAAGACGGTAACATAATTTGTACATTAAGCGGTGTTTTACGTGAAGCGTCAAGCATATAGCGTATACCATCTAATCCAGAAACATTTGCTATTTCATGGGGATCGGCAATTATCGTAGTGGTGCCAAAAGGTAAAATACAACGGGCAAATTGTGTGGGGATTAATGATGATGATTCGATATGGACATGACCATCAATTAAACCCGGCATCACATAACCCCCTTGGGCATCTATTGTTTGCTTGGCTTGATAGTCACACCCATAACCAACAATTTTACCATGACCAATAGCAAGTGGCCCGTCTACAATTAATTGATTAAAAACATCAATCACTTTACAGTTAGTAATCAATAGATCAACGACTTGACGGTTAGCCGCCATGTCAATTAAATCATTTAGTTGTTGTTTATCTGTCATAAACACCTCATTTATTAGTCATCTGTAGCTTGCGATAATCATTATTCATTTAATTGAACGATTTGCCTACTTTTAATCATATACTCGATCAGTCGTGGCATTTCGTTTGTAATTTACCGTGGCTACAGCCACACTTAAATACCGGATCCATAACCGCTTGTTTATGAAAATCAATGACACCTAAATCTGTAATGGCATAGTCAGGAATTGCTGTGATTTGTAAACAACACATATAAAATAATGGATCAGGTAAGTCACAACCTAACTCACGAGCAAGTAATAACAGTTTTTCCTCTTCTTGTGCCATTGTATGTGGATCGAGATCAGATACAATGCCACAAATTGGTAATGGTAAGAAACCAATAACTTTCCCTTGATTTACAATCACTTGGCCGCCACCGTGTTCAGCTAAATGGTTGATCGCTAATGCCATATCTTCAGAGTTAGTACCAATACAGACAACATTATTATCATCGGGGGCACAAGAACTTGCCATTGCACCAGATTTTAGTTTCCAGCCAGAGCAAAAACCAACTTTTGCAGTACCATCGGTTTTACCAAAGCGTTCAACAACGGTGACATAGAGTACATCATTTTGTATATCAGGTAACACCACGCCATCTTGCACATTTAATTCCACCTGACGCGCACGACGAACAAACGGAATGTTAAAATCAACATCTAACGATAAGGCCTTGACCTTGGTTTGTTTAATATTAGTAGTTACTTTAAGTGCTGAGGCCGTTACAGGTTTTAATTTCATACTTTGTAATAACACCGCACTGCGTTTTGGTGGGACAAAGTTGAATACTGTTGCTTGATTTTCAACAACTAACTGACCTTTGGCAATAACCGTATCAATATCAAATTTAACTAAATCAGAAACTAAAAGAATATCAGCAAAACGACCAGGAGAAACTGAACCAACTAAGTGATCAATACGATAAGCTTCAGCTGAATTGATGGATCCCATTTGTATAGCAGTTAAAGGATCGACACCTTTAGCAATTGCCATGCGAATTAATTTATCCATATGACCATTGGTCACAATATCGGAAGCAATAACATCATCGGTACAGAAACTGACGCGACGTGCTAATCTAGGGTTGAGATGCGTAATCACCTTAATGTTTTCAGCTAAAAAGTGGGAAATTGATGATTCGCGAATTAACACATTCATTCCTTTACGGATTTTTTCCATCATTTCGGTATGATCATAACTTTCGTGATCTAATCGAACACCGGCACAAAGAATAGCATTAAGTTTATTTCCGCGGGTCATTGGCGCACAACCGTAAATAGGGAGACGATGTAACCGAGCATATTCAATTGCTTTCATCACATCGCTGTGTTGATTTTCAATAAATTCACTGACTGTTTCCCAAACCCCGAATACTTCCGGCCATTTTTGTACTTCGGCATGGGTTTTGGCTGTAACATTAAAACCGACATGACTTTGTGGTAATGTGTATGGCGTTAAGAATGGTAGACCCCAGAATACCTTTAATGGCGTACCGTCAATCTCGTGTAAAATTTCTCTAATGCCATCTAAGCCAGCAGTGACAATATATTGATCTAAACCAGAAATAATGCTGGTAGTGCCGTGTGGTAATACTGCTTTAGCAAAGCTAGTCATCGATAATTTACTGCATTCAATATGTAAATGACCATCAATTAGTCCTGGAACAATATATTTACCTTTAGCGTCAATTGTTTTGGTGTTTTCACCGATATAACTTACTACATCTCCGGTTGCGACAATACGTGATTTATAAATTGCTACATCAGCGGGGTAAATCTCACTAGAGTTTACATTGACTAATAGACCATTAGTAATAATTAAATCAGCAGGCAGCTTGGCTAATCCTGCATCAATCATTTCACAAATTGCTTCTTTATACATTGAAGTCATAATTATATTCCTTGTTTATCTTGTATGCGTTATTCTTTTTAATTAACTTGATTATGTTATTGATAAATAAGCAGGCTTTAAAGAAATATGTAACGAGCTAAAAATAGTATAGCCATGATTACTGAACATACGGTTAAGTCTTTAAATTTGCCGCAACAAACTTTCATAATCACAAAAGTAATAAATCCCGTAGCAATACCTTCGGTAATGGTAAAGCTAAATGGCATCATAATCATAGCAACGAATGCAGGTACAGCTTCAGTCAAATCATTCCATTTCACTCGGGCTAAATCAGATGCCATTAAAACGCCTATATAAATTAGTGCTCCGGTAGTTGCATAAAGAGGGACCATTTTTTCCAGTGGAGATAAGAAAACTGAACATAAAAACAAAATACCAACGCCCAAAGCCATCATACCCGTACGTCCACCGACAGCGACGCCGGAAGCACTTTCGACATAAGCTGTAACAGCTGATGTTCCCATTGCTGAACCTAAAGCAGAGCTTGCACTATCGATATAAAGTGAAAGTTGTTGATTAGGGTATCGGCCATTTTCGTCAGCAAGTCCTGCTTTATCTGTTACAGCTATAAATGTACCTGAAGATTCAAACAAGTTAATCAGCATTACGGATAATATGATACCGACTAATGAAATTTCAAAAATATGATTAAAATCTAGTTGACCAACAACCCCGGAAATATCGGGTGGTAGGCTAATTATGCCATGATAAACCACTTCAGGATCAATTACCCAACCAACTAACGTTACCAGTACAAATGAAATTAAGATTGAAGAGTTCCAACCACGTTGGGCCAAAATAGCCACAATAAGGAAGCTTAAACAACCTAACATAAATGGAACAGAGGTTGGATCACCTAACCGCACCATTGTATCAGGATCGGCAATAATAATATGGGCATTATGTAAACCAATTAATGTAATTAATAATCCACAGCCACTGCTCACACCTATACGAATTGAAAAAGGAATATTGGCGATCATCCAATAACGTAGACGAAATATCGAGAGTAAAAATAATCCTGTAGCACCCATGAAGATCAGCGTCATGGCAGTTTGCCAAGTTAGTCCCATAGAACCAACCAGCACATAAGCAAAATAGGCATTAATCCCCATGCCTGGTGCTAGCGCGATAGGTAATCTGGCGATAATCCCCATTGCCATACAAGCGATGCCGGTGATTAGAGCTGTTGTTACAAAAACCGCTTGCGAATCCATTGCTGCATCACCAAGTATTTTAGGATTCACAAAAATAATGTAAACCATGGTAATAAAAGTGGTAAAACTGGCAATAAGTTCGGTTTTCAATGAAGTTTTATTTTCCTGAAAATGAAAATAGCGATCTAATAACGATCGTTTTGTCGTTGAAGGATATGTAGTCACGAGAGAACTCCAAAGAATGGAAAAAAAGAAATGTTTATTGAATTATTATTATAAGAGTGATTAATCATGCGAAAAATCTCAATACACATCAGTCACTTTGGCGCGGAGTGCGCTAATAATAGTTACTGATGCTTTGGCGTCATATTATATCCATAACGATTAAAATCAGGCAATTAAAAAAATGTATTAATGTTAATTAATAGCAATATTATTTTTCTGTTAAATAAAAATCAATATGTTATGGTTTCTAACTAGGAATTAATCCTAAATTTATATTCATTAAGCTTGTGGTGACGGAATAAAATTTATGAATTTTGTCATCAATATACTCTGCATAACAAATTGAAATTTAGATTATCTGGTTGTTGATTATTAGTATTGTAGTATGACAATATTTACTGATCCAAACCCTTTAAATGAGGATCAATTAAGCGACATAATCAAAGCATAAAAATCGATCTAACTCGTTATAAAATTGAAATAAATCAACATTATTTTACTTAGTGATTAAGTAAATCTGGTAACAAATTTGATTATCTATTAAAATTAATTCATTACAACTGATGAGGTAGTCGATATGCGATGGCGTGACCAGAGAGAGAGCGACAATATTGAAGATCGTCGTTCACAATCAGGGAGTAGTACAGGAATAAACATTCCAATGGGTGGTAAAGGTAGATTGATATTATTTATCATTGTGCTGGTCGCCGGTTATTATGGTGTCGATTTAACCGGCTTGCTGAATTCCGATCTCATTGAGCAAAATAATTCGCAACAAACCGCCACGCCATATTATGATGAAGATCCTGATGCGGCAAAATTCACCTCGGTTATTTTGGCCAGTACCGAAGATTATTGGCGTCAAGCATTTCAACGTTTAGGGAAAACCTATATTCCGCCTAAATTAGTACTCTATACTGGTTCTACGCGCACTTCTTGCGGTACTGGTCAAACCTATATGGGGCCCTTTTATTGCAGTGTAGACAAAACGGTTTATCTTGATATCTCATTTTATCAAGAGATGAAACGGAGGTTGGGTGGTGGTGGTGATTTTGCTCAAGGCTATGTCATCGCACATGAAATTGGTCATCATGTACAAAATTTATTAGGTACATTTAACCAAATTCAACATCAACAACAAAATTCTAGATTTAGCAAAAATCAATTATCAGTTAAATTAGAATTGCAGGCGGATTGTTATGCGGGTTTGTGGGGAAATGCCATGCAGAAAAAAAATATTTTAGAAGTTGGTGATATCGAACAGGCGTTAAAAACGGCCGAAGCCATTGGTGATGATCGTTTACAACGTCAAAGTAATGGCTATATAGTGCCAGATAGTTTTACCCATGGATCATCCCAGCAACGTTATACGTGGTTTAAACGAGGATTTGATAGTGGTATTATTGAACAATGTAATACATTTATCGAATGAAAAAACAATTAAAAGCCCAATCTTATATAAAGCCTAGTTGAATAAAACAGATATCGCGTATTTGTTAGTGCAATTTTATATAGTGAAAATGAATGGGAAACACAATTTCCTATGGTTAATAAGTAACTAAAAAAGAGGATTGACTAATGATATCAATCCTGTAGGGTGAATCAAATTATCGAAATAATTTTAGCTTAGAATCCAAAACATGTAGCGCTGACAAGATGAGCGACTTCAGCTGATGAAATAGCGATAATGTTTAATTATTTTAAATATGATAATTTGATTGCTAATATCACTATTAATAGACATTTTAATAATGTTGTAAAGAAGGGAAATAGTTTGAATAATCAAAAAGAACAATTATGTAATATTATTCTGCCAAAAAATCAACCCATCTTAGATGGTTGCTTACCACTAAGTTTTCGGCAGTGTTTGCAAGACAACTTGGATAAACAATTAGCGATTTTAGAACAAAAAGTTGCAGACGAAATTGCCCTTAATAGCACGTATCACTGTCAATGTACCCATCAACAGCAGCGTTATCAAAAATTAAAAGCGATTAAACCCGGTGATCTTGATCAAGTATTTGCTTATCTAAACGGTCAGGCAATAATTCCGAAAATCGATTTAGGGAAAAACCAAAGCATTTTCGTTGATCATAATGATTTACTCTTACTTGCCTTGTATCAAGAATCATTGCAAAACTTACCAGAATGCAATTTATGGCACTTATTGCGGGCATATTATCTTGAAAGATCTGAGCTAATTACCCAACACCTCGCTACTCTCTTTGAAAATGAGTTACTTATTTGTCAAGCTGATTTAAGACAAGTTGCAACCATACTTAGTCAAATTACGGGTGATCATCAAGTAGTGTCATGGATAGCGAATGCCTTTTTGAGTTATTTTACTTTGCCGATGCTTCAACGTTATATTGTAGGTAGAGAAAATAAGGTTTGGCCTTTTTTTGCCGAAAATTTGCAATTTATTGATCAAGCATTGGGTTTGACCAATGATACTAAAGGCTTCAAAGTCGCCAATGCACTCGCTATAGTTTCCCTGTTTCCTGAAGTTCCAGCTAAATATATTTCTCACCTTTTGGCGCTAGCATTAGGCACAAATCAAAATTTACGTGTGCAGGCTCAACTAATTCTGAATAAAATTGAAAATATCCATCTTGAGGTTGAAAAAGCCTTAATTGCTAGCAAACAAGAAATACGGATTATTGCTATCAATTGGTTGGCATTGTTAGGAGCAACATCATCTGTTGAACGATTATATCAGGTGTTAGCGGTTGAAAAAAAAGCCTTAGTACAGGCAACAATTCTCAGTGCTTTGAATCAGCTTGGTCAAGATATTTCTTATTATCTATCACACGAATATTTATTGCAGGATGCACAAAAAGGTTTATTGGCCAAAAAACCGATTAGTATTGAGTGGTTAGATCCTAACATTTTACCTAATTTATTTTGGCAAAATGGTGACAGCGTGGCAGTAGAGATTCTTTACTGGTGGATCGTTTCAGCGGTTAAATTAAAGCAACCAATGGGCAATGCATTAATTGATCTCTATTTAGGTTTATTGGATGCTAAAAGTCAAAAAAATATTGGTCAATTTATTTTGCAAATGTTTATACAGCAAGATATTAAAACAATTTCAGATTTGACTGATGAATATCAAAGTACAGTGCTAGAAGCAAAAGGAGTTTTAGCACTTATTAAATATATAGATGCCTATCAAGCGGTGCAAATTGTACGCCCTTATCTTAAACAGTACACTAGCAGAAGGTCAGAGATATGTGCTATTTTGGAAGCTTTAGCTACCATTTATCATCCTGAAATTATTCAACTATTATTGTCGATTTCAGCCGGATATAGTTCAAATATTGTCCGTAAAAAAGCGGCAAATTTGTTGGGACAAATTGCAGATAATCGGGCTTGTTCAGTTCAAGAACTATCAGAACGAATGGTACCAACGGCTAATTTGAATAGCAATGGGGAGATAATACTTAATTATGGAGATCGTATTTTCAAAGCATTACTAGATGAAACGTTACAATTAATTGTCAAAAATGTTGATGGTAAAACTATAAAATCTTTACCAGCGGCAAACAAAAATGATAATGAGGAATACGTTAAAGCGTGTAAAAAATTGCTGACTAATAGTAAGAAGGCTTTAAAGTTAGTAATTGACAATCAAACACAACGTCTATATTCAATGATGTGCATAACAGAACAGTGGTCGTATACAGATTGGCATCATTATTTATATCAACATCCGATAATGAATCGATTAATTCAACGTTTGGTCTGGCTGGAAATGGATCAAAATGGGCAACTTATTCATGCTTTTCGACCAACGGAAGAGGGTGCGTTCATCAATATTGATGATCAAGAAATTACGCTAAACACCAATCATCAATTGCAGTTAGCCCATGGCATCCATTTGCCAGAACATGCGATATCAAGCTGGTTGATCCACTTTGAAGATTACAAAATCAAACCTTTATTCAACCAGTTCGCACATCCAAAACCGAATATTAGCCATCAGGTTGAGAATAAAATCGCTGATTATTTTGGACAGAATATCGCTGTGATGACATTAAAAAATCGGCTGCATAGCCGTGGATATCAGCCGATTACTGATTGGGATCGAATTGAAGGTTATAGTAAAAGTTTTCCAAAACTAGCGATACAAGCATGTATTACAATAAGTAATTATTATCGTCAGATGAGCACAGCCAACGAAACCGTAAAGCTTTACCATTTGTACTTCAAACAACGTATTGGACTTATTGATAAAATTATGCATATTGAAAATGTGCCACCTATTATTTTAGCGGAATGTTATGGCGATTATCAATCATTGATAACTGTGTAATTATTTCAAAATTATCACTGACATTGTTAAGGCAACAAAATAGCTGAGCTGCTAAATGTTATCGCTAAATAAATGAAACCAGCGTAGGAATAAATAGGCGTAAAAATGAATAACGACATCCGAAATATTTTGTGTTTTTTTATCTATTTGATGATTTCTTTTAATAGTTATGCAACAGGGATTGAAAAAACAACCTATTCAATAAGACGTGATATGCAACTTTTTTCAGTGGCTAAGATTGATTATCTTGCTCAAACTGATCCTTTTCTCTTTGTTTCTTTGTCGGATGTCATTCCTTATGGCGGTAATGATGAAAATATTCAATACATACCAGAAAAAAATTTAACCGACTCGCATCAATATCAATATAGTAAAAGGCAATATCTTATCACCAAACCATATCGCGCTAATCTTATGAAGGATCTTGGCTTATCAGAAAATGATCAGGTTTTTATCTACGATTATGCGCTGAATCGGTTAATTATGTTTAAAATAAGCGAACTTAAAGCATTAGCGGTGATTGATTTACTTAGTTATCAGCAAAATGGTCCTTTTTATGGTTACCAATATATGCTTGGATTTGCCATTACACCACCAAAAGCCTTTGATCCTGCTACCACATTAGTCTATTTCGGTAAACAAAATCCATTTGCGCAACAAAAATTGACACTGTTGAAATGGGAAAAAATTGATAATCAGCGATTTCCTAAAACGAATGACTTTGAAGTTGACTACTCCAAACCTATCAAATACTTATTAGATCGAATTACATTTTTAGCTAATGCAAATGGTTTACGTTATTTAGTACAATACTATCAAAATAGCCAGCGATTAATTATAGAAGATTCTAAGGCTAATATTATTGCTGATTTTATTCATGTTGTAGACGAAAATAATGATTTATGGTTTTTAAATGGTAACTACAATGGTATTTATTATACCAAACAATGGTCCGGTTATTTATTTGAAAATCAGTCGCTAGTCGTTTTTGGATTTGAGCGACCTTTATCGGGTTGTCCAACCATTAATTTTATTAATCCATCTTATGATAGATTAGTAATAAATTGTGATTATCGCCACTTGCAACCTATGAAGGATCTGAAATTTAAAAAAACAGATCAATAAAAAGGATTTCAAAATCATAAAATTGCAGTTCATCGAGTAAACAATATATATTTCTAAAAAATATAATTTTTAGTAAATTTATTTTTAATAAGGACAAACAATACCCACAGAACCGTGAGCAGAAGGTTATGCTGAATATATGGCAATGTTAGTGTAATGAGTTGCAATGATTCAGAATGGTAATAAAAACGATTTAGATGAAATAGTGCAAGTTTAAATTATTGCCATCAAAGATAAAATTACAATCATCAATACTTGAAATATTAAAATAAGATTGGAGAAAGGGATGTTTAAAACGTTAAAAAGTAAAATTTTGAATAATAATTCTAAAGAAGGGCAATTATTATTAGACATATTTGAACCATTGGATTCATTAGAAAAAAATATATCAAAGCAAATTACAAATTTTATTCTAAAAGGGGATGATATCGAGGTACTAAACCGTGTATATCAATTAGCAAGTAATCAACCCTTACATCAATTATTGGCCTATCCATGTAGCTCTGATAGGTATTATCTTGATAGAGATCTAAAGAAAAATGTTAAAGCCAGAATAAGATTCTATAAGGACTGGACCAATGTTTATTCATTGCAGCAAATTACGCGTTTTGGTAAAGTTTTAGCCGCTACCGATAGACCTGATAATCATATTAATGTTATCACACCAAAGCTACCATTATGGTTTCTATATTTGTTATTAGATGGATTGGTTACCACCCTCCCTAGGGGGGATATGGTGACAATTTTAGCTACTGAACGTAAAGCTTGGTCAATTAGTCAATTACATGATCTGCTTGAATTAGAAGAAGCGGGTTTGGGGCAAAAATTGCTATTTGCGATTTTTGATCGTCAAAACATCAAAGAATATTACCTCAGTGATTTTAAACATTTTTATCATTTTCAAGATTTATTACCTTATATAAACAAACATCTGGATATATTTAAATCTTTACCGGAGCAAGGTCTTTCGCTGTCAGGGGAAATAGAACAATTAAACTATATCGCCTGTCATCCAGAGCTATCTGTATTGACCATCGATTTGCTAGCTGAGCAATCAGTCAGCGAATTAAAGCGAATTAATGAAGTAGCAGCGACAATTTTAGTTAGTTCTCCGCAAGAAAGAGTACTAACCGAATTACAAACCATCTTAACCCAAGGGACTGCTAAGCAGCGTAGTAGGGCAGTAACCATACTGGCCAGATTATCTGCTGATCGAGAAATTTTTGACAATGCTCTACAGAAAGAAACCAATAAAACGGTAATTAAAGCACTGGAAAAGGCACTGTCGGCGCTAGAAAGTACTCAACAAGCTAAATTGCATGAGCTGGAATTAATTATTCCGCCTTACCAAACTATTACTGAAGTTGCATTGCCAGCTAGTGCACGAGAAATCATAAAGCAGAATTTTGTTGAACAGTTGGCAAAATGTGAGCAAAACGCGCTATATGAAATCGAAATGAATAAAAAAAATAACAGTAATTATCGCTATCAGCAATCTCATTTAGCCAAACTAAAAAAAGTCACTGAAACTGATCTCGATTCAATTTTTGATTATATCAATGGTAAGACAGAATTGTCGCAAAGTTTATTAAAAAAGAAAATCGATGAGAATTTCGACTTTATTTTAATAAAAGGTCGCTTACAAGCATTACCTGAATTTAACCTGTTTCACTTACTACGGATTCATAAACTTTCTTCTTCTGGAACATCACATTATTCTTTATTTACATTATTTGAAGAAAATACATTATTGTTACAGAGTGATTTACGACAAATTGTCGATGTGTTAAATAAAATAGATTATTGTTCTGATGCAAGTCGCTCTGTAGCGTATCTTTTTTTGGCTAATTCTTATTTTAATCTTACTTGGCACGTTGATTCGCATTATATTTGGCCATTTTTCGCAGAAAATTTAGTGTATATAGATGAGAGCTTGGGATTATTACCCCCACACGTTGATAAAGACTATGATAGTATTTGTTTAGATAAAGCTAATGCAATTGAAATTTTAAGTTTTTTCCCTAATATTCCAGCAAAATATGTTAGTTACTTACTCGAAATTGCTTTTGGCGATAATAAATCATTGCGAGTTTTAGCGCAAAAGGCTTTGGGTTCTTTACCAGACATTCATTATCGAGCAGAAGAAGCACTTTTATCCGCTAAACAGGATGTGCGAATTAATGCTGCACAATGGCTTGCCAAGCTCGGTCAAACTTCCTCGATTAAACCCCTTAAAGAGGCATTAAAAAAAGAAAAACGTGAAACCGTTCAAGCGGTCTTTCTAGTTGTGCTTGAAGATTTAGGAGAAGACATTAGCCAACATTTAACAAGTAAAAAATTATTAGATGATGCTCGTAAAGGATTAAAAGGTAAAAAACCTGCCGACTTAGAGTGGTTCGATGAAACACAAATACCGCCACTAACTTGGAAAACGGGGGAGACGGTAGAACCAGAAATTATTAAATGGTGGATATGGTTAGCTGTGAAATTAAAAGAGCCAGCTAACCCCTTATTATTCATATACACTCGCCTTTTGAGTCCACAAAGCCAACATCACCTGGGACTATTTGTGTTACAGTCTTTTATCCATAAAGATACCCTAGCACCGACCATTCAAGAGGCAGAAAGAGAAGCCAAACGAGGTGCGTTACGGCGTCAACAAGATTATTTAAACTACGCTAAACGTTATCCCGAATACTATGGACAATATGCAAATATGACACTGGAAGATGCTTTCGAGATGATCAAGAAGGAAGAGCTTGCGCGATTAATTGGGTCAGCTATTAAATTTAAAGGTTTACTCGCTTTAACCAGTGGCATTGAAGGTTCTTCCGTCGTGCCGATTTTGTATAACTACATGAAAGTGTTTTATAAACGACGTGCGCAAATTGAGGCAATGTTGGAATCGATAGCGAACAGCGATGACCCTCTCATCATACAGTTATTATTGTCAATTGCGCGTCGTTATCGTACCTCTTCTATACAAGAAAAAGCGAAATTATTGGTTAATAATATTGCTGAACGCAATCACTGGACACCTGATGAGCTGGCTGATCGAACGATTTCGACGGCTGGTTTAGATGAATCAGGCATACTACATTTAGATTACGGTGAACGTGAATTCACGGCTATTTTAGATCACAATTTTAAATGGATCTTAAAAAATCCCGAAGGTAAAGTGATTAAAGCCTTACCAGAAGGACGTAAAACTGAAGATGAAGAATTAGTGAAAGAAGCGAAAAAACAGTTTAGTAATAGCAAAAAAGAAGTTAAACAAATTCTTGATTTACAGATATCACGCCTATATGAAGCTATGTGTATCCAGCGCTATTGGACAATAGCGGATTGGCAAAAATATTTACAAGGTCATCCGATCATGAACCGCTTAATTCAGCGTCTTGTTTGGTTAGTGATTGATCAGCAAGGTAATATTTGTCAAAGTTTCCGACCAACCGAAGATGGCAGCTTGATTGATTTCGAAGATGATGAGTTAACGCTGAACGAAGACTGTAAAATCATACTGGCTCATGGCGCACTATTGACTCAAGAAATGGTTGAAAAATGGCAAACCCACTTCAAAGATTACAAAATTAAATCACTGTTTACTCAATTTGATCATCCTTTACCTGATCTCTCAGCGGTGAAAGATGGGATCATTAATGACTATAAAGGCTGGGTAACCGATACCTTTACCTTACGCGGTATTTTAACTAAATTAGGGTATAAACGTGATGATATCGGAGATGCTGGAAGTTTTGATGGTTATTATAAATATTTTAGTGGTAGTGAATTATATATTAATATTCAATTTAGTGGTAGTTATGTTCCTGAAGATAATATTCCTGCCGTGCTATATAGTCTGTACTTTAGTAAACAACATGGTTGGAATGATAAAGCAATTGATATCAATGAAATACCGCCGGTGCTATTAGCTGAAGGTTATGCGGATTATACGGCAGTAGCCAATGCATCAAGTGGCTATGATCCTGAGTGGGAGAAGAAAGCATTATGGTAAAAGTAACACAAGCAATTCGGTTAAGTGCTGAAGAACGTTATCGTGAAGAATTAAATCGATTAACCCAAATTGATAGCCAAAATAATAAGCCAGAAGGCTGGTTATTATCGCCGAAATCGGTACGGCAGTTTATATTAGGTGATGAAAATTTAGCTGTAAGCCGTAAATTTTTTGGTGATGATCCGTTGGTTGATAGGGCGATAGTTTCTCTACTTGGTAAGCAAGGCTTAATGCTCGTTGGGCAACCCGGCACAGCTAAATCGATGTTATCAGAATTGTTAGCGGCGGCGATAAGTGGTGACTCAAATCTAACTATTCAAGGTACGGCTGGTACAAGCGAAGATCATATTCGTTATTCATGGAATTATGCATTATTACTGGCTGAAGGACCAACTGAACGCGCATTAATAGGATCACCTATCTATCAAGGAATGAAGCAAGGAAAGATCGTTCGTTTTGAAGAAATAACCCGTTGCCAACCAGAAGTACAAGACATGTTAGTATCTTTAATGTCAGAAAAGAAAATGATGATCCCTGAAATGGGATCTAATAGTATGATCAGTGCCAAGCCTGGCTTTAATTTAATTGGCACGGCGAACTTGCAAGATCGTGGCGTACATGAAATGTCAGCCGCTTTAAAACGACGTTTTAATTTCGAAACCGTTAATCCAATTACAGATCAAAAATTTGAAATTGAATTGATCCAAAAACAGCTTACACAAGAGCTAGGTGATTTGATTACTCAGATCACTATTCCGATCGATGTGATTGAACTTTTAGTCACAACCTTTCAGGAACTTCGGGAAGGCGAAACTAGCCAAGGTACAAAAATCAAAACACCTGATGCTGTTATGTCAACCGCTGAAGCAGTTAACGTGGCCTATGCTTCGGCATTAGATGCCTACTATTTAGGAGATGGTACGTTAACGGGTGGACAAATCGCTAAACAACTTATTGGTGTGGTTTTAAAAGATAATGCTGATGATATTAAACGTATTCAATTCTATATGGATAATGTGGTACGTGAGCGTGCAAAAAAATCAGATAGTTGGCATTCATTTTATCAGGTATCAAAAACCTTCTGGAAATAATAGTGGATGAATATGACCAATAGTGAAACACGACTACCTGAGCGTTTGTTAAAAGCATTAGCTAATCAGCAGGCTTTACAGCAAGAACAAATCTACTTTGCACCGGTACGTCACCATAGTCCCGCTTGTAGTTATGCCGTTAGGCAGTTGATTAAACAAGTGAAACCGACACATGTTCTAATTGAGGCGCCGGCCAGCTTTTCTACTATGCTGGAAGTTTTATATGACAGCAGTATCCAACCCCCTATTGCCATACTCTGTCAAACAAAACTTAGTGCTAAAGCAGGAGCAGAAAAAATACAGCAGAATAATGTATTAACCGAGCAGAGGACGCATTCGGCATTTTATCCGTTTTGTGATTATTCACCAGAGTGGCAAGCAATGCGGATGGCAAAAGAACAGCATGCTATCGTTCAATTCATTGATTTACCTTGGTCTGAACAAATTCTTTGTGAAAAAAATACTGAACAAAGTCACTCATTACTTTCTGAAGTCTATTTAAAACATAGCCAATATATTAAACAGCTCCAGCAAAAATTGCATTGCCGAGATCATGATGAAGTTTGGGAACATCTTTTCGAATTAAGACAATATGATGATATTGCTAATTGGCAAAAATTTTTCTTAGATACATTTATTTGGTGTGCCATGGCACGCTTGGATTATGAACCTGAATCACTTGAAGCAGAGGGTACATCGCAACGTGAACAATATATGTTAACTGCGATAGCACAATTAAAACAAGCTCAGCCGGATGTGAGTATTGTAGTGGTAACAGGAGGATTTCATACATTAGGACTTCTGGAAGGATTGTGGCAAAATCAACTCGTTTTTCCAACAAAATCATCCATAACCCAATTTGAGCGTCAACAAAAAAGTGCTGAACAAGATCAATCATGGCTTATCCGCTATAGTTATGATCGATTAGATGCTTTAAATGGTTATGCATCAGGGATGTTATCACCTGCATTTTATCAAGCTTCTTGGCTATCTATGCTCGATTATGAACAAAATCCGCAGCAATATGGCACGAGTAAATCTAATCGACAAAAGCATGTATTACAGTTTTTATCAATAATTGCTGGTCAACTACGGAAGCGATCACAATTTGATGATGTGGTTGGGTTTGTTCCATTACGATCTGCAATCGAACAAGCTTGTTTATTGGCTGAGCTGCGTGGGCATGATGGTCCAGGACGTTTTGATCTACTTGATGCCATTCAATCGGCATTTATCAAAGGTAGTGTTCACGATATGCGAAGTGAGTTTTGGCAAATAGTTATCAATTGTTTATCAGGTAATCAATTGGGACATATTCCAGATGGTACAGTATTGCCGCCATTAATTCATCATGTTTATACAACATTGAAAACATATCGTTTTAAATTAGAAGATACCCAACCGAAATTGTCTCATATCGATATTTATCGCAAACCTGAGCATCGGCAACGTAGTCGTTTTTTACATTTAATGGCTTTTTTAGAAATTGGTTTTGCCAAACGTCTTGATGGTCCCGATTATATACATGGTCAGCGATTATCGATTATGTTTGAAGATTGGCAATATGCTTGGACCCCAATGGTTGAAGCCAATTTGATCGAATTATCTGACCAAGGTACTGAGCTAAAGCAGATCGCTATAAAAAAATTGCATTGGCAGACAGAACAATTAGCGCAAAAAGGTTTATCACAATCAAGTGGTCATGCAGTGAGCAGTGTAGTTCAAGCCGCGTTAATGGGACTTCAATCCTATTTTAGACAGGTGTTAAACGATCTGAGATATTTTATTGAAAGTGATAATGATTTAGATTCGTTAATCAGTTGTGGTGACCAGCTTCTTTATTTATGGCAGGGGCGAACTTTCTTAGAACTTAATGCTAATGATACATTATTGACGCTATTAGCTAAAATTCCTGCACAAGCCTTCTTTTTGTTTGAACGTTTTAAACAATCTGAAGAAGAGCAACAACAGCAAAATCTAAAGTTATTACTATCATTACGAGATTTTATCACTAATTTACCTGAACCGCTGGATAAGAAACAGCTTAAACAAGATTTTTATCAAAATCTATATCGTATACGCCAAGGTTTAAATTCAGCGCCGTTATTGCGAGGTGCAATCGATGGTATCAGTTACATAGATTCTTATCTTAGTGAAGTAGAATTAGAGAACGCGATAAAAACGGCATTTGCTATTGGTGCAGAGGGCGAACAAGCGACTAATTATTTCCTTGGAATCATGCAAAGTGCGCCGGAATTAATTCTTTACTCGACTATCTTAATTGATAGTTTGGATCATTTAGTCAAAACTTGGCAAGTTGAGAACTTTATCACAATGCTGCCTAATTTACGCTGTGCATTTAGTCAACTCACACCTAAACAAAATGTTATTTTAGCTGAGAAAATTGCCAGAAAATATGGTATTGAACATGAGGGTTTAGATCTTCAACCATCTGAATTTACCGAAAATGATCTTAAAACAGCTATTTCTTTAGAGTTATTGATCACGGATCATATTAAAGAACAGCATTTACAAAACTGGTTTAAACAATAGAGGTTTAACATGACAAATCATGATTCAGCCAGTGAGATAACTAACGCTGAACATCTAAAGCGCTGGCGACTGATTTTGGGCAAATATGCTGAAGAACATTTAAATCAAAATCAATTTAATTCAACCGATAAACAAATTTCACAGTCGTTGGATTATCTTTACCAACACGAATATCGTCGTCGCGGATTGCTCACTGAAAAAGAAGGGCAGGAGAAAAGCCAAGCAGGGGGGAAAGAAAGCTCAATTTATAATACGGTTAATTGGCTTAATCAATCACGTAAGTTATTTCCCCAAAGTACCTTTGAACGGATGCAATCACAGGCGATTGAGCGATATGGATTACAAGAAATTTTAAACGATCCCAAAGCAGTCCGATCGTTAGAACCCAATATTAATTCACTTCGTTTGTTGATGAATCTACGTGGTAAATTAAACAATGAAATGCATAGTGCAATAAAAGATGTATGCCAAAAAGTTGTCGATGAAATTTTACAAAAGATTCGCTCGCATTTCATCAGAGCGATAACCGGTAAAAAAAATCGTTTTAACCGATCGCAGATTAAAATTAATCAAAATTTTGATTGGCGTGCTACGATTAAAACAAATTTAAAACATTATGATCAGGTTAAGCAACGAATCACAATCGAGAAAGCCATTTTTAATTCACGTTCAAATCGACAGTTGGCTTGGGATATTATTTTATGTGTTGATCAAAGTGGTTCAATGGACAGTTCGATCATCTATTCGGCGGTTTGTGCTAGCATTATTGCTAAATTACCGGCGGTAAATTTAAAGTTATTTGTATTTGATACTCAAATCGTTGATTTGACTCATTTAGCACATGATCCGGTTGAAGTATTAATGACCGTACAACTTGGCGGTGGTACTGATATTGCTAAAGCGCTTGACTATGCTGAACAAAGAATAACCAATCCACTAAGAACAGTATTAGTATTGATTAGTGATTTTTGTGAAGGAGGAGCCCTAAATCATTTATATAATACCGTTGCAAGAATCAACAGCGAACGGGTTAAGATGCTAGGTTTAGCCGCATTAGATGAGAATGCTGAGCCTGTCTACGACACGCAAATATCTCAACAATTGGTTAACCGCGGTATGCATGTTGCTGCCTTAACACCAGAACATTTTGCTAATTGGTTAGCAGAGGTAATGCAATGAATAACTATCAAGTTTATCTAAGTTTTGACAATGCTATGTTGAAACAATACACCAATACCGAACAATTACTACGAGCACATAAAGATATTGCCGCAAATAAAATAATCTTGCTTGAAAAGCAGCAAGATGCAATAACGTTTAAAATAGGAAGTCAGCAAGTGAAACTTTCATCGCAAGGGATTCACATGGCCAGTTGTAGCTGTCAAGCCCATGGTCATTGTGCACATATAATTGGCGCTATATTATGGTTACAAGCCAATGCAGCTAGCTTGGACATTCAATTTACCCCTATAAATCAATCAGATCACTATTTCAATGAACAATCCTATTTAGACATTGATTTTATAGCGCATTTATTTTCAATCGTAACTTGGATATTCAAATGAGTTGGTACAAAGTCTATTTAAATTATGACCAAGATGCACTGGCAATGTATGCCAATATCGGACTAATTCGTCGGGCACGTAAAGATATCGAGGCAAATAAAATCACCTTGATTGAACAACAACATGAGGCTATGACTTTTGCTGTGGATGGACAAAATGTTACACTTTCATCGCAGGGTATCCATAATGCCAGTTGTGACTGTCCGGCTCATGGTCATTGTAAACATATCATTGGTGCTGTGTTATGGTTACAAGCAAATACTGATCGTTTAGCTCTAGAATCACAATCTGCTATTGATGTTATATCTAATGATCAGCAACCTAGCCAACAAGTTCGTGCTACAGTCGATGTCATATCTGAAATACTCTCTTTAGATGTCAAAAAACTATTAAAAAATTTTGGTAAAGCTGATATACGTTTAGCTTATCAATTGGTTTTTGATTGGCAGGAGCAAAATAGTATTAGCATACAGCAACAAGATGGGCAATTACGTTTTAGTATAGCAGAAAGTAGCACTCCTATAATCTATATGGCTGGGGCAGGTTTTAATGGTATGATTTCTGAGTTGCCGGCAAAACAAAAAAAAGCGGTGCATTTAGCGCTGATTGCTTATCTATTCCAACAACATCAACAAGCATGGGCTTGGCCCGAAGATTTGGCTAACACGCAAAATGACATCGGCAGACTTTCGTCTGATGAAATGGCATTGTTAGAACAAATTGAATCCTATATTCATGCGTTAATTCACCATGGATTGTTCCATGTTACACATAGCCAAGCTAAACAAATACAACTGCTTAATATGTCGGCGCGATCGCAAGGTCTTCCCAGATTAGCTGCTATGCTCAGGCATCTCTGTAAATTAGTGGAACTTATGGCAGATCGCCATTTTTCGGTAGATGAGCAAGATATTTTGCTTTTTTTAGCGCAGCTAAGTGGTTATATCAATATGTTATTAAATCATCAAGGTCAACAATTATCGGTGCTACGTGGGCAATTAAAACGTAACTATCAAACAGAAAAACAAACATTAGATTTATTACCATTGGGGGGTAATTGGTGGCAAAGTAGAACCGGCTCATTGGGAGCAACGTTTTATTTTTGGGATAAGAAACAACAACAATATTATGAAACAACCATAGCCAGAACTAATAGAAGCGATAGTAATTTTAATCAGCACTCAATATGGAATACGGCATCGCTTTGGCAAATGATGCCAAGTGCATTAATGACACACGCTTTTACACTTGATCATCCACGTTTATCAGTAGAAGGGAAACTTGCTAGCAGTGGTTCGAAAGTAACATTACAAAAAACCAGTTGGCAGCATCAAGATTATGAACAATTTAAAGCTAAGGTTGGTTTTAACAATTGGTCAGAATTAAGTCATTATTTACAAAAAAACACGGTGGATAATACATTATTAAATGAAGTCATTTTTATACATATTACTAATTTTGAGCAACCAAAGTTTGATGAAGTTGCGCAAAGCTTAATTTGGTGTGTTGAAGATAATCAACAAAATCAGCTTTTATTAAGAATATTTTGGTATGGGCAACAACAAAAACGTTTGGATCTCTTACATATATTTCTAAAAGCAGGTAATCGACCATTGACGGTACTAGTAAAATGCATAAGGAATGACAATTGCTTAGATCTCGAACCCTTTGCCTTACTTTATAAACCGTTGTTAGATGAAGATATCAATACGTTCAGTTTAGACTTCAACAATATTGAACAAGAACAAAAGGATAAATCAATACTGAGTAAACTGTTAGCTCGTTTCAAATTATCCGTGGCATCAAACACAAAATTCAAGCCAACGCATTACATGCAAAGTACCTTATCAACAATGATAATCCAACCTCTTTTAAATTTACTCCAAAGCTTGACTTGTTCAGGTCGATTGGAACTAGCGACTTACCATAAATCACGATTGATTCAGCTGAAAAATGATTGTAATACTTTAGGGTTAACAACACTTAGCGAAGTGTTAGACAAAATCGAACAAAACCAACAAGTAAACATTGATCATATCCTTCAAGCGGTTTATCTATGTAATTTAATAAGTCGATCTCATTATGAGCTCCCTATAAAGTTAAATGTATAATCATAATACATCCCGTGAGAGTTTACTGTTAACAACGTTCTAACAATATGCAAGTTTAAGCGTTGTTACCAATTTTAATATAATATTATTATGCTAATTCAAAATAAGTTTGATATGACCGAAAAATAGCTAAATTTGCTCAAAAACTTAACGCTTAAATGCGCATTGTTTATGATAAATATTTTTAAATACTAAATGGATATTATTTACGGTTAAAGATAGATATATTATTAATTAGAAACCGATTTATTTAAAATCCTTTTACTTTGTTAATATGCAAAAAATATGGGAAAATTTCTATTAAATAGACTCACTTCGCAACAGTATTATTAATTTATGTTTAAGACAACATTCAATTAATACCTTTTTATAGTAACCCTTACTGAACAATAGCGTACTAAATGAAACCCTTTATTTGATAGCAATGAAATTTAAAGCAGTTGGAATGTTTAAAGGCTTGATATGTTAATTGTATGCATTAGTGTATGAATAATATGCTGACAACAAATTGCGTTTTTTTTATTAATTAATAAGCCAGCCTATGGAAATTATGGTCCATCGATAAGTTAACAATTAATGATATTGGGAGTGTAGAAAATGATATTTGAACTAAAGATTTTTAAGAACATTCTAAAAGCGCTTTCATACTAATAAACTATTTTTACAGAATGTAAAAAAATTCAAGATAAGAAAAAAGTTGCTGAGCTTCATGGAATTTAAAAGAAAGCTTAGATTAAGAGGTTAATTTCAAAAAATTAAAATCATTTGTCAACTAATTTGATTTATTTATATTACTTTAGGTTAAGCATAAATGTTTAAATAGAAATAATGATAACTATATGCGTAACGCTAATTAATTGACTTTATGTGATTTTTAATATAATATTTGATTTAAAACTTGTTTTATATATTATTAATTTTGTATGTAAAATTAATTAAGTCTTTAGCCAAACTGTCGGTTGTCAGTTTATTTAAGTTCATACATCAGAAGTTTCTATCGATTAAACTAATTGGTATTAACTAATTAGTTAATAAGTTTTTAACGTAGACATAATTTTGTCTTTTGTTATAATTTGAATTAATTATTCAATAAAAACATGGTGTTATAATAAATATCGCGTCGTTTAGCAAGAGGTGCCTCAACTTAGAGATACTTCTTGTGTAAAATTATTATTAAGAAAAATTCGAAATAGCTTGCTATCTGTCATGTTATGTGCGTTAATATGCACAGCATACGACGTGCAGCTCTATTAAAGCATTAGAATTTGAAAATAATTCGTTAATAGTATACTTACCATTGTTTGTTTTTATTAGCTTTAGCTTCTTTCTAAGTGTTATAAATAAGATTTGTAAGTTTTATGTCAATCCACATATTTTTGATATGTGTTTATTTTGTTTATATATTTAGGATATTGTTAAATGACTAAAAAAACTGGCCAAGTTAAATGGTTCAATGAAAGTAAAGGTTTTGGATTTATTACACCTGCTGACGGAAGTAAAGACGTGTTTGTTCATTTTTCTGCAATTGTTAATGATGGTTTCAAGACTTTAGCAGAAGGTCAAAATGTTGAATTTTCAATTCAAGACAGTGCTCGCGGACCAGCTGCTGCGGACGTAAAAGTAATCTAAATAACCGATTACACCGAATATTTAAGAACCCTATTTATAATAGGGTTTTTTATTTTTTGTGTGACTGCTTATATACCCATGGTTCAATTGGCTGTTTATCTTGCCATAATCCTAATTTTTTTTGCCTTGCATTTGCTTCAATTTTTAGAAATTTTTGATTGGTTGCATTATTTTTAAAGCTATAAGCCCAAGCATAGCCACTTTTTACCATTTCTTGATTAATATTCATCTGATGATACAAAATAATAGCCAATGTTCTTTTATAAATATCCTTGCCTTTATCTATAATTAAAACCTGTTTTTGATCTATCAATGACGCTAGGTATTGTTTTGACTTATGAGAATAGGGTTGACCATGTTCTGGTGCATCAATATCTATTAAGCGTACTTTTATTTTATTATTTTTCGTGGTTAGAACCTCAACTGTATCACCATCAATAACTTTAATTACTTTTGCTGAAAAATTAGCAAATGCATTAATACTAAAAAAAATAAAAACAATAATCCATTTTTTCATAATGTGGCCTCTAAATTTTATTTAATTACTATAACCGAATTTAGCGTAGATTAACTGAAAGGCATGGCATTTCTCTTATGGTAATAAAATCTATGTGGAAGTTAATTTAATTTTAATGCTAAGTAGCGTTTTTGTGATTTATGTACCAATTTTCTTTAAATGATTTTCATCCGATTTTCGCGTCTATTTATTAAATAAAAATATTTAATCATAACAAAATCTCTATTAAAGCATACTCATTAGCATTAATCAGTTGCATTTTTGGTATAATTATTAATAGTAACAGTATTAAAAGGTGATTAATATGTATTTGGTATCATTTAAACATGCACAATATGCTCAAACTTTTGTGGATTATATGAAAACTAAGGGAATTATTGTGCGGATGGAATCCGATGCAGAAGGAAATTATGCATTATTTCTCGATAGTGATGATGAAAATACTCTTATAACCGTTAAATCAGCATTAAATGCTTACTTAGAAAATCCGCTTGATCCTCACTATACCAATGCAAGTTGGCAAATTGGTAGTAACCTTCCTCATCGTACCAGTAAATTATTTACCCTTAGTTTACCCAACATTATTTCAGTTGGGGGATTAACAAAATTGATCACAGCGACTTGTATATTTTGTTATATGCTACTATTACTTTTTGGTAAAAATATACTTTTAGCCTATTTAGGTTATCCAATTGATGCTAATTATACTCAATTTTGGCGATATTTCACACCAGTATTCATGCATTTTTCATTATTGCATCTAGTTTCGAACTTGGTTTGGTGGTGGTATTTAGGGGGAATGATTGAAAAATATCGAGGAATATATAAACTGCTTGAAATATTAATTCTAGCAGCTATTCTTGGCAATTATGCGACAGCAGAAGTATCAGGTCCCTATTTTGGTGGTTTATCTGGGGTAGTATATGCTTTGATGGGATATGTATGGTTATATGGTGAGAATGTTAAAACTTCAACCATAAGATTTGATCGCGGAATACTTATTATAGCTATCGTTTGGTTGATTGCTGGTTATTCTGGCTGGCTAGGAGCAATTGCTAATACTGCACATTTAGTCGGTTTAATGATTGGCTTGTTATTAGCAGCTAAAGATATTTGGATTTTAAAAAAATAATCAATAACTATTTAAGGGTTGCAAAATAGCTTATTGATTATTTATGGCTAATAACTTGTCACGGCGATTAATTTGCTGTCTTATTTACGAAAAAGCTTATCAAAATCATGCAAACCATTTTTTGCATATGGATCACCAATCCAGCGGGTTGTTTCAACAAAGGCTGGATTAACTAGACTTTTACTTGGTTCATAGAGATTATAGTTTAATCCAGCAAGATCGGACCAAGTATGAATAAAGTCTGCCGTACTATATTTTCGATTAGTATATTGTTGATAATTTACGGCATGAGTCTGTTGCCATTGTGGAGAAATCCAAAGTAAAAATGGAATGGTATACATAGGTTCAGTTGGGGCTTTTTCATTTCGGCCTAATACATCATGACTTGGGCTTTCATAGACATCTTCACCATGATCAGAAAAATAAAGTAAAAACCCATTTGGTTTCGAATCGGCAAAAGTATGAATTAATTGACTTAACACAAAATCATTATAGCTTTCTGCATTATCATAATTATTGTAATGTTCTAACTCCTTATTATCCAAATTGAAATTTTTTGGTGCAGATGTAAACCGTTTGTATTGTTCAGGGAAACGGTAGCGATAATTCATGTGAGTACCTAACAAATGAACAATAATGAATTTCTTTTCATCTTGATCATTAAGTACTTGTTTAAATGGCTCTAGCACCACTTCATCATATTGACGTGAATTTTGATTACGATCATTATTCAAATAAAACTGTTTATCGGCTTGTTGTGAAAACATGGTCAACATGGTATTGCGTGCCGTCATGGTTTGTTGATTAGTAATCCAATAAGTTTTATAGCCCGCCTGTTTCATAATTTGTATTATTGATGGCGATTGCAAATATAAATCAGGATGATGTTCATCAGCAAATGTTAAAACTTGTTGTAATACTTCAATCGTATAAGGTCTGGATGTAATAACATCATTGAACTTGATCAAGTTTTTATCTTGTTGATAAAGTTGATCTAATAATGGGGTAGTATTACGTTCATAGCCGTAAAGGCTCATGCGTGTTCTCGTTGTGGATTCACCAATTACTAATACTAAAGTTCTGGGCATATTGCCATTGCTATCACTAAGATTAAGAATGGGGGGAACAGATTCATAATGTTTCAATAATGCATGCATATTAGTTAATTGTTGATGATATTTATTAAAACTAATCAATAATTGCCATGGTAACGTGGTTTCCATTTTAGACACAATATATTTGACACTGCCATCAACATTTTTATTTTTAATTAATAAGCAATTAAAAAATGGTAAAATCACCGTTAGAAAGATGATTAGCAAACCAAGCAGCAAACGTTTAGTATATTTGACATGAAAAGGGCGAACATGGGTCCACAACCAAAAGGCGATTAAACTATAAATAATTATCGTGATTAGCAAGGTTATACTAAAATATTGTTGTAGATATTCAGATGTTTCTTGCAAGTTTGATTCAGACATCACAAAAAATACACTTTGAGAAAATTCTTGTCTATAAATACAAAAGTAACTAATTGGAATTAATGAAGTCAGCCATAATATAATCCCCAATATTAAGGCAATTTTTTTGCAATATTTGGGAAATATTAATCCAGGAATTAAACATAAGAGTGTATAGATTAACGAATCACGTAATCCACCAATCATGCTATGCTTAGTTATCACTAACACGAGCTGCAATCCACATGAAAAGTAAGCATAAAAGAGATATTGCCAAAAAAAGGTTTGCCAAAAATTGATTTTTTTCTGATCCATGATTTAAAGAAATAAACATAAGGGTTAATCAAGTTTAGCAAATAAAAATTAAGAAAACCTTAAATCAAATTAATTTCTTAAAGTTTTCTTTCAAGCCGTTAGGTGAGATTTATTCTTGTGTTCGATAGAGATTAATTAATTTTTCTGTGCTATCCGCATAAATGATGCCAATACGAAGTGCTTTAAAATGCCATGATTAAATGATTGTATTTAGAATTAGCTTAATTCTTGCTCGACTGAGTATTGCAATAAAATTAATTAGCTTAATCTAAAATAATTATCTGTTCACGTCCTCGGGTCAGGTTGGTTACCGTTTGATTAAGGTTGGCTAACTTTTCTTCGGTAATCGCAAAAATGATGTCTGTACCAAGCGCATTAAAGTCTTGTGATTCAATGACTGCATTAGCTTCTTTAAGCCGGTTCTCCAACACGGGCCATTCAGCATATAAACATGACAAAGCACATTTTATACGAATCACAATGGGTTGTAATGGTGCTTGTTGTAGGCAATGGCTGGCAGTACTTCCATAAGCTCTAATTAATCCACCTGTTCCTAATTTTATACCACCAAAGAAACGTGTTATCACCACAATAGTCTGATCACAATCTTGTCCTTCAATAGCAGCTAAAATAGGGCGGCCAGCAGTACTGGTGGGTTCACCATCATCATTAAAACGATATTGATTACCGATTTTCCATGCCCAACAATTATGAGTAGCAGTAAGATCACTGACTTTTTCAATAAATTCACTTGCTTCCTGAACAGTATTAATTGACGCTGCATTGACAATAAAGCGACTTTTTTTAATTTCTTCAGTAAGACAAAAGGGGGTAATCAGTGTAAATGCCATGAAATAATCTGCTAAAATAGTGAAACAGCTTAATAATACGATACTAAAAAAAAATGTCTATCAATTTAGAGCAATTAAAGCAACAACAACTGGATTATGCTTGTCGTATAATCACCCAAGATGATTTTGATTTTTCTGAACCACGCTATATTGGTGGTACTGATGTGGGATTTGAAAATGGTGGTGAAATAACTCGAGCGGCGATTGTTGTGTTGTCATATCCTGATTTAGCACTGGTTGAATATAAAATTGCTAAAATTAAGACAGCCTTTCCCTATATTCCAGGATATTTATCATTTCGGGAATATCCAGCTTTGCTTCAAGCATGGCAACAAATTGATCATAAACCAGATCTCTTGTTAGTGGATGGTCAAGGTGTTGCGCACCCAAGAGGTATCGGTATTGCCAGTCATCTTGGTCTATTATTAAATATGCCAACGATTGGTGTTGCCAAAAAAAGGCTTTATGGTCAACATGCAGAACTTGCTGGTACGCCATTAGCTTATGAAAAATTAATGGACAAATCAGCGGAACAGCAAATCGGTTGGGTATTACGTAGTAAACTTCGCTGTAATCCGTTATTTATATCGACCGGTCATCGAGTGAGTCAACAAACTGCATTAAAATGGGTCATCAACTGTTTGCAAGGTTATCGTTTGCCTGAACCAACTCGTTTTGCTGATGCCGTGGCATCTAATAAACCCTTGTTTGTCCGTCGTTTGCAAAGGTAGTTAAATGCAGAAATTAAAAAAAGGTGGTTTTACGTTTAAACATTTTTTTGTTGCTCATGATCGAAGCCCAATGAAAGTTACTACCGACAGCTGTCTATTAGGTGCCTGGGCACCAATTGATATTAAGGTTAGGCGAGTATTAGATATCGGTACTGGTTGTGGCGTTATTGCTTTAATGCTTGCTCAGCGTTTAGCACAACAGCCTTGTCAAATTGATGCAGTGGATATTAATGAGCAAGCCATTTTGCAATGTCAACAAAACATTCAAGAAGCACCTTTTAACAATATTACCACCTATTTACAAGATATTAATCAATTTAATGCCAGTAAGTCAGGCTACTATGATCTTATTGTTACCAATCCACCTTATTTTGAACCGGCAGTCAGTTGTCGCAATCAACAGCGTCAACAAGCACGTTATACGGAAAGTTTAAATTTCCAACAGCTGATAACGACAGTAAAGCGCTTATTAACACCTGATGGTAAATTTTGTTTAGTATTACCTTATCATTTAGCTGAGTTATTTAAACAACTGTGTGAAAATAATCAACTTCTACTGTGCAATAGATTAAATCTACGTTATACAGTGGCGAAACCATATTCGCTTACTTTAATGTGTTTTTCTCCCTGTCAGCAAATAACTAGTGAATCTGAGCTTTATCTACGCGAAGAAAATGGAAAGTATAGTGATGATTTTAAACAATTGTTAGCCGATTTTTATTTATTTAGATCATCAGTAACGAATAATTAATTTAATTGACTAATCGTTACTGACCCGTTCTAATTATCTTATTACAGATAAAAATACCCTAACGCACTTATGGCCAATAGCACGATAATTGTGGCATAAACCTTATCATGAAAATAATTGAATACCATTAATCCTCTTTGCTTACGGGCATAGCGGTAAAAAAACAGCCCTAAGCTGTAAAGGATCATAGAAAGCAATAAATAGCTTAAACCACCTGCGTAGATCAGCCATAATCCGTATATTGTGCCACTAAGGCCAATGATAATTAAATATATTTTACCCTGTGCTAAGGCAAGTTTAAACACAAAAGCGGCTGAAAGTAGGTAAGGGATTAATACCATTGAGGTAGAGAGCTGAATCAAGGTATTATAACCAGATTGATAAAAATGAGCCATAATTAGCAAAATACTAATGAGTAGACTTGTTAGCCATAAGGCATTTGCCGGCGTACCTGCTTTATTTACTATACCAAAACAGCGAGGAACAGTATGTTGTTCACCATGACCACTTAAGAATAACATTTCGGCCGCTAACATTATCCACGATAATAAACCTCCACTGACCGAAACAATTAAACCAAGATTGATAAAAGTAGCTCCCCAGCTTCCAACAACGCGTTCAATCACTAATGCCATTGACGGATTTTTCATGGCGGCTAATTCGTGTTGTGGTACGATCCCTAATGATAAAACTGATACACATACTAATAATAAGCTGGTAATAGCAAAGCCGAAAAAGGTTGCACGGCTTATGGTAAGGATATTTTTAGCTCTGGCTGCATAAACAGTGGCACTTTCAATACCTAAATAGACCCATACGGTATATAACATGGTATGTTTAACTTGTTGCACAATCGATCCTAGCTGGGGAGAGCCCCAAAAATCAATATTAAATGTTGTGACATTAAAAGCCAGAATGATACAAACAATAAACAGTCCAATCGGAATAATTTTAGCCAAGGTAACTATACAGTTTAACAGGAATGCTTGATAAATACCTTTTAATACAAAAAAATGCACCAGCCATAGAAAACACAGTCCGAAGATGAGTGAGGCAAGGGTGGTACCATCGCCAAAAAAACGCAAATATTGAAAGGAGCCAAGTGCGCTACATAATATGACTAAATAGCTTGCGCATGACATCCATGCAGATATCCAATACCCCCATGCGGCATTAAAACCAATATAATCACCAAATCCCTCCCGAACATAGCCATACAAACCGTCGTTAATCTTATAAAATCGCACTGATAAATATTGAAAAATACGCGTTAGCATGAACATGCCTAATAAGGTAATTATCCAGGCAATTAATATCGAGCCAGCTCCAGCACCTTCAGCCATATTTTGTGGCAAGCTAAATATACCACTCCCGACAATACTTCCTACCACTAAAAGAGTTAATGGCAATAAGCCAAGCTTTTTTTTCACTGATTTATTCATTATCGATTCTTAATGTTAGTTTGTTAGACGATTAATATTTTGTATAACGTTAAATTAGTATTAAAATCTTAATGACATACAACTAACGCCACCATCAATTTTTCGATATTCGGAGGTATCAACTTCAATAACCTGATAACCTAAAGCAGCAATTTTTGCTTGAGTTATTGGATATCCTGCAGGCATAATAACTTTGCCATTTACCCATATACAATTAGCAGCATAGCTTTCAGATTCTGGAATTTCAATTATGTTAAGATGTTGAAACTCGGGTTTAGTAATAAATTCTCCAGCAGCTAATAGATTATTATTTTCTAAATAAGCCAGACCTGTTTTGAGATGTAATACTTTTTCTAAAGTAACGATGGATCCCGTCATACCATATTGATTTAAGATTGCAATTATTTGTTCCGCACCTTGCTGATTCGTTCTGGCGGATAAACCAATATAATAATGATTATCGACCATCATGATATCGCCTGCTTCTACTGTTCCTGGGGCGGTAATTTTTTGTACTTTATCGCGATAAAAACGTTTAATAGTCTCTTCTATGATTTGGGTTTCACCTCGGCGGCTTTCTGCACCTGGTCGAGTAATAATGGCACAATGTGGTGTACACAATACCGGATCTTCAACAAAGACAGAATCGGGAAAATTTTCATCAGCGGGGAGAATTGTAATATCAACATCACATTTTTGTAATGCACGGATATAATTATTATGTTGATCTAAAGCTTTTTGATAATCAGGTTTACCTAAATTGGCTGAAGTCAATCCATTGATAAGTGATTTGGCAGGAGTTCTAGTAATAATGTGGTTGAATTTTGTCATTTTCATTCCTTAATAATTATGCTTTATTAATGAATAATAATTCACATTATTTGCTTAATCAAGCACTAAATTGATTTTTTATGCTGTTTTTATTGTATATTAATACAATAAATAAAAATAATTTCATAACTATTGGTTAATCGGATTGAAAAAAGTAGGGAGATTAGGGAAACGTTTCATGAAAATTAAAGTAGGGCAATAATCATATTGCCCGAGTTTAAAATTATTCACCAGCAAATTCGACTAATGTAAAACAATTTACTCCCATTTCAGTAAGTTTGGTTTTACCACCTAAATCAGGTAGGTCAATTACAAAAGCAGCATCTTCAACGATTCCACCTGCTTTACGAATTAAATTTGTAGTGGCAGCGATGGTTCCACCAGTCGCTAATAAATCATCGATCATCAGTACCCGTTCACCAGGATTAATGGCATCGGTATGGATCTCTAATGCATCTTTACCATATTCTAATTGATATTCTTCTTTAAAAACATGGCGAGGTAACTTGTGTGGTTTACGAACAGGAATAAAACCCGCATTAAGAGCTAAAGCGACAGGTGCAGCAAAAATAAATCCTCTGGCTTCTGTACCAACAACTTTATCTATTTTTTTATTACGGTAGTGTGCAACGAGTAATTCAACCGTTGTTTTAAAAGCCTCTGGATTTTCCAATAAACTGGTAATATCCCTAAATAGAATTCCTTTTTTCGGATAATCAGGAATAGTAATAATACTATTTTTAATAAAATCTAATTGTGCTTGGTTGTTTGGCATAACTCATGTTCCTTAATTGCAAAAATTTTTTTCTGGGTGGTACACTTAGCAACAATGTAGCCCAGTATACCACCAATAATCGCTGGTGTGATCCACCCAATTCCTTGTTGATATAAAGGCATGTAATCGATAAATCTATTATGGAGTAGATTAACAAGTTGAGCGATAGTTGGTAGATATTCGTATAATGTTGTATCTGGTAAAAGCATAGTATTAAGTTCAGATAGAATACTGGTAAAAAGCGTAAAATAGATCGCACCAATATAAACTAACTTATAACCATCAAATAGTCGATGAATAAAAGTTAGTGCGATGAACACAATGGTTACAGGATAGATGACAGATAATACCGGAACCGAAAATGCTATCAGGGCATTAAGCCCAATATTGGCAAATAACGCACTGATAATAGTAAATAAAATTGCATAATGACGATAAGTCAATTTAGGATATAGTGAAACAAGATAATTGGCACAGGCATGCGTCAACCCAATGTTGGTTGTCATACAGGCAACTATCACCATTAGACCTAATATCAGATTACCCCAAGTACCAAAATAATAATTTGATGCATGTGCCAGCACTTGTCCACCATTTTTAAGTATCCCTAATTGAGAAACACTACTTGCACCCATATAAGCTAAAGCGATGTAGAAAAAAGCTAAAATAGCGCCAGCTATCAAAGTAGCTTTAAAGCAACCAAGCATAATTTTATGTTTATCCTCTATGCCAGACTGTACAATACCTTGTACAACAATTATACCAAATACTAAAGATGCTAAAGTATCCATAGTTAAATAACCTTGTGAAAAACCGGTAAAAAAAGGTATTTGTTGATAGTCTATGTTAACTGGTGGTAATGGTATGCCCATAGGAAAACATAACGCAGCCAAAATTAAGATCAGAATAAAGCCGATTTTGATGGGTGTTAAAAATTTCCCAACGATATCGATAAATTTATGCGGACGTAAAGATAGAAAGCAGCATAACCCATAAAACAAGATTGAAAAAATGGCTAAAGCTAACGAGCTATGATTTTCACTAACAAATGGTTTTATGCCAATTTCATATGATACACTTCCTGTTCTTGGCATAGCAAATAGCGGACCAATGGTAAGATAAAGGGTTGTGGCAAAAATAAAACCAAATATCGTTCCCGCACGTTGGGTAATTTTCAGACAATCTTGCTCACCGGAAAATCCTACCGCAATCACACCTAATAAGGGTAGTATAACCCCAGTAATAATAAATCCCCATGAGGCCAACGCAAAATGATCGCCCGACAATTGTCCTAGCATCACTGGAAAAATAAGATTGCCTGCACCAAAATACAGTGCAAACAATGTTATCCCAATTACAAAAATCCGCATATTATCCCTTTATAATTTAGATCGAAACTCAAAAACTGACTATTATATACTTTACTGAGTGTTTTTGGCAAAATTAGATGTATTTCCTAGACTTATATAATGTAATAACCTTGAAATAATCATTTAAAAATTAGTATCACATATTTTAATGATGCATAGTGAATATTTTTCTGTTTTATTATGATCAAAGAAGTGTTTTTCTAGATTGGTGGATTCGATATTAAATAGCTAAAGTTAACATAATGACAATAATCAATTTTAAGCGAATTAGTGAAATATCATTACTCATAAAATAAATATAGAGAACGAAATGAAGATCCGTAGTTTGATATATTGACATTTCAGTAACGGTGATATCGCCTAAGTAGGTTAATGTTGCTGTTATGGAGTTAAATTTTTACAAAATAAAATCTTAGCAGATTGAATTCATAAAGGCCATGACAACTAGAAGGTACATAGTCCGGTGATGCTTAATATCACCGGATAGAGATTAATCTTTAAGGAAAATTACATCTTTTCAACTGTCTTAATGCCTAACATATCTAAACCTATTTTTAATGTTCTCGCGGTTAGAGCAGCTAGTTTTAAGCGACTTTGTTTTTGTAAATCATTATCAGCGGATAAAATTGGACAGTTTTCATAAAAACTTGAGAATAAAGTAGCAATATCATATAAATAATTACATAAAATATGTGGTAAACCATCTTTAGCGACTGTAGCGATAGTTTCATCAAATTGCGCTAGACGAATGGCTAATGCTCGCTCTTTGTCTTGCGTTAGCAAGATATTACCGCGCAATGCTGCGTTTATCGCCAGCTCGGCTTTTCTAAATACTGATAGTACACGGGTATAAGCATATTGTAAGTAAGGCGCAGTGTTACCTTCAAAAGAGAGCATGTTATCCCAGTCGAATATATAGTCAGTAGTCCGGTTTTTAGAAAGGTCAGCATATTTGACTGCACCTATCGCTACCGCATCGACAACTTCAGCTAACTCTTGGGCAGTAAGTTCTGGATTTTTGGTTTTTATTAAATTAGTTGCACGCTCGCAAGCTTCATCTAAAAGATCGTTGAGTTTAACTGTATCACCGGAGCGAGTCTTAAATGGTCGACCATCTTTTCCTAACATCATACCAAACATATGATGTTCTAATGCTAAAGTTTCTGGAATGTAATGTGCTTTTTGGGCAATCAACCATACTTGTTGCAAGTGTTGATGTTGGCGTGAATCAGTATAATACAATATCCGATCGGCATGTAATCGTTCATAACGATACTTTAGGGCCGCAATATCCGTGGTGGCATATAAAAAACCGCCATCACGTTTTTGAATGATGATACCCATCGGATCACCTTCTTTGTTTTTAAATTCATCTAAAAACACGACTAAAGCACCTTCACTAACCACGGCTAAGCCTTTAGATTTAAGATCAGCAACAATGTCTGGTAATAGGGCATTATAAATACTTTCACCCATGGTATCTTCAAGTGATAAAGTGACATTTAAACGTTGATAGGTAGCGACATTTTGTGTCATAGTTATATCAACTAGCTTACGCCACATATTACGGCAATATTCATCACCACCTTGTAATTTGACAACATAATTTCGCGCTTTTTCAGCAAATATCTCATCTTCATCGTAATGTTTTTTTGCAGCACGATAAAATGATTCTAAATCAGCTAATGCCATATCATTAGCATTTTCGTTTTGCATCTTTTCCAGATAAGCTATCAGCATTCCAAATTGTGTTCCCCAGTCACCAACATGGTTTGCACGAATAACATGATGACCCAAAAATTCCAGTACTCGGACAGTTGCATCGCCAATAATCGTCGATCGTAAATGGCCAACATGCATTTCTTTGGCAACATTTGGTGCTGAATAATCGACGACTACATTTTGGGGGTGACTGGCTAAAGTCAGATTTAATTTGTTATCATTCAATGCCGCTTCATTTAGCTGAGCAATAAAGTCAGTTTTGAGAAAAATATTAATAAATCCAGGACCGGCAATTTCGATCTTTTCTGCAACATCGGTAAGTTCTAATTCAGCAACCACTTTTTCGGCTAATTGGCGTGGATTAATAGCCATTTTTTTGGCTACAGCCATAATACCATTTGCTTGATAGTCACCAAATTGGACTTTTGTTGATTGCTTAATTAAGGCGTCACAGTCATGTGGAGCACCCGCTGCAATCATGGCTTGTTTAATTTTGTCAGATAATAAATTTTGAATATTCACAGAAATGTACCTAATTATTGCGCAATAAATTGGGCAATATAATACCTGTAAAGGAGACAATTGTCATGTTAACAATGTGATATGCATTTACTTTATTAATAATTCAGTTAAGATAATTATTGTTCTCAACGGGGAGCAAAAGGCGAAAGCCAAGCTGAGAGTTGCGCTTCATGGACTATGGAAAGCATGACCCGTCGAACCTGAACCGGCTAATACCGGCGGAGGGATTGAGCCTATCAAAGATGTCTTATGCATCATCTTGTGTCAACTCAAACCTTTTGTCTTTTTTCTTACTTTTTGACATTGGAGGCAAAATGTTTCGTCATTTATTGATTATTGGCTTTATGTTAGCCATAACTCCTTTAGCGATGGCAAAGGATAAACCAGTTTTAACTATCTATAGTTATAGTTCATTCCAATCTAAATGGGGAGCAGGAGATGAAATAAAACAAGGCTTTGAGGAGCAATGTGACTGTACCGTCAAGATTGTTGGTGTAGGTGATGCAGTAACGATCCTTAATCGATTACGATTAGAAGGCTCAAACACCAAAGCCGATATTATTTTGGGGTTGGATACGAATTTAATCAGTGCGGCAAAAAAAGCGCGATTAGTGCAACCGCATCAATTAACGAAACCGGCTGATTTAGCTGTTAATTGGTGGGATGATGATTTTATTCCTTATGATTATGGTTATTTTGCATTTATATACAATCAAAATAACATCACCAATCCGCCGACGAGCTTAGATGATTTGATTCATAACCAACATAATTGGAAAATTGTTTATCAAGATCCACGAACTAGCTCACCTGGATTAGGTTTTTTATTATGGATGAATAAAGTCTATGGTGCCAAGATTGACCAAGCCTGGCAAGATCTAGCGAAGAATACGTTAACCGTTACTAAAGGATGGAGTGAGGCATATGGTTTGTTTTTAAAAGGGGAAGCTGATTTTGTATTAAGTTATAGTACGTCGCCAACAGTACACATTATTAATGATAACGATTATCAATATAAAGCTGCAATCTTCCAAGACGGTCATTACCAACAAATCGAAGTAGCAGCGATGACACGTTATACCAAACAACAAGCTTTAGCGCAGCAATTTTTAGCATTCTTGTTAACGCCTAACGTTCAACATCAATTTGTCGAAAAGAATTACATGTATCCGTCGATTAAGATTGATTTACCTAAAGCATACAGTGAAATTGATTCGGTCACCCATTCATTATCGTTTACGGCTGATGAGGTTAAAAAATATCAAAAATCATGGATCACCCAATGGCAAAATTCCGTCAGTCAGTAACCGATTATCTACCCGGTACCTTAGCGGTTTTATTTGTCGCTGTGGTGGTGGTCAGTGCTTTAATGACGTTATGGTTGTTTGCTTATGAACAGGGCGAAGAGGGAATGTATTTTGACAGTTACCTGCAACATGTGGTTACCTTTACCTTGTTTCAGGCTGTTATATCAACCTTGATATCACTTATATTTGCGATGTTTGTGGCTAAAGCACTGGATATAGTCAATTTTCGTTGTAAATCCTTTTTGCTCAGTTTTTTTTCGGTAACCTTTGCTTTACCTTCGTTAGTCGTCGTTACGGGTTTGTTATCTGTTTATGGTTCACAGGGTATGGTAGCGCAGCTTTGTCGTTATTGGGGGATGAACTATTCATTTTCAATTTTTGGTTTAAATGGCATTTTATTAGCCCACGTATTTTTTAATTTCCCTTTTGCCACAAAAGTTTATTATCAAGCTTTACAACTCATTCCTAATGAACAAAAAAAATTAGCCCAGCAGCTTGGTTTTAATGCCTGGCAATCATTCAAATATCTTGAATTACCGATAATAGCTAAACAGTTATTGCCAATAGGTGGATTAATTTTCATGTACTGCTTTTCAAGCTTTGCCACGGTATTAACGTTAAGCGGTAGCCCCAAATATACAACGATTGAAGTGGCGATTTATCAAGCAATCCGGGATTTTGAATTATCTCAAGCAGTAGTATTATCATTAATTCAATTGTTATTTTGTATTGGCTTTATGATTATATTAAGGTTATTCATCCCCAGACATACTCCACAATTGACCTTCAATTATGCGGTTTATCGACCACAAGCTACGATTTTGACTAAAAGTCTGGCAAGCTTGGTTATTGTTGTTAGTGGGTTATTTATAATTAGTCCATTATTTGCCATTGTTATCGATACTATACAGTATTTTGCAATGTCTTTTGTAACACCGACGTTAATTCGGTCATTGATCACTTCGCTTTCGGTGGCGTTCTGCTCTGCATTGTTAGCTATGATATTCGCTGTTTCTATTTTGTGGACGCATAGTCGATTGCGTTTAATGGGCAAAGTCATTGTTAGTGATTATCTAATGTTTCTTGGTTCATTGATTCTTGCTATACCAAATATGGTATTGTCGGTCGGTTTTTTTTTACTATTTTTTAATTTGGTAGAGATGCACGGTTTTATTTTTTTGTTGGTAGTGTTAAGTAATGCTATGTTGGCGTTACCATTTATCCTACGTCATTTAGCTACCCCCCTCAGCGATTTAACTAAACGATATCATTGGTTAGCATTATCATTGAATATATCAGGAATACGATATTTATATTTAATTGAATATAAAGCATTAAAACGCTTATTTGCCTATAGTTTTGCATTTGCTTGCGTGATGTCAATGGGTGATTTTGGCATTATTGCTTTATTTGGTAGTCAAGACTTTATGACGTTACCTTATTATCTTTTTGAGTTAGTTTCTCATTATCGTTATCAGGAAGCATCATTATCAGCATTGATATTATTAATGATCAGTTATTTATTAATCAATTTATTCGAGAGTACTCACCATGATTGAATTACATCAAGTGAGCTATGCTTACCAAAATCAATCTATGATGTTCAATTTTTCTGTCGCTAAAGGAGAAATTGTGACGTTATTAGGACCAAGTGGCGCAGGTAAAAGTACCTTGTTAAATATCATTGCTGGATTTATTGCGCCTAACCATGGACAAATTATACTAAACGGCAAAGATGTAACGACAACACCGCCTGCTAAACGGCCAGTATCAATACTATTTCAGGATAACAATCTTTTCACTCATTTAACAGTTGAGCAAAATTTAGCACTAGGAATCAGTCCTGGCATGAAGTTAACGCCAGAACAACGGACAAATTTACATCATATTGCTAAACGGATAGGATTGATTGATTATCTTGATAAGCATCCTGCACAATTGTCTGGTGGTCAACGGCAAAGAGTCGCTATCGGTCGCTGTTTGTTGATACGTCGCCCCATTTTGTTATTAGATGAACCCTTTTCTTCTTTGGATCCAAAACTTAAAAATGAAATGTTCTGTTTACTTAAGGAGATTCATGCTGAATACCAGTTAACAATCGTAATGGTGACTCATCAGTTAGATGATATTGATATTAGTCATAATCGTTGTTTGGTTCTAATTGATGGGAAAATTGCGTATGATGGCGATTTTAAAAAAATCCAACAATACCCGGATGTTGCCTTACATTTAGGAATAGCATCTTATAAAATAAACAAAAGATGGCAAAACAATAGCTAATATTAGGGTAATTATTTGTATCTTTTTATCCTTGTTTAATCATTTATTGCTACCTTGTTAAAATGCTTGTTCTTTTAAGAAAGTGAAATCGATCCTATGAATGTCGGTTCACATAACTAAAACCAGTTAATCACACTGTGGTGAGTGTTTAATGGCGAAAGTATTTACTAGGTGTGAGTTAATCTTAAAATTTGCCATAAAACTGAATAAATATCTTTTGCTATTTATCCTAAATCGTTATATAACTTTTAATCTAAATCTATTTAATAATCAAAGAGGAACCTCATGGAACAACGTATCGGATTTATTGGGCTGGGAAATATGGGGTGTGCAATCTTACAAGGGATTATAGCTAGCCAATCTGTTCCCGCATCACAATTCTATGTTTATGATATTCATCCAGAAAATGGTGAAAAATTAAAAGCGAATTATGAAGTTTATGTGATGGAGTCGGCAAAAGAAGTTGCAAAAGAAGCCGATATCGTATTTATTGCTGTCAAACCAAACAATATTAATGATGTTTTGAGTGAAATACAGAAAGAGCTCAAAAAGTCGACAGTGGTAGTGTCAGTCGCTGCTGGTATTACAATTAAAATGATTGAAGCCGTGATTGGTTATGATCAAAAAATTATCCGAGTTATGCCAAATACACCAGCTTTAGTCAACTCTGCGATGTGCTCATTAACGCCAAATACGGAAGTGACTCCAGAAGAGCTGTTAGCTGTCAGAGCCTTATTAAATTGTATTGGCTTAACTGAGGTCTTACCTGAATATCAAGTCCATTCTGCAACTGGAGTAGGAGGAAGTGGTCCAGCATTTGTCTTTATGTTTATTGAAGCACTGGCTGATGGCGCGGTGAAAGGCGGTATGACCCGTCGACAAGCTTATAAATTTGCGGCGCAAACCGTTATGGGATCAGCGAAACTGATGTTAGAAACAGGTAAGCACCCTGGTGAATTAAAAGATATGGTGTGCTCACCCGGCGGTATTACCATTGAAGGCGTACAGGAGTTAGAACAAAATACTTTTAGAGCTGCCGTTATGGATGCAGTAGAAGCGTGTATCAACCGTTCAAAACAGTTGTCAGGTGAAAAATAGTTTTCATCATGTTCATAATTTTTTTATTTGATAAATTTAATGAATGTTGAAAATAAACAATTACGAGTTGGTTAAATTTAGCAATATATGTAACATATTCGATATGAATCTCTTTTTATAAGTTTAAAACCAGATATTGAGTATACAGATATCTGGTTTTTCCATGTTAAAGCTTAATTTTAGCGATAAGTTCCCTTTATTTAAATTTAAATATGCTGGTGTACATTTATACGAAAAAGTACGTAGTATCATCATAGCAAGGCTTCAAATTATCTTAAAAGTATAATTCTTACTCTTTTACAGTCATTTTTGGAAAATTTTCTCTTTTTATTCAGTAATTTAATAGACATCTGAGTAAAATAATCTATTATACTTAAGTTATCGCTACCGCTAATTAAGCGGTAATTTAATTAATATTAAATTAATTTGTAATGATCTAATTTTTATAACTTATAATTCATCAACAGATTATCGGTATAGCTTTTATGAAAGCACCTTATTTACATAAATCGTCACAACACAACAGTAAGCTAATTATAATAAAGCATTTTGTTTAGAATCACCCTTTTTACAAGAAATCAAGTAGTAGCATAAGAAATTGATATTAGCGATATTTTGCTAAATGCTCCCTGTAATTTATTCATTGATTAATGTGATTGTTATTCACAGCGCATTAATTAGTGATGAATTTTACAGGGTTCAATATTCATGTTAAACGTCAAATATTATGAGAAGGAAAAACAATGAATAAATACTTTTATCGTGTTGTCTTTAATCGTGTGCGTGGCATGCTAATGGTGGTGTCGGAAATTACCAAAAATCATCAGGGTAATGCGCGCAGTAGTCAAAAAGTGAAATCCGTTCATAAGCTAAGTAATAAAGCATTTACTTTAAAACCAATGGTTTTTATGTCATATCTGGCATTAGGATTAGTTAGTGTGATAACCCCAAGCTATGCTGGCACCATCATTGTAGATAAAAATGCCGAAAGTCATCAACGGCCGATAATTGCGCAAACCGACAAAGGCGCAACACAAGTCAATATTGCTGCACCGAATAAAAATGGTGTTTCACATAATAAATATAATCAATTTGATGTTGATAAAAATGGTGTCATTTTAAATAACACAAAATTGGATAGTAGGAGTAGACTTGGCGGTAATATCAAAGGTAATGCATTATTGCAGGAAACCGGTAGTGCGAAAATCATTTTAAATGAAGTCAATTCAAAAGATCCGAGTAAACTCAATGGCTATATTGAAGTTGCCGGAAAAAAAGCTCAGGTAATCATTGCCAACCCAGCTGGAATAACCTGTGATGGGTGTGGTTTCATTAATGCCGATCGGGCTACGTTAACGACAGGTAAAGCCCTATTCGAGAATGATCAATTAGTTGGCTATCGGGTTGAAGGCGGTAATATCACAATTGCAGGAGATGGATTAGATAGTTCAGCACAGGATTACACTGATATTATTACACGAAGTGCCAACATAAATGGTGAATTATGGGCTAATAATCTTAAGGTTATTACTGGATTGAATGAAGTAACTGTTGATGGCAGTGTGACAAAATCAGACCAAACGTCAGGAGCTCCTGAGTTTGCTATTGATGTCTCTGCTTTAGGTGGAATGTATGCGGGTAAAATTGAGTTGATCGGCACTGAATCTGGTGTTGGTGTGCATAATGCTGGGTACTTAGGGGCGAGTTCAGGTGAGTTAACTATTACAACCGATGGTAAAATTATTAATGGAGGTACTATTCAAGCTGCTAGTAATTTAACCTTAACAAGTCAGGAGCTTGAGAATCGTAAAGCCAAATTAACAACCGAACAAAATTTAGTAATTAAGGCTAATAATATTGTTAATGAAAACGCTGAACTTAAAGCTGAATCTAAAATTGTGATTAATGCGGAGAATATTAAATCTAATTATTCTGATTTAGTAAGCGATAATATTAATATCAATGCCAATGTTGTCAATAATGAACATTCAAAATTTAATGCCAAGCATAAACTAAGTGTTAAAAGTAATGAAATACATAACCAAGAATCAAAATTCGAAGCAGATGATATTAACCTAACAACTTCAAAGCAGCAAAATATTGCTTCAGAGATAAATGGTGATAACATTGATATATATGCTGATACGCTAAATAATAAAGATACTGTATTCAAAGCAAAAAATGAACTAACTGTACGAGCTAACAACATTGAAAATATTAGTTCAATCTATAATGCAAATAATATTATCGTAGAGGCACAAAATATACATAATTTACTTTCTGATTTTCATAGCCTTCAACAGATTGATATGAAAGGGGAAGGAATCATAAATCATGGTGCCAATTTCACTGCAGATTCCATATACCTTCATGGATACGATATTGATAATGGTACTACATTAATTACTGGAAATAATATTAGGCTTCAAGCTAATAAATTAAAAATTTATTCAGGATATATGGATGCATTTAATATTACTTTAGATGCAGATAGAATAAATAACGATTTTAATCGTATAGTAGCTTATAATTCTATAACGATGTATGGTAATAAAATCAGAAACAATTCATTAACCATTGAAGTGGTTAACGGAAATTTGACCTTAATAGGTGGAATAATCAATAATCAAATAACTTCCTTAGCCGCTCATGGTGATATCTTTATAGGAGGCTATGATGGTTCAAATGGTATTTTTACACCAAAATTTATTAAATCACCTACACCGTTAATCTATGTCACAAATGAAGCTTCTAAAATATTAGGCAGTGGTAATATTGTCATTAATGCAGAAAATTATATTAATAATCATAAGGCTGTAATAACTTCGGGGGGAAATACGCTTTTAACAGCTAAAAATATCAATAATACCTTAGCGACTATTTTAAGTGAAAATTCAATAAATATTCGTAGTAATATTATCAATAATAGTTTCGGTAAATTAAAAGCAAATAATATTGATATAACTTCAGATGATCTTCATAACAATGATACAGAAATTATAGCCGATAATAAATTTAATCTTGTTGCTAAAAATATTTCCAACAAAAATGGTAGCATTACAGCGAAAAATATTCAGATTAGTGCAGATAAATTTACTCACGAATCAGGCAATATTAAAGCGAATGAAGTTTTTATTTACGGAAATAATTTAAATAATTATAGCGATATTGAAGCTGATGATATTCATATTGAATTGAATCAAAATCTTAAAAATTTTCAAACTGGTTTTATAAAGGGTAATAATCTTTTCATAAAAGCTTCAGAAATTGACAATTTTGGTGAAGACTCAATATTGAATCGTCGAATTTATGGTTTATTCGCTGAAAATTCCCTGATTATCAAGGCAAACACAATTAATAATTATCCAAATGCATCAATATTAAGCAATAATGAATTAGAGATTTTTGCTAAAACAATCAATAATTATAATGGAAGGATTTACGGTAAAGGATCTGAATATTTCCTTGTTGATGAATATAATAAATATGATGATAACTGGTTTTAATTAAACTTAACTTTTGGGGTATAGTAAATATGTTTATGCATATTTACTATTTTTTAGGTGTTTTGGCTAGTATTTGGTTTCAATTTACTATAATAATTTTAATTTACGAAATTTAGCTTTTGAACGGTAATGTTATAAATTAATTAAATAATTAAATAATTAAATAATTAAATAATTAAATATTTAATCAAAATATTATGATAAAGTGTTGTGAAACACTAAAAATTATTAGTAGAACTAATAGCCAGTTTTTTACTTTATTTGACATTCAGACTGCTATTCAAAATAACTTATCATGTTCTGCTTATTGAAAGCGATAGTTAATAACTAAAATAATAAATGGACATATTAAACATTTCAAAATTTATACAAATTTAAACCGATTATCGTTATAAGTGTGTTTATAAGATGCAGATTTAATAAATTTTTTTACGATAAAAAATACCACTAATTGTGTTAGTAAGTTTGATTAGAAATCGTCTTTTCACAAAAATTGAAGTTGTACCATAAGGAATTGATATTAGCTATATTTTGCTAAATTCACCCTGTAATTTATTCATTGATTAACGTGAAAGTTATTCACAGCGCGTTAATTAGTGATGAACTTTACAGCGTTTAATATTTTGTTAAACGTTAAATATTAATAGAAGGAAAAAACAATGAATAAATACTTTTATCGTGTTGTCTTTAATCGTGTGCGTGGCATGCTAATGGTGGTGTCGGAAATTACCAAAAATCATCAGGGTAATGCGCGCAGTAGTCAAAAAGTGAAATCCGTTCACAAGCTAAGTAATAAAGCTTTTACTTTAAAACCAATGGTTTTTATGTCATATCTGGCATTAGGATTAGTCAGTGTGATAACCCCAAGCTATGCTGGCACCATCATTGTAGATAAAAATGCCGAAAATCATCAACGGCCGATAATTACGCAAACCGACAAAGGCGCAACACAAGTCAATATTGCTGCACCGAATAAAAATGGTGTTTCACATAATAAATATAATCAATTTGATGTTGATAAAAATGGTGTCATTTTAAATAATACGAAATCGGATAGCAGGAGTAAACTTGGCGGTAATATCAAAGGTAATGCATTATTGCGCGAGACAGGTAGTGCAAAAATCATTTTAAATGAAGTCAATTCAAAAGATCCGAGTAAACTCAATGGCTATATTGAAGTCGCCGGAAAAAAAGCTCAGGTGATTATTGCCAACCCAGCCGGAATAACCTGTGATGGGTGTAGTTTCATTAATGCCGATCGGGCTACATTAACGACAGGTAAACCCATATTCAAGAATGATCAATTAGTTGGCTATCGGGTTGAAGGCGGTAATATCACAATTACTGGAGATGGATTAGATAGTTCAGCACAGGATTACACTGATATAATTGCACGCAGCGTTAATGTCAATGCTGAATTATGGGCCAGTGATTTAAAGGTTATAACTGGATTAAATGAAGTTACTGTTGATGGTATTGTGACACAATCAGTTCAAAGTGAGGAAGCTCCTGAGTTTGCTATTGATGTTTCCGCTTTAGGTGGAATGTATGCGGGTAAAATTGAGTTGATCGGCACTGAATCTGGTGTTGGTGTGCATAATGCTGGGCAACTAGGGGCAAGTGCTGGCGGTTTAACTATTACAGCTGATGGTAAAATAGTCAATAGCGGCACAATAAAAGTGGAAAAGGATATTGTTCTAAATGCAGATAGCCTAAATAATAATGGAAATATCTTGTCAGAAAACAATTTAACGCTTAAAGCGCAAGAAATTATTAATAAAAATAGCAAGATAGTAGCTGATGGCAATGTAACAATTGAAAGTGATAACATTAAAAATGTAGATACAATTATCCGTGCAGGCAATGTGTTAAATATACATGCCAAAATTAAGATTGACAATAGTAAATCCAATTTATTTGGCTATAAGGTTTTATTTGAAGCTACAGAAATGGATAATTATAACACCAGTTTGAAAGGTACATCATCGATTTCTATGAAAAATGTTATTTTAAAGAATAACCTTTCTACGATTACATCGCAAAATCTGAATATAGACAGTCAATTATTTACTAATGTAAAAACTCATCTTGATGGAACAATAATAAAATTAAACTCAATTTATTTAGAAAATAATGATAGTAATATTACTTCAGAGGAAATATTATTAAAAGCTGCACAAGTTTTTAACAAAAACACTACACTACACAGCTACAGAGATTTAAAAATTACAGGTAAAAGTATTGATAATACTTCTTCAGTAATTGCTTCAAGTGGTTATATAACAATAACTGGAGAAAGAATAAATAATCGAAATACTGAAATATTTTCAAAAAAAGATATAATTATAAATGCCGACAGCCTTGATAACAGCTTTGCCAAAATGAAGTCTGAGCATATGATTGATATTGCATCCAATGATGTCATAAATAGTAATGCCGAAATATTAGCTGAGAATAATTTATCTATTAAAGCAAAGACGATTAAAAATGATGATACCAAATTAATTGCGGGCAATATATTTATTAAAGCCAATAAATTAATAGGAAATGGGGATTTGAAGTCTTATAATGATTTGAAGTTAGATTTGCAATCGTCTTTTATCAATCAAGCTAATATTGAAGCGGATGGGGAATTAAAAATCATAAGTTTAGATAACATTAAAAACTATGGTCTCATTACAGGAAAAAAATTAGCTCTATCAGGATTGACTATAACAAATGATGAAAACGCGATGCTTAATGCTAATACAATACTTATATCTGGTGAAACCTTGAATAATTATGGAATAATAAATGGTAATAATGTCAAGTTGGAATTGAAGCAAGATCTTAATAACTATAAAATGGGTCGTTCAGGAATTTTTTCACAAGGCCATATGTTTATTAAGGCGACAACAGTTAATAATTATCCAAACGCTATAATAAGTACCACAGGTTATTTGCTAATTGATGCTCAAACGCTTAATAATTATTATGGACGTATTTCGGCTTCTGAGTACGATCTTAAAGTTGGTGAGTTTAATAATTATATTAAATATACCGATTAGTAAAAATAATTCAAATTAGTGCTTTAACTAATAGTGAATATGCATTGCATATTCACTATATTATTACCCAGAATTTTTTGCCTATTCTAGTATTTGGAATCATTCATCTAATGGCGAAAAATAACCAGTGCTTTGCTTATTGTATTATTATTTACTGTTTTTACTCTTAGATTTAAATTCAGCATAGTATTCTTCGGCTAATTTGCGTAGTGATGAACCTATTGCCGCGTATTGATATTCGTTTAAATTAGCTAATGAAGCACGTGCTGAAGGGTGTTGGACAGCAAATCCTTTCCCTGGCAATAACACTACACCCGCTTCGTCGGCAATACGGAATAGCAACTCAGTTGGATTCTTATTTTTCAATATCCATTTGGCAAATTTATCGTCATATAATTCACGACAAATTTTTTCCAGATCAATTAAGGTATAATATTCAACACTGTTGATATTGCGTTGTTTATTTGACCCTAATCGTTGATACAGGGTAGCATCACGGCGGCGAATTAATGTTTTTAAGGTGGATTTATAACTTTGGTCGGTATCCATCATTTCACATAATGCAAAAAGCACCATTTGGATTTGTTGGGGAGTGGAAAGTCCTGCTGTATGGTTTAATGCCACAGCTCGACTATCTGCTACTAAACGATCAATAAATTTTAGCTGATCAGGCTCTGTCACAATTGAGCTGTAACGTTTATGCAATATCTGTTTGGTCTTTTTTGGTAACGCGCTTATGGATTTATCTAAAATATTATCTCGCGCTAAACCAATAACACCTAATCGCCAGCCAGTAGCACCAAAATATTTAGAAAATGAATAAACTAAAATGGTATTTTGAGGGCAAATCGCAAATAACGATTGGAAATCATCGGCAAAAGTACCATATACATCGTCAGTTAGAATGATCAAATCAGGTCGTTTTTTGACGATATCAGCAATAACTTGCAGGCTTTTATCATCAATTTTTACTGACGGTGGATTGGATGGATTAACAATAAAGAAAGCCTTGATACTTGGATCTTCTAATTTACGCAGTTCCGATTCTGGATATTGCCAGTCTTTTTCTGGATCAGCATTGATTAATACTTCTTCCAATTGATAATCATTCAAACCCGGTATTTCAAGATAAGGCGTGAAGATAGGTGCACCAATGGCTATCTTATCACCTTGTTGAATCAAACCATTTTCTTTCATTGAATTAAATACATAGGTCATTGCGGCAGTACCCCCTTCCGTGGCAAACAAATCAATATCAGTATTAGTTAGCGTTTGAACTCCCATCTGTTGTAAAACATATGATTTAATAACTTCTTCACTATAATGTAACATTCGATCAGGAACAGGATAATTACACCCCAAAATACCTTCAACCATTTCTTGGAGGAAGGCATTTTCATCTAAACCTAACTGATCACGAATATAGGAAAATGCTTTGCCTAAAAAAGCGACACCTGGCGTGTTATAGTTACGACGCACAAATTCTTCAAAACGTCCAGTTAAACCAGGCTTAATAGGGAATCCTCCGACACCTTCATTCATATAAGAATAAGACATTTCTGATTCTTCTACTGCAAAAATTCCTAGTTGAAAAAACGCTTGTCTTGGCCAAGTTGCAAGAAAATTGGGATTACCGCGACCGGCATTTAACATCATCCGATCGGTATGACTTTGAGCCAGTTTAATTAAATTATCTTTTAATTCGAATGGACTTAAATTTGCGTATTGAGCATAATCTATTTTGTTTTTCATGATTTGATAACCTTATTTTGACAGTTTGAATTAAGCAAATGCAATAACTAATGGGCCGAGCAATGTTAAAAACACATTAGCTAAGGCATAAGTAATTACAAAAGAATTAGTAGGGGTAGCGTTACCGGCTTTGTTAAGCACTTCGCCAAAAGCAGGATTGGCACTGCGGGCACCAGCTAATGCACCAGCAAAAACAGCTGCGTTTTGATAACCCAGTACATATTTTCCGAAGTAGATAGCTAGTATCATTGGAAGCAATGTGACCACAATACCAATTAAAAAGAGTGAAAGTCCTTGTTGTTTAATCGTATTAATTGCTTCAAGTCCTGAACTTAAACCAATTACGACGACAAATCCAGCTAAGCCAAAGTCTTTAAGTAATTGCAGGGCACCTGATGGGATATTACCGATAGTTTGATGGCGTGAACGGTACCAACCAAACAATAAACCAGATAACAGTGCACCACCACCAGCACCTAATGTGACTGGAATTTCACCAATACGTAAAACAATAAGACCAATAATTAAACCGACAACTAAACCTAAACCATGAAAAATCCAGTCAGTTTTTCCGCTTTTGGTAATGGGTGCACCAATGCGATCAACAACACGTTTTAAATCACTATCAGCACCATATATGGTTATTACATCACCAAGCTGTAAATGAATATCACCAGTTAGTGGAAGTGATTCACCGTCACGGTGTATCGCAAGCAAGTAAATGCCATGTTTAAATTTCATCACTTCGTCAGAAGAGAGAACTTTCGTTAGACTCTGCCCAACATATTGGGTATTACGCATTTCAACATCCTGCGTATTCATCACAAAATCCATACCTGAAGCTGAATTTAATTCTGTTCCAAATTGTGAACTTGCTTTGAGGATAGCATTGCGATGACCGACAACTAAAACAATATCTTTCAGCTTTAAAGTCGTTTCAGATGAGACTTCAATAATTTTTCTGCCTCGTTTTATGCGCTCAATGCTGATGCCATCATATTTTTTCTCAATTTGTGCAACAGATTGTTTCATTAGGTGATTGACTTGATATAGTCGACCAGTAATATCAGATAAAGCTAAATGTTGATTACTGCCTAACACGACTGATCCATTCAATTGTTCAGCTTGTGCTTTCATCGCATCATCACGGATATCTCTCCCCATGATTTTGGGTAGAATATTAACACAAACAATAATCGCGCCTAACGATCCAAAAATGTAAGTCACTGCATAACCAATAGTAATATTACTTTGGTATCGACTAAGTTTTTCGGGCATTAAGCCTAATTGATTTAAAGCATCTGATGCTGTACCCATAATGGCTGATTGCGTTAATCCTCCAGCCGCAAGTCCTGCAGCTAACCCTTTGTCAAGATGGAAGATTTTTGCTAACACCAACACTGTGATTAGTCCAGCAATGGCAATAAATAACGCTAAAAAGATCTCACGTAAAGTTTTTACACCTAGAGAACGGAAAAATTGTGGACCACTTTCGAAACCAACCGCATAGATAAATAGGGCAAACAGAACGGCTTTTACGCCAGCATCGATCGTGACACCTAACAAACTAAACCCTACTGCAACCAGTAATGATCCAGCGACACCACCTAATTGAAATTTTCCTATTCGGATATTACCAATTAAGTAACCTAGACTTAATGATAAAAATAACAGAATTTCAGGTGAGCTTTTCAGCCCAGCCATAATCCAATGTGACAGCCATTGCAGCATTTTATCCTCCACAAATACTAAAATGAATCAAGAAATAGTGAATTGTTTGTATCCCTGATATTTTTATTTATTACCTGAATTTTATTTAACCGAAAATCAGTATTAAAAATTCACATTTTTTAATAAATATTAAGTTTTAATTCGATATTTAAAGCGTTACCTCATTGATATTTTTTTAAAAAAAAGGGGAATTGATTTTAAAAAATAGAATTGTGATTAATATTTATTAAAGAACGCGTTTTGTGACGTTGTCACAAAAAAATAGCTAAAACTATTTTAAAAAGTGGTAAATTTGGTTTTTAATCTTGTAAAAGTACCCCTTGGAAACCCGTTCAGCATAAAAAGGACCAGAACATCAAATGCTTAATTTTATTGACATGATATTTTTTGGTTATTAGGAAAAAATGATTATTTTTGAATGTGTTAGCGCATTTATGCGTTACGATAGTGTGAAAGTTAGTGTTCATAATACATTCGAGAAAAAATAGAAGGTGTCTTAGCGACACCATAAATTACTATTTCTGATGTGTTTTAACGCTACGATTATATTTCGGTTTTTTGCTGGTAATCTGATAATACACCCAAAGGCTTTGCAAAAATACCATCACACTAACGGCAGCAAAAAGAAGGTAAATTTCAAGGATAAAGAATAATTGATCAATGATGTACAAAGATGGATTATAACCATTAAATAGATTGACCATAATGATAATAAAACAGATCACACCGTTAATAACAGCGAGACCCCCTAAAACAGATGCAATAACAGAAAGGATTTTAAGAAACTTTTTCATAACATTAAATATATCAAACAGTTAACGTAATTTGATGTTACATGGTTTTGTGTATAATAGCAATAAAAATTGTGTTATTTTACAATAAGTTATGTTTTTTGTGGTTGATATGGTAAATGACGAAAAATTTATGAAATCAAATAGTCGTTTGTTTAGTAAAAACAAATTATCAGGATAGTTTGTTTATATTTATAAATACGTGTGTTCATTATTATGTCATAAAAAACCACCCCTAAGAGTGGTTGTATCTTGCAGTGGTTAAGGATTAGAGGAATGAACGATATGGTAATTCAGGTTCATCTGTAAAGATATCTCTAAATCCACGATAATGTTGATAATACATACGACCTTTATCAGTTGGATAGGTATATTTTCCACCAACTTGCCAGAAAAATGGTGCAAATTTATATTGCAAACGATCACGTTTCATCTTCCATAGGACTTCGATTTCACGTGTATCACTTTGAAAGTTTGCCCAAATATCATGATGGAATGGAATAACGACTTCAGTATTAAGGGATTCCGCTGCACGAATAATGTCAGAAGAGGTCATTTTATCAGTCACACCACGTGGATTTTCACCATAAGATAATAGTGCAACATCGATTTTATGGTCATTACCATGTTTAGCATAATAATTTGAATAATGAGAATCGCCCGAATGATAAAGATTACCGCCAGTGGTTTCAAATAAATAATTGACGGCGCGATCATCCATACCATCTAAAATTGATTTATCTGTCGATGACACCCCTTCCGGTAAAGTTACTAATGACGTACGATCAAATGAATCAAGCACCTTAATAGTAATATCGCCCACTTCAATAATATCACCGACATGAGCGGTAATACATCGTTCTGCAGGTACCCCCCATTTTTGCCAAAGCTCTACACATGCTTTTGGTCCAATAAATTTGACATTATCGCTACAATTTTGTAATACTGCGGCTGCCACATTTACATCAATATGATCGGCGTGATCATGGGTAGCCATTATGGCATCGACTTCTTTGATTGCAAAAGGATCTAGGACAAATGGTGTAGTACGTAAGTTAGGTTGTAGTTCACGTACGCCACCCATACGCATCATTTGATGTTGTTTTTTCATCCAAGGATTAGCATGAGTACGTTTACCCGTACCACACCAAAAATCTACAGAAATATTTGTATTACCCGCTGATTTGAGCCAAATACCGGTACAACCCAGCCACCACATTGAGAAAGTGTTAGGAGCCACTTTAGTTGCTTCAATTTCTTCATTTAACCAAGTTCCCCATTCTGGAAAAGTACTCAAAATCCAGGATTCGCGTGTAATTTCATTAACTTTACTCATATTTCAATCCTTATCATTATTAAAATTATACTAATATTATTTCAACACCTTGTTGTTTAAGACTCTCTACTACGGATTTATCGGCTAACTTGCCAGTTATCACTACGTCTATTTTGGTGGTTGGACAAAAAAGCATACCTGATCCAATTTTTTCAGTAACTTTTGTACTATCCACCACAACTACTAATTTTTGTGCATTATTTAAAATTTGTTGTTCAGAAACAGCAGTTAAAATTTCACTTTTATAAAGTCCTGCTGGTGTCAATTGTTTACCACTGGTAAACATAATATTGCCACTATAAATTGCGGATAACTCACTGGTAGGATTTAATATGATGTTTTGCGTCTTATTGTATTGTCCACCAATGATTGTAACGTGCTCATGATCATGTTCAATTAAATAACTTGCTAGCGGAAAATAGTTGGTAATGATATTAACGTCTTTACCGCATAATTCACGACCCAGTAGAAAAGCTGTCGAACCACAGTTCAATATGACGCTTTCACCATCTTTAATTAACGTTGATGCTTTAATCGCAATTCGTGCTTTTTCATGGTAATTGTCGGTATTATTAATATCTAATGGTGACCAAATTGGTTTTTTTTCTTCGATTCTAACAATACCATTACGTACTTTTTTAACTTTACCGGCATCTGCGAGTTTTACAATGTCGCGTCGGGCTGTAGCTGGAGAAATATTAAATATTTCAGTTAATTCCACGACTGAAATACTTTCCATCGTGCCAATCAATTTAACAATATCTTCGTGCCTTTTGGCTTCATTCATGACCATAATGTATAAAAACCTATGTTATCAACCATTTAAAATGATTGTAATAATCTGCTTTATGATTACTTATGATTTTATTGTTAATGGTTATCATTGTCAATCATTTAATGTTAAATACATTTAAGTTCATATTTGACAACATGTCTATAGAAATTACATTGAAAATATAAATAAATAACCTAATCGTGATTGTTATCACAATAATCATAAATAATCATTGAGTGATTTAATTTGATTGTTATCATTGTGGTGTTTAAGTCATAAGCGCGAAAATGAGAGAGGGTGCGCTAAATATAATTAATGTTATGTAACTAACGATTTTTTTTAAATAAAAAAAAGAAACAAGGTGAGGCAATATGGAAACAATTTATAGTGTGTTTTACATTTTCTATAGTCAAGTGATGACTAAAGCTCCATTGTTATTAGGTTTAGTAACTTGTTTAGGCTACTGTTTACTTAAAAAAGATGTAACAACTGTTATCAAAGGAACAATTAAAACAATTGTCGGATTCATGTTGTTACAAGTGGGTTCAGGTGTTTTGGTATCAACATTTAAACCAGTAATTGAAAAGCTTTCTGAATATCATCATATTGATGGTTCTATTATTGATACCTATGCTTCAATGGTAGCGGTAGAACAAGGCATGGGAGATAATTACTCATGGGTAGGTTACGCCGTTTTATTAGCCTTAGCGTTTAATATCGTGTTAGTGTTATTTCGCCGCATAACCGGTATTCGTACCATTATGCTTACCGGACATATCATGTTTCAACAAGTTGGTTTAATTGTACTATTTTACTATCTTTTCGGTTTTAGTATGTGGGAAACCATCATATATAGTGCCATTATCATTGCATTATATTGGGGGATCTTCTCCAACATGATGTTTAAGCCGACTCAAGCGGTTACTGGTGGGGCTGGTTTTTCGATCGGACATCAACAACAATTAGGTTCATGGATTGCAGTCAAATTAGCTCCAAAGTTAGGTGATAAAAATGATTCTGTTGATAATTTAAAATTACCAAAATGGTTACATATTTTTCATGATAGTATCGCTGCAACAACCATCGTCATGACATTCTTTTTCGGTATTATTCTGTTATCTTTTGGTTTATATGACTTACAAGTTATGGCTGGTAAAACGCACTGGACCATTTATATTCTTGAGACCGGCTTAAAATTTGCTGTGGCAATTCAAGTTATTGTTGGCGGCGTACGTATGTTTGTTGCAGAATTATCTGAAGCTTTTAAAGGTATTTCTGAAAAATTAATTCCTAATGCCGTCTTGGCGATTGATTGTGCAGCTATCTATGCTTTTTCACCGAATGCTATGGTATTTGGCTTTATTTGGGGGGCATTAGGTCAGTTTGTGGCTATTGGTATCTTATTAGGTTGCCAATCACCGATTATGATTATTCCTGGTTTTATTCCAATGTTCTTCTCAAATGCAACTATTGGGGTGTTTGCGAATCACTTTGGTGGTTGGAAAGCAGTAATGAAAATCTGTTTTGTGATGGGGATTATTGAAGTACTTGGTTCAGCTTGGGCATTAGATATTTTCTTACAAAACGGTACACCTATTCCAGCTTGGATGGGGATGGCTGACTGGGCTATTTTATTCCCACCAATTTTACAAGGTTTATCCATTTCTCATCTATTTATCTATGTATTAATCGCTTTATCATTGGTCTATATGTTTTTTGCTGCCAAAGCACTACGTTTAGAAGAAGCTACCAATGCACAAAATAAAGTTAATGATGATGAAGCAGATGCTACAGAAGATCAAAATCCAGCAGTACTTAGTAAATTAAATGAAGTGAATCAAACTGAAACACGACCAATTAGAATCTTAGCGGTATGTGGGAGTGGTCAAGGTTCCTCAATGATGATGAAAATGAAAATAGCTAATTACCTTGATAATAAAGGCATTGCCAATGTTATGGATTCTTGTGCGGTCACTGATTACAAATCACGTTTAAATAATGTAGATATCATTGTTTCATCTAAACATTTATCACATGAGATTGAAGTGGGCGAAAATCAATTTGCACTTGGTGTGCAAAACATGCTCAATCCTAATACATTTGGTGATGAATTGATTGAGTTGATTCAGCAAGTTAATCAAAAACAACAGAACTAACAACGAATAATATTTTGGGGAGAAATGGGATATGGCATTAAAACAATCACTAATTGAAAACGATTCTATTTTACTTGGTGCTTCGGCAAGTAATTGGCAAGAAGCAGTAAAACTAGGTACTGATATGTTAGTGAAATCGGGTGCAATTGAAGCGGCTTATTATGACGCCATCATTAACTGCGTAGAGAAAATGGGACCTTATATTATTATAGCCCCAGGCTTTGCCATGCCACATGCACGTCCTGAAGATGGCGTTAATCGCACTGCATTTGCCTTAGTTACTTTAAAAGAACCGGTTCTTTTTGATGGTGAAGATGAACCAGTTAAAGTATTAATCACACTAGCTGGTAGTGATTCGGATAAACATATGGCTGGATTGATGGAAGTGACTCAAGCGTTGGAAGATGAAAACAGTGAAACTGGAATAAATTTAGACAAATTTGTTCAATGTCATACTAAAGAAGATGTTTATGACGTTATTGATCAAGCCTTAGAATAGGGAGTCAGTTATGTTTCAAGCATTAAAAGAAAAAGTCCTAAAGGCGAATCTACTCTTGCCAAAGTATCATCTCGTGACATTTACTTGGGGTAATGTGTCAGAAATCGATAGGGAGCAAAATGTAGTCGCGATAAAACCTTCTGGTGTGGAATATGAGCAAATGCAAGCTGATGATATCGTTATCGTTGATTTGCAAGGTAATATAGTTGAAGGAAAGCTTAATCCATCTAGTGATACCCCTACTCATCTTGAGTTATATAAAGCCTACCCTTCGATAGGTGGGATTGTGCATACTCATTCCACCCATGCAACAATTTGGGCGCAAGCTAGTAAAGATATCCCTGCGTTAGGTACTACGCATGCTGATTATTTTTATGGTGACATTCCCTGTGCCAGACATTTGACAGATCAGGAAATTAAGCAAGAGTATGAAAAAAATACGGGGTTAGTCATCGTTGAGGAATTTGCTAATCGTCATATTGATCCGGTGGCAATGCCAGCGGTTCTAGTATCGGGTCATGCGCCATTTTGTTGGGGTAAAGATTGTTTCGATGCGGTACATAATGCTGTAGTACTTGAAGAAGTTGCCAATATGGCTTTAGCAACACGCTTACTTAATCCGGTTATTCACATCGAACAAGCGTTATCTGATAAACACTATTTTCGTAAGCATGGTGCAAATGCTTATTATGGTCAACATAAATAATTTTCAATTTATAATGAAAAATAAGGAATAATATAATGAGCAAACCAATGATTCAAATCGCCTTAGATCAAACCCAATTAGAACCAGCTATGGTTGTTGCTAAAAATGTTGCCAATTATGTTGATGTTATTGAAGTTGGCACGATTTTGGCATTTGGAGCAGGAATGGAAGCTGTACGTAAATTACGTAAAGAACATCCCAATCATATATTAGTTTGTGATTTAAAAACAACTGACGGCGGTGCTATATTAGCGAAAATGGCTTTTGAAGCAGGAGCAGATTGGTTAACCGTATCTGCAGCAGCGCATATTGCAACTGTTGCCGCATGTAAAAAAATTGCTGACGAGTTTGGTCGTGAAATACAAATTGAACTCTATGGTCATTGGACATACGATGATGCAAAAGCTTGGCGTGAATTAGGAATAAAGCAAGCGATTTATCATCGATCACGTGATGCTGAATTAGCTGGGGTAGGCTGGACCGAGGAAGATTTAGTCAAAATGAGAAAATTATCTGATCTTGGCTTAGAATTATCCATTACAGGGGGGATTGTACCCGAAGATATTCATTTATTTGCTGGCATTTCAACTAAAACTTTCATTGCTGGTCGAGCATTAGCCGGTGAAAATGGGCAAGAAACAGCGGCGGCATTGAGAGAACAAATTGCTAAATATTGGTAAAACTCGTTAGTTGTTTTCTTTATAGGATCAGCGATTATGCTGATCCTTGCTAAACAAACTAATATTAACCACTCATTGTTGATAATTTAAAAGATAAAACGCATTGTGGCTATTATTTTGATCAAAAAGGCAATTTTATGACAATAATTAAATCGAAAAATCGTGTCGGTATTTATGAAAAAGCACTCCCTGTTGAAATGACCTGGTCAGAACGTATTGCAGCAGCAAAACAATTAGATTTTGATTTTTTAGAAATTTCGATTGATGAAACTGAAGCTAGACAGGCTAGACTGGATTGGTCGCAGCAGCAAATTCGTGAAATAAAATTACTATGTGATGATTATGCATTACCATTACAATCAATGTGTTTAAGCGCGCATCGAAAATTTCCTTTTGGTTCTGCCGAACCAAATAATGTAAAACAAGCAAAAGTGATCATGCTAAAAGCCATCGAATTGGCACATAAATTAGGCATAAGGGTGATCCAATTAGCCGGTTATGATGTATATTATGAACCTGCCAATCAAGATACTCACTTAAGATTTATTGAAGGTATGCAATATTCTAGCCAGTTAGCGGAACAAGCTGGTGTAATGCTAGCGGTAGAAATAATGGATACTGATTATCTTAATAGTTTAAGTAAATTTGAGATACTTAAAAAACAGGTATCTTCACCTTATTTTATGGCTTATCCCGATGTAGGTAATATAAATGGTTGGAATTATGATACTTGCACCGAGTTGAAATTGGCACAAGAACATATTGTTCAAATTCATTTGAAAGATACCTTGAAAGTGAAACCTGATTTTAAAGGACAGTTTCGTGATTTAGTTATTGGGGAAGGCGAAGTCAATTTTGTTGAAATATTCAACACATTAAAAGAAATGAATTATCAGGCACCATTTGTCATTGAAATGTGGGCTAATGATAATAACTGGCATCAGAATATCATTATCGCTAAAAATCGCTTAAAACAAGCTGCTCAATCAGTTAAATTTCCCTTTATGTAAACGCATTTGTCATAATAAAAGCAGTAATTTATTGCTGCTTATTTATTTTTTTAACTATAAATCATTTCCCAATTGATTAAGTTTTTATTTTTAAGCATTGTAAAAACGATAAATACAGGATCGCCTAAAGTAAACGAATTATTATGATAATCATCGATGATAACATGTAAATGATTTGATTTTCTTTTTTTAATAAAATTTTGCACTTTTTGGGTGTTATTAAAAATAACATAATCTATATTTACATTACTTTTCCAATATCTGCTTTATTAGTTTAAGTGATTGTTATTGTTATAATAATTCAAAAAAACTATTGTGTCTGATCAACAAATACGTCTATGATAGTAAAAAAATTGTAAGGAATGATTATGGTAACTTCTCTAGTTATTGCAAAATCGGAGCCTGATCATCGTGATCTGGTTCTTTTACCCGCATTTGCTAATCGTCATGGTTTGATTACTGGGGCTACTGGTACTGGTAAAACAGTAACATTACAAAAAATGGCCGAAAGTTTTGCGCGAATAGGTGTACCCGTGTTTTTAGCTGATGTGAAAGGGGATCTAACCGGTTTGGGCGTTGCGGCTACTGTGTCAGATAAATTAACTACCCGTTTAACTAATATTGGGGTTAACGATTGGCAACCGTGCGCATCATCGATTGAGTTATGGGATGTATATGGTGATAAAGGTATACCGTTACGGGCAACGATTTCGGATATCGGTCCCTTATTACTAAGTCGGTTATTGAATCTTAATGAGGTACAAACGGGTATTTTACAACTAGTGTTCAAAATTGCTGATGATAATCAGCTATTATTATTGGATTTTAAAGACTTACGTGAAATGGTTAAATATGTTGGTGATAATGCCAAATCATTCATAACCGATTACGGCAATATTACAGCAGCTTCAATTGGTAGTATACAGCGTAGCTTATTGTCATTAGAGCAACAAGGTGCAGATTATTTCTTTGGCGAACCAATGTTAGATATTGCTGATATTATGCAGTTAGATGCTAATGGCAACGGAAAAATTAATATTTTAGAATGTGAAAGATTATTTAATTCGCCAAAACTTTACTCTGTATTTTTACTATGGTTATTATCGGAATTATTTGAACATTTACCCGAAGTGGGTGATTTAGCAAAGCCAAAATTAGTGTTCTTTTTTGATGAAGCGCATTTATTATTTAATGATATTTCTAAAGTATTACTTGAAAAAATAGAACAAGTGGTACGATTAATACGTTCAAAAGGCGTCGGGATCTATTTTGTTACCCAAAATCCAACCGATATACCCGATAGTGTTTTAGGCCAATTAGGTAACAGAGTTCAACATGCTTTACGAGCATTTTCAATTAATGACCAAAAAGCAGTTAAAGCTGCAGCTCGAACAATGCATCAAAATCCGGAAATTAATACTGAACAAGTGATAACTAATTTAAGTGTTGGGGAAGCATTAATCTCATTTCTTGATGAAAAAGGTCGACCTAATATGGTTGAGCGAGGAATGATTATTGCACCTGAATCATTAATGGGTGCAATGTCAAATGAGCAACAGCATGCGCTTATCTTACAATCAGTTTTACAACAAAAATATGCTACACCAATTGATCGTCAATCTGCTTATGAAAAATTAAAGGCTGGTGCAGTCTCTACACGTACAGAATCTACAGATACTTCATCTACCTCATCCCAAACTGAATCGAGCGGATTTTGGGATGGAATTAAAGATTTTCTGTTTGGCAGTAAGGGTGTTCGGGGTGGGCAGAAAGATGGTTTAGCGCAAAAAGTAATTCAAAGCACTTCACGACAAATTGCTAATAATATTGGTCGTGAAATTACGCGTGGAATATTAGGGAGTTTAAAGAAACGTTAGTGAAAATAGTTTTATGGTAAGTATAATTTTTATTGACTAATTGCCCATTAGTTGTGTTCTATTTTATATAAAAATGCCAATTTGCTATATATTGTTATAGTCTCAAAAATGAGACTATAACTTTTTCATTTATTTACCTTTTTTTTAATTAAAAAGGTTGCTATTCATAAATTTTCCATTAAAATCTCAATCAATTAAAAGACAGCGGAGACGTTGATTTCTAAAATGCATTACCAAGTACTTTATTTTAATACTAACAATTTTAATGATAGTTTAGTTATTTCTCATTATTAATCCTCCTATTGGAGGATTTTTTTTGGCTAAAATTTTATCGATTACAATAGGACAATGACGAGAATTTATTATGACAAATAAAGATATTTTATTAGCAAGTCGGGATCAGAGTTTAAAAGCTTTTTTGATGAAAAGTATCAAACAAAATGGTGGTTGGGTTAATGCTCATATGCATGCAGATCGTGCTTTTACCATTACACGGGAAAGTTTTGATATCTACCAAAAACAAACTTTAATTGAAAAATGGGATACGCTCGATCGTATCAAAGCTGCTATGACTGAGGAAGATTATTACCGCCACTTTAGTATGGCTGTGGAACGTATGATTGAGCAAGGCGTATCTGCAATGGGCTCATTTGTTGATATCGATCCTATTGCTCAGGAACGTGCGATAAAAGGGGCTTTACGTGCCAGAGCAGTATATAAAAACGATATTGTAATTAAATTAGTTAATCAAACATTGAAAGGGGTGATAGATAAAGAAGCGCGTTATTGGTTTGATAAAGGAGCTGATATGGTGGATATCATAGGTGGATTACCACGTCGCGATGAGCGTGATCATGGTCCTGGAATGGGACTAGTTCACTTAGATGTATTAATGCAAACCGGCAAACGTTTAGGTAAAATGGTACATGTGCATGTTGATCAATTTAATTCCCCAGAGGAAATCGAAACAGAGCAACTGACTGATAAAACCATTGAACACGACATGCATGGCAAAGTTGTAGCTATTCACAGTATTTCCATTACAGCGCACGATTTTGCGTATCGACAGAAACTCTATCAAAAAATGAAAGAAGCAAAAATGATGGTGATAGCTTGTCCTTTTGCTTGGATTGATAGTCCTCGTCGCGAAGATCATGGCCCAACACGAAATTCCCTTACTCCAGTGGATGAATTATCAACTGCTGGCATTCCCGTTGCGATTGGTACCGATAATATTAGTGACTATATGTTGCCGTTTTCAACCGGAAATATGTGGGAAGAATTAAAGTTACTCGTAACAGGGTGCCGTTATACTGATTTAGATAATGTCATTAAAGTCGCAACCCAAAATGGACGTTTAGTTTTAGGTTTATGAGTTCAATAATATTATAAAATAGTTAATGTTAAAAATACTCTATGTTTCATTAGTATTAGTAAAATCAGTTTGGTAAGTTTAATTAATATTTCAAGGGTACACCATGAATAACAACATCACGCCTTTTTATGACCCACTGCTCAGTTATGAGGATAATTATCAACAAGGACCTTTTGGTGATTTTGCCTATTTACCTAAATCATCAATTGTCATGCCTCATAGTTCTCGATTTTTGAATTTTGACGTAAATTTACCCTTTGGTATTCCAGCGGGACCGCTATTGAATGCTAAGTATGTAAAAGCTGCTTTAGGTTATGGTTTTGATCTCTGTGTATATAAAACGGTACGAACCCGCGCGCATAAAAGTCATCCTTTACCGAATGTATTATCTATTCACCCAAAAGGAAAGTTGTCGGCTGAAGTTGATACGGTTTTGGCTGATCACGATTTTACTTTTCCAATTTCGATAACCAACTCTTTTGGGGTGCCGTCGTTTGATCCTGATGTTTGGCAACCTGATATGGCTGATGCTGTGTTGGCAGCTAAATCAGGGCAACATGTTATTGGTAGTTTCCAAGGTACTCCAGGTAATGAAGCAACGATTGAGCAAGATTATGCCAATGCAGCTAAATTAGTGGATGAGACTGGTGCTCCCATTTTGGAGGCGAACTTAAGTTGTCCAAATGAAGGTGTGAATAAATTATTATGTTTTGACTTTACAAAAGTGGAGCGAGTTGCTCACGCGATTAAAAATGCGGTGCCTAATAAGCCTTTATTTTTGAAATTGGCTTATTTTGCGCATGATGATGCCATATTACCGTTATTAAAGAAATTAGATGGTGTGATTGAGGGATATAGTACAATTAATACATTATCAGCTAAACCGGTAGATGCTCAGGATCAGCCTGCTTTAAGTTCAACCAGGCCAGTTGGTGGCATATGTGGAGATGCTATCCGTTGGGCTGGATTAGATATGGTTGCACGTTTAGCTCGATTAAGAGCCGAGCTAATTCATCATTTTACTATTATTGGGGTAGGTGGGGTTAGCAGTCTGGAGCATTATCAAGCATTTAGGCACGCTGGTGCCGATGCCGTCATGAGTGCAACTGGGGCAATGTGGAACCCACAATTAGCTTTTGAGATTAAACGTGCATTGCTTGAATAATAAAAAATTAATTTTATGCATGCATCAATGCCCATTTGGGCATTTTTAGCATGTTATTATTTAGATATTAGCGCGAAAAGCGATATGGCTCATCTATCGCAACAAAATGGTGTTCCTTTAAAGCTGCATCAATCCATTGCGTGATTCCATGAGTTGAACAAAGTGTCTGAATATACTTTAGTAAATCATCAGATACTTGGATTTGGTAATTTTTTAATCTTAAACAAAGAGGGGCATAAAACGCATCAGCAATTGTAAAATTACCGAATAAATAATTACCTTGTGAACGTTTTAAGTAACGGCTTAGTAAATTATCAAGAAATTCAATTTCTTTTTTGACTGGCAGGTGATCACGTAAAATAATTTTACCAATTTCAGGTAATTGTGCTTCAATATTAAAAGGCAAATATTGACGAATTTTCTGGTATCCGGTATGCATATGTGCTGTTAAACTTCGCGCTTGTGCGCGTTGTTTTATATCAGTTGGCCAAAGTGCTAATGCAGAGTGTTGCTCCGCTAAATATTCACATATTGCTAATGAGTCAGTTATAACGAAATCATCCACGACTAAAAAAGGAACACAGCCAAATGGATTGAAGGTTAGGACGGTCTGTTTAAACTTAGAATTTTTATCAAAATTGTCAAAATGGATCCATTTTTCTTCAAATGGGATGGCGAAATGTTGCATGACAATCCAAGGTCGCATTGACCAACTGGAATAATTTTTATTGCCAATATAAAGAGTGTATGACATGGTGATTTCCTATAAACTTTATTGTTGTGAGTTTTTGACCTATTTGTAAGAGTAGCGTAGGTACTTAAAATTTACTATGAATAATTTAAATAAAATTATTCAAGTAAATCGATTTTCAATTTTCTGTTATCACTACGTCCTAAATCATCAATAACTGTGATTTTAAACATACCACTTTGTATCGGTACCCAATCAATGGAAGCATTGACCGGGCTACTGCCAAGGAAATTATTGCCAATAAACCAATATAATTCTTTTACCTCACCATCAGCGGTAGCTTTTAAACTAATCTTTTCATTCTTTTGATTATTAACTCTTAATTTATAAACTGCATTTTTTAATGGTGAAGTTATTCGAGGTGGATCACCTAAATAGGTTTGTGCATTATTACAATGGGTACTTTTAGGCGGTTGTTTTTTCGGCATTCCTGCTTTAGCAAAAACTTTTGCTAAGTCTGATGGCCAATACTCAAATACTTCGATATGTGATGTTTGCGGATTATAAGGAGGACAAGCTACTTTGTTGGTTTTGTTATCAATCAAGACCGGTCGATAAACCGTGTCAACGGTGATTGGTGAAACACCAGGAATGAACCAAGTTTTCCCTTTAATTTTACACCATTGCGTCACTAAATTACCGCTAGGTAAACAAATTTCAACTTGAGTAAGGTTGGCCGGAGCAGGGTTATGATATTGCTTTTGTGAAGGATAATAGGCGGTTATGGCATCAATTATATTAAAATATAATGGTGTAGCTGCATTAGCGCCAATTAAAGCATTGTTGCTTGTGCCGTCAAAATTGCCTAACCATACCACTAATGTATAATGATTAAATCCACCAGCAGTCCATGCATCCCTAAATCCCCAGGAGGTACCCGTTTTCCAATAGATTGGTGTCATTGCTTTTTGTTTTTTTATTAAAATATCTTGTTTACGGGTATTTTTTAATAACATATCCAGCGTCATAAAACTTGCTGCTGGACTAAGTAACGGTTTACGCAATGCTGGTTCATGCTCATTTTGAGTCAATGTTAATGGTTGCCATACGCCTTGATTTGCTAACATAGCATAGAGTGAAGCGAGTTCCTGTGGTGTCACTTCACCCCCTCCAAGTACTAATGCTAAACCATAATGTTCTTCTGCCGCCATATTACTAATATTAGCTTGTTTTAAAAATTGGTAGAATGAAGGTTTTTTTAATTTGCTCGCTACATAAACAGCAGGGATATTACGACTATGAATTAAGGCATCAGTAACTGAAATGGGGCCTTTAAAATGTCGATCAAAATTTTCTGGGTTATAAAAACCGAAGTCAGTTTCAACATCTTTTAGGATAGTTTTGGGATGAATAATGCTTTGGTCCATACCTAAGGCGTAAATAAACGGTTTTAATGTTGAGCCGGGCGAGCGTTTAGCTAAAGTTCCGTTAACTTGCCCATGTATGCTAGCATTAAAATAATCAGCCGAACCTACCAGCGCTTTAATTCCCATATTTTTATTATCCACTAATAATACAGAAGCATTATAAATACCTTTTTGTTTGCTACGCGCGATAAAAGCATTGACTTGTTGTTCTATAATCTGTTGTAAATCTGTGCTTAACGTGGATTTAATTACGCGTTGTTGGTGTTTATTTAAATTTGTATCCTGCTGTAAGATTTGATCGGTAAAATGAGGAGCAATAAACGGAAGTTGTTCTGGTTGACGCATGACTAAAGGTAAATCAAACAGTGCGATGATATTATTATCAGTGTGATATTGTTCTTGCCAACGTTCCAATAATCGTCGTCTGGCATTAATCAATGCTTTACCTGCTATGCCAGTTTTTTTATCAATGCGGTAAGTCGGAGATTGGGGAAGAACGGTGAGCGCTAAAGCTTCAGGTAAGTTAATTTTATTGGGTAATTTATCAAAATAAATTAATGAGGCCGCACCAACACCTTGGATATTTCGACCAAAAGGAGCATAATTAAAATAAGCTTCTAAAATATCGTGTTTAGAATACATTAATTCTAATTGAATAGCTCTGAATATTTGCTGTAATTTGCCACCAATTGTTTTAGTATTGATTTTCCAGTGCATCCGAGCCAATTGCATAGTAATTGTCGATGCTCCTTGACGATTGCCCCCTCCCAGATAGGTAGCCCAAAATGCGCGAACTATACTAATTGGATTGAATCCTAAATGATAATAAAACCATTGGTCTTCATGTAGTAACAGACCATTAATAATATTGGGGGAAATATCTTCTAGTGGCGTCCATAATCGATATTGTTGATCATCAGCCAAGGTCAATCTTAATAATTTATTATTTTCATCATAAATAACCGTTGAAAACGATAGTGCTTCTGATAATGGAGGATGAGGCGTTAAACGGAAAGCAAAAACAATCAACATAAATATTATCAGTGCTGCGATAATATTTTGGACATATCTTATAAATTTTGTCATGTTATACAGATTATTATATTGAATAATAGGTTATTATTATCATAATACGTGAACGATTTAGAAAAGGGGTACAATTATAAAATTGTACCCACTTAACAAAAGGTGGATTAACGTGTTTCAACAGTAATTTTACTACCACCTTTTGATACAGCTTGAATATCGCGATCATACATTGCTTCACCATAGGCTGGTGGAATTGCATATTCGCCGATATTGGTGGCTTTAATCTGATATTTGAAGGTTTGTAAATTATCGCTAGCGGTGGAACCATAAATAATCACACGATCTTCCCGCACATCAGTGTAATCTGGATACCAAGTATAGTTACCTGTTGCGATAGGTGAAATCCATTGTTCACCATCATAGTCATCATATTCCTCTTCGCTGTCTTCATCGTTCTCACTATTGTTAGGTGAACGATTTAAGGCATTTTGTTGCACAACTTCAAAACCAGCTGGTAGTAGATCGACAATGGCAATATTCGTTTGTCCTTCTTTGGATAATGAACGGATTCTTACAGTAACATTAATAATATCACCTAATTTAACCGTGCTTATTTCTTTACCATCTTTATCGGTGTATTCTCGATAAACTTCGAGACCTTTAGTTATCGGCTCTTGTTGAACAGTGCGATCATAACCCTTTTGCGATAACAGATACCAAGCTGGTAAATTTTGCATATTATGGAAACTGATAGCCGATGATTCATCACTAAATTTACTTTTAGCTAACAATTTTTTCAATTTTGCGATCGTTACATTTTTACGCTCATTTTCATTTGATTGTATGGTACTAGTAATCGTGAGATCATCTTCTTTTAAGTCAAGTTCCTTGATTGATGATATGTAGCTGTCTAAAGCTAACATTGTCATTGCTGCTGAATGGGTTGTATAACGTTCTTGATTCAACATTAAGGCAATATTTTCAAGCGCTTGAGCAGGTATATCTTTTACTTTTTCATTAAAATGTTTAGCAATCAAGTAAATTTTACCTGTATCCATTACTAATGGATCATAAAAATTATTTGTCCACCAGGCTTTATTATAAGCTTTGTCTAGTTGTTTCCAAACGGGCGATAATATTTTATCCGCTTGCTTATCCATTTTTAGCATTTTATAAGACGATGCTAAATATAAAGCAGTAATATCAGTTTCCCACCATTGATTCTTATTGTTTTTGAGATCTTCCATAATTGAAGCAATGTAATTTGTCGTAATGATATTTTGTCTGGTTAACAAATAAATAGCATAAGCACGTAATCGTAGATTATAGCGACCAGTCAAACTTCCCTCAGCCACTCTTTTGGTATATTCATTAGCTTTTGTGAGTAAATCTTTTGGTAATACTAATCCCGCTTCCTTTGCCTCAAGTAAAAAATTAACCGTATATAGCGTTATATATGGATCAACGTTATAGGTGGCATACCATAAACCAATAGCGCCTTCGCTATTTTGACGGCTTTGCAGTTTTTGTAGTACCCCATTAAAAGGTAATGTTTTGTCGGTGACCAAGTTAAATTCAGGGTGCTTATTACCAATTAATAATGGTAAGGAACGACTGACAATTTGTTCTGAGCAATAGTATTCATAATTGTCCAGATAATCAGTAAGACCTTTAACTAAAATCATCGGTGAGTAAGAAACGGCCGCATCTTGTTCAGCAAACTCTGGATACATTTGGCGTATCTCGTTAATTGTCTGTGTTTTGCCATCCATACGACCCATTATTGTTTTTAAACGATAAGGATTGATAGGTCGTACTGAAGTACTTACTTGTCTCGATATTATTTTATCTTTATACGTTGCAGTAAATTGCAAATCACCACTACCAAGAATATCAGTCGCTTTTAGACGGTAAGTTAAAGTACCTTCTTTCATCGATGCAAGTTTGATCGTCTTGCTTGGTTCGTCTACGACCATTAAATGTGGTGTTGTAGCGAGTTTAACTTTAATTGGAATTTCTTCATTTCCTATTTCGGTTAAGTTATTTGCTACCATTAAACTGATTTCAAATTCATCATTAGGTGTAACAAAATAAGGTATATTTGGACTTAATACAAAATCATTACGAACAGTGGTACTAGTTTGTGCCGTTCCGATGGTATTTTTACCGACAGTAACAGCCATAATGCGTATTTTACCACTAAAATGTTCTGGTATTTTGTAAGAGAGATTCTTTTGGTCTTCAACATCTATGATTCCTGACCAATAAACTACCGGTTCATCTGTTTTACGCTTGAATGGATTTAAATGACCATTTAACATATCTTGGTCCTCCTTAAGCATATCATCACCACCTGGGGCGGATAATTTTAACAAACGATTATATTCCGGCAAAATCAGATCTAAAATTTGATCTGTTCTAACAGATAGTGTTTTTTTACGGATGAAGCTTTTCAGTGGATTCTTTAATTGATAGCCCGCAACTTGTAAAATACCTTCATCAACTGCAAATACAACGACTCGTTGCATACTATTTGTTGTAACGGTGATAGGAATTGTCTCACCAGGTTTAACCTGTTCAGGAGCAACTAAAGTCACTTTTTCGGTAAATTTATCGTTCGTTATTGTGAATGGAACGACCCCATAACTTAATGGGCTCATAAAGATTTCTTCTGAATTAGGATCCCGAACAAATTGTACATTAATGTAAGCGTTGCCTTCCACTTCTTTTGGTAAAGTAATTTTTTGTATGGAACTGGTCGTATCTGTTTTGAACCATTTCCATGCATAAACTTTATCGCGTTCAATAGTGATGATACCACTGCCTGTATAAGGTGCGGTAATTGACACTTCTATTTCATCACCAGGTTTATATTTGGTCGCATCAATCTTTAATGCAAGTTCTGCATTACGATCCAAAGAACGCGTAACATTGCCCGTGCCTGCGATAGAGTAATCAACTTGATAGACAATTTCATCGTGGTTATTTTTTATCTGTAAAATAAAGTTACCTGGTGTATCAGTTGGAATCTGATACGTGGTTCCTTTGTCGTTTATTTCAAAAGGTGTTTCTGAAATGACTACATTTTTTCGTTCTGATTCATATTTAAAGACTCCAGATGGTTGTTTTACCAAAACAGAGAGATATTTTTTCTCTAAAGTAATCAGTTTTAAATTATCTAATCTAATTTTTTCAAGTTCTGGATTAATAGCGATCAGATTTAATAAACGTTTAGTATCACGTTTAATATAATCTAATATACCATCAGCTTTACCTCCAACAAGATAATCTGCAGAAGAAATTAAAATAGTATCTGTTGCCGCGACACTTCGACCACTGTTAGGCTCAAAAACGTCAGCTAAGAAACGTGCTTCATATTGACCATCAAAATTTTCAACATTTAAGTTTACCGTAGCTTTGCCTTCTTCATTGGTATAGGTATCTTCGAGATCAACTTTGAAATCACTTTGATTGTTACCATACCTAAAGAAATCATAATCAAGGTATTGTTTAAAATAAAATTTAGTTGGATATAAATGTAAGTTACTTTCAACTAATCGGTCTTGCGCTGGTGTTCCAAAAAGATTATTTGCCGTAATTTGTGCTTTAAGTTCAGATTGTTTAATCCATCCTTTTTCACTTCGTGGCGTAATTTGTACTTTAACTGCTGTTTTATCAGGTTCAAATTCACGAATGATGACGGATGTTGAACCTAAATAAGTACGATCGTCTTCGTGGTTAGGCTTACTCAAATAAAGATATATATTCCAGTTACCTGTAGGTGAATTATCTTCTGTTTTGTATGAAATTTCATTGAATCCATATTCATCGAGTTTTATTTTTTTCGTTGTTAAAAGATTATTTTTAGGATCATAAATATCCGCTTCTAAGCGAATACCTTTTAATGATTTATTCCAATCATCGGCCTTAATTATGGTACCGATGTGAAATGTATCACCTGGTCGATAAATACCTCGGTCAGAGAAAAGATGTGCGCGAAGTTCACCACGATCCAGTGTTTCATATTCTCCACCAACATCAAATCTTGAATAATTGAGTTGTCTATCGTAGCCTCTATACCCCTTAGATATTGGTAAGAATGACATGTCACCATCTTTTTCAATTAAAAATAATAGCGGTTTAATTCCTTTGTAATATTCTGACAAAGGAGCAAAATGGACATGTCCAGTACTATCCGTTTGTTGAGCAGTAATTTCAATACCATTAGCACCCAACAGCGAAACTTTAGCATTTTCAATTGGATCTCCATTACTGATAGATTGCACAAACAGATCATAGGATTGATCAAGTGATTTTTTATTAATGATTCCTAAATCGGTCACGATAATAAAGCGCGAATCATAATAAGCGTACTTACCATTATTATCAGGATTGTCAGCATAAAGATTTAATAAGAAAATGCCACGTATAGCACTATCATTTGCAATATCCTTTTTAAGATAAGGTGTTAGATCAAAGTCAGTATATTTGATAGATTGTGGATTACCTTTGATTTCTTTCTCAATAGCGTATTTTTCAACGAAATTATCAGTATTTAAATAATCAAAACGCATTTGACTAAATTCATTAACATTATCCGAAACTAAATGTTGTAATTGTGAAGGAATGACTCGCTTAAGTTCTAACTTTAATTTTTTAGTATTACGAGTAACAACCGGGATTTTTTTCTCTCCTGATAAACTTAATAAAGATCCAGCAGATGCAAAATTGACAATTTGCGGATACCGTTTTATACGCAAGATTTTTTTATAGCCCTCTTTAAAGGCATAGCCACCTTCGGAGATTAAAGAAGGATCGATGGTAATATAGAGTTGCTGTGATTGTTCACCATTGATTTCAAAGCTAAATTGATTTTGATAAGTTCTGGTATCGCCGGTCTCAACATATTTTGTTGGTAATATTTTTGATTTATTTAAGGTATTTTTTCCAACAAGGAATTTTGTTTTATACTTACCATCTATTTTATCATAGTATTCTTCACTATATTTGAAATTAGCAAGCGGTAATTGCCATACTTTTATCGCTTTTTGTAAGTCATTAGCTTTAATATTATAGTTAGTTTTTATCGTCAATATTTGGCGTATTTCGTTTTGCGATATTTCGACTAATGAAACTTCGGCTGAATTAATATGAAGATGATATTTATTAGGGATTAGGATATGATCCCATCTATCTGATTCTGTTAGGTTTCCGCCTAAGCTACTTGTTATACCTTTTGTAATATCGAGGATTAAATATTGATCTCTTTCCGCAAATTCCAAAGGTTCACTTTTAATATAAGCGATGGTATTAGTTGAATTATAAGTTGTAGTTAAATGAACATTTTTTATGAATTTTCTGGTATTGTTTTTATCTTCAGTTGTTTCATAAAGCGCTAACTTGAGATTATTTTCAAATGATTTTTTATCAACAGGATGCGAAAAATGAACTTCAAAAATGCCTAATTTTTCAGTTGCATCAACTGGATTTTGATAAAATTCCTTGTTCTTTATATTTAAAATAAATTCTTTTGTTGTGAATGTAAAAGATTCTTTATTTTTAGCGATTAAATTATTGGCATCCAATAACTTTGAAGCATCCATTGTCACGGTATATTTTTCAGCTATATTCCATGTTGTTTCAGGTGTGAAAGAGATAGTTCTAGGATCATTCCACTTCCATGTACCCTTGATTTCAGGGGTAATTTGGATACCTTCAGTTATTTGTTTACCAATTTTGTCAATTGGAGCAGGTGAGCGTTTATTACCTGTAAAATGGATTTTTAAAGAATTATAATAAGGGTTTTGGTCGATAATAATACCGCTCTCGGTTGGTTTAGTAAAATCTACACCATACGTATTGATAATGATTGGAGCCGGCTCGATCGGTTTTGGTCTATTTAAATACCAATGATATGCATAATTACCACTTACATACGCCACAATACTCAGATAAATAACGCTTCCTATTAGGGTACTATGTTTGCTTATAGTTTGAATGGTCGTTTGGTAAACAACTTTTGAACGGGGATACCATTTGGGAATGGACCAGTCAATTTGACCAATTATCGGGCTGAAGAACCATAACATTCCTTTCAAGATTAATAATAAAAAATATAAAAAATATAAGCAAGCTTCTAAAATAATGTGAAGTAAAAGGTATGGCAGACGCAAAATGAATCGTATGGTATCCATTATATTTCCTGATCATCAATAAAATTTTTTTTAATTTGGATTTATAAAGTTAAAACTTAACATATACTTAACATATTAAGTTTTTTATTAATATCGATTTAATGAAATTTAACTAACCGATTTAGCGTTAGTATAAATTATATTCACTTTTTATAAAATAAAAAATTACTTTACAGCAGTAAATACCGCACGCATAGGTGCAGGATAACCTTCAATAGTTTTAGTATTATCGATAGGATTTAAAAAGTCAGCTAACGAATCCGATGTCATCCAATCTGTTTTTCGCTGTTCTTCTAAACTAGTGACTGAAACATCAACGATCTTAATATTGTGAAAGCCACATTTTGCTAACCAAATTTTCATTGTTGGAATTGATGGAATAAAATAGACATTTCGCATTTGAGCATAGCGTTCACCCGGCATTAATACTTGATTTTCTGCACCATCAATGACTAACGTTTCAAGAATTAGTTCACCATTAACTTTAAGTTGCTCTTTTAATTGATACAGATGATCTAATGGTGATCGGCGATGGTATAAAACCCCCATAGAAAACACAGTATCAAATGCAGCTAATTTCGGCATGTCTTCAATACCTAGCGGAATAAAGTGGGCGCGTTGGTCATTACCTAATAATTTACGGATAGCTTCAAATTGACACAAGAACAATGGCATTGGGTCAATACCAACTGCTAATTTGGCACCAGCACCGATCATCCGCCATAAATGATAACCACTATTACATCCTACATCTAATACTGTTTTATTAGCAAGACTACTAATAAAGGGAATAAGTCGTTGCCATTTCCAATCGGAACGCCATTCTGCATCGAGGTGAATATCATAAAGTGAGAAAGGGCCTTTACGCCAGGGTGATAAGGACATCAATAGATGAATTATTCTTTTTTGCTCTCCTTCCGAAAGGGGGATGCGATTTTTTGCCGTTACGCTGTGCAATAAATCGACATATTCAGGTGTGAGATTAGGTAAATGTTCAATGCAACGAAGCCATTGATGAAATCGATGATCCATGTTTTGTCTTTGCCAATGAGCTAATTGAGCCGGTAAGGTTTCAAGCCAAGGGGCAAGATGGTTTTTTGCAATAATCTGATAAAAATTACCAAAATCAATCATTTGTTTATTCACTTTAATTTATTTAGGTTAAAAATTCGTTGCTTTGTTAAAAACTTTGATTTTTACTATTGATATAAATACTTTAGTTAATTGAAGCTATCTAACTTCACGGTTATTAGCACAATTAAGGTTATTTAATCGCGATCATTGAACCAAAGTTAAAACATTGATACCAAGTACTGATGTGATTAAATCCTGCTAGCTTTAAACGTTGCTCATGCGTAGTAATCGAATCAGTAATCATGACATTTTCAAGCATACTCCGTTTTTGACTGATTTCTAATTCACTATAGCCATTGGCGCGTTTAAAATCATAATGCATATCAAACAGTAATTGATCAATGATAGGATCAGTAAAACTAAATTTTTCGGATACAACTAAAATTCCACCAGGGATAAGTGCTTGATAAATTTTATCGATCAATTTTTGCCGATTTTCAGGTGTTAAAAATTGTAAAGTAAAATTAAGTACAATCATCGATGCGTTTTGCATTTCGATGTCACAAATATCGCTACAAATTACTTTTACGGGGGTAACGGCTTTATAAGCGCTTAAATGGGTTTGGCAGCGTTTAATCATGGCTGGTGAATTATCAACGGCATAAATTGTACAATCGTTATAATCAAGGTTGCGTCGTATTGATAGGGTCGCGGCACCAAGAGAACAACCAAGATCGTAAATATTAGTACCTGATGTGATAAATCGTTTAGCTAACATGCCTATCATAGCGAGAATATTAGTGTAGCCAGGTACTGAGCGTTGAATCATATCTGGAAAAACTTCTGCAACTTTTTCGTCAAATGTCCAATTACCCAATTGTTCGATGGGGTTTAAAAAAAGTGTGTCTTTCTTATGTTCCATTATTAAATAATATTAACTGCTTATAAAATTCTGTTATGATAACACTATTCTTGGGTAATAGATGTAATTTTTATGGATTGGAATTTAATATTTGATGTTTTAGGCAGTTTTTTGGTTGCACTATATCTTGGTTTTAGATCAATCAATTTATTTAATATTCATCATGAAGGATACATTAATACTTTAGCAAAAAAACTTTATTGGTTAATTATTTTTATTGGTGCCTTCTCGTTTTTAGGTTGTTTACATTTCAGTAATTTATCAGATTACTGGCTACCATTAATTGGCTATCTATTATTTTCAATCATTATTTGTTTCTTTTGGGGAATAGTAATAATTGATATTATACGTTTTATCCGGCGATTTATTTTCCAGCGAGCTGATAACAAGAATATTGTCATTCAAGGGCTATTTATCGGCATTTCTTTCTCTTTATTTTTAATTGGACTCTATTGTTCAAGCCAGCCTAGGGTTGTCACATACGATATTAATGTGGATAAGCCCGCTAACGTTGAAAGTTTAAAAATCGTCCAGATATCTGATATTCATTTGAATGAAATTACCTCGAAAAAGTTTATTCAAGATATGGTTTCCCATATTAATGATCTTAACCCCGATTATGTGTTTTTTACCGGTGATACCCTTGATGGTAAAGTAAAACCTTTTATAGATAAAAAATTAGCGGAAGACTTTCGCCAAATTCATTCGACTTATGGTACTTTCATTATTTTTGGTAATCATGAGCATTATGGTATTGAACGTGATCATTACAATACCACTCAAGATGTTATTAATGCTTTCAAGGATGGAAATATGAAAGTTTTATTAGATGATGTTTATTATGATGAACAAACGGGAATTTCGATCATTGGCCGCGATGATCTTTCAGAACATCGTATGGATTTGCCATTCCTTATGAACTTTGTCGATGAAGATAAACCCATTATTTTATTAGATCATCAACCTGCCGATTTGATTGAACCCGAAAATCTTGGTATTGATGTTATGTTTGCCGGGCATACTCATGGCGGACAAATTTTTCCAATGACATTGGTTGTCAATGAAGTTTATCAAAATCCTTGGGGAATTTATCAGCCTAAAGATAATAAGCGTTTTACCAGTATTGTGACTTGTGGCTATGGTTTATGGGGACCTCCTATTCGATTAATGACACGTGCAGAAATCGTGGTTGCTGAATTACATTTTAAAAAACAAATAGAAAATAAGGATTAATTGTGTCTTACCAATTTATATCCAATGACTTGGCATTACGACAACTATGTACAAAGCTTCAAACGTCACATAGCTTAGCATTAGATACTGAGTTTATACGAACTAAAACATTTTATCCGCGTTTAGCACTGTTACAGGTTTATGATGGACAAAATTTAGCAATAGTTGATCCTTTATACATAGAAAATTGGCAACCTTTTATTGAAATATTAAAGAATAATTTGATTGAAAAATATTTTCATGCTTGTAGTGAAGATATTGAAGTGTTTAGCCATTATTTTAATATTGAATTAGAAAATATACTGGATAGTCAAATATTAGCGTCTTTTTTAGATAACCCACTGAGTACTGGTTATGCTACATTGGTCAATAAATATTTAGCTATTAAATTAGATAAAAGCGAAACCCTAACGGATTGGCTACAACGACCTTTAACTAAGAAACAATGCCAATATGCAGCAAATGATGTGTTTTATTTATATCCTTTAATACTCAAGTTAAAGTCATTATTATTTGATAAAGGGTGGCTTAATGCTGCTTATGAAGAGTGTCAAAATGTTGTCCGCCGCCGTTATTTACCCATTCAACCAAGTAATGCTTACTTATCGATTAAAAACGCTTGGCAACTTCGGCCAATTCAATTAGGTTATTTAAAAAAATTAGCCAGTTGGCGCTATGATTATGCTAAAACACACGATATAGCATTAAATTTTGTTATTCATCAGGAGATATTATGGCAAATAGCGCGTTATCAACCTAAATCTTTAGCTGAATTATCTTCTTTAGGAATGAAAGGTAAAGCATTACGTCTTTTCGGTGATAAAATTCTCGCTATTTTACATCAGACATGCGAATCTGCTGAACCCATCAAAAGATTAGTTGATTATCCAGATTATAAAATATGGTCGAATTTGATTAAGCAAGCCGCCAATGAAATATCTATGCAAACGGGACTCAATTTAGATTTATTGGTATCTAAGAGGCAAATCGAACAATTTGTTAAATGGCATCATCATGAAATAACTGAACAACCAGAATTATTAACTGGCTGGAGAGGCCTTTTATTTAAACAACGTTTAATGACAAATAATTAATTTGGGAGACCTAGCGATTGAAACTATCAATTTTATTCAATATTAACAGATATATATGTGTTAGATAATATAATAATGTGCTCCGTGTTCCTAGAACATTACCAGCTATAATATATTAATCATTAATATTCTAAAGTAATCTGTTTTACTTGTTTTCGATACTAGGTTTAAGAATACTGTGAAATGATCTACTTGAATGTTAACCATCATGTTCTAAGCATATTATCTTCACTATCACTATCTATTTTAACCAGTTAAATGTCATAATGCCTAAAATAGTCATGACTAACGATCCAATAACATGCATTAAAATTGTTATACAACCTAATCCTATTTGACCTCGTTGAAAAAATAATATTACCTCAACCGAAAAGGTAGAAAACGTAGATAACCCACCACAGAAACCAGTCATAATCAATAACCGCCATTCAGGCGTAATATTTGGATGATTAGTAAAAAACATCAGAGCATAACCAATTATATAACCAGCTAACAAGTTTGATAATAAAGTACCAAATGGGATAGTTAAAAGTGGATTGAATCGAGTAGATAATAACCAGCGACTTAACCCCCCCAAGCTTGAACCAATAATAATTGCCACGATGGCTTTTAACATAAGTGTCTATCCTTTATTATCTCGTTATTTTATAGGGATATTATTATACGATGTCATGCAATAGAATAACATGCTTTAAGTAAATAATATGTTGGTAAAGATGAATTATCACTTTGCTGTATGAGGTTATTAAAAGAGAAAAAAATGCTAAAATAACCTTATTACTTTTTTTAACAGGAATCGATATATGTTTACCGGTATTGTACAAGGCGTTGGGAAGATCATCAAAATTGTTGATCATGATAAACTACGTACTATCCAGGTGGAACTTCCACATCACTTAACTAAAAATATTGCAATCGGCGCTTCGATAGCAAATGATGGGTGTTGTTTAACCGTAACCCAAGTTACAGCTAATAGCGTGAATTTTGATATTATGCAAGAAACGCTTGCCATTACCACATTAGGTAATAAAAAAGCGGGTGATTTTGTTAATATTGAACGTAGTGCTAGATATGGTGATGAAGTTGGTGGACATATTATGTCAGGGCATATTTCTTGTACGGCTAAAATCAAAAATATCATGACAACAGCAACTAACTGTACTATGCGATTAGAGATGCCGCTGGTATTTATGAAATATGTCTTATATAAAGGGTTTATTGGTATAGATGGCGCTAGCTTAACGGTTGGCGAAGTTAAAAATAATCAATTTTTGATTCATTTAATTCCTGAGACATTAGCCATAACTACCTTAAAATATAAACGAGAGGGGGATTGCGTAAATATTGAGATTGATTCCCAAACGCAAGCTATTGTTGATACGGTCGAACGAATTATAGCTATGCGAGAAGATCGAAATTGAAGCGCTAATATTTGCATCAGGATATACAATTGATATCCTGATGCGATAGACTAAGTTCTTACGTTCTAATGACAAGACTAAAATAAACGGCTCTTTTTATGGGGCGATTCCATGATAAAGGTTTTCTAATTAGTAAACACAACCATCAGCAAAACAGACTATATCAATCTAAAATATTATCTTTCACTGGACAAATATAAATGTTGGATATTTTCATATTGTGATTTACTTACTATCTATCCTAAATGCTTTACATTCGCAACTCTTACACCCTGTTTGCCATTTTTTTCCACTATCATTTATTCCATTCCTTTCGCTATTGCCACCTCATCAATAGCTATCAAAAAATCTATTATGTCTAAAGTTATTGGAGATTTTGTAGCGAGAAGATGGATCAACCGAATTACTATTAATATAAAATTGTTTATCAATTGTTGAAAATAAAATATTACTCTCAATAGTATCATTATTAATCAAAAATAAGGGGTAATGGATCCACCGGTCTGCTTCAGATATTTTTGTTTCATCGAGCCAAGTTTGGGGATTATATAAAGCACGATCAATTAACACTGTTTCGTATTTATTATTATGAATTTTAGCAGATAACATTGCCAATGCTTTAACTGGAAATTGAATATGACTTTCATATTCTAAGTTTGGATCAGCACTTATTACAGATTGGGGGGCATCTATTATATCTAGAATTTTTTTTAACATGGTTGTAAAGCTTGGTTTATGATCAGACCATTTTATTTTATATGCCGCACTTAGTTTGCCATTCGTAGTGTCGAGAGAGATATTAGCAATATCTACTTCAATTTTGTTTGTTTGGTGGTTAATCTCCTGAGCGTGGTTTATATTAACATTACAGGTAAAATTGACTTCGCTATTAAATTGTCCAAGATTTTGTTTGCCATAGATAATTTGATCGATATCAAATTGAATATTCTTAATACTATTCATGCAATTTTTACCATTAGCATTAGTCTTTAAGCTAATATTGTTTAAATCTAAATTCTCCTCTCCAACCAATAGGCTTAAATTGTTCAATTGTAAATCTAAGTTAGTGTTAATATTTTGTTTAACCAAATCTACCATTTGGCTGCCGGTTAAGTATAAATCATCAATATTCAACTTTAAATTAAAGAAATGACTAGCAGTGAAAAGTTGAAACTTTTCAATATTCAAATTGATATGTTTTACAGACTTATTCATATCTGTGGTTTGATTTATTGTTAATTTATTTGCGCTAGAAATAAAGGTATTTCTTTCCATTCCATCCGATTTATAATCAATAGCAGGTGTCGTTAAAATGGTCGTAGTATTTCCACTTAAATCAATTTTGGTTTCCATAGTTAGTAACGGTTTATTACCTACCATATTTTGTAATTCTTTATTAAGTACATTTTTTTTTAATTGATAGGTGATCACTGCTTGTTTTGGAATAACATCACCGTTTAAAAAGCTGTAGATTGGCAATGGTCCATGGAATATAGTTAGCGCATCGTTAAAATTCATCAGTTCTGTTTCAAAGTCATAGCCTAATTCAGTTAGCTCAGCGCGTTGATGAAGTTCTAAACCATAAGTTTGGTTGAATGATAGTTTAAGCTTAATGTTACTGCTAAAAATGTTTTGCTCATACTCAGCAATGGATAATTTGACTTCAATATCATCAAACGAAGATGATGTATCTTTTAAAAATGAATTAAATTCTCTCTCGATTTGTGGCAATTTTTGGGTAAATTCACTCCTTATTTTATTACCAAAATACCAAGAACTTCCAGTGTATGCTATTCCTAGAGTGGCTAAAATTCCTAGGGTAATTAATTTTTTTTTCATTATTTTTTCCTTTTGTCATTCATCCTTTGTTATTTTTAAATTGCTCTAATAAACTCTCAATATAATCTATGCGTTGTTGTCTATCTAAACTGGTCTTGAGTAATTTTAAGCGATTTTGTCCGTCTAAACGGTAGCTTCTCGGATCGGTTTGAATAAGACTGATTAGATAATCGATAGCAATTTGATTTGCTGTTCCGAATTCAATATAACCACCTTTTTCCGTTAATTCTAACTTTGTAATCCCAAGTTGGTGAGCAGTTAGACGAAATTTTGTCGTTATTAATAAAAAAATGACTGGATCGGGTAGTTTGCCAAATCGGTCGATCATCTCGATTTTAATGTCAGTAAGCTGATCATTGTTTTCGACGGATGCTATACGTTTATATAGAGATAAACGAGTATTGACATCGGCAATGAAATCATCGGGAATTAACGTAGGTAACCTTAATTCGATTTCCGTTTGTTGATGATTTAATAGTGATTCTAAGGAGGGTTCTTTGCCTGATTTAAGTGATTTTACGGCTTCATCAAGTAATTCAATATATAAATTAAAACCTATTGATTCGATTTGGCCACTTTGATCTTCTCCCAACAACTCACCTGCACCACGTATTTCCAAATCGTGGGTAGCTAAAGCAAAACCTGCACCTAAATCTTCAAGTGAAGCAATTGCTTCAAGCCGTTTTTTGGCATCTTTGCTAAGCGCTTTCGGTGATGGTGTTAATAAATAAGCATAAGCTTGATGGTAAGAGCGACCAACTCGTCCTCTTAACTGATGGAGTTGTGCTAAACCAAATTTATCAGCTCGCTCGATAATAATCGTATTGGCATTGGGAACATCAATGCCCGTTTCAATAATAGTAGTACATATTAATAAGTTGTATCGCTGATGATGAAAATCATTCATTACACGTTCTAGTTCTCTTTCATGCATTTGTCCATGACCGACAGCAACTCTAGCTTCAGGGATTAGCTCTTGTATGTTTTCGCGTATTTTTTCGATATCAGCGACGTCATTATGTAAATAATAGACTTGCCCACCACGTAAAATTTCTCTTAATATCGCTTCGCGAATAACATAATTATCATATTCACGTACAAAGGTTTTCACAGCCAATCTTCTGGCGGGTGCTGTGGCAATAATGGACAAATCACGCATACCACTCATTGCCATATTTAGGGTTCTTGGAATTGGCGTTGCGGTTAAGGTTAGGATATCGACATTGGCCCGCATTGCTTTAATACGTTCTTTCTGTCTGACACCAAATCGATGTTCTTCATCAACTATCAATAAACCTAAATCACGCCATTTCACATCGGCTTGTAGTAGTTTATGTGTGCCAATTACAATATCCACTTTGCCTTCTTCTAGCGCTTGAATAATTTGTTGCTGTTGTTTTACGGTTTTAAAGCGTGATAAGGATTCAATTCGAATCGGCCAATTTGCAAAACGATCACAGAAATTTTCATAATGTTGTTGTGCTAGTAGGGTGGTGGGAACTAAGACGGCAACCTGTTTATGATTGATGACCGCTAAAAATGCTGCCCGCATTGCTACTTCAGTTTTACCGAAACCGACATCACCGCAAACCAGTCGATCCATGGCATAGGGAGAACACATATCACCGATCACTGCGCCAATGGCATTTAATTGGTCATCAGTTTCCTGATAATGGAAGCTTTGACAAAATAGTTCATATTGTTCTCGATCTTGCTTAAATGCAAAACCAGGTTTGGTTTCACGTTGAGCATAGATGTCCAATAATTCGGCTGCTACATCACGTACTTTTTCGGCCGCTTTAAGACGTGCTTTGCTCCAAGCATCAGTACCGAGTTTATTTAAAGGCGCATTTTCCTCATCCCCACCTGAATAGCGACTGATTAAATTTAATGATGAGACAGGCACATAAAGCTTTGTGTTATTAGCATAGAGTAATATTAAATATTCAGCAGTAATACCACCAGCTTCTAAAGTTGTTAATCCGGCATAGCGTCCAACACCATGCTCTAAATGAACAACGGGTTTTCCTGGTACTAGTTCAGCCAAGCTGCCAATTAAAGCATCGGTATTAATCGATTGTTTGCTCTCTTTTCGACGACGGATAATACGTCGGCCAAGGAGTTCATTTTCGGTAATAAGGGCAAAATTGTCAACGTGGTCAATAAATCCATTTTCGCTTGCACCAATCATTAAATAAAACTGTTTAGATGATAGAGGCGTGATTTCTTCGAAACGCTGTATCAATTTTGGAAAGATTTTAATACGATGAAGAATATCTTGTAATGCTTCACGGCGACCTTCTGATTCAACAGAAAAGACGATATTACCTGAAAAATTTTCAATAAATTGTAAGAAATTCTGGTAAGGTTCTTTCTGTTGGATTTGAATTGCTAAATTAGGTAATAGATCATAATTCAAATTTGTGGCATTTTTACCAGTTAATCGCTGTTGACTTAGGATTAGCCGTGGATATTGCTTAAATTTTGAAAATATTTCATCAACTTTATACCAAATTTCGTCTGGTCTGAGTAATGGGCGCATCGGGTCAACATTGCGACTGTCAAAACGCGCTTTAATATCTTGCCAGAATTTTTCAGCAAAACTTGATAATTGTTCGGTGGTGATTAATAAAGTATTGGTTGGCAGATAGTCAAATAAAGAAATCAGCGGTTCATTAAAAAACAACCTTTGCCAATATTCGATACCTGTAGGTAAGATATGTTTTGATACTTGCTGATATATACTTTCTGAATCAAGTCGAACTGGAAATTTTTCTCGCCATTGTGAACGAAATAGTTCGATCGCCGACTGGTCAAATGGAAATTCATGTGCTGGCAATAATTGGATCTGGTCAAATTCTTGCTGAGTTCGTTGCGTTTCAACATCAAAAATACGAATACTATCAATTTCATCATCAAAAAAGTCGATGCGATAGGGTGCTTGACTTCCCATTGGAAAAACATCAAACAAAGCGCCACGAGTTGTATATTCACCATGTTCCATTACCTGACTTACATGTCGATAGCCGGCATTTTCAAGTTGCAAAATTAATCCTTCACGCGATAAACGTTGTCCTTTTTGCATTATAAATACATGACCAGCCAAATAGGAGTTTGGACAAACTTTTTGCATTAAGGTATTGATTGGAATTATCAATGCACCTTTAGAAAGATGGGGTAATTGATAAAGGGTCGATAAACGTTCAGAAATAATATCTTGATGCGGTGAAAAACTATCATAAGGCAGTGTTTCCCAATCTGGGAATAATAATGTTGGAAAGCTAGTATTATATTGTTTTAATTCATCTTTCAAACGTGTCGTTTGTTGCATGTCATCGGTAATTATGAGAACCGGACCTTGATGCTGGGCAAGTACTTGAGCGCAAAAAAGAGAAAAGGCTGCCCCCACTAATTGCCCATACTCTTGTATTTGGCCAGATTTATGGGGTATTTTTATATTAGACATAATAAATTATCAAAATAAATCGTTAATTAATGTCTAATTATACAGTAAACGTTAAAAATTACAGTCAAATTTGATGGTTAAATTTGCATCTCTTTTATAGCGTTATTTAAGTTATTGTATATTTATACATATTTTAAGGTCTGAGCTATTTCTAGTTCATTATTGACAATTTAAAATATTCCATTGTTAGCTAACACTTGATATCAGGTTTATTTGCCGATATTATGAAGTCATTTTTATCACAACATCAAAGCAAGAAAAACTCATCTTTTTGATTTTAGAGAAATAAATATGTTTCATCCATTGCCGTTTTATATCGGCTTACGTTATGCTTTTAGTCGAAAAGCGGACAATTTTGGTCGCTTTGTTTCTTGGCTATCTATGATTGGTATTATGTTAGGTGCATTTGGCTTAATTGTCATTATGTCAGTTATGAATGGCTTTGAAAATGAGATGCAAAGAAATATTTTACAATTTATTCCTCAAGCGCAATTGACAACAGCGGACCATCGTTTGTCATTAACAACTTATCCCAGTTCAATAGTTCCTGCAAATAAACACATTATGCACATCACACCCTTAGTAACGGGTGATGCAATAATTCAAAGTCCAAACAATTTAACCATGAGTACGATGATTGGTATTGATCCTCAAGAATTTGATCCGATTGTTCCTTACTTGTATGATGGGAAATTGTCAGACTTAAAACAAGGAAAATATAACATTATTGTGGGTAGTAAGCTTGCTGAGTCATTAAATGTCTCTGTAGGTGATAAGTTACGATTAATGGTGACAGATGCTAGCCAAATTACACCAATTGGAAAAATACCCAGTCAAAGAATTTTTAAAATTAGCGGAATTTTCTCAGTAAATCGTGATATTGATCAGTCAATTATTTACCTTAATATCCATGATGCTGCCAGATTACTACGTTATCCTGATAATACCATAACCAGTTGGCGGTTAATGCTAGATAATCCATTAGCTATCGATAATATTGTTTCACAATCATTACCAAAAAATATGCAATTTGAAGATTGGCGTGAAAAGCGTGGTGAATTATTTCAGGCAATCAGCATGGAAAAAAATGTTATGGCTCTATTGATTAGTTTGATTGTTATTGTAGCAGCCTTTAATATCATTACTTCTTTAAGTTTGTTGGTGATGGAAAAACAGAACGAAATCGCGATTTTGAAAACACAAGGTTTAAATCGTCATCGAACAATGCTAATTTTTATTATTCAAGGTGCTAGTTCCGGAATTATAGGTTCGGTAATCGGATGCTTATTTGGTTTGATTGTTGCTTTGTATCTCGCAAAATTTGGATTAAGTTTTGCAGGAATTCCACTACCTTCAGATGTCAATTTTCAGCAAGTGCTGACTGTTTTTTTAGCCTTATTTCTATTATCAATTTTTGCTACTCTTTATCCTGCTTATCGTGCAGCTAATATTCAACCGGCAGAGGCATTGCGTTATGAATGATGTATATACTATGGAATGTCAACCGTTAATATCGACGTTAAACCTTTGTAAAAATTACCAAGAAGGTAAAGTCATTACTGAAGTATTAAAATCGATCACTTTTGATATCTATCCCAATACCTTAACATCCATTATTGGCAGTTCAGGCTCAGGTAAAAGCACATTACTGCATTTGTTAGGTGGTTTAGATAGTGCATCTTCGGGTGATATTTTATTTAGATCTCACTCAATTAATCAACTATCTGAAAATGAAAAAGCAAAATTACGTAACAAAGAAATTGGTTTTGTTTATCAATTTCATCATCTACTTTCTGACTTTAGTGCGCTTGAAAATATTGCTATGCCTTTAATGATAAGTGGAATTCCCAATCAAGAAGCTCAAGAACGCGCTTTGGCAATGTTGGAAGCGGTTAATTTATTACATCGTGCTAAACATCGCCCTTCGGAACTTTCGGGGGGGGAACGTCAACGTATTGCTATTGGTCGCGCATTAATTAATCATCCGTCGATTGTTATGGCAGATGAGCCAACGGGTAACTTAGATCAAGCCACTGCCGAATCTATATTTGAATTACTGATCGATTTGAATCAAAAACAAGGTACAGCATTTTTAGTCGTTACTCATGATTTACAATTGGCGCGAAAAATGCAGCAGCAATTTGTTATGACCTCAGGTTCACTATCATTATTAAAACAACAAGGATAATGCTATGTTGGCTTTGGTTTTGGCAAAAAGATTTAGAAAAGGGCGTAAACAAAGTGCTATGTTATCCCTGATTTCGGTTATTTCGACCGCCAGTATTGCAATTGGTATTGCTGCATTAATTATTGGGTTAAGTGCTATGAATGGTTTTGAACGGGAATTGCATAACCGAGTATTATCCGTAATTCCACATGGTGAATTTTTTGCAGCAAATGGACGATTAACTAATTGGCGAACTGTTCAACAACAAATTGATCAAAATCCAGAAATTATTTCATCAGCTCCCTTTATCCGTTTTACCGGATTATTGGAAAATGGTAATAAATTAAAGGCTGTACAAGTACAAGGAATCGATCTTGAACAGGAAGCACAAACTAGTCGCTTACCAAAGTATATTTTAGCTAATCGATGGCAAGAATTTAAACCAAATAGTAAACAAATTTTAATTGGTATTGGTTTAGCTCAATCATTGGCGGTAAAAGAAGGGGAGTGGATTACATTAATGATTCCCTCTTCTGATTCAGCAGGACAATTAAAACAACCTAGACGTATAAGATTGCAAGTGGTAGGTATCATGAATTTTAGTGGCAGTTTAGGTAATGAGCTTGCTTTGCTTCCTCTGATTGATGCTCAGAAATATTTACAAATAGGTGACACTGTCACGGGTATTCAGGTTAATGTTAAAGATATTTATCAAGCCAATTACGTTATTAATCGCATTAAGTTAAATCTCTATCAACCGATTTTAACCTCCAGTTGGGAACGTAGCTATGGTTATATGTACCATGATATTCAAATGATTCGGCAAATTATGTATCTTGCTATGATTATCGTTATTAGTGTAGCATGTTTTAGTATTGTTTCAACTTTGGTTATTGCTGTTAAGGATAAACAACGAGAAATAGCTATTCTTAAAACATTAGGGGCGAATAACCGACTGATTAGCCAAACATTTATTTGCTATGGCGTTATTTCAGGATTAATTGGAAGCTTAGTTGGTGTAGTATTAGGGGTAAGCATTTCCAGCCAATTATCACAGATAGTGAAAGGTGTAGAAGTATTACTTGGTCATTCGTTGCTCAATAGTCATATCTATTTTATTGATTTTCTGCCTTCAGAAATTCACCTAAGTGATGTAATCATAGTATTTTTTACTTCATTATTATTAACATTAATTGCCAGTTATTACCCAGCCAGAAGAGCCTGTAACGTTGATCCGGTTAAAATTTTAAATGGTTATTAATTTACTATTTCATTGGTTTATTTGTTGCTAAATTCAATAAGAAAGTCATTAAGTGATTTGTTTTTTCCCGAATTGATGGCAATCCGGATAGGTTTAGGCATTCTACCCTGGCCTGTCCAGGTTCTGAAATTGCCTGAATCATCAAAATATTTATATTTTGGTGGACGAATAGGTCTGACTCTGTGAATTTTTCGGAAAGAAGGAAAATCGGCTTTTTTTAACAAATCATTTAATTCTATTCCATCTTGTTTCATTTGCTGCAAATAGGTTTCGAGTTTTTTATCATATTTGATAACATTTTCTAGAGCAAGTTTGTTATGTTGATAACGTTCTTGGATAATTTGATTAAGTTTTTGATATATATCTTCTAAAAGCTCCAGCGACAAATTTTTTGTTTGAGCTCTTAAACTACGAATATTATTGGATATTAGGATCTTTTTAACCATAACAATTTTTTTATTTTTATTCTATTATAAAATTTAACTGCCAGTTTTTATTTTCTTGCCAATAGGTTTGTTCTTGCTCAAGATCAAGTAAAATCAATTGATTTTTTTCAGCAAAATTTCGCTCAATTATTAAATCAAGATGGAAAATATTATCATTTAAAGTCATTAATTTAAATACTTTTTCATCTAATGTCGCACAGCGTTGATTGTTGATTAAAACCGCTAATCTTAGAATTTGTAACATCACAATTACGTGTTTTTGTTCAAATAAACTGAAATTAGGAATATTTTCCAACTTGAATGCTTTGCGATGATAACGTATTAATGTTGCCATTAAAAATTGTTGTTCTTCATTAAACCCTGCCATGTTGCAATTTTTTATGATATAGGCAGAATGTTTATGAATATTGGAAAAATTAATACTTAATCCTATTTCATGTAGCCATGCAGCCCAATAAAGTAAAGATTCTAATTTTTCATCAATTATTATCTTGGAAGATTGTTGCCATTGGGAAAATAGCCATTTGGCGATATCAACCGTTTTGCTAGCATGTACAACATCAATTTTATAATGTTTAATTAAGAAACTGACCGTTTTTTGACAGATATCTTGATTTCCTTGGTTATGATTTGTTAATTCATATAATACACCTTCTCTAAGAGCACTATGAGTGTAATGAAGTTCTTGTAAAGCAAATGCATTAAATACACCATAAAATATGGCAAGGCCACTTACAAAAATCTGTTTTCGTTCGTTGGATAATGATGGAAAATCAATTTCAGAAAAGGTTTTAAATTCTAAAATATAGGCTACCAGATCATCAAGACGTTTTGGCGTAATGATGCCATCAGTTACTCCTAAATCAAGTAATATGTTATAAATACTTTTGATAGTACCTGATGAACCAAAAGCAACCGATACGTTTTTGCTTTTAACCGATGTAATCAATTTTTCGACTTGTTGTTCGGCAGCTAATTTTGCCCGTTCAAATGATGCTTTATTAATAATTTGTTTGGGAAAAAATTGTTTAGCAAAGGTTACACACCCCATAGGGCGACTTTCGACAAAAGACGGAATTTGGTCTTTTCCAATTGCAATCTCAGTCGAACCTCCGCCAACATCAATAACTAATTTGACATCAGACTGCTTAACTGATTCACTGTTAATTGCCCCTAAATAAATTAAGCGTGCTTCTTCTTGTCCAGAAACAACTTCAATAGGAAAGGGCAGAACACGGGCCGCTTGCATTAAAAATTGATAACGATTTCGGGCTATTCGTAAGGTATATGTACCAATGACTTTAACATGAGATGCAGGAAAATTTTTTAATCGTTCAGCAAATAAAGTTAAACACTGTATACCACGTTGAATAATCTCAGCACTTAACTGATTTTGGTCATCTAATCCCGTTGCCAATTGAACATGCTGTTTATTTTTATAAATGATTTGCAGTGAGTTATCCATTTTCTTAGCAATGATCATATGAAAACTATTCGAACCAAGATCCACAACAGCATATTCATTAAATGTTTGTTTTAAATCTTTCATTCAATTATCCTTAATGCTGGTTATCATTTTCTAAGCGATTTAAGTATTCATAGATAGCTGTTTGTGAACGTACTCGTTTTTTATTGCCACGTTGAAGATAAGCATTTTTAAGATCTTGATCGATAATCCTCGCTTTAACATTATCACTTGCTTGAATCATAAAAATATCTTGAATGATTTTCTTTAAGGAGCTATCTAACACTTTCACACCCACCTCAACTCGGTTATCAATATTACGTGGCATCCAGTCCGCAGACGAGATATAAGTATCTTTTTGACCATTATTTTCAAAAATATAGACGCGTGCATGTTCAAGAAAGCGATCAACGATACTGGTAACAAAGATATTTTCACTTAAATTAGGTACTTGTGGCTTAAGAATACACATCCCACGAATAATCATCCTCACTTTAACACCAGCGCTTGAGGCTTCATATAATTTATTGATCATCTCTTTATCTGTCATAGCATTAAGTTTTAAATAAATGCCACACGGTTTACCTGCTTTTGCATGGTCAATTTCACGTTGGACAAATTGCATAAATTTTAAGCGGGTATTTTGTGGTGAAACTAATAGATAATTGAATGTGACAGGCTTAAATGGGTTCTCAATAAAGTTAAAAACTTTTTTAACTTCTTCTGTAATCATAGGATCGGCGGTAAGTAATGAAAAATCTGTATATATTTTAGCGGTTTTTTCATTGAAATTTCCCGAACCGATATGGGCATAGCGCATAATTTTATCGTTTTCTTTACGTTCAATAAGAAATAATTTGGCATGAATTTTTAGTCTAGGTTGAGAATAAATGACTTTAACGCCTGAACTCATTAAGGTTTTTGCCCAGTGTATATTAATTTCTTCGTCAAATCGTGCTTGCAATTCAACGACAACTGTGACTTTTTTACCATTATTCGCAGCATTGATTGCGGCTTGTACAAATCGTGAATCTTTTGCTACCCGATAGATATTGACCCGTATGTGGGTAACACTGGGATCAAATGAAGCTTGACGCATGATTTCCAGCACATGGCTGAATGAATAATAAGGATAATATAGTAAAATATCTCGATCACGAATTGCATCAAAGGCATTGCGAAATTTTTTGAAACGGTTGTAAGTTAGACTTGGCAAGACTTTATTAAGTAAATTAATCCTACCAATACATGGAAACTCCATTAAATCTTTCAAATTTGGATAACGACCACCTTGCATCGCATCATTTTCAGTTAATTTTAATTTAGATAAAAGTAACTCCATCAATGTTTTAGGCATGTCTTTTTGATATATGAATCTTACTGGTTGTGCGGTGATGCGTTGTTTTAATCCTTGTGACATTAATTCTAATAAGCTATCCATTTCGCTACTAAGTTCATATTCTGCATCACGATTAAATTTGATTGAGTAAGCATTGAATTGCGTCGCATCGAAGAAAATTTTAAAAATATCAGGCAAACAAAAGCGTAAAATATTATCTAAAAATATTAGGGATTTATTTTTGGACGCGGAATCTGACGGGAGTAATACAAAACGTGAAACTTTTTCGGTAGGTAATTCTAAAAGTGCATATTTTATATCATTATTGTTAATAATTTCCACGGCAAGATAGGAATGATCATCTTTTAAAAATTGAATCAAGTCCGTATGACTATCGAGTAATATAGGGTTGATATATTGCCGTAAATTTTGTTTATAAAATTTTCTAATCCATTCTTCCTGAAGTGAAGTAAGTTGGCGTTCATTGATTAAGAAAATCTGATTTCTTGCCATTTCTAAAAGCAATTCATTATAAAGTGTTTCAAATTTCAATTCCGCTTGAATCACTTTCTGATGAACTAATTTAAGAATATTTTTGGCACTAGATGCATTACCTTTTTCTTGTTCAATTAGCACATTGCGTTTTAAATTAGCAAACTGAACTTTATAAAATTCATCCAGATTATTTGAATAAATTCCTAAAAATCTTACTCGTTCAATAAGTGGATTGCTAAGATCAGCCGCTTCTTGTAACACGCGTTCGTTAAACGCTAACCAACTTATTTCTTTTTGAAAATATAAATTTTCACTATTCATATTACTTTTAGATTAGTCTCTTAATCAAATTCTAACATGATTATACTTATAATATATTGATTTTGCACTTCGAATGTGATTTTAAATAAGATAAATATTGATTAAATACTGTTTAAATCGATTTAAAATTAATTCATTCAATTTATGTTAAGAACGTAATTTATAATTTATTAAATCACAACGATTAAATGGTTATTATTTGATATTAAAAATATAAAAGCACTATCGCAGTGGATAGTGCCTTAGTTTAGTACTATGCAACTTATTTACAAGCATAAGATCTGTCTCTAAATCCTGACCATGAACTCATATAAGAAATCATACCATCTAAGATAGAAACAATAATTGCTTCTTCTCCACCAAATCTATTCTTTCGTGTTTCGTTGACAAAAAACCAACCAGATACCCACTTAGATTTCGGGTAAGTGTCAGATGACTTAGCACCTTGTTGAACCAATCTTCCCCATTCCCCCAATACACCATTTCCAATCCCTCTTATAAATACATTAAATTGAATATCTCTATTTTGTACATTAATATCTGATGGGGTCTTATCAAAGTCCAAAGAGTTTTTGGAGTACCAAGTGTTGGCATTCAAGTCGTTACGTCCAACGAGTGATTTATTCTTTTTTGTGCATTTTTCGTTAAATTTGCTAACCTGATTCTCCGCTCGGGATGAGATTAGTTCGCCTGGATAAACCCACAACGAAATTTTAAATTTATATTTGAAGGTATATTCTGAATTTGATTTGAGAGCTGCTGTTATGATGATCTCATCTTCTGGTTGTGATTTGTCAACAAATGTAATCATACCATTTTTATCAACCGTAAATGTACCATTATTATAACTAATAGAATAATTATAATCTTCTTGTGATCCCCCCATTACCAATTGGAATTGTGCTCCATCAAATCCGGTTGTTGGGAAAGTTTTATCTGAAACAGTAGGTTTTACTTTAAAACCGAGATTAGCAACATAATCTGCTGTATATCCTCCACCGAATCGCTCATTTGGTCGATCTTGTTTAGAGCCATTAATACCAATGCCTGTGGGATTCCAAGCATCAGCATCAGTATAGTCCGCTCTAACGGCGCGCCATTGTGTATTAGGATCGACAATTAAACTATTAGGTTTTGCATAACACATGCCAACAAACGCAAGTTGATAAGCTTTGATTATAGAAGCTTGCTGAACAGGATCACTTGTATTGGGATGACCATATTTTGTGTGAACCTGAATATTTTTGCTGATAATTTCCAATGTTAAAGGCATTGCATATTTATTGTTATGGCATCCAATATTCTCGTAATCATTGGCGTCTATCTGTGTTTGGTTATTATCCCGCCAGATAAAGGTTAACTCTTGAGTAACCGGAATGTCAGCAAAACCATCCCCATCAGCATCATAATATTCACCAGTTGAATCATTTATCGCTTGACGTTCAGTAAAAAAAGTTTTCATCTTAAAATCGTTAAGATTAGTCATTGGGTTATCAAAATATAGAATTGAATCACTTTGTATATTACCGATAGATTCACTATAATCTGTTTGGTTATAGGTAAATCCTAATTTATTTTTAACTGAATCAGTTATAAAAAATTCTGGTGGATTGCCTTGAATTGATTTTGACGACGTCGAAGAAATTAATGCATTTGCTATATTGATATTACTGAAAACTAATAAAAGTAAGACAGGGGGTATTTGATAAATTAATTTTGGTGCGATAACAGTTAGCAATTTTATAATATAGTTTAATTTTATGAAGTTTGGGCTAGTATTATTTTTATATATTTCCATTCTAATATCTTCTTTTTATTTTTTTGATTTATTAGCTAAATACTGATTAAAATTATTGTATAAAGCGTTTATTAGAATCTCATCATAAGATTGTATGCGAAAGAATTCAAGTAGGCTGTAAAGTATTTGTTATTATTGTAATATTGTCTATAATCAGTTTGCTATAAATATTGATCTTTATTTTATTTTTGGCAGAAACTTCTTAAGTTATTATAAATAAATTTTTACAAATTTCCGATCCTTTAGTATCTAGCATAATTGCTGCTTTTAAGCCAGTCTCTAACATCACTTCACGTCAATTTCTAATCTAATCGCCTTGTTAATATAGTCACCATGTGAAAAGTTTAACCGCATAACATTAATCGCTGTATTTAAAGGTTTGGTTAGCATTTCTTTAGACTCTGATTTAAGTCCGATGATATATACAATTTTAGTTCTTTCGTAATGATTTCAGCTGTTAAGTTAATGTAAAAAATAAAATATTTATGGATTGTTTAAAATTAGGAATAAAAAAACAATGACCAAACATTGGTAGAATTAAATTATGGTTGTCTGTGAAATAATTACAAAGCTAAAAACACTGTCGATAAGGTTACCTGTTTTTTTGTTGATAATGTTTTCGCAAGATTAACTCGTAAACATTATAAATTATTGCTGCTTATTACATAACATTAATATATTGATTTGGCACTTCGAATATGGTTTTAAATAAGATAAATATTGATTAAATACTGTTTAGATTGATTTAAAATTAATTTATTCAATTTATGTTAAGGACGTAATTTATAATTTATCAAATTACAACGATTAAATGGTTATCATTTGATATTAAAGATATAAAAGCACTATCGCCTTGGATAGTGCCTTAGTTTATTACTCACGAACTGCTTGACAAACAAAAGATTTGTTCGAAAATCCGTTCCATAGACTTGGAAGAGAAACCATTCCATCGTAGCTGGATACTATTATTGGTTGAACTTTTCCACCAGTTTCTTTATTCTTTATAAAATCTCTGTTATAGTACCAAGCATATCCCCATTTAGATTTTGGATAAGTATCAGATGTCTTTTGACCTGGTTGAGCCAATCTTCCCCACTCAGTTATTACCCCACCGATAGACCTTGTCATTACATTATATTCGAAGTACTTAGTACTGCCACTTAAATCCCTATAAGTGGCCAACACTTTGTTATCGTTGATACATAATTGCTTCATCTCTTCAATTGTAAAATTAAACGATTCATCATCAAATATTTTCATCGGATATAGCCACTTGGCAATTTTGAAATTATATTTGAAGGTATAGTTTGGATCCGATTTGAGAGTTGCTGTCATGATGATCTCATCTTCTGGTTCTGATTTATCAACAAATGTAATCATACCGTTTTGATCAACCGTATATTTACCACTATTATAACTAATAGAATAATTATAATCCTCTTGTGATCCGCTCATTACCACTTGAAATTGTGCTCCGTCAAATCCTGTATATGGGAAATGACTAAGTGTATTATTTCCCGGTTTAAATTTAAATCCATGATAAGGGACATAATTTTTCGCATATCCTCCGCCATAAAATAGCACCGATTCAGTTTGACTGGCGCCATTAATATTAACGCCAGTGGGATTCCAACCAGAAAGACCGGTTTTGTCGGCTTTAACGGCGCGCCACTGTGTAGTAGGATCGACAATTAAACTATTAGGTTTTGCATAACATATGCCAACAAAAGCAAGTTGATAAGTTTTAATTATAGGCTGAACAGGATCACTGGTATTAGGATGACCGTATTTTGTGTGAACCTGAATATTATTGCTGATAATTTCCAATGTTAAAGGCATTGCATATTTATTGTTATGGCATCCAATATTCTCGTAATCATTGACGTCTATTTCTTTATTGTTATTATCCCGCCAGATAAAGGTTAAATCTTGAGTAACCGGAATGTCTGCAAAATCATCCCCATCAACATCAAAATAATCGCCGGTTAAATCATTAGTTGTTCTACGTTTAGTAAAAAAGGTTATCATCTTAAAGTCGTTAAGATTAATCATTGGCTTATTAAAATATAAAATTGAATCACTTTGTACATTACCAATAGATTCACTATAATTCTGGTGATTATATTTAAACCCTAATTTATTATTAACTGAATCAGTTATAAAAAATTCCGGTGGATTGCCTTGAATTGTTTTTGATGATGTTGTAGAAATTATTGCATTTGCCATATTAATATTACTGAAAACTAGTAAAATTAGGGCTGGGGATATTTGATAAATTAATTTTGGTGCGATAACTGTTAGCAAATTAATAATATAGTTCAATTTTATAAAGTTATGGCTAGTATTATTTTTATCTATTTCCATTCTAATACCTTCTTTTTATTTTTCGATTTATTAGTTAGAATCAACTAATTTAAATCTTATCATAATCATTGTTCAAGTTAGCTATTGAGGAATTTTTCATTATTGTGATGTTGCAGCAAGGTATTGTCTATATCGGTTTGATATAAATATTAACAATATATTTACAAATACATATAGAAATTAACATGAATAATCTATAAAAAAGAAAACCCGATGAAAACATCGGGTTTATTCACCAAAAAGATTAATAAGTTAAGTTAGTTTTATGAATGATTAGACGCGGTGAACAGAAGTTGTATTGGTAGTACCACTGGGAACTAATGCACCAGATACCATTACCACGATATCGCCAGATTTTACATATCCTAATTTAACGGCCATATCTTTTCCTAAACGATAGAAATCATCAGTTGATTTTATAGCATCGATAAGAACGGGTTCAACCCCTTTAGTGAGCAATAATTGATTGATGGTTTTTTGACTGGAAGATAATGCTAATATTTTTGCTTTTGGGAAATAGTGACGTACTTCTCGAGCTGATTTTCCGCTACGGGTCGCAACAATAATTAACGGCGCATTTAATCTTTCAGCAATTTCTACTGCACCACAACAAACCGCTCCAGTAATTCTAAGTTTTTCAAGTGCTTGTAATTCTAATGAAGCTGAAATTGTTTTATCCGTACGTTTACAAATTGTTGCCATAACTTGCACAGTTTCTAAAGGATATTTACCTTTAGCGCTTTCACCAGATAGCATTACGGCATCAGTGCCATCTAAAATTGCGTTAGCGACATCGCCAGCTTCAGCACGAGTAGGGCGTGGATTTTTAATCATGGAGTCAAGCATCTGGGTGGCAGTAATAACCGGTTTAGAGGCTTTAATACATTTTTTGATCATCATTTTTTGGGCGAAAATCACTTCTTCAACTGGAATTTCCACACCTAAGTCACCGCGAGCTACCATGATACCATCTGAAGCTTCTAAAATTTCGTCAAAATTATCCAATCCTTCTTGATTTTCAATTTTTGAAATGATCTTAATGTCTTCACCGCCATGGTTGGCTAAATGTTTACGAATATCTTCGACATCAGAACGTTTACGAATAAAAGATGCAGCAATGAAATCAACGCCTTGTTCACAACCAAAGATTAAATCTTGTTTGTCTTTTTCAGCTAATGCAGGTAATTTAATAGACACGTTTGGTAAGTTAACACCTTTGTTTTCACCTAAATCACCGTTATTTAAAACTTTACAAATTACTTCATTACCTTTGATTTCTGTAACTTCCATGGCAATCAAACCATCATCAACTAAGACTCGATTACCGACACTTAAATCTTCAGCAAAACCTTCATAAGTAACAGCTACACGTTGAGAATTACCAATTACCGATTTGTCCGTGGTAAATGTAAATGTTTGACCAGCAACTAAAGAAACATCGTTACCACCTTCAAGTTTAATAGTTCGAATTTCAGGTCCTTTAGTATCTAGCATAATTGCTGCTTTAAAGCCGGTTTCTTGCATTACTTCTCGTAGATTTTTAATTCTACCGCCATGCTCATCATAGTCACCATGTGAAAAGTTTAAACGCATTACATTCATACCTGCATTTAAAAGTTTGGTTAACATTTCTTTAGACTCTGATTTAGGCCCAATGGTACATACAATTTTAGTTTTTTTCATAATGATATCTGCTATTAAGTTAATGTTAAAAATCAAATATTTGCGGATTGTTTAAAATTAGGAATAAAAAAACCAATGACTAAGCATTGGTAGAATTAAATTATGGCTGTCTGTGAAATAATTACAAAGCTAAAAACAATGTCGACAAAGTTACCTGTATTTTTTGTTGATAATGTTTTCACAAGATTAACTCATAAACAATATTAATAATTGTTGCCTATTATATAGCATCAATTTTTTTTATAAAGAATTTTATGATGTTTATTCAACTAATCTTATTATAATTAGAACAATCTTTATACCATTATTGATAATAATAATTAATTTAAATGCGAATAATTAAAAGAAAAGATGTTTCCCTTTAATTAAAAAATCTTACATTAAATCTTTAAGTTCGAAATATAAATCATTGGTTTTATCTTTCAATTGTAAAAGGGTATTATCATAGCCTTGTTTAATTTCAACAGTTGCCCCATTTTTGAACATTTGATAAATAATGGTATCTAGATTATTCAATTGCTGATCGTCGCACAATTTTTGAGTAGAAGAAAAATCAGCACTTTTAATGACATCTCGATTTAAAGAAGCTTGTCCAAAAAACTCATTGCACATTTTTCCGTTATATGTCAGTTTTTCACTAAACTCGATGAAGGCTTGTTTTTCTGGCGCTACTTCTTCACCATTTGCTTTAATGAGAGTAAAACGATGATGTTGTAATTCAACAGTTAGGATCGATTGTTTATCTTGTTTATCACAACCATTTAGTAATACAGTCGTTGCGAGTAACACAAATAAACCATAAAATTTTTTCATAATTTTATTCCTCATCTAGCAAAATAAGTTAAAACGATTAAACCAATATAACATTACCATAAATCATTTAAATGAGAGTTAACGTTTTGCAAATTTCCCATTACTTAATTGAACTTTTGCAATAATTATTAATTAACTTAAAAAATTTATAACAACTTTATAAATACAAAATATGCTTTATTTTTATCAAATACAAGAAGAATTTCATAAATTAGGTACAAATTCTTAATAAAAAATTTATATTAAATAATGAGTTATGTTTTTAAGGTGGTGACATACAATAAAGCTGTTATTAAACATAATATGAAACTAGAGAAGAGCAAAAGTGGTATCAAAACATAAGGAGTAAGACAATGATAGATGATGATTAAGCATTATTTTTCACTATGTGATGTACAACCGGGTTAACATATTAACCATTAGCAGCAATTACCTAGTTATGCATTATAAAAAAGTTTGGTTAAAAACTTTGGCGAATTTGGTTGATTTATTCAAAGTTGAGCTGGATAAAATGGAATTTTTTATGAAACTGCGACAAAATTATTCTAACAATTAGTTATTACACATGGCGATTATTTAGTGGTTGAGTAAGTTATATCAGCGAATGGTGAGCAATTAAAATTTGCTATTTGTGATAGTCAGCGTTATCTTGGTTGTCAAATAAGAAAAGGGTAATATTGTAGAATAAACTAGAAATATAATTTAGCTGACAGTTGGTTTTTATTCAATTATTTGAGCGTAAACAGCGTTGCATACTAAACCTATTCAGCTCGGTAAGATGGAGATAAAAAGTGAAAAATATGCTTATTGTTATGATCTTTTTTCCTTTATTTTCTTGGGCTTCTATCGTGCCAAATTGTTCTGATGAGAAAGTAACCAATCGGATAAAACAATATATAACAGATAAAATGATAGCGGTCTTTTTGCAACAAGATCCAAGTTTAAAAATGATAATTTAAAATATGCTTTTCATATTTATGTTAACAATATAATAACTCAAAACATGGATAAAAAACTAGGTTCATATATTTGTAATGCTAATCTTGAAATTTATTTTTTAGATAAGGAATTTGCTAAATTTCCTATTAGCTATCGTGTAAAGGATCCTGAAAATAGTGATGAAGGTTTTTACCTTACTTTACGGTAAAATTTTTAAGTTAATACACCGCCCATAAATCAGCACTTTTTATATATTTTTTAACTTTTTTCAAATTATCTAAATTAAAATATAAATTTGGTTGTGATAATTTTGCTTATCCCCTAAGAGCTTATCGACAATCTAGAAATTTTCGGAATTATTTTAATATACTTATTATCAATTTTGCTTACTGCTATGAAATTCATAACAATAAGTTAATGGTTGCTCTACTTGTCAATACTTGAAAAGTAATGCCACATACTATTGTTGTTAAGGCATAACCCTAACCGCTACATTTTTGTTTAATTAGCGGCACTATATAATAATTTCAATAAACTAAATAAAATTTGTTATAATAATTAACAAATTTAAATAATTTATGAAGATTTGATCGATTTAAATTATGCCTTATTATCAACATATAAAAGAATTATTTGGTAAATTAGAATCAGTAACTCTAAAACAAAAATCAAAATTAAAAAAAGAGTTAATACTTTTATCAAAGCAAAAATCTTGCGATGAAGTTGCTTTCTTAGCCATTAAAGAACAAATTGAAATGGCCAATTGCGAATTTGCCAATCGCCAACAACGTATTCCAAAATCAATTAATTATCCAACTGAATTACCTGTAAGCCAAAAGAAATCTGAGATTTACAATGCTATTCGAAACAATCAAGTAATTATTATAGCAGGGGAAACAGGTTCAGGTAAAACGACACAGATCCCTAAAATTTGTTTAGAACTGGGATTAGGCGTAAAAGGGTTTATTGGTCATACCCAACCAAGGCGTTTGGCTGCTCGATCGGTTGCTATACGATTGGCCGAGGAATTGAAAAGCGAAGTAGGCGATCTGGTCGGTTATAAAGTTCGTTTCAGTGATAATGTACAAGAAACAACACTGATAAAACTGATGACTGATGGAATTTTATTGGCTGAAGTTCAACAAGATCGTTTATTAACACAATATGATACCATTATTATTGATGAAGCCCATGAACGAAGTTTAAATATTGATTTTATTTTAGGTTATTTAAAGCAGATTTTAAACAAACGTCCTGATTTAAAAGTCATTATCACTTCAGCGACTATAGATGTAGAACGGTTTTCACGCCATTTTAATCATGCACCGATAATTGAAGTATCAGGACGTACTTATCCAGTTGAAGTCCGTTATCGTCCTTTCGTCAATGATGAAGATAGTTCTGATGATTTTCAAGCAATAATTAATGCAATTGATGAGTTATCAGTTCAAGATAAACTTGGTGATATTTTGATTTTTCTCACCGGAGAAAGAGAGATTCGTGACTTAGCCGAGGTGTTGAATAAATTAGATCTACAGCATACGGAAATTGTACCATTATATGCTAGATTATCTGCTTCAGAACAGAATCGCATTTTCCAAACACATAAAGGACGACGTATTATTTTATCTACCAATGTTGCTGAAACTTCGTTAACAGTACCTGGTATAAAGTTTGTTATTGATCCTGGTAAAGCACGTATTAGTCGTTATAGTTATCGTACTAAAGTTCAACGATTACCTATCGAACCAATATCACAGGCATCAGCTAATCAACGTAAAGGTCGATGTGGACGAACATCAGAAGGTATCTGCATTCGCTTATATGATGAACAGGATTTTCTTAGTCGTCCTGAGTTTACGGAGCCAGAAATATTACGTACGAATTTAGCATCCGTAATTTTACAAATGATAGCGTTAGATCTGGGAGATATTAACGCATTTCCATTTATTGAAGCACCGGATAAAAGACATATAACCGATGGTAGTCGAGTTTTAGAAGAATTAGGTGCAATTTATAGTAAAAAAAATCGTCTTCATTTAACTAGAATAGGGCGAATATTAGCACAATTGCCAATAGACCCACGTTTTGCTCGGATGTTAGTTGAATCTCGCCAACATGCTAGTGTTAGAGAAATTATGATTATCACAGCAGCTTTATCGATACAAGATCCGCGCGAACGCCCGTTTGATAAACAACAAGCAGCAGATTTGAAACATCAACGTTTTGCAGATAAAAATTCTGATTTTATAAGTTATCTTAACTTATGGAAATACATTGAGGAACAACAGAAAAGTTTAACGAATAATCAATTTCGCCAGTTGTGTCGCAAAGAATTTTTAAATTACTTGCGCATTAAAGAATGGCAGGATGTTTATACTCAGATTAGACAAACGATAAAACAGATTAATTTTCCAATTAATACTCAAGATAGTGATTATCCAGCCATTCATAAAGCCATATTAAGCGGATTACTTTCTCATATTGGTATGAAAGATTTGGAAAAACTAGAGTATCTTGGTCCAAGAAATATGAAGTTTTCAATTTTTCCAGGTTCTGCATTGTTTAAAGTATCACCAAAGTGGTGTGTTGCTGGTGAATTGGTTGAAACAACTAAATTATGGGGTAGAAATATTGCTAAGATTGAGGTTGACTGGATTGAACCTTTAGCTGGCCATCTTATCAAAAAGCAATATAATGAACCACATTGGTCAAAAAAGCAGGGTACAACCCTAGCGATTGAAAAAGTAACGTTATTTGGTTTACCAATCGTTTCTAATCGATTAGTCAATTATAGTCAAATTGATCCTAAATTAAGTCGTGAATTATTTATTCGACATGCTTTAGTAGAAGGTGACTGGGACGGTAATTATGATTTCTACCATAAAAATTTAAAACTAATTGAAGAAGTAGAATTACTTGAACATAAATCACGTAGACAAGATATTTTAGTTGATGAATCTACTTTATATCAATTTTATGATGAGAAGATACCTTCGACGGTAATATCAGCAAAACATTTCGCCGTTTGGTGGAAAAAAGAAAATTTACGTCATAGCGATTATTTGGTGTTTGATAAAAAAACATTAATTAACCCTAAAGCAATTAAAGTCTCGGATCAAGATTATCCTGATTATTGGTTATATGACAATAATCTTAAATTAAAGTTAAGTTATCATTTTGATATTGGTGGTAAAAGAGATGGAGTAACCGTTACTATTCCATTAACTATTTTAAATCAAATTGAAAATACAGAAGTATTTCAGTGGCAAGTCCCTGGGTTTCGTCAGGAATTGATTATTGCCTTAATAAAATCATTACCTAAATCATTACGTCGTAATTTAGTGCCTGCACCTAATTATGCTAAAGCCTTTTTAGAAAGGTGTAGTTCTTGTCAACAGGACTTTTTATCAACACTTGAAAATGAATTTAGGAAAATGACGGGGGTCTCCATAACTAGAGAAAATTGGCAATTATCAGCAATCGATGATTATTTAAAGATGACGTTTAATATTGTCGATGAAAATAATCAAACCATTATTATGGGTAAAGATCTTCAATCTATTAAACAACAATTGAAAGATAAAATCCAAAAAGTGTTAAGTAATGTAACTCAAGTAACCAATAGTGAGATTGAGAAACAACATCTTACGCAATGGGATTTTGGTGATATCCCATCAGTTTATGAGAAAAAGCAAAAACATTATACTGTTAAAGCATACCCAACATTAATTGATGAAGGTGATTATGTAGCTATTAAATTAGTTGATAGTCAACAGGAACAGTATCATTTAATGTTAGCGGGTATTCGGCGATTAGTTTATTTAAATATTCCGTCACCAATCAGATATATGCATGAAAAACTTCCTAATAAAGTTAAACTCGGGTTATATTTCAATCAATTTGGTAAAATAGATGACTTAATTGATGATTGTATTTTTTGTGGAATCGATTATTTAATTAAACAGCAATCTGATGGCTTTATCTTTCAACAACATTTATTTCAACAATTATTAGTTTCGGTAAAAGGTACCATTAATGAATTAGTGGTTGAAATAGCCAAGCAAGTCGAAAAAATTTTAACCTTAAATTATGAATTAAATAAAAAACTGAAAGGTCGTGTTGATTTAAATATGGCATTATCTTTTGCTGATATAAAACAACAATTATCACATTTAATATATAAGGGTTTTGTGGCTGATTTAGGATTTCAAAAGTTGCATGATGTTTATCGTTATTTACAGGCTATTGATAAACGTATCGAAAAACTATTTATTGATCCCAAACGTGATAGCGCTAATTTAATGATCATTAATCGCGTAGTTAAGCGTTATACTGCGTTAATAAATAATCTGAGGCAATATAAAGGGCAGGAAGATAAAATTGCTCAGATCCGTTGGATGATTGAAGAGTTGCGGATTAATCTATTTGCTCAACAAATTGGAACAGCATTTCCTATTTCTGAAAAAAGAATCAATCAAGTTTTTGATGAATTTAATAAATAAAGAAGAGGGCAGAGCCTCTTCTTTTAGTTTTATTTATATAAGAAACGCAATGTCAACGGTAAAGATCAACATATATTGTTTTATTAGGTCCTCTGCTATCTTGAGCAATGCGTGATATGTGGTAGTATTTTGCGCCTTTTGCTAACGCTTTTTTACCAGCATTAAATGATATTTCTTGTTCAGAAACGTAATAACCTTTAAATTTGATGGTATCAAATGGTACCATTTTTGCTGCAGTCGCATCATTTAATTCTTCAATTTTAGAACCATCCGGTAAGGTAACAGTATAACGTGATGATCGTTGCTGAGGAAGAATAGACGGTTGAGTACTGTTTTCATCAGTTTTTGCCGTATTAGTTGTTGTGCTATTAATTGCCGCAATCTTGGTGTCTGTTTCAACTGAAGTGTTTTGATTCTTGGCTTTAGTTGTTGTTACATTTTCAACGGTATTATTAAACTTCTTAGCATAGAATTGTTCATTGAATGCTGTAGAGGAATAATAACCTGGGCGCTCAACTTGCATTGCAGCCTCTCCACCTTGTGCTAAAGCAAGCTGGCCGGCTTCAGAATCATAAGGGATTGCATTTTCTGGTTGAATTTTGCGCTCGGGAGCATCTTTTTTAAATAAATAAGCGGTAATGTTTTGGTTACCACCATTATCTTCGATTGAACGATCGATAAAGAAAGCATAAGCCTGTTTTTTAGCTGCTGCTTTTGCTACTGCGGTATTTATTTCATATTGAGTCGGAAAATAACCGCGCAATCTAACAATGTCAAAAGGTTCAAAATGTATAGCTGTGTCTTTAGGATACTCTAAAACCCCAGAAAAATTTCTAAAGTTATGTTCCGTTTTATCAATAGACTGGGCATCAGATTTATATAATTTTGCATAAACGATACGTAGTCCATCATTGCTTGGTGCTACATTGGTACTTGTGATATAAAAATAAGCAGCGCCTTGTTTATCTGCCGCTTTGGAAATTGCTCGCACTTTATCTAACTCGCTGTAATATAAACCACGAATAGAAATTTCTTTAAACGACTGTAATGAATTAGCTTTTTCTGGGGTGAGTTCCTGAGCTGCAAATACTATATTGGAAGATAAAGTAGAGAATAACAGGGCAGCCAGACAAGATTTCTTTAATTGTTTCATATAAAATTCATTTCCCATTTTTGTGACAATGTCACTTGTGATATTCTGCAAACTTTATTAATGCAGATAGATCCTTAATCGAAATATATTTTCCTCGTGCTGTTAGAATATTTAAATCTTGCATACGAGTCAATATACGACTTATGGTTTCTATCGTTAATCCTAAATAATTTGCTATATCACTACGACTCATGGAAAGTTTAATATTTAAAGAAATATGCCCACGGCGTGCATATCTTAAATAAAGTGAATAAATAAAGGTAGCTACTTTTTCTTCAGCATTTTTCTGGGAAAAACATAAAATTAATTGTTGATAATCTTGAATGTCTTCACTCATTAGTTTCAAAAGTGTGTTTTGCATATGTGTATTTTGAGAAACTAACCCTATCAGTTCATTATATTTTAGTTCACAAACTAAGGTATTCGTCAAAGCACAAACAGAATTATTATATTTTAAATTATGAATACTATTTAAACCGATGATATCACCAGGAAGATAAAACCCATTTATTTGCTCTTTACCATTAACTGTAATATAGGTTTTTACGGCTCCACTATTAATAATATATATTTTATCCAAAGGTGTACCTTCATCAACAATCACTTGATTTTTAGCGATTTCCTTTTTGCGATTAATAAAATTATCGAGGGTGTTTTCAAGCAACTTTGGTATACAAATAGACGGGCCTATTCGGCAAAACTCACATGAAACAGAATAACTTTTACTGCGTATTGGTTTATATATATCGTGCATAAAGAATCTATATCTTGTTGTGAAATATAATTTTTATGCGAACGAGAGTAACATTTTTTATTAGGTTTTTAAAGGATTCATATCAATATTAACGAATATTTTTAAATTTTATTAATAATTTGAAAAAAATACAGTGATATTTGGTCGGTTAAATTATGTATTTTTAGCCTCAGATGATTCAAGTTATATAACGGCAGAGACCTTTGGCGTGACAGGGGGAGCTCATATCAACTGATGTGAGTATATGTTAAGGGCTATTTATAGCCCTTAACGATAATAGGTAAGATTCTGTATACAAAAGAGATATAAAAAGAATCAACATTAAAGTTTTATAATTAAACAGATTGAATTTCAAACAAAAACTTGAAGGATATAAAGGATTTAATAGAAAATATAAAGTAAAGCTTAAATTATTAATTAATAGTCTATTTAACATAATATACATTATCTTAACTTTTCTATTTGATTTGTTTATATTTTTAAAAGAGTGGGGGGCGTTTTTTTCTGTATTACATTGAAAGATTTTTGATTTTTGCGAACAATTAGATGTTAAAGATTATGGTTATCAATTATCTTTAATAGCTCAAATGATTATTAACGCATTTTGGGCGAGTCTTTCCTTCCCATTTGACCAACAAAAAATTCACGAAACTTAAACTATAGTATTTCAGAAATAAATAATTAATGATATTTCATAACACTAACGTACAAAGTTAAATTATTATTTACATTTCTATTGTTTTCAATTTTAATTTTATGTGGTCTAATATTTTTTACAAAATAAATATCGAAGAAATTTTTTATGGCTAATTTCATTAACAAAACATTTGGTGGGTTAGAAAAAAGATATTTGCTCCGACAATATTTTTTCGGTTTAGTTTATGGTATCTTTTTGTTAGTTATGCCTATAACTCACTTTAAAATACCTGAAAGTATTTTGGCAATTATATTGGTTTTGATCATGTGGGGATTATATCCATATTCTAGGTTTGTTTATGAAAGCATTATAGATTTTATAATGGGAGATAACATAATTTTCTCAAATCTGATTTTATTTTTATTTGTAAAAATAATCACCATGGGATTATGCTTCGTGTTCTCTATTTTTATAGCTCCTTTTGGATTATTGTATTTATATTTTTATCATTCTAGATTAGAAAAGCAATCCAAATCTAATATCATTGATAATGAGTTATAAAATATATCTCAACTAAAAGAGGAAAGACTAACAAAGTGATTATTTCCTCTTGGATGTCATAAAATTATTTACCAATAAAAATAAGATCGTTTATTAAGTTTTCATTTCATTATCATTGAGTTTTTTGTATATTCCACAAAGGTCATGGTTAAATTTTTTGTATTAAATGGCAACTGACCTTTTTAACTTAATTTATTAATATAGTTTTCGATTTACTTTTCTATAAATGATTCAGAATTCCCTTGTTAAAGTATAATCATACTTTACAGCTAAACTCTTTAATAAAATAAAAACTGAATCTTCAAATTCTATTGGATCATTGATTAATTTTAATTTATTAAATGTATCAATTAGATAAGATTTAGTAACTTAACTATTAATTCGCATAATGTATATTATGTTAAATAGACTATTAATTAATAATTTAAGCTTTACTTTATATTTTCTATTAAATCCTTTATATCCTTCAAGTTTTTGTTTGAAATTCAATCTGTTTAATTATAAAACTTTAATGTTGATTCTTTTTATATCTCTTTTGTATACAGAATCTTACCTATTATCGTTAAGGGCTATAAATAGCCCTTAACATATACTCACATCAGTTGATATGAGCTCCCCCTGTCACGCCAAAGGTCTCTGCCGTTATATAACTTGAATCATCTGAGGCTAAAAATACATATAAACTAGCTAATTCAACTGGTTGGCCTGCTCGTTTCAAAGGTGTTTGTTTACCAAATTCAGGTATGGCCTCACTAGGTTGACCACCACATATTTGTAATGGTGTCCAAATTGGCCCAGGAGCAACACTATTGACACGGATACCTTTATGAGCAATTTGTTTAGCCAAACCACGGGTGAATGCGATGATGGCGGTCTTAGTTGAGGCATAATCTAATAAATTTGCACTTGGTTGATATGCCTGAATAGATGATGTGGTGATAATGGTTGAACCAGGCTTTAAATAACCTAAAGCAGCTTTTGTAACCCAAAACAAAGAAAAGACATTAATTTCGAATGTCTTACGTAATTGTTCCGTAGTAAGTTGCATAATATCTTCAACTGCTGTTTGTTTACCCGCTACAAATGTTACATTATCTAATCCACCAAGTTTTTTATGGGCTTCTTCAACAAGTTTTTTACAAAATGATTCATCACTTAAGTCACCAGGAATAAGTACTGCTTTGCGACCTACTGATTCAATTACTTTAGCAACCTCTTCCGCATCTTTTTGTTCATGAGATAAATAATTTATCGCTACATCAGCCCCTTCTTTAGCATAGGCTATTGCTGCAGCTCGACCGATACCGGAATCCCCTCCTGTGACTAACATTTTTAATCCTTCTAAACGGTGATGACCTTGGTAACTTTTTTCACCACAATCAGGAATTGGCTTCATGTCACATTGTAAACCTGGGGCTGATTGTTTTTGTTTGGGAAATTTTTCGTGATAATATTTTGTCAATGGATTGTGTGTTTGTTTACTCATGATTTTCTCCAAGTTTTGGTAAGTGATTGTTTTAAAATGTTTTTTTAATATAACTTAAATAAAATAAATTTACTAATCACAAAATCCTATTACTGAATATATATTAATTGCTAAAATATCTAATTAATTCAATTAATTAAATTAGAAATCGTTTTGCTATTTAAGATAATATAAATTACGATGGCTATAACGATTTTTAACCATCGAAGCAAGGTTATTGATAACAACTAAACATTTAAACAGATATAAAAATAGCACCTTTTTTACAAGGTTCCATTGTGAATGGACTTCTTCATTAATCGATTTTGCTAACAATCAGTTAGTTATGCTTATTCTAAATACCCAGAACTTATTTGGTCATATACCAAATAATTAATGAAAACTGACTTATTTAGCTAAATTCAAGTTATACATCCATCATAGGTGTTATTGAAATTATTTATATACAAAACAGCTCTTTTAGTTATTAAGTCATTTAGTAACAAATAAGATATACTTATTATTTGAAGCCGCAACATATTGAATTATGGTAAAATGAATCGAAAATTCTCTGTTGAAAGCGTTATAATGGTTTTAATTAATAACATATATTTTTGGCGGGAATAATGTAATAATACTTGTTTTATAGTCATTGGCAGCATCAATAGCCTGCCCTATTGTTTTTAATCTTGATAAGATTGAAATAAAAAAACCCGTCAAATTTGCGGGTTTTAACAAGATTTATATTGGTCTGATTATAGTTTTTTTATTGCTGCATAATGATCAATTAACTTATTTTTATCGTTTTGATAACCTTCTAACTTCTCTTTTTCTTTTGCAACAACCGCCGCTGGCGCTTTATCGACAAAACTGCTATTGCTAAGTTTACCGTCGATACGGGCAATTTCGTTATCGATGCGTGCCATCTCTTTTTCCAGTCGAGCTAATTCATCTTCTTTGTTAATTAACCCAGCCATTGGAATAAGTAGTTCAGCACCGTCAACTAACTTAGTGACCGATAATGGCCCGGTTTCACCTTCATCTAACAGAACAATTTCTGCTAATCTTGCCAGCGATTCAATAAAGGTTATATTATCACTGATAATACGATGAACAGCAGGTGAAGCTTGGCGAATCAATAATTGTAATGGTTTGCTCGGTGCAATATTCATTTCAGCTCGAATATTACGCACGGCAATCACCGCCTCTTTGATCCAGTTAATATCGGCAACAGCTTGATCGTCAATATGTTTACTATCAAAAGTCGGCATCGGTTGTAACATAATAGTATCAGCCTTGATACGCATTAGTGGTTTAACACTTTGCCAAATTGCTTCAGTAATAAATGGAATAATTGGATGTGCTAAGCGTAACAATGCTTCCAATACCGTCACTAAAGTATGACGAGCAGCACGCTGTTCAGATTGCTCACCATTTGCCAGTACTGATTTGGTTAACTCTAAATACCAGTCACAGAACTGATTCCAAGTAAATTCATATAAAATATTAGCGGCTAAATCAAATCGATAAGTATCGAACGCTTCTCGATAGGTTTTCACGGTATGATTAAATTCAGCTAATATCCATTTATCCGCTAATGAATAGGCTAAATCACCACCAGTAAAGCCACAATCGTGATCTTGCGTGTTCATAAGTACATAACGGCTGGCATTCCAAAGTTTATTACAGAAGTTGCGGTAACCTTCCAAACGTTTGAGATCCCAATTGATATCACGTCCGGTTGAGGCTAGTGCCGCTAAGGTGAAGCGTAATGCATCGGTACCGTGCGCTTCAATGCCGTTAGGGAACTGTTTTTCAGTACGTTTGGCAATTTTTTCCGCCAGTTGTGGTTGCATCATATTGCCGGTACGTTTTTCCAGTAAATCAGCAAGTGAGATGCCGTCAATCATGTCTAAAGGATCGATAACATTCCCTTTAGATTTCGACATTTTTTGCCCTTCTTCATCACGAATTAAGCCAGTAACATAGACTGTTTTAAACGGAATCTGCGGCTTACCGTCTTTATCTTTGATAAAGTGCATGGTCATCATAATCATTCTAGCGACCCAGAAGAAGATGATATCAAAACCGGTGACCAGTACATTGGTTGGGTGGAAAGTTGCCAAATCATCGGTATTTTCTGGCCAACCTAATGTAGAGAAAGTCCAAAGTGCAGATGAGAACCAGGTATCAAGCACATCTTCATCTTGTGATAATACCACATCATCAGCGATATTGTTTTCCCGACGGACTTCGGCTTCGTCTCGCCCAACATAGACATTGCCTTGCGCATCATACCATGCCGGAATACGGTGACCCCACCATAATTGGCGTGAAATACACCAATCTTGAATATCATTCATCCACGAGAAGTACATGTTCTCGTACTGTTTTGGCACAAATTGGATATCGCCATTTTTAACGGCATCAATAGCAGGCTCGGCCAATACTTTCGCTCGCACATACCATTGGTCAGTTAACATTGGCTCAATCACCACGCCGCCACGATCGCCATACGGTATGGTTAAATCATGTGGTTCAATCTTTTCTAAAATGCCTTGCGCTTCACAGGCGGCAACGACCGCTTTACGGGCGGCAAATCGTTCTAAATTTTGCAATTCAGTCGGAATATCTCCCCCATAAACATCACTCGGTTCGCCGTTTGTGTCAAACACTTCGGCTTGTGAGCGGATCTCACCGTCAAAGGTGAAGATGTTGATCATCGGTAATTGATGACGGCGACCCACTTCGTAATCATTAAAGTCATGTGCCGGAGTAATTTTTACGCAACCGGTACCTTTTGTCATGTCGGCATGTTCATCACCAATAATCGGTATACGACGATTAACCAAAGGTAAAATAACAAATTTGCCGATCAGATCTTGATAGCGAGGATCAGCCGGATTGACCGCTACCCCAGTATCACCTAATAATGTTTCCGGACGCGTTGTGGCGACAACTAAATAATCTTTACCGTCTGCCGTTTTGGCGCCGTCAGCAAGTGGATAACGTAAATGCCACATTGAGCCTTTTACTTCACGATTTTCAACTTCTAAATCAGAAATCGCGGTGCGTAATTTTGGATCCCAGTTGACCAAACGTTTACCACGGTAGATCAAATCTTCCTGATAAAGTCTAACAAATACCTCTTTTACCGCATTTGATAGCCCTTCGTCCATAGTGAAGCGCTCACGATCCCAATCCACCGAATCGCCTAAACGACGCATCTGTTTGGTAATGCTACCGCCTGATTGCGCTTTCCACTCCCAGATTTTTTCGATAAACATTTCACGACCATAATCGTGACGGGTTTTGCCCTCTTCGGCAGCAATTTTACGTTCAACCACCATTTGCGTTGCAATACCGGCATGGTCGGTACCCGATTGCCATAACGTATTGTTACCTTGCATACGATGATAACGTATTAATGCATCCATAATGGTTTGTTGGAATGCGTGCCCCATGTGTAAACTTCCGGTCACATTCGGCGGTGGGATAGCGATGCAGTAGCTTGGCTGTGATTTGTCGCCATTAGGCTTAAAATAGCCACTTTGTTCCCAATGTTGATAAATTGGTTGTTCGATTTCTTGTGGATTATAAGTTGTATTTTTCATAATAAATGCATAAATCCTGATTCAAGGCATAAAAATGCTATCTATTCTACAGTAAAATAGCCAAACAATAAATTGGCTAAGTAAGAAACCGTGGATTAAATCTACAGGGAAACTTGTGTTAGAAGAAAACGTTGGCAACAAAAGACCACGACGTTATAAGTGGTCTTTTAAAGCTTTACTAACCGCTATATTATGTCTATTTTCTAAATAACTTGATCTATTTATATGTCTTGATTGTTGTGCTTATAGAATATTTTAAGTTTGTTTAAAACAAAAAACCTTAAACATAAAATAGTATAAGGTTTCACTGATATACATCATTTTACTGTGATCGGCACTGAAAAATCGAAAAATAAAAAGATTTGAAACTTTTTTATTAGTCATTATAGCAAATAAACGTAAATGCCTGGTTTATTATAACTGAAGTATTTTTCATTTTTTTTATATTATTAATTATTGGTACCCTTACTCACACAGCCTGTGTAATATCTAACATCATTAGTTCCTCGGTTACCCACATAGCCGAGTGTGGATTCAACAACATAATGGTCATTTAAATCTTTAATGTTTTTAGTCCAATAATAAGCAACATTATATGTGTCGGTTGTGTCATTTGACCAATCACTGTCTTTATAATATTGATTGGTTACAGTACCCCATTCTGAGAATAATCCTCCCATCCATTGACCATCACTTTGTTTATAGCTAATTTTTCGTCGATAAACTTCCTTAACCCCAGGTATACCATTTTTCCAATCAATTTGTATACCATTTCGATCTTTCTCACGGTTAGAGTTTGTAAAATCCCGAACATCAGGTATATCATATTTTAGTTTTTGACAACGGGTTAGAGTTTCTGAATAATCATTTGAAGCGTTTTCAAACCCTATATACCAACGTTGTATTTTGAACGAATAGAAAGCAGTGTTTTTAGCGTTGTCGGCGTATAATTTAAACGTTGCAGGATTAAAGGAAGTATTTGTGCTTGTATATGTTGGCCCTTTTAAGGTGACTCTTAATTTTCCATCCTTTTTACTTAAGGCTAGACTTATGCCATTTCCGCTAATAGGTGTGACGTTAGTACCATTGATACGGATAATATCGTCAACAGTTAAGCCGGCAAGTTTTATATCAAAGAATAAGTTATTTGCCCCTGTAGTTGGGAAATTATTTTCTGGGTTGTTTTTATCATAAGTGACAAAACCTTTGTTTTTTTTCCAACTGTCCGTATCCACATTATCCTGATTATTAAGATTCGGTTGCGCATAACAAAATTTAACGCCTGAAGGAACTTGAGGGGAAAAATAATAATTATGAGTCGTAAACTGATATCCTTTAATACGAGGGTTACCATATTCAGTTTGAAAACTTGTACCGTATGCGTATACATTCAAATGAAATGGAGCCATACAAGGATCTAATTTCATATCCGGGTTAGAATGAATTGAGCTTACCAGACTTAAACCTTCATTATCGTACCAAGTTGTCATTAAATAATCATTATTGCTTATATACATAATAACATCTTCGTCTTTATCAACAAAAGAAAGATTGGGAATTTTTTTTATTGGAATTTTTGGGTAGTCATAATTTTCAGGTGGTAGTTTTACAAAAGTTTTTATATCCGAAAACTTAATCTCGCTAGCTAATATTATTGGGTTTTGAGCACTGGATTCAGTATCTATATCAAGAGTAGTAATATCACCATTAGGGGGTAAAGGCAATGTAACTGCCAATAAGGGATTTAAATCTTGCAATATTTTTCCTTCAAAAATTATATAAGGCGAAGAGCCTTGGATGCTTTTTAAAGAAGTGGCAGAAATTGGTGTGGCTTCATTTGTAACAAAGAGCAAGCTTAAATTAAATAGTAATAGTTTTTTCTTTTGAAAAAGGCAGGTGTATTTAAACATATTTTAATCCTTTTTGTTATTAATCTTTTTATAATTTTAAACCTATCATGGCTTAGATAAAGTATAAGTTAACCATAGTTATTAATCAATAAATATAGCTATTACAATAGGTTATAAATTATCACCTGTTTTGATAATCAATTTAGTCAATTAGATATATATTTTCCATACTAACATTTTCATTTGCTCTTTTACTGACCAGAGGTCAACATATCATAATATGTGCCCGATAACATTAGCGATTGATTTGCGAATTAATGAGCAATTTAAGCGTAATGTTATAATATTTGGCTACCATAGATATTTTTGCCCCCTAATTGGAATGATTGGCGAGGCAATGTTACCTATAATTCATAGAAAAAATGAAGTGACGGATTGCAGTTTACCGAAGGTTATCTTCATTTGTGTGTTGTTTATAACATAAGGAAAATTTAGATTGTTTAACTAGATATAATAAAAAACCTTATACCATTTTATGGTATAAGGTATAGCTGCTATTGCGATATAGTAAAAAAGAAATAATAAAGAGATTTTACAAAATATTTATATTATATGCCATAACAATTATAATTGTTAGTTACCAGAACTCACACAGGCAGTATTATAGTTTTGTTCACTACTTTGCCGGTTGCCAACAAAACCGGTCTTGGATTCAACAACGAAATAATCATTGGTACTTCTTAGCTGTTTAGTCCAAAAATAGGGAACCTTAAATTCGTTTTTAGTATCTTTTGGCCAATCACTATTTTCATAATAGCTATTATATACAGTACCCCACTCTGAAAATAATCCTCCCATCCATTTACCATCATTTTGTTTATAGCTGATCTTTCTTCGGTAAGGTTCTCCAACTCCAGGTATACCACCATTCCACCCAACGCTTGTAAGACGATTAGAGTTTGTAAAATCCCGAATATCAGGTATAGCATATTTTAATTTTTGACAACGGGTTAGAGTTTCTGCATAACCATTTGAAGCGTTCTCAAATCCGATATACCAGCGTTGTATTTTGAACGAATAGAAAGCAGTGTTTTTAGCGCTGTCGGCGTATAATTTAAACGTTGCAGGTTCAAAGGAAGTATTTGTGCTTGTATATGTTGGTCCTTTTAAAGTGACTCTTAATTTTCCATCCTTTTTACTTAAGGCTAAACTTATGCCATTTCCGCTAATAGGTGTGACGTTAGTACCATTAATACGGATAATATCGTCAACAGTCAAGCCGGCAAGTTTTAAATCAAAAAATAAGTTGTTTGATCCTGTTGTTGGGAAATTATTTTCTGGGTTGTTTTTATCATAAGTGACAAAGCCTTTGTTTTTTATCCAACTGTCCGTATCCACATCATCCTGATTATTAAGATTTGGTTGCGCATAACAAAATTTTACGGCTAAAGGAACTTGAGGGGAAAAATAATAATCATGTGCGACAGATTGATAATTAGAATCTCTAGGTACGCCATATTCTGTACTTAGAGTAAATTGGTCTGCAGATAATGTTAATTTAAATGGCGCATCACATGGTTCTAATTCCATATTCGGGTTCTTTTTTATTTTCTCTGTCAGATTATGCCCCTCATTATCGGACCAAGATAACGTTAAAAATTCTTCACTGCTTATAGACTTAACCACATCTCCGTCTTTATCACCCCATGAATTAGCGAGAACATCACTTAATTGAATTTTAGGGTATTTGTTATTTTCAGAGGGTAGTTTTACAAAAGTTTCTATATTCGAAAACTTAGTGTTGCTGGCTAATATTATTGGGTCGTTAGCACTGGAATTAGTATTTTTAGTAATAGTAGTAATACCATCAGGAGCGGGCAATTTGACTGTCAATAAGGGGGATAGATCGTCCGATTTTTGCCCATCAAAAATTAGATAAGGCGCAGAGCCTTCAATGTTTTTAGAAGAAGTGGTAGAAATTGGTGTGGCTTCATTGGTAAAAAAGAGCAAGCTTAAATTAAATAGTAATAGCTTTTTCTTTTGAAAAAGGCGGGTGAATTTAAGCATATTTTAATCCTTTCTTCTTATTATTATATTAGTAATATTATTTTTTTATTTTAACCTATTAGGTCTAACTAAAGTATAAGATATATGGTAATCCTTAATCAATAAATAAGTATAACCTACCTTGGTTAAGGAAATCATACTTTTAGTATTTTTATAATCAATCTTGTCGCTTTTGGCTTTATCTTTTTTCAGCGAACTTCCCTACTAGCTTATTAATTGTGCTAGACGTTAATGAGCAAGATAAATACCCGAACCGTTTTGCTTAGTGAACAAATCGCTAACGAGTATCGCTACTGCATTTTTATTAATAAATTTAAAACAACGAACTGCTTTCATCACTTAACCAACACAATTATGTGGTATAAAATTTTAAGTATTTTGTTGACATAGGCATTTAATTTTATATGAGCTGGTAAAAGATAATGATAGACGATAATTATTCGATGCTTTGTTTACTAACTGAATTTTCATAAAATAAACCACTAGTTTCATAATTCTCAGCTCATAGCCAATGAATAAGAACTGAGCATTATGAGC